>CAZXGD010000016.1:0-54642 GCA_964640485.1 uncultured Isosphaeraceae bacterium | reverse complement strand
AGCGCGGCATCACCATCAAGGCTTCCGCGGTGACCGTGCATCACACGTATCGCGGCCAGGAATACGAGCTGAACTTCATTGACACGCCTGGCCATGTGGACTTCACGTATGAGGTCAGCCGTGCGCTCAAAGCGTGCGAGGGTGCGGTATTGGTGGTTGATTCCACTCAGGGTGTGCAGGCACAGACCGTAGCCAACGCGTACCTAGCCATCGCCAATGACCTGAAGCTGATTCCCGTCATCAACAAGATCGACCTTCCAGCGGCCAACCCCGACAAGGTGGCCATGGAGATCGAACAGGTACTGGGCCTTGCCGCTGAGGATTGCCTGCAAGTGAGTGCCAAGTCCGGCAAGGGCATCATTGAGTTGCTGGATCGAATCGTTGAGGAACTGCCCCCGCCTCCACCGCAGAAAATGCGCCACTTGCGCGCCCTTGTCTTTGACTGCAAGTACGACGACTACCGAGGCGTCGTGGTGTACATCCGCGTCTTTGATGGCAAGATCCGCGCGGGTGACAAGATCCGCATGATGGGCACAGGGCGCGTCTTTAGCGTGAGCGACCTAGGACGCAACACCCCATTCCCACAACGCGTGAAGGAGTTGAGCTACGCGCAAGTGGGTTACATGGTGGCCAGCATCAAGAGCTTGGCCGACGTGCGCGTGGGTGACACTGTCACCTTGGACAATGATCCAGCAGACCTCGCACTTCCCGGCTACGAAGAGCCAAAGCAGATGGTGTATTGCGATTTTTACCCCGCCACCGACGAAGGCGGCACCGGCAAGCGCGCAGATTTTGAAACCCTCCGTGAGGCCATGGGCAAGTTGCACGTGAACGATGCCAGCTTTACTTATGAAGTGCAGCACAGCGAAGCCTTGGGCTTTGGGTTTCGGTGCGGCTTTCTGGGTTTGCTGCACATGGACATCGTCCAAGAACGGTTGGAGCGCGAGGGCAATGTTTCAATTGTGCAGACCGCCCCCACCGTCAGCTATCAGGTTGAAAAGACGGATGGCACCATGGTGGAGATTCACAATCCGGCGGATCTACCCGACATGGGTCAAGTGGCCAGCATTCGCGAGCCCATCGTCAAGATTGAGATCATCTGCCCAAACGACAACATCGGCGACCTGATGAAACTCTGCGACGCGCGCCGGGGAATCTTTCAGAGTCAGGTGGCAATCGGCGAAGACCGGCAGATGCTGGTGTATGAACTGCCGCTGGCCGAAATCATCTACGACTTTTATGACAAGTTGAAGTCCGTGACTCGCGGGTACGGCACCATGGACTATGAGATCACCAAGTACCACGCGGACAATCTGGTGAAGGTTCAGATCCTGGTGAATGGCGACGCAGTGGAAGCGTTGGCGCTCATGTGCCATCGGGACTTCGCTGAACAGCGCAGCCGCCAAATCTTGGCCAAGCTCAAAGAGCAGATCAGCCGCCACCAGTTTGAGATCCCGCTTCAGGCAGCCATCGGAGGCAAGATCATTGCCCGAGAGTCCATTCAAGCCATGCGTAAGAACGTCACCGCCAAGTGCTACGGCGGCGACGTCAGCCGCAAGCGCAAACTGCTGGAAAAGCAGAAAGCGGGCAAAAAGCGCATGAAACTCATCGGCACGGTGAGCATTCCCCAGGAGGCCTTTATGGCCATCCTGGATCAGGGAGATTGACCCGCGCGAGGCCTTGCCTTCGGAGCGGACAGCCCTGCTGCGAAGCGGTGGGCGAGGCTACTATTCCGCCCATGCACACCAAAGAACGCTTCGTCGTTTACGGGGCCCTTGCTGGCCTCGCTGCACTGGTCGCTTTCCAGATGCCGGCACATACGGCGTCAACGCTGCGCGCCGATCTTGGTCCTGCCGAGGGGCTCATCCTCACCGGCAAGGATCAGAACATCACGCTCAAGAACGGCGAAGGCCGATTGCAGTGGGGAGAACAGGCCACAGCCAAATCGTGGTCCGCAGGCGCGGTTCACAGTGACAAGATCATGAAACTTCTGCTGAAGAGTGATCGACTCACCAGCCAACGACAGACGCTTGAGGATGAAGCCAAGCAAAAGGAAGAGGACTTCGCCAAGCGATACAAAGACTTCCGCGAAAAGTACAAGGATCTTGACCGCAACTCACCCGCGGCTGAAGACGCGCAACGGGAGTCCGAAGCATTTCAGAAGGAGTACTACGCGTGGCGCAACGACATGAGCCAGAAGTTTGCCAAGATGCAAACCGAGCACATTGAGAAGGCCTATCGCGATTTAACCGCCGCGGTTGATCTGGTGTCTGAACGGCAGAAAATCGACATGGTCTTTCGATTCGTGCCCACCGCAGCCAAGTTTGAATCAGATCAAAGCTCCGACGAAGAGAGCGGCGCGGAAGGTCCCATGGACTCGCTGATTAAGACCATGGACCAAGTGCGTGCGCGCACATTCCTGCGCTACCCCGAAGCCATCGACATTACCTCTGAAGTCATGAAAGAACTGGGGCTCAAGGACGAGTAGTTGCTGCTCTAGTCAACGCCGGTGATCGGTAGCCCCTGGCCAAGTTCGCGATCTAGCGCCTTGGCCAGGGTTGTTTTTGCCTCTTCCATGCTCGGCCCTTGGTCTCCAAGTTCACGCCACACGCTGGTCACCTGTCGGCCATGCAAGCCGCATGGCACGATCAAGTCAAAGTGGGAGAGATCAGGGCGCACATTGAGGGCCAACCCGTGCATGGTCACCCAACGGGAGACGCGCACTCCGATCGCGCAGATTTTGCGTGAAGGCTCACCGCACCACACTCCGGTGACCCCCGGCTCGACATGACACGCCAGCCCCCACTGAGCGCACGCTGACATCGCGGCGCGTTCAAGTGCGCGGATGTACGCGTGGATCCCCAGCCCCAATCGTTGCAAGTCCACAATGGGGTACGCCACCAACTGGCCCGGTCCATGCCAGGTGATGTCTCCACCTCTGTCGGTCTCGCACACCTGCACACCGAGCCGAGCAAGCGTTTGCTCAGTGGCGGTCAGATTCGCGCGCGCGCCGGCGCGGCGGCTCACGGTAATCACGGGCGGCGAATGCTCCACGAGCAAGAGCGGCCATGGGCCCCGCACTGGCCGGGTCTCCACCATGTGGGCGTGCTCTCTTCGCTGCACCTCCAACGCGGCCGAGTATGCCAGTGAGCCAAGATCTGTAACGCGCAGCACTTTCACAGTGCCCCAAGCGTAGCCGCGCCATTCCCTACACTAACGGTATGGCCACCATCCATCGCACAGCCGTACTTGAGGGCGACGTCCGACTGGCGGACGATGTGCACGTCGGGCCGCACTGCGTCATTCTGGGTACGTGCGGACCGGTGCACGTGGGCGCAGGCTCGGTGCTGGTGGCTTCCGCACACTTGAACGGTCCGCTCACAATGGGGGAGCGCAACACGGTGTATCCGGGTGCGAGTCTGGGGTTTTCACCTCAGGATGTTGGCTTTGATCACAACAAAGCTGGTGCTGGAACCGTGGTGGGAAATCAGAACACCTTTCGCGAAGGGTTCACGCTGCACCGAGGCAAGACCGAGCATCCCACCACGGTGGGCAACAGCAATTACTTCATGACCAACACACACGTGGGTCACGACACCGTCGTTGAGAACAACTGCATTCTGGCAAGTGGCGCGCTGCTCGCTGGCCATGTTCACCTGGCTGACCGGGTCATCATGGGGGGCAATGCCTTCGTGCATCAATACTGCCGCATCGGTCGCGGAGCCATGTTCACCGGCGGTGCCGGTGCCTCGCTCGACCTTCCCATGTGGTTCACCATCACCGCCACAAACGTGGCGGGAAGCCTCAACATCGTGGGCATGCGACGCTTTGGAATGACCGCAGAACAGATTCAAAGTGTGCGCTGGGTCTACAAAACCATCTACCGCGGCGGGTCCACGCCTCAACAAGCGCTGCCTGAACTTGATGCCCGCAAGGGCGACCCCATTGTGGCTGAATACGCGGCATTCATTCGCGGCACCAAGCGCGGAATCACCCATGGCACCGGGCGCTCTTCGCGTGGTCAGACCTCTTCGGTACGCGGCGAACCGGCTGCGGAAACTGCGTAGCCGTGTCGTTCTTGCGGATCGTTGTGCTGGGTTCCGGCAGCGCAGGCAACTGCACTGCGCTCGTTTGCCCGGAGGGAATCCTGCTCATGGATTGCGGGTTTTCACCCAAGGAAACTCGGCGGCGCCTCGCGCTGGCCGGTCTTGACCACACACAGGTGCGGGCAGTCGTGCTCACCCATCCCGATGGCGATCACTTGCATGGGGGCTGGGCTCGCGTGCTCGGGGGCCTGACGGGTCCCACGTTACATGTGGCCAGTCGTCATGTTTCGAGTGTTCGATACTCCGGATTCAACGGTGCATCGATCAAAGAGCACCATGATGAATTCTTGGAAGGCGGCCTGCACTTTCACTCCTTACGAATGCCGCACGATTCACTTGGCTCGTGCGCGTTCCGTATTCAGCGCGGCGACACTCGCCTCGGCTACGCCACGGACATCGGCCGTCCATCCACGGAATTGGTGGAGCACCTTCGCGGTTGCACCGTGGTGTGCTTGGAGAGCAACTACTGCCCGCAGATGCAGCGCGACTCCGGCCGACCACCGTTCTTGATTGACCGCATTATGGGAGGGCGAGGGCACCTCTCCAACCACCAGGCGCTGGAGATTGCTCGGCTTCTTCATCGCAGTTCGCCGCTGCAGCGACTCGTGCTGCTCCACCTCTCGCAGCAATGCAATCATCCGGATGTGGTGCAGCGTTTGTATCAAGAGCAGGCCCCGGAGCTTGTGCCCCACCTCACCGTCACTGGCCAGCATCAACCGGCGCCACCCATCGACGCGCTTCCCGGCGGACACGCCGTCGCGCTTTTCTAGCCGGCTACCGTCCGCGGTGCGTTCAGTCCGACTAAACTCACCGATCCATGGGTGATCGCCTGACGCACGAATGCGGACTCGCCCTGCTCAGGCTGAAGAAGCCACTGAGTTGGTTCCAATCCGAACTGGGAGATCCGTTGTGGGGACTTCGACGGCTCTACCTGCTCATGGAAAAGCAGCACAATCGTGGCCAGGATGGCGCGGGCATCGCCATGGCCAAATTCGACATGCCGCCCGGGGAACACTTCATTGATCGAATTCGCAGCGCCAAGCGGTCGCCCATTGAGCGCATCTTTGCCGAAGTGATGAAGCCCGCGCAGGCGCTGACACCTGATGAGCTGGTGCACATGCATCCCACCGAGCTCAAACGGCGCATCCCCATGCTGGGTGAGGTGATGATGGGTCACCTTCGGTACGGCACCTTTGCCGGCAACGGCAGCGGGCTCTGTCACCCTTACCTGCGCACGAGCAATGTGGGCAGCCGCAATCTGGCGCTGGCGGGGAACTTTAATCTCACCAACAGCCGGGAGCTCTTTGACGCCCTTGTGTCGTACGGACTCAATCCTGTGGGCGATGCCGACACCGGCGTCATGCTTGAAAAGATCGGCCACTTCCTAGACAAAGAGCATCGATTTCTGGCCAGCACCATGGGGCCCGGCACATTTCGCAATCTGGAAGGGGCGGAATTGGCCACAGCGATCTCGCATGAACTGGACCTGGCGCGAGTGCTGCGCCAAGCCACCGAAGATTGCGATGGTGGGTATGTGCTCGCGGGGCTCCTGGGCAACGGGGATTGCTTTGCGCTTCGCGACCCCCACGGCATTCGCCCCGCCTTTTATGTTGAGACTGAAGAAGCCATCGCGGTGGCGAGCGAGCGTCCTGCGTTGGTCACCGTGCTTGGCGTGAAGCCCGATCAGGTGCGGCCTCTGCCCCCCGCTCATGCGCTGGTGGTGAAGGCAGGAGGTTCGATTGCCATCGAGCGCTACGCCGAGCCCGGTCCTGAACGTCAGTGCACGTTTGAACGCATCTATTTCAGTCGAGGCAACGATGCTGCCATTTACCGCGAGCGCAAGGCGCTGGGTGAGCAGTTGGCAGCCCGAGTGTTAAACGCGGTGGACTGGAAAATTGACTCCACCGTTTTTGGCTACATCCCCAATACCAGTGAAACTGCCTATTACGGGCTGCTTCAACGCATGGAACGCCTGGTGGCCGAGCGCACTGGCGACCAGCTTTGGACGCTCATTCAGTCGGGCAAGGCCACCCGCGAGGATGTGATGCGCATGGCGCACCCCAGAATCCGGGCAGAACGAGTGGCCACCAAGGATCAAAAGCTTCGCACGTTCATCACCCACGACGCCGCGCGCAAAGAGTTGGTGAACCACGTCTACGACATCACGCGTGAAACGGTCCAGCCAGGCGAAACTCTGGTGGTGATCGACGACAGCATTGTGCGCGGCACCACGCTGCGCGAGTCCATCATCACCATGCTCTCACGGCTCGAGCCTGCACGAATTGTGGTGGTGTCTAGCGCTCCGCCCATCATGTATCCCGATTGCTACGGAATTGACATGAGCCAGTTGGGGCGGTTCATCGCCTTTGAGGCGGCCATCGCCCTCCACCACGAGCTAGGTTCTGCCGACCTGCTCGCAGAAGTTGAAGAGCGTTGTCTGGCGCAACAGCACCTGCGTGCAGACCGCATGCAAAACCATGTCAAGGCCGTGTATGACTCATTTTCGCTCGAGCAGATCTCTTCCAAGGTGGCGCAGTTGGTTCGCCCGGCCAAGTTGGCCTGGGGTGGACGAATCGATGTGCTCTACCAGACCATTGCAGGGCTGCACGCCGCCATGCCCGGATACTCCGGCGACTGGTACTTCACTGGGAACTATCCCACCCCAGGGGGCTACAAAGTGCTGAATACCGCGTACCTCAATTGGCGGCGAAACAGCGAAGCCCGCTCGTACTGACCGGATAACTCACCCCCGCCTCCCTTGCGAAGTAGGCCGGGTTATGGTTGAATGCTCCGTTCCCCCAAAGGCCGCGCGCGCGGCCGGCGAGGGGAAGGCACGATTTTCCAAGGTCCACTCTCGAATGGCTCGCTATCTCGGTCCAAAGGTCAAGCTCTCCCGGCGCGTTGGCGTACCAGTCGCCGATCTTCCAAAGCACACGAGCAAGCGCCAGTTGACCCCTCCGGGCCCCCATGGACTGCGTGGCAAGCGCGCCAAGCCCTACGGCATTCGTAAGGACGAGAAGCAGAAGTTGCGCTACCACTACAACGTGCTGGAGCGCCAGTTCCGCCGTTACTTTGAAGAAGCTGGCCGCACCAAGGGCAACACCGGCGAAGTGCTGTTGCAATTGCTTGAGCGCCGACTTGACAACGTGATCCGTCGCGGTGGTTTCAGCCGCAGCATCTGGGGTGCGCGCCAGTTGGTGGCGCATGGACAGGTGCAGGTCAACGGTCACAAGGTTGACCGACCCAGCTACAGTCTGAAGCCAGGAGATGTGATTACGGTTCGTGAGAAGATTCAGACACTTTGCCGCGAGCAGATGGAGAGCCTGCAGGGGCACCAGACTCCGGGTTGGATTGAAGTGAATCCCGCCGAGTTGCGCATTAAGGTTCTCACTCTTCCCACGTCTGATCAGATCCCCTTCGACGTGAACACCAATCTCATCGTCGAGTTCTACCGCTAAGTTCTGGCGGACCCCGCGTTGCCGCCATGTTTAGTCTTCTGAGCAAGTACCAAAAGCAGGTCATGGCTGGCATCAGCGTGCTGTTGCTGGTTGTGTTCTTGGCACCATCAGCCGTGAGCAGGTGCTCTGCGGTTCGTGCGTCCGCAAGCACCACCTGGGCCACCACGACCGACGGCAAGCCCGTCACACTGGGGGAACTTGAAGCCGCACGTGGACAGATTCGATTGCTGTCCACGCTGCAGTCCATCGCCAGAGACATTTTGCGCACTCGAGGCACACCCGGGCTCAACGGCAGCGCGGCCCTCATGTGGCTGGCAGTCACAGACCTGAAGGAGCCGGCGCTTTGGATACTGATTTCGCGCGAGGCCCGCGACGCGGGTCTGGTGGGCGGTCAGGGCGACGGCCGAGCTTTCTTGGCGAATGTGGCCACGTCTGCGGGGGTCTCGCCCGACCAGTTGTTGGGTGTACTGGCCAGCAACACGCAGATGCAGCCCAGCAATGTGCTGCAGACGCTTGCTGACCTTGCGGGCGTGGAACGCCTCATGAGCTTGGTGGTTGAAGCGCCTCGTGCGGGTGATTCCCGTCAACGCCTGATGGCGCGAGAACTTCTCACCACCGTCTCTGCCGATGTTGTGCCCATCAGCGCGTCTTCCGTGGGTGATGCCGTGCAAGTGCCCCCGCCCTCGCTGGCGGAGATGGAACTGCAGTTTGAACAAGCCAAGCTTCACCTACCCGGCACGGGCCCTGCGGGCGCCGGATACAAACATGAAGACCGTGTCAGCGTGGAATGGTTAGCCATTCCGCTGGCTGAGATCTCCCGGTCAGTGCTCAAGGATCCCGCGTTCACGCCCGTGGAACTGCGCAAGGAGTTTCTCCGCAACCCAGCGGCGTACGCCCCTGCGGCAGTGGCCGGCACCGCTCCGGTGATTCCCACGTTTGAAGAGGCCAGAGATCGCGTGGTCGAAGTGGTTCGCCAGCGCCTGACCAACGAACGGGTTGAAAAGATTTCCGCGTTCATTCGCGATTGGTCGCGCGCAGCCATGCGCGATCTGCCTGTCAACGCTGGTCTTGTCACGCTCCCCGCCGATTGGGCCACCAGGCAGCCTTCATTTGCAGAGTTGGCACAACAGCTCAGCAACAAGTTCCAGCTTCCGTTGGCGCGGCTGGACAACAGCGGCCCCGACTTGATTCCCGTGCGCGATGTGGACGGAAAGATGTTCATCGGCGGCTCCACAACCAAGGAGTTCGGCCCACCCATGACCGTGGGCGCGCTCCTTGCGCAGCTCAAGGAATTCAATCCGGAATCAAAGCTGCCCTTGCAGGCAGGAGTTGTGGGACCCATTCTCACCACCCGCGGCAATGACATCATCGCTTTCCGTGTCACCGTGGCCGAGCCCGCGCACGCCCCCAGCACCATGGCCGCCGTGCAAGACGCGGTGATCAAGGACGCGACCACAACGCTGCGTTACGCCGAATTGGTGCGCCAGCAACAGCAGGTCTTGCAGAAGGCTGAAACAGCCGGGCTGGCCGCCGTGGCCAACGAATACAACACGGTGGTGGACTCAGTGCCACAGATTTCGCTCGCCAATTCAGCCATGCTCATGCGCGGTCTGGGTGCAACGCCCAGTCCCCTTTCGCGTGCGGGGAGTGATGCTGAGGCTGTACGCGCCGTACTCCAGCGTGCGGTGTCGCTGCCCACGGACCGTCCAGTGTCTGCGCTGCCTGAGTCGCAACGTCTGCTCACGATTCCCGTGCCCAGCAAGCAATTGCTGTTGGTGGTGCGCATCAATGACGTACGCCCGCTGAGCCTTGAAGAATGGAATCAGCTGAGCACCTCCGGCGCCATTCTCAGAGCTCTGGTCATGAGCGAGCCCGGCATCAACCTGCCTGAGCTCTTTAGCCTTGAACGAATGCAAGCCCGTCACGGATTCAAACTCGTGGATCCCGATGGCCCCGATCGGCCCCAACGGCCCGACATGCCGCAGTTCTAACTGGCGCCGGCTCTTCTGCGCGCCGTGGAGAATCCAATGACTGACGCCCCAGCCGCCGCTCAACCTGAAGCGCTGCCCTCGATCCCCTACGAACTCTTCGCCAAGTTGGACCTGCGCGTGGCCACCGTGCGTAGCGCTGAGCCTCACCCGAATGCCGACAAGTTGCTCCTGCTCAAACTGGACGACGGCACTCCCGAGGGTCGCCAAGTCTGCGCGGGAGTCAAGGCCTGGTATCAGCCCGCGGATCTGGTGGGGAAGCAGGTGGTGATTGTGGCCAACTTGGAACCCCGGCAACTGCGCGGGCACCTGAGCCAAGGAATGGTGCTTGCCGCGAGCGACTTGAAAGAGGGCGGAGAGCGCGATGTCATCCTGCTTGGTCTTGCACGCCCGGTGAAGCCGGGTAGCAAAGTCAGCTAGTCACGCCACGCCCACTGCGGCAGCATCACGGTCGCTGAGCACCCCACCGTCCGCACGCGGACGAACCGTGCCATCACGCTTGCGGCTACGTTCGCACCGCGGTTCAGAGCGCAAATCCTGAACGGCGACCCCCTGGGCTGATCCAACGAGCTGAACTCGGCTCACTCCCATGAGGTCGGCCAGTTCGGATGCAAATGGTGCCAGTGTGCCGTCCGCATCGGGGAGCACCAGTCCAGCATCCATTGAATTGTCCAGTCCCTGTGACTTGGCCAATTCCAGCGCCTTTAACGCCTGTTCTCGCATGGCAAAGACCGCCTCCCACCCAGCTGCCGCGTTGTACTGCAACTCAGCATGGGTCTGATGCATCACGCTTGGCACACCATCACCCATCAGCGCCTGCCACGCTTCATCGGCCGTATGAGGAAGCACGGGGGCTAGCAGCCTAATCAGGCTCTGCGCCAGGGCGTACATCACCCGCTGCGTCTGCCGACGTCGGCCGCTCTGCGCAGCGTCGCAGTACAGCCGATCCTTGGTGGCCGCAAAGTACACCGCGCTCAACGCACCGTTGCAAAAGTCAAAGAGCGCAAGATGCGCGTCCCTAAACTCGTAGGACGCGTACGCCGCGCGCACCGTGGCCTGCACCTTGGCAAGCTCACCCAGCGCCCAACCATCCAGCGATTCCACAGGTGTTGCACACAACACCGCGTGCTCAATGGCCGGCGAGGCGGGGGTGTAGTCGTACAAGTTGCTCAGCAAGTAACGGAGCGTATTGCGAACCTTTCGATAGCTCTCCCCCGCTTGCACAAAGAACTCTGGGTCCACACGGATGTCACTGTCGTAGCTCACGCTGGACACCCACCAGCGGCAGACTTCCGCTCCCCAGTCTTTAAGGAGCGCCTCAACTTCCAATGCGTTCCCTTTGCTCTTGGACATTTTGCGCCCGTCGCGGTCCACGATGAACCCGTGCGTCACCAAAGTCTTGAATGGTGCCTTGCCGGTCGCGCCCAATGCGGGCAACAAGCTCAGTTGGAACCAACCGCGGTGCTGATCGCTGCCTTCCAAGTAGAGATCCGCAGGAAACGGCAACCCGCGTTGGCGCAGCACGGCGTTCCAGCTCGAGCCGCTCTCAAACCACACGTCAAAGATGTCGTAGGTCTTGGCTAGGTTCTGAATCACAAGTCCCGGAGGCGAGAGTGGATCCTTTGAAGGGTCGTAGCCCTCCAAGATCTGCTCGGGGGTCTCCGTAAACCACACGTCACTGCCCCCATGCCGGAAGCGCGCCGCCACTGCGCGCACGCTGGCTGGAGTCATGAATTGCGTGCCATCTGACAGCGCAAATGCCGGAATCGGCAGCCCCCACGCGCGCTGTCTGCTAATGCACCAATCCGGGCGCGACTCCAGCATCCCGCGCAAGCGGTTGCGCCCCCACGCGGGCACAAAGTCAACATGCTTGGCGGTGGCGTCAAGCGCCAACTCGCGTAGCGACGCGCCGTCTCTCACCGTAGCCCGGTCAACGCCAATGAACCACTGTTCCGTGGCACGGAAGATCACCGGCGTTCCGCTCCGCCAATCGTGGGGATAACTGTGCGAGATCGTGGCGGTGTGAAACATGTGCCCGCTTGCCGAGAGGTGTTCCACCACCAACGCGTTGGCGTCCCACACGCTCTTGCCGCGAAGCCATTCAGGCACGGAGTCGTCGTAGGTGCCGTCATCGCGCACGGGGCAGTAGATCGGCAGCCCTTCGCGAAGTCCGGTGCGGTAGTCATCCACACCATGACCAGGAGCGGTGTGCACCAAACCGGTGCCATCTTCAAGCGTCACGTAATCCGCGGCAACGAGCTTGCCAGTCCGCTCACAAAATGGATGCGCGTACTCCAAACCAACCAGTGCCGCTCCTGGCACGATTCCCAGGACGCGTGCTGCTGAAGCGTCCGCGCCTTGTGTAACTTTGGCCACCAGCTTTTCGGCGAGCACCGTGAGATTCCCGTCCACCTCAACCAGTGCGTAGGAATGTTCTGGATGAACCGCAATCGCCAGGTTGGCTGGAAGTGTCCACGGCGTGGTGGTCCAGATCATGAACGATGGCGTGACGTCCAGCTCTTGGCCAAAAACGCCCTCCAACGCCTGCCGGTCCACGGCCGCAAAGTCCACAAATACTGAGGGGTCTTGGCGATCTTCGTACTCCAGTTCTGCTTCCGCCAATGCTGTTCGGTTGGCGATGGACCAATGCACCGGCTTGAGCGCACGAATCACCAGCCCCTGCTCCAGCAGCAGAGCAAAGTCTTCCAGCACCGCCGCTTCGTACGCGCCGTCCATTGTGAGATAGGGGTGCGGATAGTCCCCAAAAGTCAGCAAGCGTTCCATCTGCCCCGCCTGCAGCTTCACAAACTTTTCGGCTGAGGCGCGGCACTCACGTCGTATCACCATGCGGCGCTGATCATCGGGCAGCTCCATCACCTTCTGAAGCTTGCCCTTCTCTTGCATCTGCGTCACGACCTTGTGCTCAATGGGCAGCCCGTGGCAATCCCATCCGGGTACGTAGGGACACGCCATTCCTTCCATGAGTTTGCTGCGCACCACCAAGTCCTTGAGCACCTTGTTCAGCAGGTGGCCAATGTGGATCGAGCCATTGGCATATGGCGGACCATCATGAAAACCAAACGTGGGTGCGTCACGGCGCGAATTGAGCACCGCTTGATACATCCCCTCCTGCTGCCACTTGGCAACCGTCTGTGGCTCGGCCTGAGCCAAGTTTGCCTTCATGGTAAAGTTGGTCTTGGGCAGGTTGAGTGTTGACTTGTACTCGGGCATAGCGTTATTCAGGCTCTTCGCCGGGCTTGACGGTTTCATCCAGATACCGCTGAAACTCACCCATCTTGTAGGACACAAAGCAGAACACATGGTGCAAGGTAAACCACTCGAGATCCTTGGGATCCTTGTCCAAATCACTGCGAATTCGGTTGAGTTCGGCGAGCACTCGTTCTGCTTTCATGGGTGGGGCTCCGTTGGGGGATGGTCGTGGCCAGCATGATCGTGCCCAGAGTGGTCGTGCCCGGAGTGGTCGTGCCCGGAGTGGTCGTGCCCGGCGTGGTCGTGCGCTCCGTGCGCCATTGCCTCCAGTCGACCCATACCCCAGGCCATCGCCAAACCCAGCACAAAGACTGCGGAGAGCCCCTTGCGATCATGCCTATGAAACTGCACTTCAGGCAGCAAGTCGCTTGCGGCAATGCACAAGAAGGTGCCCGCCGAGAATGCCAACGCGTAGGGAACCACCGCGCCGGCGTCCCCCGAGGCTCGCACTCCCACCATGAAGAGCAGTACTCCCGCTGGCACCAGCGCCGCAAAACCGGTGTTCATGGCTAGCAGTTGCGCCTTGGTTCCCCCGCCGGCCTTCACCAGGGTGCCAAGCGTGAGCGAATCGAAGGGCTTGTGCAACACAATCACCAGAAACGTGGCCAATCCTGCCAGCGTGGGCGCGATTCCGCCTTCAAGTTCAGTCGCCGCAGCCACGCTGGCAGCCAGCGCCACACCTTCCATCAGCGAGTGCAAACTCAGTCCTACTGCGGCGCCAGCCCAAGTGAGCCGACCAACGCCCGGGGGCGACGGATGATGATGACCCGCGTGGCCATGCTCGGGACTATCGCAAGCCGGTTGCGGCAACTCGTGTTGATGAAAGTGGGCAAACCGCTGCAAGAAAAACATGGCGGCAAACCCCAGCACCATCCACAACATGATGGGGTCCAGAAAACCGTGGCCATCATCCAGCGCTGACTGACCCATGCTCTCCAGCCGCGCCATGGCGGCATGTGGCAGCATGTGAAAACACGCCACTCCAAGCATGACACCGGAGACAAAACTCAGTCCAAACTGCAGCCTGCGGTGGTTGAGCCCCACCATGGCGGGGATGGCTCCGCCCAGCAACGAGGCACTCACGATGGCCAAGCAATAGAGGATGAGCCAACCGGTGCTTCCCATAGGCGTAGGCCCGGAACTCTACTTCAATCGCCCTTGCCGCATACGCCCAGGGCAACTAGACTTCGCCGTTCGTCCCTTTCAGGGGTGGTAGCTCAATTGGAAGAGCGCCTCGGTCGCATCGAGGAGGTTGTGAGTTCGAGCCTCATCCACTCCACTGGCAATGAATCGGCTGTGCCGCGCCCCAATCGCGACACGCCGGCCATGCGGCAATACGACCGCTTCAAGCGCGAGCACCCGGGCTGCCTGCTCCTCTTCCGCATGGGGGACTTCTATGAGCTCTTTGATGAGGACGCGGTAACGGCGCATCGCGCGCTCGGAATAACACTGACGGAACGCACCAAGGGGCAGCCCATGGCCGGTGTGCCCTACCACGCTGTGGAGGGCTATCTTCGTCGACTGGTTGACCAGGGTTTCCGCGTGGCGGTCTGCGAGCAGCTTCAAGATCCTGCACAGGCCAAGGGGGTGGTTGAACGGGGCGTTACCCGGGTACTCACACCGGGCACGCTGGTAGATGAGTCCCTGCTGGAGGATGGCGCGTGCAACCGGGTCTGCGCCGCCTTCGTTTCAGGCGAAGGCGCGGGGGCCGTGGCCGCCATTGCCGTGGCAGAACTCTCCACCGGGGAGTTTCAGGTGGAGGAGGCTCCAGCCCTACAACTGCAAGACCTGCTGGCGCGGGTGGGGCCGCGCGAACTGCTTCTGCCTGAAGCCGTTGACTTGGACTCCGCACATCCGCTGGCCAGAGCTCGTCGAGAGGCCCTCTGCCCGGCACACGATCTTCCAGCGTGGATGTTCCGCCCCAAGGATGCCGCTGCCCTTCTGAAGGAGCACTTCGGCGTTGTGCGCCTGGACGCCTTTGACCTGAATGACGACGATCCCAGCACCACCGCTGCAGGAGCTCTCTTGCGGTACCTGCTGGACACCCAGCGAGGCGTTCAAGCGGACCCCGCATCACCCAGCGGAGGCTCGCGTGCCCACGCGCGACCCTTGGCGCACCTACGCACCCCCCGGCGGATCGGCTCTTCTGCACACCTGCTGCTCGATGCCACCACGCTTCGCAGTTTGGAGATTGAACGCACCCTGCGTTCAGGAGGCACCGAGGGCACCGTTCTCTCCGTGCTCGGCCGTCCCCGCACTGCGATGGGCAAACGCCTTCTGCGCGAATGGCTTTGCGCTCCGTTGGCAACGATGGCGGCCATCCAGGCCCGTCAAGCGGAGATTGCCGCATTGGTTGCCGATGAGCGCATGCGGCGTGAACTTCGCGCCGCTGTGGATCCGGTGCAGGATGTCGCGCGCATCGCTGGGCGCATGGCGCTTGGAAGAGCAACGCCTCGGGATCTGGTGGCGTTGGGCAAGTCAGTGGGGCAAGCCCCCAGCATTCAGGAAGCGCTCGGAGACGTGCCCGGCTTCCAGGCGCTGCGCACGCGCGTGCAGAGTGCATCGGCAGCACTCGCACCTGTCGCGGCCAGCATCGCGCGCGCGTGTGTGGACCTGCCCCCCGCTCACCTGCGCGAGGGCGGTCTCATCCGCGAAGGATTTGACGCCGCGTTGGACGAGTTTCGCACATTGCAGCGAGACGCCGACCAATGGATGGCCCGCTACCAAGAGACGCTCGCCCGCGAATGGCAGATCCCCAGCCTCAAGATCGGCTTTAACCGAGTCTTTGGCTACTACATAGAAGTGACGCACGCGCACGCACCCAAAGTGCCAGCAACGATGACGCGAAGGCAAACGCTGCGCAACGCCGAGCGATACATCACTCCCGAACTCAAAGAATTTGAGGACAAGGTGCTCTCTGCCGAGAGCCGTGGCGTAGCACGTGAACGAGCGCTCTTTGAGGATCTCTGCGCCCAAGCGGCTAAGGAATTGACTGCTCTCGCTGATCTCGCGGATGCCGTGGCGCATGCTGATTGCATTGCCACGTTGGCCGAGACCGCGGCACAACGACACTGGGTACGTCCTGAGTTGGTTGAGGGTGCCATGCTGGAGCTAAAGGCCAGCCGCCACCCTGTTCTGGATGAGATTCTACGAGAGCGCTTTGTACCCAATGACTCAACGCTGGGTACGGCCACTCAGCCCGCCACACTGGCGCTCATCACCGGCCCCAACATGGCAGGCAAGTCCACCTACATTCGACAGGTTGCGCTGACGGTGATGCTGGCACATGTGGGCAGTTTTGTGCCCGCTGAGCATGCGGTGATCGGGCTGGCTGACCGCATCTTTACTCGCATCGGCGCCAGCGATGAACTGCATAGCGGCCAATCCACGTTCATGGTGGAAATGACCGAGACCGCCCGCATCCTCAATCACGCCACCGCAAAGTCTGTGGTCGTGCTGGACGAAATCGGGCGCGGCACCAGCACGCACGATGGGCTCAGCTTGGCCTGGGCCATTGCTGAACACCTTGCCGTTGTGGGTGCGCGAACGCTCTTTGCCACGCATTACCACGAGCTCACACAGCTGCCTGAGCGCTTTTCAGCCATGTGCAACCTGCATGTCTCTGTGCGCGAATGGAAGGACGACATCATCTTCCTTCACCGAATCATGCCTGGAGCCACGGACCGCAGCTATGGTATTCACGTGGCCAAACTGGCTGGCGTCCCGGCTTCCGTGGTGGAGCGAGCTCGTTTGGTCTTGGCGCTGCTTGAAGGTGACGCCACACCGCCGCGCACCCAGCCGCGCGCGAGCGCCAACGTTGGTTCACTCGGCGCGGCAGACATGCCTCTGTTTGCACATGTGGAACCCCATCCTGCCATCATCATGCTGCAACACCTCAACCTTGATTCGATGACTCCGTTACAAGCCTTTGACGCGTTGCGCGGACTGAAAGAACGCACCTGATCATCTCAGCCATGGAATCCACTTTTCTAAAGCAACAACACGGGCTTGGACTCCAATGGGCTGCGTACTTGCAGCGCCATCATGCGCGCACCGCCACGTGGGGCACCCACATCAAGAATGCCGAACTCACCGGTGCGCAGAAGGAACTGCTCGCAACCTTTGAGCGCCCCATGCCAGTCTTGGTGATCACCGGCGCATGGTGCGGCGACTGCGCGGTGCAGTGCCCCATGCTCGCGGCGATCGGCGCAGCGTGCCCTGTGGCAGACGTTCGATTCTTAGAGCAAAGTGATCATCCGGAATTGGTGTCGCGAGTGCGCATCAACGCGGGTACGCGCGTGCCCACGGTCATTTGGACCGCCGAGGACTTTGAGTTCTGCTCTCTGTTGGGTGATCGCACGCTCGCACGGTATCGCTCCATGGCGGCGCGCCAACTGGGTGGAACGTGCCCGCTGCCCACCGCCCACGTTGATCCGCACGAAGCCGCTCACACCGCGCAGGGTTGGCTTGATGAGTTTGAGCGCGTTCAACTCATGCTGCGCCTCTCACCTCGCCTGCGCAAAACGCACGGAGATTGACGGCATGCTGGGCGCTGTGGCCACATGGTTGTTCATCGGTGCTCACACGTTCGGGGTGCCACCCTCGTCAAGGCCACCGGTCCCGCCCGCACCACCGGGCCTCACCGCGCCCACGCCCTCCGGCGAAGTGGCCGAGTCAACCACACCGACCCCGCAAGAGTCAGGAGTCTTGGACACCCTCAGCACGCACTCCTCCTGGGTGCGAAGGCTCCTTGCGGCGCAACGATCTGAGCGGTGGCCCAACGACAAGCCTTCCATGCAGCGTCTTGAGCGTCTGGCCACAGACAAGGATGAACGCGTCCGTGCCGCGGCGGTGCTGGGGCTTCACAGGATCGGCGCCCCCCCGCTCGCCGCCGCGATGGCGAGCGAATCCAGTGGCCGGGTCATCAGAACCATGCTGCGGTGCAACTGGCCCGTGGATGCTGAACGGGTGGAACGCGGCGCGCGACAGTTGTTGAAGTCTGAGTCACCCACCGAACGATTGCTGGGAGTCGAAGTGGTGGCCGCGCTGGACCAGCAAAAGCGCTCCACCAAGGCGCTCACGTCGCTGGCCCGCGAAACGTTTCTCTCCGTTGTTGCGCGCCTGGAGCGAGAGGATGCCGGCGCGCTGTCGCCACGATTGGCCGCACTCACCGGTGGCCCCGATCTGCGCGTGGACTACAAGTGGCGATCCTGGCTTAACAAAAATCGAATGTCCCTCACGCTGGAGGGTGGATCACTCACACGTGCACCCGGCGCATCGCCGAGTGATGCGGTTTCCAAGCTCTCGTCCGATGAGTTTGTGCGCTTCACCACCGCGTTGGAGTCCGCATTCAAAAAGCCGATTGACTTGGCCATTGCCATTGATTGCACGGCGAGCATGTCTAGCGAATTGGCGCAAGCGCAAGCGGGCATCAGCGATGTCATGCTCTTTGTGGGTGACGCCGCGGGTGGCACGCGCGTGGGGGTCGTGGGCTTTCGCGACCGTGGCGACGATTGGACCACCAAGGCCTCCGACTTCACCAACAACCGAACGCACGCGCAGATGAATCTCTGGAAGCTGCGCGCCGATGGCGGAGGCGACGAACCAGAGATGGTCTACGACGCGCTCAAGATTGCCTTTACTCAGTTTTCGTGGCGTACCAAGGAGGCCGCGCAACGCGTTTTGGTTTTAGTGGGCGACGCACCCCCTCACCCAGGTTTTGGCGCCGCATCGGTGGATCTTGCCAAGGCTGGCAAGCAGATCGGAATCACCACATTCGTCATCAGCGCGCGCAATCCCACGCGCGAAGAAGCAAAGCACTTTCCAGAAATCGCCCGCGCCGGAGGGGGACGGGTGATTCGCCTCACCGATCAAACCGATCTCGCTGCCGAGCTGGCTGGCGTAGCGCTTGCCGACACCTGGCACGACCCCATTGTGGCACTCTTTGAGCGCTATCTACTCTTGTGCCGGTAGCGCCGTGCGCCGCCACGTGCGGACTTCACCCTTCTCCGCAATCTTCCACGCCGCTTCCAGCATGGCGCGCACTCCATCGCCGGTCGCTCCCGAAATCGAGCAGGGCTGTTCGCCGCGGCGCATGCCAATCGCACCCGCAAATCGTTCGATGCGTGCTTGCCGCTCTTCGTCGGGCAGCAGGTCAATCTTGTTCAACACCACCAGCTCTGGCTTTTCTGCCAGCTCCGGTGAAAACTCATTCAATTCATTGCGAATCACTTGATAGCTCAGCACGGGATCCACACCGTCAAGTGGTGCGATATCAACCACGTGCACGATGATCCGCGTGCGTTCAATATGCCGCAGAAAGTCATGCCCGAGCCCGGCGCCCTGCGCCGCACCTTCGATCAAGCCAGGAAGGTCGGCAAAGACCAAGCGGCGCTCACCCCCCAACTCGGCGATTCCCAATTGCGGGCTTAACGTTGTGAACGGATAGGCCCCCACCTTGGCGTTGGCACGGCTCACGGCACGCAGCAGTGTGCTCTTGCCGGCGTTGGGCAAGCCCACCAACCCGACATCGGCGATCAACTTGAGTTCAAGTCTCAGCCTGCGCTCAATCGCGGCCTCACCAGGGGTGCATTCGGTGGGCGTCTGGTGGTGAGGACCCTTAAAGCGTTCATTGCCCAGCCCGCCCTTGCCACCCTTGGCCACCACAAAGCGCTCTCCCGGCTGGCTGAGATCCACAATGAACTCATCCGTTTCGGCGTCGTGGATCAGAGTGCCCACGGGCAGCTTGACGGTGCAGTCTTCCCCCGCAGCGCCAAAGCAACTCTTGGGCTGGCCATTCTGTCCGTTGGTCGCAAAGAAGTGCCCGCGATAGCTGAACTCCACCAGCGTGTCCAAGTGCGGGTCGGCCACCACCACAACGTTGCCGCCGTTGCCGCCATCGCCACCGTCGGGCCCACCCTTGGGCATGTTTTTTTCTTGACGCAGATGCGACAAACCGTCACCGCCCTTCCCAGAGCGGACCGTAATGACAGCTGTGTCTACAAAGACGTTCATCGGCGCGCCTTAGGCGCGATCAATCGCCATCCGGGGAGTGGATGGATCAGACGGAATCACGTCAACAGTGCGACCGCGGAAACGAACCGTTCCCACCGCAAGCGCCATCAGCGTGTGATCCGTGCACAAGTGCACCAGATATCCAGCGCGGTACTTGGTGCCACACTGGCGAACGATGATCGATCCCGCCTTGGTGGTTTGACCGCCATACAGCTTGATCCCACGGAACTGTGGGTTGGAATCGCGACCGTTCTTAGTAGAGCCTTGGCCCTTCTTGTGTGCCACTGCGTAAGTCTCCTGCTTATGGTGAAGAACCGCGCAGTGTAGCCATACTCAGGGTTGCTCTCAAGCGCCTAAGCGCCTTGCGTTCACCAGATTGACCAAGTTGTGGGGCTGAAAACCGCCCCGTTATCGGCCGATCTGTCGGGCCCGGGTCACAGATACCCAGTTCAACGCATCACCCAAGTCTCGCTGATGAACGGGGCTTCAACAACCACTCGGGGGTCGGGAACGCCCGGCAGGCTGTACCTGCGCTCCAGCACTCGGCGCAGCGTGATCGACTTGCCGGTCGCAGGGTCCACCTCGCGGTCCATCGCCCGGCTCAAGCCCGTGATGTACAGCTGCATCTCCTTGGCGTCCCCCTTGTTGGCGGGCCACACGGCGAAACCTTCTCTGGCATTCGCCTCCCCTTCGAGCACGTCCCCCATGATCTGAAACTGATCGGCGGCTTCAAGCTTGCCGAGCACGCGCTGCAATCGGCGTTGGGCCTCCGGGGGTACATCGCTGCCAGCGCTAAGAATGATCCCTTCGCCGGTCACCAGTTCAAAGCGCGGAGTGAACCTCTGAGTGCGCCCGGTGGTGTTCAACACCGAATACGTAAACACCCAATAGGGTTGACCGCTGGGGGCGTCCGTGATCAGGGTGAGCGCTCCTGGGCGCAGTTGCAGGTCGTCTTTGGTGGGTGTGGCCACGCGACGCACCGGATCCTTGGGCTTGGCAGTTCCGGCATCGGGCGGCGCCAGGTGAGGCGCGGCGGCAAACATCAGGAGCACGGGGAGCACGATGGCAAAGCAGCGGATCATGGTTTCACATTCTACAGGGGGTGCGGTGGCGATACGCTGAGGATGCCCCCATGCCCATCCGCCACCTGTTTCAGAGACCCCCCAGGGGGGAGTTGACGTTTGCAAGAACGCCGCCAGAATTGCGGTCTCGGGCTCTGTCCGCAGCAACAGGCCAAGCGGTTGCCCTGATCGCCGGGTTTGAGCGGCGCGCCGGGGCTCGGGGCATGGATCTGTCTCTGCTCTGGTCGGCACACACCGAGAGTGGCGAGATCGCAGCCTCGGTGCTGGTCGTGCCCTCCCCAGGTCGGACTGCAGCCACCCTGTTCTGCGTGGGTCCCAACGGGGACGATGTGTCCCTGTCCGCCGCAGTGCTCAGGCAGGCCTGCCAGGATCTGAAAGCTGAAGGGTCGCTCTCCTTGCTGCAGAGCCTTCCCCGCCCAAGCGAACTGGCCCGGCGGCGGGCGCTGGCAGGTGGCGGCTTTGAGCGCCTGGCCAATCTTGACTACATGGAAAGGCGCAATCTTCGCTCGGCTGCGGCCGCGCCGAAGGCGCTTCCCAGCGGGTATTCGCTCGACCGCTGGAGTACCCGCGAGTCCTCACTTCTGATGGACCTGCTCCAGCGGACCTTTGTTGGAACGCTTGACTGCCCAGGCCTTGCCTCCATGCGCACCAGCCGCGACATCTTGGAGGGCCATCTTCAGTCCGGTGATGGCGATACAAGTTTGTGGAGAATCTTGCGGCACCAGTCCAATCCGGTGGGTGCCATGCTTCTTTCGCCGAGCGCAGCCACCGATTCCGTTGACGTGATTTACTTGGGTCTCGCGCCAGAAGCGCGCGGTGCCGGTTTGGGAGCCATCATGCTCTCGCATGGATTGGCTGAAACTGCCGCACATTCTGCACACTTCGTACAGTTGGCCGTTGACATTTCCAACACGCCCGCGGTGAATCTGTATCGCAAAGCGGGGTTCACCACCAAGCAACAGCGAGAGGCATGGGTGTGTCCGCTGTCAAGTGCAGCGAGTTGTCCACAGTGAATGGACACTCAGGCACCCAAACCGTGGATGAGTTTTTTGTAAATCTTGTGAGCGCCGCTGCCACAAAGGTTTGCGTGCACGCCGCACCATCTTGCGCGGTCTAGGCGCTTGCGTTGGCGCAACGATCGGCTACCTTTCGCCTCGCCCTGCAGGATGCAAGGCGTTTGGCGGCCGTCGCCCATGTGGCGTTTCGGCGGCTCTCCACCCGGTGGAACCGGATCAGTGGACTGCCGCTAGGGCGGAACCGCTTTCCCCTCTGCGCTGGTTCAGCGCGGACTCGGATGGACTCGAAGCACAGTGTTGTTCCCCTGTCAAAACTGCGGCTCGGCCGCGGTGGGGTGTCCACTTCCCGACTGGATCGGCGCGCCTTGCGGCTCGCCCCGAAGGATGCCGTGTCCCGCCACTCCACTCATCCACGCTCACAAGACGCCACGGTGGCGGGAATTGAAACACGCTTGGCTGCGCGTCTGGGGGCCCATCGCTACCAGATGTGGTTCCATGAGCACACCCAACTGAGTATTCAGGGACAGACTCTTCAGGTGCAGGTGGGAAACAAGTTCTCAGCGGACTGGATCGAGCGACACTTCCGGGCGGACCTCTGCACCGTGGCTGCGGAAGTGACCGGCATCACCGATGTGCAGATCTCCACCCAGGATCGCGCACCGGAGCTGGCGGCGGAGCCGCCTCTTTCCACCAGTGGCGCGCGCCAAGGACCCGGCGCCGCCACTCCTGTGTCTACCGATCCCAAATCGCCACCCTCGCCCAGCACCCCCAAGTGGCGCCGCTTTGATGACTTTGTCGTAGGAACTTGCAATCGCGTGGGCTTTGAGGCGGCACGAAGGCTGGCTGACGACACCTTGGGGGGCATTCGCAGCATTCTGTTGCACGGCGGCTGCGGCGTAGGCAAGACTCACCTACTGCAGGCCCTGTGTGCCGAGCGCCGGAGCCGATGTCCACAAGAGCGCATCCGATACACCACCGGTGAGCAATTCACCAATGAGTACATCCATTCTGTAAAGGGAGGTGGAGTGGATGCCTTTCGCGCTAGGGTTCGCAAGCTTGACCTCCTAGCCATTGACGATGTGCACTTCTTGAGCAACAAGGGCGCCACCCAGACGGAGTTCCTGCACACGATCGATGCCATCGGCCTAGCTGGCGCTCGGGTGGCCATTGTGACTGACGCCCACCCTCGTGCCCTCGCCAGCTTCAGCGAAGCGCTGGTGAGCCGTTTCCTGGGCGGCATGGTGGTGCAAGTGGACCCTCCAGACCGCGAGACCCGAGAGACTCTGGTGGCGCGCATGGCTCTTCGTCGCGGGTTGGAGTTGGACCAGACAGCGGTGGCAGCCGTGGCCGACCGCGTGCTTGGATCAGTGCGGGAGATTGAGGGCGCTCTAGCTCGGGTGGCCGCGGTGATGCTGGTCGAAGACTCCCCACGCGCGGGGCTGGCCTTGGTGGAACGCTCCCTGAGTGCGGGATTCGCTGCAAGTCGGGGCGCTCCACCCAGAATCGGTTGCATTGTGGACGCCGCATGCCAAGCGCTCGGGGTAGGACGGGACGAAATCACCGCCAACTCTCGGCACCGCCGCGTGGTTTTGGCCCGGAGCGTGGTGGTGCACTTGGCTCGTGAGTTAACCACCATGAGCTTTCCGGAGATTGCCCGCCATTTGGGTCGAACGGCACATTCAACCGCTCACGCCGCTTCCGAGAGAGTTTCGCAGATGCTTCAGCGCGGGCACCAACTTCGCCCCGGAGACTGCCCATGCGGAGCACGATCGATTCGTGAATTGGTGGAGACCGTAAGGCGTTCAGCGGAGCGTGCCACCAAGAGCGTTCGCTAGACTCTCCGAATGCTCCCATTGCAGGTTCGATGCCTGATTGCATCCGTGCTGGTCGTCACTTGGGCGATGGCGGCTCCCTGCGCTGCGCAGTTCTACCCCAAGGTCGACTATTACGAGTCTTCAGTAAATCTGCTCAAGGACGCGGTCTCTGGAGAGCGTCCAGGGACCGCATCGTTGGTGGGCTCCATCGCTTCACTCCAAGACCCGGCCCTCCTTCCGCTCTTTGAATCCATGATGCAAAGTAGCCAACCGGCCACGCGCATCTATGGAATCTTGGGTAGCGGTCTCGCCAAGGGTGGCAAGAGCGTGGACGCCGCCGCGGTTGTAGCACTCGAAACTGCGGAAGAGCGTGGAGTGGCCGTGCGAGAATCCAATGCCACGGGGCTGCTGCGCGGTACTCCACTTGAACTGATCTTGGCCAGTCCCGATCTCCATCCTGCCACCATCCTTACCTTGGTGGGTGAACAGGATCGGCGCGGTGCGACGTGGGACCCGGCGCTCATTCGAAGCATTGCTGCTCATGAAGATCCCGCGATGGCGGGGATCGCATCGCTGCTCTTGCTCAGCAAGGGCGACGCCGAGCCCTGGCAGACGTTTCTCGAGCGATGGAGCAAGATGCCAGAGCCCATGCGCAGCGATGTGGTGCGTTCCATGGCTGAAGGCAGCGTGGTCTTTGAGATTGAACAAGCCATTCCCCCGGTGTTGGCCATGGCAAACACCGCCGGCGTTTCTGATGATTCACAATTGGCGGCTGTGGGTGCAGCGCTGACGCTTTCTCCGGCGGCAGGACTTCAAGCCTGGCAAGATCGCGTGGCCGCTCGCCGAACACAACCGCAGTTGGTGCGGGCAGGGCTGCAACTTCTGGCGGCAGATGAAAAGTCAGTGCCCGCGAGTGCTTTTGAGCAGATCCGCAATGGCTCGGCGGTGCTGGACGCCATCGCCAATGCGGGCAAAGCATTGCGCGCACCCGGCGATCCTTCCGGTGCTCTCATCGGCCTGCTGCAAGCGGGACACCCCGTGAGCGGGGAGTGGGCCATGCTGCGTGCGCGAACGCTCCCCCCTGAGCAGGCGGCCAAGGTGTGGAAGTTCATTCTGGCAGCCACTGAAGCAGCGGCACCTGAAGATCGTCCCAGCCCGATTCTGGTGTCGCTTGCCATTCGCGAACTCATGCGCACTGATCCGGCGGCCGTGCGAGCGTTGGTGGACCGCTGCAAGAACAATCCGGGGCTTGCGGTGGCGCTGCTTTCGGGGGTGTACGACAGTGGCGCTCCCGAAGGTGCGGACATCGCGCGGTCGCTCCGCGGGAACCTTCCGCGAGCAGGTGAGAGTCTGGCCTGCATGATTCTGGCGCGCGCCAATGCCCCGCTCACTGACGATGACTTGGACGTGCTGGGCCGAGCTGCAGCGGGTGGCGGAGATTTGGAATCCATGCGTGCCGCACAGGCCGCGTGGTTCTTCATTAAGCGACGTGACAAGACTGCCGACGCCATTCTTAGGATCTCAGGCGCACCGGCCGCTTCTGGAAAGCCTTCCTCGTGATTCCCCTGAATCAACCCGACATTCAAGAAGAGGACATTCGCCTCGTGGTCGAGTCGCTGCGCAACGGCGTACTCACCATGGGGCAGTTCGTGCTCGAGTTTGAACAGTTGTGCGCCGAGCGCGCGCGCCGACCTCACGCCGTGGGAATCTGCAGCGGCGCCACCGCCATTGAGATTGCGCTGCGTTCGCTTGGCATAGGACCAGGGGATGAAGTGCTGGTGCCAGCGTTCGGCTTTAGCTCCATGCTCAACAGTGTGCTCAATCTTGGGGCCACCCCAGTGTTTGTTGACGTGGATCCATTGAGCCTGAACATGGATCCCGAATTGGCACTCAAAGCCATCGGCAAGCGCACCAAATGCATGTTGGCTGCGCTCACCTTTGGCAATCCTGCGTGCTTGCCTGAACTCATCTCGCTGTGCACACGCATGGAATTGCCCATGGTGGAGAACGCCAGCGAAGCCATCGGCACCACCTTTGGAAATGACAATGCGGGTCGATTCGGCCGATTGGCATGCTTTGGGTTTTGGACCAATCGTGCGGTGTGCACTGGCGAAGGCGGGATGATTGTGACGCATGACAATCGCCTAGCCGCAGCTTGCCGGGCCATCCGGCAGCAAGGGCGTGTGGACCGGATGAGTTTCGCGGGGCAATCGCGCGATTTGGGTTCGCTCATTGAATGCGTGTCTTCTGGCTACGACGCCCGCATGCCTGAAATGTGTGCGGCCCTCGGAGTGGCGCAAGTGCGGCGTCTTGACGAGACGATCGCAAGACGGCAAGCCATCGTTGGCACGTACATCCGGCGTCTGGCCGCCAACCCAGAGGTGCAGTTGCCCACGGTTCCTGAAGGCGCCAATATCAGTTGGGCCAATTTTGTGGTTCGGCTGAGTTCACGCTTCACCAGTCAGGATCGCGATGCCGTCATCGCGGTGCTTCATCGGCAGGATGTTGGCGCCGCCAACTATTACCCCGCGCAGTCGCTTTTGCCGCAAGCAAGGATGGCCGCGCAGCACCAGCCTGGTGACTTTCCGGTCGCAGAGAATGCTTCGGGTCGCACGATCGCGCTCCCACTCTTTAATCGAATGACTGAGGATCAGGTCGACACCGTTTGCTCGACTCTTGAGGTTGCCTTGCAGCGGGTGGGCGGCGCGGCTCGCGGCTAGAGCGCGTATCGGGCGCTGCGCTACTCCCACTCAATGGTGGCGGGCGGCTTGCTGCTAATGTCATACACCACGCGATTGACGCCCCGCACTTCATTAATGATGCGATTGCTGATGAGTGCGAGGACATCGTGGGGCAGACGAGCCCAATCGGCGGTCATGAAGTCCTCCGTGGTCACCGCGCGGAGCGCCACCACGGAGTCGTACGTACGGCCATCCCCCATGACCCCCACGCTCTTCACGGGCAGCAGCACGGCAAACACCTGACTGGTCGCGCGATACAAGTCTGCACTCACGATCTCGTCCAAGAGGATCTCGTCGCACTCCCGCAGAATGTCCAAGCGCTCGCGAGTAACTTCGCCCAGCACCCGTACGGCGAGCCCGGGGCCAGGAAAGGGGTGCCTCCACACGATCTGCTGCGGCAAGCCGAGCACATCGCCAAGCCGGCGCACTTCATCCTTAAACAAGTCGCGCAAGGGCTCCACAAGGGTGAATCCCAACTCCTTGGGTAACCCCCCCACATTGTGGTGAAGCTTGATGTTGGCTGCGGTGCCCGCCAAACTAGCGCCGCTCTCAATGACATCTGGATACAGCGTGCCTTGGGCAAGATGATGGGCGTCCGGCCCCACCTCGTTGGCGGCGCGCCTAAACACCTCAATAAAGCGGTGACCAATGAGACGACGTTTCTCCTGTGGTTCGGTGACGCCTTTCAAGTCAGATAGAAAGTCATCGCCCGCGTCCACCACGCGAAGATCAATGTCGAAGGCGCCTCGAAAGGTGCTCTCAACCAAGTCGCGCTCGCCCTTGCGAAGCAGTCCGTTGTCTACAAAGATGCACGTGAGCTGCTTGCCCACCGCACGTGCCAAAAGGGCCGCCACGACGCTTGAGTCCACGCCACCAGAGAGACCGCAAACCACCCTGCCCTTGCCGATGAGTGCGCGCGCACGATCGCACTCCTGAACCAGAAAATCTGCCATCCGCCAGGTACCGGTGCACGCGCACCCTTCGTAGAGGAAGTTGCGCAGGATGTCTATTCCGTGCGGTGTATGGGTGACCTCAGGGTGAAACTGCACACCCCAGAAGGGTTTGCTCACATGACGCACGGCGGCCACCGGGCAGGTCTCCGTGTGCGCGAGCACCTGCAGCGAACCGTGAACGTCCTTCACCTGGTCACCGTGGCTCATCCAAACCACAGTCCGCGATGGCAGGCCGTGGAGCAATCCATGGTGTTCGGTGACATCGAGTTGCGCCCGTCCAAACTCCCGGCTGGCTCCTGGGCTCACCTGGCATCCCAACATCTGACACGCCAGTTGCATTCCATAGCAAATGCCCAACACCGGCACGCCCATCTCCAAGAGTTCGGGATCACACTTCGGTGCGCCTGGTTCAAAGACGCTCGCGGGTCCGCCTGAGAGAATGATTCCCTTTGGCTTGAGCTTCTTGATGGTCTCGATGGGTGTTCCGGGCGCCACCAACAGGCTGAACACACCGAGTTCGCGCACCCTTCGAGCGATGAGTTGCGCGAACTGGCTGCCAAAATCAAGGATGAGAACCGTTTCCGATGCGTTGCTGTCTGTGGTCATCAGCGCCCTCTAGAGGGGAAAGCATGGGATGCTAGCGAACACCTCAAGACACGCCGCTACACTTGCGCCATGCGCGGGCAGAGATGCAAGTTTCTAGGTGGTGCCGGTAGTTGTGTCATGACTGGTCTGCTGGCGGTGAGTGGGTGCGCCCCGGACGTCACTCCCAGCTACACCGATCCCACCCCGCAGGCGCGCCTGGGCGCCATTCGGGCGTCTGAAGCCGCCAAGTGCCTTCAGGATGTGCCCTATCTGGTTGAGAATCTGGCTGCAGATGATGCCGCTGTTCGATTGGCCGCCATTCAGGCGCTCCGGTCAATCACCGGCACCACATTGGATTACCGAGCCAACGCCTCCCGCAGCGAGCGAATGGCAGCCATCGAACGGTGGAAGAAGTGGATCGCGCAGCACCCTGTGGAACCACCCAATGCACATCCCTCGGCGTCATCTGCAAACCCCGCGGAGACCGCCGCAAAGGCTAGTTCCTAGGCATCGAACGGCTCTCTGCACTCGCAACTCTGAATCCGGCTACGATGCCCTTTACATGTCATTTCGCCCGTTAGAAGTCACCACTACCGCCCTGCCCGGAGGAGCCGTCGTGCACCTGCGCGGCGACATCACTTCGGATTCCATCGACAAGATGCGTCAAGTCATTGCACAGGCGCTTGCACAGAAGCCCTCGCGGTTGGTCATTGACCTCAGCGATACCGCCTTTCTCAGTAGCCCCGGACTGGCTGTCATGGTGCAGGCTCTGCAGTTGGCAAAGCGCGCCGGCGCACCCATGTTCCTTGCGGGAGCCAATGAACGGGTTCGCGGTCTCTTTGAGATATCTCGCCTCACGGAGGTCTTTAAAATGATGACCACCGTGGACGAAGCACTCGCCGTCTAAACATCACCCCGTGAGCGCTGCACCCGCCAACCAAGCCCACTCCCCCAGCCTCGCCATTCGGGCCCTGGACTGGTGGATTGATTTCTGGGTGTCGGTGCTCAGCCTCACTGGCGCCTTGTACTGGCTGTGCGTTGATACCGCCGGTTGGTTTTGGCGCGGCTTTGTATTGCGCGAAGTGCGGCTCGGCGCCAACGCCATTCATGCGCAGATTGTGCGTGTGGGTGTGCGGTCGATTGCCATTGTGATGCTGGTGAGCGGCAGCATTGGCATCATTCTTGCCCTACAGACCTCCCCCACGCTTGCTCAATACGGCCAGACTGACAAGGTGGCAAACCTGATCGCGGTGAGTGTGTTCCGTGAGCTAGGACCGCTGGTGGCGGCCATCGTCATGATCGGGTTTGCCGGCGCTTCGATCGCGGCGGAACTGGGAACCATGGTGGTGGGTGAAGAGATTGAAGCACTTGAAGCCATGGGGCTTAACCCCGTTCGCTATCTGGTGCTTCCGCGTCTGGTGGCCACCATGGTGAGTTTGGTGGCACTGGCTGTGATCAGCAATCTCACCGCGGTCTTTTTTGGAATGGTTCTCTCCGTCACCGTGCTAGGCATTCCTTACGAGATGTATGTCTCCAACACCATCGCTCAACTCAAGATGAGCGACTTTTTGACTGGCCTGTTGAAGGCGGGGGTCTTCGGCCTGCTCTTGGGGTTGATCGCCTGCTACAACGGCCTTCGAGTGACGGGTGGAGCGGCCGGCGTGGGCCGCGCCACCACTGAAACGGTGGTGCAGACCGTCATCTTTGTGGTGCTGAGTGACTTGCTCTTCAGCACGCTCTTCTACGCCATCGGCTGGAACTAGTGCTACTTCTGGTGGGGCGCCTCCAACTGGTGCAATGTCAGCGCCACTTGCGCAAACCTTGCGTCTAGACCGGTGACTTCAGCCACGCGTGTGCAGTCTGCAGTGGGTTCCTTGCGCAGGAGTTGGCGCACGGCCGGCAATGCATTTTGAATCACGCACGGGAGCCCTGTCATGGACTGGCGTTCACTCTGCTCAGCGGCCATGCGTGCGCCAGCCGCCAATAGCACACCCATTGATTTGAGTTCATCAACCACTTCTGCGGGATCGAGCGTCAAGGTGGCCAAGTTGTCACGAATGGCGCGATTGCACCCCTCAGAGCGTGAACTATCCACCGGTCCCGGCAGCGCAAACACCGGGCGCCCTTGATCGTCATGCGCGTGGCGCGCGGTAATCAACGCGCCGCTGGCCAGGGTCGCTTCGATGACAACCACGGCCACGCTCAGCCCGGCGATGATTCGATTGCGCCGGGGAAAGTTTGCCGGCAGCACCGGCCAGTGGCTGGGAAACTCGCTCAAGAGAAGCCCCCCTGATTCCACGATGCACTCGTATAAACCACCATGTTCCGGGGGATAGGGCGTGGCGGCCAATCCACAACCCAGAACCGCCACTGTCTGTCCACCCGCCCTCATGGCTGCTCGATGCGCTTCCGCATCCACGCCCCGGGCGCCTCCAGAAACGATGGCCACCCCTTCAGCCGCCAAGTGCCCGGCAAATCTTCCTGCCTGGGCCATTCCATACGACGTCGAGCGTCTCGCCCCCACCACGGCGACCGGCACGGACCCCAGCGCACTCATGCTTCCTCGCATCCACAACGCGATGGGTGGCACCGGAATCTGAACCAACGTGGAGGGGTAATCCGCGTCGCCCAGCACCACGGCACGCAAGCCCGCTTGGCACATACGCCGCCTCTCCTCTGACGCGTCCGTGGCGTCCAGCGATTGAATCACTTGGGCCGCAGATTGCCCGGGCGCGAGCACCTGACGCCATCGGCTCGCGGGGGCCCGGCGCGCCGCCTCTGCGGAACCACACAATGAGAGCATCCTGCCCAGAGAGGCAGGACCGAGCCCATCGCACAAGAGGAGTTCTAGGATCTCATCGCTCAGTTGGTCGGGTAGCCGGGGCATCGCCCCTCACCCTACCGTTGCAAAAGCGCCGCTCGTCAAGAAGGGGCGGTTTCGCGTTGCTGTCCCACCATGGCACGCGCAAGAAGGTTGTTGGCGCGTTGCCTGGCTCCGCTCAGGTCGTGTCGGGGCACTCTCAATTGCAGCGGCGCCAACAGGATTCCCAGAAACACGCACATCACTCCAGCACCCGCCACCCAAAGCGCCTTGCGCCCCAGCGTCAGCCGACTCAGAAGCGAATCGGGGAATGGTTCCACGTGGGCGATGACCGGCTCCACGCTGGAATCAACCCACTCAAGCGGGGTTTGATTGGCTGTGGTGGAAAGCAACAGGGCCGTCTCACCTTTGGGTATCCGGTTCAATTGCGATGCCGCCAATCGCCGCACAAGCTGGGGATCCGCCGCCTGCAGGTCGGCGCCGAATCGCGAGTACGCCTCCAGCCGCTTGTAATTCTCCTGCTCTTGGGCAGCCAATTGCTGATGTTGGGCGCGCAGTACCCACAGGTCGTAACTGGCGGGTACGAGCACTGCCGCCCCGATCAGCACCAAACCAGCCAGCAGGAAGAGCCAACCTGGATCAAAGAGAACTGATCCGGAATTGCCGGTGTCCGAGTGACGCATGGATGCTTCATCGGCACGCCACGCGGCGCATCGTGAACCTGTGGATTGATACCCTCAACGCATGGAGAAGCCGAACCTTGAAATCCCTCGCTACCGCCATCCTTGGCGCGGCGCGGCGATCTTGGGGGGATTGTTCGGGTCGCTCCTCGCCGCTGGGGCTTACACGGCCCACTACGCCAAGGCCACGGCGTACCTCTCCGACGACCCGACGGCGTGCATCAATTGCCATGTCATGAATGACCAGTACAACGCGTGGGTGGGCGGCCCCCACCATGCGTATGCCACCTGCAATGACTGCCACGTCCCCCATGACTCGTTGCTTCACAAGTATTACGTGAAGGCCGAGCATGGCTATCGGCACTCAAAGGGATTCACTCTGCAAGACTTCCATGAACCGATCCAAATGACAGCGTCCAGCCGTCAAGTGGTGAACGACAATTGCATTCGCTGCCACGAGTCCATGACGCACACCATTCGCACTGCTTCCGACACGCGCTTAGCACCCAACGGATTCGCTGACCTGCAGTGCACTCATTGCCACGCCGCCGTGGCCCACGGCGCGCGCCGCTAGGAACACGCACGATGCCCCACCCAGAGCCCCACACCACTCCAGCTCCCCGTCGCACCTCAAGGACCGTCGTGTTCTGGATCGCTGCCGCGGGGTGCGGCGCGGGAACCATTGCCGCCATGGCGCTGTACGCCAACATCGCGCAGCGCAAGATGGAAGCACAAGTGGGAGCACTACGAATTGCTGAAATCACCGAGACCACCATCGATCCCACGGAATGGGGCAAGAACTACCCACGGCAGTTCGATGGCTATATCCGCACCACCGACAATGCGCGACCGAGATTCAAATGGAGCGAAGCGCTCATCGTGCCCGTGGATCCCAGCAAGGCAGAGTCAAAGCTGGAAAGCGACCCCAATCTCGCCACCATCTTTAACGGCTATGCGTTTGCGCTGGATTATCGAGAGCGTCGGGGGCACGCCTTCATGCTTGACGATCAGCGCGATACTGAGCGCGTGAAGCAGCGACCCCAGCCCGGGGCCTGCCTCAATTGTCATGCGTCAAATGTGGTGGCTTACCGTGAGGCAGGCATCGCGGATGGGGCACCTGGAACTCTCACTGATCCGTTGACATCGGAGAATGCGCGACTGCAACTCTTCAAAGGTTGGGAGAAAGTGAATGCACTTTCGTATCACGATGCCACCGATTTAGTGCAGCATCCGGTCACCTGTCTTGATTGTCACGACCCCAAAAGCATGGCACTTCGAATCACGCGACCGGCATTCATGGAGGGCATCGCCAATCTGGCCGCGTCCGACGCGCCGACGCCTCACCTGCCCAGCATTGAACGGTGGCGCAAGGGCACGCGCGCAACACAGTACGACGCCAATGCGCTGGCCTCACGGCAAGAAATGCGAACGCTTTCCTGCGCGCAGTGCCACGTGGAGTACTACTTTAAGGGTGAAAGCAAGCGGCTTACCTTTCCCTGGCACAACGGCCTTCGTGCTGAGCAGATGGAGCAGTACTACGACGACGTGGGCTGGAGTGATTGGACTCACGCCGATTCTGGCGCCAAGGTTCTGAAGGCACAGCACCCGGAGTTTGAACTCTGGAGCCAAGGGATTCACGCCCGAAGTGGTGTCAGTTGCGCAGACTGCCACATGCCATACAAGCGTGAGGGTGCGATGAAGTACACCGATCACCAAATCCAGACTCCGCTCGCGCATGTGAATCTCTCCTGCCAGCCTTGCCACAACTACACCGAGAGCGAGATTCTGGCGCGAGTCGACACCATCCAGAGCCGAACAAAGGCTCAATTGGACCGCGCCGAGATGGCGGTGGTCGAGCTCATCTTGTCCATTAAGGACGCCAAAGAAGCGGGAGCCACAGATGCGCAGTTGCAAGAAGCGCGGGAGTTGCAGCGAAAGGCGCAGTGGCGCGCGGACCTAGTGAACGCGGAGAACTCCATGGGATTCCATGCGCCCGGTGAGGCGCTACGGATTCTGGGCGAGTCCATTGACTATGCGCGTCAAGGCATTGCCAAGATCGCCCGACTGCGGCTCCCGCCCTTAGGCCAAGTCGGGGAATAGCTTGCAGACGGCGCCCACGAGGTCCTTCACGTGACTCACGCTCTCCGCCATGAGCTTTTGCTCATCCGCGTTCATGGAAATCTTCACCACCTTCTCCATGCCCTTGGCTCCCAAGATCACCGGTACTCCAACAAAGTAGCCCTTGCCCTTCTGACCCGGTGCCACGCCGTACTCGTCCTCGCAGTACGCCGCGCAAGGCAGGATGCGCTTCTTGTCCTTCACGATGGCTTCCACCATCTGGATGGTGCCTGAGGCCGGCGCGTAATAGGCGCTTGTGCCCATGAGCTTCACTAACTCGCCGCCCCCCACTTTGGCGCGTTCCACGCAGCGGGTGATGACTTCGGCGCTCAAAAGCTGGTCGATGGGTATGCCATGCACGCTGGTAAAGCGCGGCAGGGGCACCATGTCATCTCCGTGCCCACCGAGCAACAACGCAGTGATGTCCTCCACAGAACAGCCAAGTTCCATGGCCAAGAAGGTGCGAAAGCGCGCCACGTCCAGCGATCCAGCCTGACCCAGGATGCGGTGCGAGGGAAAGCCCGTGGCCTTCCACGCCGCATACACCATGGCGTCCAGCGGATTGCTCACAATGATCACCACGGCGTTGGGCGAATGCTGCGCCACGTTCTTGGAGACCTCGCGCACGATGGGCACGTTGACGCCGATCAAGTCGTCGCGACTCATGCCCGGCTTGCGCGGCAGCCCTGCCGTAATCACCACCACATCGCTGTCCTTGGTCGCGGCGTAATCGCTACCGCCTGTGATGCGGGAATCAAACCGCTCGATGGGGCCGCACTGCGCCAGGTCCAACGCTTTGCCTTTGGCCACGCCTTCCACAATGTCCACCAGCACGATGTCGCCAAGTTCCTTGGCTGCGGCCCAGAGGGCGCAACTTGCTCCAACGTTTCCGGCACCGATGATCGAGATCTTTGCGCGACGCACAGCATTGCTCCATTCAGTATGAATGTTGCACGCAGCGCACTCTGCGCCGCCCGCAACAAAAAGGGGGGGAGCAGTATAGAGGCTTTGAAGCCTGTCTCAAGGCGCCGAGACGCGGTTTGCCCGCCGTCATCAGTTGGGGCACGGACCCCATTCAGAAAGCAGCGATCCCAGATCCGCGCCATCAACCACAGAATCATGGTTGAAGTCCGCAGCAGAACTGCCTGTGACCGGCCCCCATGCGGATAGCAGCTGTCCAAGATCTGCGCCGTCCACGATGCCGTCCCCGTTCAGGTCGATGGGGCACTCGGGGGTGCACAGAATGGTCTCAATCTGGAAGTTGTCGATTCCCGCTTCGGTGGTGGAATTGTTGGGAGAGTCCTGAGTACGGAAACGCATACGCACAGCCGACGAGGGGGTGACAAAATCGCTCACGCGGACAAACTGCGTCTGCCACGCACTGCTCGTGCTGGCAATCGAGCTCGCCACGACCCAAGTCGCTCCATCGTTGTTGCTGATCTCAACCGTCAGGAAGTCTGCACCCACTGCTCCCACATCGTCGCAGAAGAACCATGCGGCAAACGAAATCAGTGCGTCCTGCCCAGCCAGGTTAATGGCCTTGGTGGAGAGCGTGGTGGGTCCGCCGTCGACATCCGCTGCGGATGCGGCGCCACCAAACACACCGTTGCCGGTTACGAAGCACGCCACGCCGTCGCCGGAGGTGGCGTCATCTTCGGGGGCCGCAAGCAGTCCGCCGACCACCGTGCCCACTGGATCAGCCAACACCCACCCGCCGCCAGTCAGAGAAGCATCGTTGGTCACCTGCCATCCGGCCGATCCCAACTCAAACTCTTCTCTCAGGGTGATCTCTGTTCCGTACGCCGCCAAAGACGAATACCGTGAGCCGGGCGCGCCCGGCGGATCTGCAAACGGAATGTTTCCAGGGGAGAGCGTGGCGGTAATCCACCAGTTGAGCACCTTGGTGCAATCCACACCCGGCAAACTGGCCTGAAAGAAATCCGCGCCAAGGGCAGGAAGCGCCACAGTGTGCTCCACCTGTGTATCCGGATGGATGTAATGCAGCACCACCGACCCATTCACGACTGAGCCGCCGCCAAACACGTTGACTTTCACCAAGAAGTCGTGCTGCTGATTTGGATTCACAAATGCAGGCAGCCCCTGTGGGTACGTCACCGTCGCGCCAAATGGGGGCACATTCATCCAGATGCTGATGCCCGAACAGCGGCCGATGATGAGGTCCTTCCAGCCGTCGCCGTCAAGATCAAAGACCGCCACATCGTGCGATCCCGTCAACTCGCTGGCAGGAATGCCACAGGTGCCCTGATCTTGCAGGGTGACACTGGGCACATTTCCCAGATTGCGATAGATGTGCATCCGTCGGCCGCAGCCGCCAATGTCCACGTCTACGTCGCAGATCACCACGTCCTTGAACCCGTCATTGTTCAGATCAACGATCTGGCTGTTGTTGGCAAATCCATCGTCCCCCCCGGTCTGAAAGGAGAACGTCTTGCTTTCAAAGTCCGCCATGCCATCGGCGCCATTGCCGATGTTGAGTAGGAAGCGATCAGAACCATCGTCCCCCACCACCACGTCCATCTTGCCATCATTATTCAGGTCTCCCACGGACATGCCGTAATGGGAACCCGAGCTGACCGTTTCATGCTTGTTGAAGACTCCCACTTGCGCGGGATTGTTGTACGAGGCCTTGAATGGGCCGTTTTCTGACTTCACAATGTCCTTCACGCCATCGCCATTCATGTCAACGATGGCGCCTGACGTACCAAATCCTGATGAAATCATGGTGGCCGTCATGCGTGTTGATGTCTGGTCCGTAAAGAAACCGGCGCCATTGTTGATCAGCAACCGGTCTTCTTGTTCGCTCAGATAATCCACCACGTAGATATCAGCAAACCCATCTCCGGTCACATCGCCTGCGGCGATACCGCAGCCGTTTGGGGCTTGCGGCATCTGTGGAATCCGCGCCTGCTCATATCTGAATCCCTGCCACACACCCCCCGCGTTGTTCCCAAGGTTCATGTAGATGCGCGGATGCGAAATGGTCTTGGGCAGCGCTTGGTTCAACGCTGGGCAGGTCACAATGTCCAACCAGCCATCATTGTTAAAGTCGGCCAAGGCCACGTCGCGGTCATTGGTGATGTCCAAAAAGCCCTGTCCACCATCATCAGCCTGCACGGCGTAGTTGGTGGTGCGATCCACCAACACCCCAGCTTCATTCATGAACAGAACATTGCGCTTGCCGGTGGCGTTGGTAAACGGAAACTTGCGCACCACAATGAGGTCGATGTCGCCATCCTTGTCCAGATCGCCAAAGGCGAAGTCCTTTTCTTCAGGGTCGGCGCTTCCCAGGCCTGCGGCTGCCACCAAGCGCCCGGAAGTCTGGTTGACAAAAGTCGCCCATCCATCGGCCCAAGCAGTTGCCGCGCAGAGCGCCAGAACAGAGAAGGATCCAAGGGTGATTGTGGTGTGTCTCAAAGGTGTCTCCTAGTTTGGGCAAGGCCCCCATGCGCCGAGCAGTATCCCCAAATCTGCGCCATCCGTGGTGTTGTCTCCGGTTAAATCGGCCCCTGACGTTCCCCAAGCTCCCAGCAATATTCCAAGATCTGCGCCGTCCACGGTGCCGCTGGGCACGAAATCAGCTGGGCATAGCAGGCAGGTATCGGGGATGCCGTCTTGATTGAGGTCCGCTGCGCCTAACAGAATCTCCTCAAGATCAGTAACGCCGTCCCCGTCGCAGTCGCGGTTGGTGCCCTCGTACTGGCTTAAGAACAGTGCAAAGTCCACGGCGTCCACGGTTCCGTCCTGATTCACATCGTGAATCGCGCATGGCAGATCTGCGTTGATTCCAGTACTGCCAAAGCATGCCTTGAAATTCAAAAAGTCGACATACGCGATCGTTCCGTTTCCATCGGCGTCAAACTCGCGCCGCCCCAACGAAGCCAAGAATGCCACCAGCAGATCCTTTTGAGGCGCGGGAAGTGCAAAGAAGGCCAATCCGGAGTTTCGCGCTTCGCTGGCCACCACGGCGTGCCACCAAATGGCACCGCCCTGCCCCGCTACGCGCTCTTCAAAACTGCCGCCCGCTGCACGGCCATCGTGAAGCATGGGGTCCCGCGTTCGAAGATTCCACAAGGTTGGCGTGCGCAGCTCTTGAACATCCGCATCTCCGTCTCCGATTCCATCCGCCAGCAACCCCATGTCATGCAACAGGAAGTCGGAATAGGGACGGATGGTCTTGTTGCGGATGGCCTCCTCCAAGAGTGGAGAATCACTGGTTTGCCACTGGGGAATGTGACATTTGGCGCATCCGACGTCCACAAACAACTGCTCCCCAGACATGCCACTCCGAGGCGTTTGCGGAGGGGGCGCCAGATACCTCTGAAAGTGAGTAACCCGATCCACAAAATCAAAACCGGACTGGTCTGCAACGTCTTCGGGATCAGCGACGCTGTCGCATTGCTCCAGCAACTTTTGATTTCCGTTGGGGGCATTCTCCGTGGGGAAGAATCGGTTTGTGATTCCGATTTCGTTGTGCGCAGCATCCGCGGAGAAGGTGAGCACCGTCGCCACCTGCGCCTTCCAACCGAACCGCCCCACTCGAAGGGTTCCCGGCGCCTCAATGGGCTCAACCATTCGGGCGCGGCCACTGATCTGATCGCCATTGCTATCGCTGGGATCTTGATTGGCAAGAATGTCCGAATCGGGGATCGCCTCGATCAACCCGAACGCCATCGAGGAGTTGGTCAATCGCAATGCCGTGATGTTGGCCCCCCCCGGAACCACTTCCATGCACTCGGGTGAAATCGCCGCGACCTGCAGCAGCGACCCACCAAGCTCCGACATGGGATCAAAGGATCCCTTGTCTGCAAATCCAAACCGAGTGACCGTGATGGCACCCCACCCACCAATAGGATTGGTGTGACAACTGGCGCAGCTGTTCTTGTTGAAGATGGGCCCCAGACCATCTTGGGCTTCGAACATGAACTGGTAGCTTTGCTTTCCGGCTTCAAACAGCTCCAACTGCGCAGGAGTGAGCCCTTGAAGAGGGTCACCAGCCTTGGGCTGAACTGACTGCGCGTGGACCAACCCCGCCACACCGAGCGCTGCCAGAGCCACGATAACGTGCGCCCTCACGGGGGGTCGGGAACTGCCCGCCGTAGTTGGATATCCATAGATTGGGCGGATCATGTGCGGTGCCAAGAGTAACCCATCGTTGGCAAAGCCCCAACAACCGAGTCGAGATCTAGCACCCTTTCTATTCGGCCCTAGACTCGTTATCTAGCAAATGCTCGCGCTACCGGCACGCATTCTGGTCTGCACTTTCTGCTTCTGTGGATTATTTCTGCAGTGGGGCTGCGAGCGACGCCAACCGGCGGCCGCCTCACATCCGGCCAATGCGGACTCCGGCCCGGCCCCGCAGGACAAGTCTCCCTCTGGGCACCGTCCGCCGGGGGACGCCCCGAGGGGCGCACGTGCGGAGCTCTTTGCAGCCATGCCCCGCCCACCCGCGCCCAATCGAACATTCACTCCCGCGGACAATCGCATCGCCATTGCCAGGCAAATGCTCCGTGCGACCCGTTATGACCAGGCTGAACTGGCGCTCCGGACCATTTTGCAAGCACATCCCGGAGATCCGCAATCCACATTCTTGCTGGCAGCCGCCATCCAAAAGCAAAAGAGATACACCGAAGCGCGGGCACTGTTTGAACAGGTCATCGCCACCAACGCGTCGTTTCCTGAAGTGGACAGCGTCTTCTACCTATTGGCGTGGAGCGCCTACTACTTGGGCGATCTCTCGCTCGCACAAGACGCCTTCAGCGAACATCTGCGACGTGTACCTACAGAGGCGGACTCTGTGTACGGGTTGGGCATCATCGCGCTGGATGAAGACCGGCTTGACGATGCCGAAAGACTGCTGCGGCAATCGCAAGCGATGCAAGGTGTGGATCCCCGCAGTGTGCGTGAGGTTGCCAAGGCACACGCACGATTGGGTGATGTCTTTCTCAGACGCGGTGACCTTCACGAAGCCGAGCGCCAACTTCAAAGCGCCGTGAGGTTGTATCCAGATCACTACGAAGCATGGGCCAAGCTTTCGCGAGTGATGGACAGGCTCAATCGCCCCGCCGACGCACAGGCGGCACGGGCGCAGGAGCAGGATGCCATGCGACGCGTGGGCCGCTTGGGACCAGGGTCCAATCAAGACGGAGCGCTTCCGCCCTCGCAGTAGACTCTGCTCGCGATGTCGGGGACTCGTCCGCACCCGTTGGCCCGCCTAGGCACCGTGGCACTCGCCATCACGCTGTGGGTGGCACTTGCGCTCATCATCAGTGTGTGTATGGCCGCCATGAGTTCGGGGTATGCCCCTTCATGGGGTGTGTTCGTCACGATGTGTCTTGCAGCTGTGGTGGCGGGAACTGTCCACGGCATCCTGTGGCACGCACGAGTGGTCGGTCGAGCGCAGCGTGCAGCACCGATTCCACCAACCACCACCGGTGCACCGCCCACGTTTCCGGGGACCGCACTTCAATCCCGTGACTCAGTAGGCGTGCTGCTGTGGCCGGTGTTTGCATTGGCTGGAGTGGTGGGATCGGTGATGTTGGCCTACATCGCCATGAAGATTGGCGCCAATTTTCGAGGTCCTGTGATCGGCGTGTGGGAACTGGGGACCCCCCGTTATGCCCGCGATCAGGGACCCGTCGACATGGCCATCGGCGGCTCCGTTGCGATGGTGGGCGTCATCGCCGGGCTCCTAGTTCTTACGAAGTTAAACGGCCCACGAGGCTTGGCCTGGGGATTCATGTTGGGATGCGTCACGATTGGATGCTTCATTGCGTTTCGCAAGTAGGTGAGAGGCTTGTTTTCCGCAGCCAACCACAGCCGGTGCCTGCACGCGTGCCTCATGCCTCCGAGCTAGTCCGGGTCCACACTCGAAGGACAGTCCCCCCATTGGCCGAGAAGCGCGCCGAGGTCTGCGCCGTCCACCGTGCCATCGTTGTTCAAATCTCCATCCTCATCCTTTCCCCAATTACCCAGCAGAATGCCCAAGTCAGCGCCATCCACCGTGTCATCTGAGTTCAAGTCGGCGGGGCAATCCTCAGTTGGATCAGTTCCTTCATTGCCGACACCAGTACGTAGGTTGGAAATGAAGACTGCGCTGTCGAGAATCTGATCATTCACATCTCCCACCTCAAAGATCAACACGTGCGTTCCAGCGCTCAGCACGGCTGATGTGGTGGTGAGGTGGTGCAGCATTCCGTGGGGATTTGAAAACGCGCTGTTTTGATCAGCCGTTGTTTCCCATCCAGAAAACGAACTGCCCACCTGCACCGCGCTGCCGGTGGCATCAAAGCAGATCTGATCCGCGGGGTCGGTGCCGTCCAGAAACACAATGAATGCGTCAGTGAACTGCCCTGTCCAATATGGGAACTCAACGGATCCGAAGAGAAAGTCAAACTTAATCTGGCTGGGCGAGTCCAAGGTGAACTCAACGCGAATTGAAGCCACATCGTAGGAACCCCAGAAGTTTTCAATGTTGCCACGGTCAAACCCGAAGGTATCAAACTCCGGTGTTCCACCCGTGTCGGTTCCTAGAAACATCTGGGAGTTCACCTGACTTGGAGGCGAAGACGGGTCATACCAAGGTTGGGTCGCCTCAGGAATTGGTCCCAGTTCCGCAACATTGCCACTTGATAAAACAACTCCGTCTTGGATGGTGACCGGGGGTAATGAGAAGTCCGAATAGGTTCCAAACTGGCCAGGCACGCCGTTGTGAATGGTGACCGAATCAATGACCAATCCGGTGGGATGTAGCGCGGCTGCCAAGGTTGCGGAATCCTGCGTGGGCGTCGTGACTACTGACGCCATGACGCCAAGGCTTGCCGAGAGACCGGCTGCAGATGCAATTCCAACCACGATCGTGCGATGCATGACAGACTCCTTTGAAGTACGAGTGGGGATTCAAAACGCACGCACAAGCTTCCCGACAAGGGAAGTTTGAGTGTGAACGAATCATCGCCGTCACCCAACGCGCGGACCAGCGGGGCAACTCCCACTAATGCGCGCCGACCGCGAGGGGAACCCCACTCAACCAGGGCCTCCTCAGCGCGACTGCCGGGGAATGCCCGGCACCCGTTCGTGAGCAGTCCAAGTCTCCCCGGCATCCGAATGTGCAATCAGCAGCGATCATGGCTGCAACATCAAGCTAGGTGGCCTTCATCGCCACCTGCGAGGAACACACATGAACATGCCCAGCAGAATTGCGCTTGCACTCATGACCGGCTGCTGTCTCGCCACGGGAACGCCGGCCACGGCGGATTCGTGGAGCGGCTTTGGCAATCTGCCCGCCGCCAAGCGCCACGCCTTTGGCGCAGAACTCAACGGCACGCTCTTCGCCATTGGGGGTACGCCTTGGGTGAATGGCAGCGATGAGGATGCCAGCGTGTACATGATGACCAATGGCACTTGGTCTTCTTCCGCACCCCTGGATGGCATCGGTCCCATGGTCCCCGTCGGCGGTGGCGTGGACGGCTTGGGCCGACTGGTTTTCTTCGGCGGGCTCTCCTTGGTCAACGACGACAAGGGGCCATGCAAGGTCTACGACATCGCGGACGGGCCGCAGGACTCACTCACTGATCCTCCCACCGGTGTTCAGTACTCGGGCTTTACCCATGCAGCGGATGGCAGCCGACGACTCTATTGGATGGGAGGCGGAGAGAACTCCAGTTCAAGCGGGTTTTGCGCTCGGTACATAGCTTCATCAAACTCATGGGAAACACTCTCAGCGTTGCCGTTGCCGGTGCGCGAGGCTGCGGCGTGCTGGGATGGTGCGGGGCGCATGTTGGTGTTTGGCGGATTGCCCAATGGTTCAACAGTTGCCTCACCGGAAGTGCAGAGCTTTGATATCGCGCTTGGAACATGGTCCACCACCCAGGTCCCTGATCTGCCAGCCGGTGTGCGCGGAGCCCGCGCTGTGCTTGGCGCGGACAACCGCATCTATGTCATCGGCGGACTGAATGCCAGCGGACAAGCCAGCGCCGCCGTCCATGCACTCAACCTTTACGACAACACATGGTCCATCGCCCCATCCCTTGGGACTGCCCGCAGCGACTTCGCCGCGGTGCGAGGCGCCGACAACTACATTTACGCAATCGGTGGCGCAGGCCCCGACGGCACATCGCTCAATTCAGTTGAACGAATGTTCACCGCCATATGCCCCAGTGTGGAGGGTCCCGCCACAAGCATCGCGGCGTGGCTTGGACAAACTGCAACGCTCAGCGCCATCGTGACCGGTGGTGGATCCATGTCCTATGAATGGCGACGCAATGGCACCCCGGTGTTCAATGGCCCCACAGGTACGGGCAGCACGATCTCAGGTGCATTCACCCCCACGCTCACGATCGTTAACGTCAGCGCCTTGGATGAAGGCGCTTACGAAGTCAGCGCCACCAATTCTTGTGGAGCAGCAACGGGGCAAGTAGCCGTGCTCACCACCCGCACACCCATACCTTTCCCCACACATTGGTCTCTCACCAACCTGCATCCCGCGTGGGCAGAAGCCAGTTCCGCCACGTGCGTCAGCGGTGGCAAACAGGGTGGCACGGCGGTCATGGATGTGGCGGGCTACAACAACCTCAGTCAGCCTGTGATCTGGAATGGAACTGCCGAGAGCGCAGTCAATCTCACTCCACCAGGTTCCGTGGGCGGGGGCGTTAGTGACATGGAGCACGATCTAATTGTGGGTTGGTGGTGGTGGCCATACCAGTGCTCCTACGGCGGTCAGTGGTACACGTGTTACACCCGTCAGGCTGCACGGTGGTCCGGCCCCGAAGCCACCTTTACCAACTTGCAATGGAGCGGCTGGGAGTACAGCGCGGCTTCTGTGGTCCGCAACGGCGTCATCGGAGGTTCAATCTCTACGGACGATGAAGTGGGAAACATCTGGTGGCACGCCGTACGCTGGGGCAGCACCGGTACGGCTGGCGTGGACATGCAGCCTGCTGGGGTCTCAAGTAGTTCTCTGGCGGCGTTGGATGGCGCGGACCAATTTGGGAGCATCCTTACCCCATACCCTGGGCCTACCTATCACGCGGCGAAGTGGACCGGAACGCCCGGCAGCTTTGTTGACCTACATCCTGCGGGATTCAGCGCCAGTTTTGTCAATGATGCTTCCGATGGATTGCAGGTTGGTTACACCGGCTATCCATACGACGGAGCCAAGGCGTGTATGTGGGCGGGCAGTCCGCAGAGTTTCGTGAGCCTTCATCCGCCCGGTGCAACGCTCAGTCACGCGTACCTTGTGACGCAGGGAATCGTGTTGGGCGATGCCACCATCGGCGGAATCACCACGCCCGGCTACTGGACCTCGGGACCGTCATCCTTTGTCTCTCTCCAAGCGGCACTGTCAACACCCGAGTACACCGCGATCTCGGTGGCGGACATTCAGGTGGATGAGCGCGGTGTATTCACGCTGGTGGGTTCGGGATATCACTTAGCACATGGCCGCACTGAGGCGCTCATGTGGACTTCTGCGGCACACAACGTTGCTGACCTGAACGGAGATGGAGTCGTGGATGGTGCGGACCTTGGAATCCTGCTGGGTGCATGGGGAACGTCCGATGCAGGTGCAGACTTGAATCACGATGGCACCGTGGACGGCGCGGACTTGGGGGTGCTTCTGGGCGCGTGGGGAAGTTGATTCAACGCGCAGCAGTCAACCTTCCTATCCTGACACGCGGAATGAGCTCGCCACACACAATCTCTCCCATTCGAGTGCTGCTCTTGGTCCTAGGCGTGGTGTTTGCCGTCGAAGCGCTCATCATGTTGGGGATCACTGCGGCTTTCCCAAGGGAGCAAGGCACTCTGGCGGTGTCGCTGGTGGATGCACTGGTCTTGGTGGCCGTCTTGTGTCCATTGCTCTGGCTATTGGTTGTGCGACCGCTACGAGCCTTGGTCTCTGAGCGCGGTGCCCTGCTCGTTCAGGCACTGCGCATGCAAGAAGAAGAGCGGTCTCGGCTCGCGCGCGATTTGCATGATGAACTCGGACAATCGCAAACTGCCATCCTCTTGGGCCTGCGCGCCATTCGTGACTCAAGCTCACTGGAACAGGCCAAAGAACGAGCGCAAGGCGTGCACCACATGGCGGTGGCGGCAGTTGAATCGGCGCGAAGGATGGCGCGGGGCTTGTCACCAGGCGTGCTCACTGACTTCGGCCTAGGCCCCGCAGTTGAGCGCGTGTGCGAAGACCTTTCTTCAGCCAGCGGCATAGACGTTGTACGGGACATCCGCATCGGCAATACCCGATTTGATCCCGCATTAGAGATCTCCGCGTATCGCGTGGTCCAAGAGGCGCTCACCAATGCGGCACGACACGCCGGCGCCTCCCAAGTGCGGGTGTCGTTGCACAGTTCGAACGGTCGGCTGCTCCTCTCGGTGCAGGACAATGGTCAAGGGATGGCCGACGCCCTGAATGCCGCTGGGCGAGCACGACGCGGCCTGGGAATGGTGGGCATGCGTGAACGCGTTGTGCTTCTCAACGGCACCTTTGCAATCAACTCCACGCCTTCTCAAGGCACTCAAGTGGATGCTTCCATACCTCTTGCAGGGTCAACTTCATGAACAGAATCACGGTGTTTATCGTTGATGATCATGCGATGGTTCGCAAGGGGCTTCGCATGACCATGGAAGCCCAACCTGACATTCAAGTGGTGGGTGAATCTGGAAGTCTGCAGGAAGCAGTTCAATCAGCACCCAAACTGCAGCCGCAAATCGTGACATTGGACCTGTCCATGCCCGGCCCTTCGGGCGTGGCGTCAGTCGAACGCCTGCGAGCAGTCGTGCCTGGCGCAAGAATTATCGTGGTCACCATGCACGACGACCCCGCGTATGTGCGCAGCGCGATCGCGATGGGCGCGAGCGGCTTTGTAAACAAAAGTGCGGCCGATACTGAGCTCATCTCCGCCATTCGTGCCGTGGCGCGGGGCCGGGTGTTCATTGACGTGGGAGACGCCGCAACATTGGAATCGATTCTCTCTCCTAGCCCAGCCTCATCGGGCAAAACGGCTGCAGAGTCTCTCAGCGAGCGAGAGCGCGAGGTCCTCCAGCAGGTCGCTCGCGGATACACCAACCAGCAAGTGGCCGATGACTTAGGATTGAGCGTGAAGTCTGTGGAGTCCTACCGCGCCAGACTCATGCGCAAACTTGGCCTGAAGGAAAGGTCGGACTTGGTGCGGTTGGCAATAGAAATGGGGCTGGTGACGGGCGATTGATTGGCACATGGCAATGAATGGTGTACGTTGTGGCTGAGCACCCACGCATGCCTATCCACTTCACACATTCCATCGTTGCGCTCTCGGCGCTGATGTTGGCTTCCGTCTCTCCGGCTGGCGAACCCAATCAAGCCGCCGTCACCTTTGGCAACGGTGCCGAAGGTTGGTCATTGCTGGGCTATGACACCGTTACAGCCACCGGCGGCAATCCAGCGCACCGTATCTTCTGGAACAACTTTGTAGACAACTTTGGAATGTCCGCGAGGAATGAAACGCACACAGCGTTCATTGGCGACTACACCCAAAAGGGTCCGGTGACGCTAAGCATCGACTTTCAGGTGAACTTCATTCAGTTCTTTGGCTCCCCCGTTTCTCGCGAGTTGGTGGTCATCTTGTACGACGATGACTCGTACAACGGCGCTCCCCCGGCGCAGGTATGGAAATCTCTGGGCACGCTGACCAACGCCATGCCTTGGAAGAGTTTTTCAACCACCGTGCCCGATGTGAACAGTGCACAGCTTCCTCCGAGTTGGCGAGGTGCTGGTGCCGAACATCCGGTGACTTACGAACCGATCCTGCCTGCGGGCCGCACCTGGACGAATGTGCTGCAAGGCGTGGACCGCATTGAGTTCACCACATACGTGCCCGGCTACTTCTACGGATTCACCAACTTCAGTCTCAGCATTGACAACGTTTCAATTCAGCCGATTGCACCCCCTTGCCCACAAGACCTAGACAACGACGGCAAGGTGGACGGCGCGGACTTGGGCACGCTGCTTGGCGATTGGGGGCAAGCCGGTTCCTCAGCTGACTTCACTGGTGACGGCGTGGTGGATGGCGCCGACCTGGGCATTCTGTTGGGCGCGTGGGGTGCCTGCCCGTGAAGATTTGAGAGTTTGCCGGGGAGGGGCACTCCCGAATGCGCTTCTATTTTTGGAACCCCCAAATCTAGGAGCCCAATCATGCGTCACCACACATTCGCCCTCGCGGGCACCCTGACACTCTCGCTTCTTGCCGCACCTGCCACGGCTTTCGGTCCGCCGTTGGATCTCACCGGCTGGTCACTCTTTGATCCTGATGGTGACTGGATCTTCTCAAATCCAACGACGACCACTATCCGCATCGACGAGGCCAAGGGGAGTTCTGTGGTGCACCCCGGTTGGGTGGTGAGCGATTTCATCTTGGCGCCGACCTGCTCCATGGAGTTTGACCTTCAAGTTGCCGCCGGCACTTCTGACGACGACTTCATCGGCTTCGGCTTCTCCTTTTACAACGGCAGCAACTCGTATCTGCTGGACTGGAAGCGAGGCGCCCAGTCGTTCAACTGGGGTCAACCGGTAGCCATCAATGATGACTTTGCCGAGGCCGGAATGAAGATCAAACGCATCAACGGCTCCTACACCTGGGACGGGCTTTGGGGCGGCACTGATGGATTGGGAGTTTCAACCATCGCAGGTCCTGTTGCGGGAGCTTGGGTTGCCGGAACCGTTTACCACTTCAACATTGATCTCGCCCCCGGAAGCATCAACGTTTGGCGGGACGGCGTGCAAATCTTTAATGTGACCAACTCCACCTACGCGGGAGGCGGAGGCGCCATTGCGCTCTATGGCTTTAGCCAGGACAACATCATTCTGTCCAACGTGTGCATTACTCCACCGCCAACCACGTGCCCAGCAGACCTGAACCAAGACGGCGTGGTGGACGGCGCCGACCTGGGAATTCTGCTGGGCGCGTGGGGACTCGCAAGCTCACCTGCAGATCTGAATGGAGACGGCACGGTGGATGGAGCCGATCTGGGTGGTTTGTTGGGCGCATGGGGGCCCTGCGCCTAGGGGCGGACCTGAGGGCTTTCTTGTTGGGCTTTGCCATTCTGGCAGCGGGATCTGGTTCCAAACGGCCAATCCTGCAGAGGGTCCGCCTTGCTTACTCGGATTGGGCCGAGGGCACCGGTGGCATGGCGTTTGCACGCAGTGAATGGTTGTTCGTGCGCTCTGTCACCCTAACTGCCATGAAAGGAAGCCCCAACCATGTTTGAAGTCGCCCGTCGCCGCACTGCAGACCCTATGTCAGAGCTCATCAATTACATCGCCAACGATCCCATCTTTCGCCGGCCCGCGGCGTTGCTGGAAGACGATGGAGGCGTTGCGCTTGACATCTCAGAACTTGACGGCAAGCTTGTGGTCCGCGCCAACCTCCCTGGGTACCAACGGCAGGAGATTGACGTTCAGATTCACAAAGGTGTGCTCACCATTCGCGGAGAGCAGGCACAGGAGTCTGAGACGAAGGACGAAAAGTATTACCGTCGAGAGCGCCGCTTTGGCTCAGTGAGCCGCAGCATTGCCCTCCCTGGCAACATCACAGATGACAATGTGGAGGCCAAGTTTGAGAATGGCGTGCTCACGCTCACCATCACTCAGCCCGAGGTGGCTCGCCCCAAGAAGGTGGCCATCAAGTAAGGCTCGCGGGGTTCGTGCGGTCATCATCGGCCGCACGGACCCCAATCCCCAAGGAGCATTCCCAAATCAGCGCCATCCACGTTTCCATCGCCGTTCAGGTCTGCCGCGGCATTGGAGGTGTTCCACACCCCCAAGAGCGTTCCCAAATCAGCGCCGTCCACGATGCCGTCGTTGGTCAGATCGCTGGGGCATAAGGGGGCGACGCGCTGAATGGTCAGTTGCTCAAAGATCAAGCCCATGGGCGAAAAGGGGCCGGCTGAGGTCTCCCAACTAAACACTTGCAGGCCGTCATAGCGGTAGGAGCCTTCAGCATCCGCGATGTCTAACGAGGGAAGCATGCTGGCCTCGTACGTCACCCCGCAGATTTCCGTGAAGGGACCAAGCGTGGGGTGACTCTGCGCCAACTCGATGCCCACCGGAAACTCCACCACGCTTGAGATAAAGAAGCCATCGACGCCCGGGTCATTGTTGCGAATCGAAAAGTACTGCGGATTCACCAGCGAAGGATTCATTCCCACCGAAGTGCCATTCACGATGAATTGAAACGTTGCTGGATCGATCACGTATCCGCGCACCGGATAGGTGGGGCCGTTCACAAACTGACTTGAGTCGACTCGGAAGACAACCTCAGCTGATGACCCCGCCACCCCTGAGGCCAACGGCTGTTGAGTGATTTGGTTCCATTCGACGATCCCTGTAAATCGCACCTCATAAACGTCCGCGTGCGCAGCGGCAGAGAGGGTGGCGACAACGCAGAAGCAGCATCCGATGAAAGTTGAGTTCATGGGGTTGGATTCCAGAAAGTGGGAGATCGAAACGCATGCAATGGTACGCGGAGGGCTCCGGCGCCCCATGTCGCAAACCCTCGCATCGAGCGAGGGTCTGCTATTCACATTGAGTTGGCGCGACCAAGTCACACCCGCAGGAATGGGCCAGAAAGGACTCGAACCTTCGACCTCGCCCTTATCAGGGGCGTGCTCTAGCCAGCTGAGCTACTGGCCCGCGGAGGGGGGAGAGTATAGCGGCAATCACGTCTCCCGGAGGCGCGTGAGCATCCGTTCCACATAGCGCAGCCGGGCTAACGCCATGCGCGCAAGGTCCATGTTTGCAGGCAGTTTTTCACCAGTTTCATCCTCCAGCGAACGCAAGGCTGCACCAAGTTCCGCCACCACATGTGCACGGGCTTCCTGCACTTCATCGCCAATGATCGCACGCGCGCGCGCGCCCTCAGCGCCACCTTGCTGGCTGGCTTCCTCGATCCGTTCGCGAAACTCCAGCGTCCCCGCCAAGAACGCAGGTGACAAGGGAGCATCGGCAGCCGGCACTCCCAGCACATGAAGCAGTGCTTCCGCTCGACCCACATCAGTCATCAGTTGTTGCTTGGCCTGGCCAGCCTGCGCCGATCGGCGCATGAAGTCGTCGCGCTCCAAAGGGGAACTCGCGCGATCCGGATGCAGCAGTGCCACCACTTTCATGTGCGCGGCCGTCACTTGCTCCGGAGTCAACGCGAATGTTCGTGGCAACTCAAGCACCAGGAATGGATCATCCTTAGCCACGCTCTCACTCACCCGAGGCCACCCGTTCTACTTCATCAATGCTGGTGATGCCCTTGGCCACCAGTTGCCACCCCGCCTGTTGCAGCGTGACAAACATGTCGCTGCCCAAAGCGTCACGAATACCGTTGATGGTGGGTCCCTTCAGAACCAGATCGCGGATGTTGGAGTTGGCTTCCAGCAACTCCACCAGCGCACGCCGCCCAACAAATCCAGTGCCGAAGCAGGTTCGACACCCTTGAGCTGCGCCCACCTTTTCAACGCCATGGAGCGCGGCACCCATCCGAATGTGTTGTGCTGCGGTGGGCCTCACCATGGCCTTGCACTTTTCGCACAGCGTGCGCACCAACCGTTGCGCGAGGACCAGACTCAGTGAATTGGCCACCAGTGGAGCTTCCACCTTTAGGTCCAGCAGCCTGAAAATGGCACCGATTGAATCCTTGGAGTGCACGGTCGAATAGACCAGGTGTCCAGTCATCGCGGCCTGCATGGCCACCTGCGCGGTTTCTTCATCGCGAATCTCGCCCACATAGATCACATCCGGATCTTGGCGGAGAACTCCACGGAGCACTTGCGCAAACCCTTGATCATGCTTCTTGTCAATGGGAATCTGCGTACACCCTTCAAGGTGATACTCAACGGGATCCTCAATGGTCACGACGTTGCGCAGATCCACATCCACCTCTCGCAAGCAGCTGTAAAGAGTGGTGGTCTTGCCACTTCCTGTAGGCCCGCACGCCAGCATGAGCCCGGAATCACGCTGCGAGAGTTGGCGAACCTTTTGGTACATCCAATTGGGCATCCCTAGGTCGTGCAACCGCGTGGGCGCATTCAGCGGATCCAGCACGCGCATCACCAGTTTTTCACCAGCGATCACGGGCGTAAGACTCACGCGGTAATCCACGCGCCGGCCCCCCACCTGCGCTGAAAAGTGCCCGTCCTGCAGCTGTGCTTTCAGCGTTCCGTCCAACTGAGCCAACACCTTCACCACTCCCACCAAGCGCCGGAACAGCGACGTATCCACCTCAACGATCGCCACCATCATGCCATCCACACGCATGCGAACCAACGCGCACTCTTGCTTGGGCTCTACGTGGATGTCGGTGGCGCGACTCTTGATGGACACTCCCAGCAGCATGCGAAAGAGGCGGATGGAATCTGCGCCCCCTTCGCCGTCGTCCTCAACCACGCCCTTGCGCTTGCTGCCTTCCTTACGGCGTGCGCCATGCACCGGCTCGCTGCGCGCGTCAAAAATCACTAGGCCCTTGTCCAACCCTCGCATATCGGGCAACGCTTCCATCACCTTGCGAAGACGAGCTTCGTAGGCCAGCGGATCGGAGACCACTTCATCGGGCGACTCGTCCAACGTGACTGTGCGGCGTTCTTCTGCTCTGCGCACAAAGTCAGGTGCGGAATGCGCTACGTGCGCCCTTGGCTGCGCCACCGCGGGATCCACGTAGCGGATCTCCAGCCGACCCGCCTTGACCACGTCGCCGTTTGTCAGCGAAGTCGGCGTACTGATGCGCTGGCCATTCACCTTGGTGCCGTTACGCGAGCCCAGATCGCGCACCGCCCATCCTGTGGCGGCAGGTTCAAACAGGCAATGCTGCCGACTCATTGAATCATCGGTCTCGCTGGTGAGGCTGTTTTCCCGCGAGCGCCCCACCGAAATGGCCACGCCGCTTTCCAATTCCAGCCGCTCAACCCCGCGAGGAGATTTGACTTCCAGAAATGGCATCAGTAACCGGGCAACCCTCATACCAAACAGTACGGAAAGCGGAAAACGACACGAGGCGGGAACCCTTTAAGAGTTCGTCTTTTGCCTCACCATTCATCCTTGTCGTGGCTGCTGCGGCGATCGCCGCGCTCGCGGCCACCTTTGGGGCCGAAGCCGCCGTCAGAGTCTCCTCCTCGGCCGCCGCCACCATGGCCGCCGCCATGGCCACCGCCATAGCCGCCGCCATGACCGCCGCCCGGTCCGCCACGGAATCCACCGCCTCCGCCGCCTGATCCACCGCGGAAGCCACCACCGCCACCACCGCCACCGCCTCCACGGAAGTCGCGAGGAGCTCCCCGTGATCCACCACCCGGCCCGCGCTCAACCTTGGGTTGAGCTTCATTGACAACCATATTGCGACCCTCAAAATCCTTGCCATTGAGGGCTGCGATCGCAGCGACACCGGCTTCCTTTTCAGCCATGTTTACAAAACCAAAACCGCGCGATCGCCCGGTCTCGCGATCGGTACCGATGAATACGTCCAGTACTTCACCATGAACGGCAAAGAGTTTCCGGAGCGAGTCAGGTGTGGATTGGTAGCTGAGATTGCCGATGTAGATCCGAAACATGCGCGAGGAACCAAATCACCTGGGCTGATTGTCAGGCGGCCCGATGCCTTGAGAGGATGCGCCGAGCAGCCACGGGCAGCGCCGGCTCCTTTCGGAGCGAGACGATACAGCATCGTTCTTTGCCAACGAAACACTGAATGTGCCTTCCGCGGGTGGTGGTCACCCGTGTCCAGCGCTAGGTACCGGTCGGATTGCTCGGCGGGATCGCCTTCTTGACCGCACGGGGACGAACTGGCTTGGCGGGTTCTGCCGGAACTTCCTTGGCAGGCGCCGGAGTCGCCGCAGGCGCAGGACGGGAAGGAGCAGCCCGTTGCGCGGAGGGCTGGGCGGCCCTTGGTGGCGGGGTTGGGCTGCCACTCTGAGGTCCGCCGGCTGGTCTTGGGGCTGCCGGTCGAACGGGATGTGAAATTGCGCCGGGCCAGGACGTGGGGCCAGGACCGGACGGTGGCGGGTTGCTGCCCTCAGTGCCACCTGAGGAAGTTTCAGGGGAACTTGAACCACCAGCACCGGCGGGTGCGCTCGGAGCTCCCCCTGCTCCCGGCTGATTGAGCAGCCGGCGCGGATTGCGCACAAACCTTCCACCCCCGGAAGCGCTACGCATTCCACCACCTGACGCGCCTCGTCCAAAACCGCCCACTCTGGGAAAGGCCCGCGGACCAAGGGGCGTGTTTCGCGGCATGCGGTCTGCAGGCTGTGTCTTTTTGCCCTTCTTTATGGCTTCATTGATCACCACGGTTCTACCGTTGATCTTTTTGTTGGACAGCGTCTCAATGGCCAACTGCCCCTTCAGCGGATCACGAAACAGGATGATGGCAAATCCTCTGGACTTCCCGGTTTCGTCGGTGGCGATGACGATCTCCTCGACTTCCCCAAAGGGTTCAAAGAGAGGCGTCAAAGTCTCGACCGTAACCTTGGAATCTAGGTTCCCAAGGTAAACCTTAAACATCGGCATGGGGGAGTTCGTGTCCTTGTACGGACATTCCTGTTGGATCGCGCCGTTCGCCAGCGCTACGCCCCCGGAAGTGAAAGAGGGGGAGCGAAACTGCGGCGCATTCTACGCCGCAAAGAGCCATTTCAGCACGATTGCCGCACAAGCGCAAGGGCTTCACGTGCACACATGGTGGAAAAAAGAGAAGGGCCCTGTCAGGCGTACCTGACAGGGCCCATGAAGCCGGCAATCACCTACTTTCCCGCGGAGCAGTATCATCGGCGGTAAAGGCTTAACTGCTGTGTTCGGAATGGGAACAGGTGTTTCCCTTTACCTATCGTCACCGGCAAAACCTAGGGACGGCGTTAGCCGCCACCAGGCTGTTTGGCTTAAGGCGTTGGTCACGCGTAAATACTGAGTTAGAACACACAAAGCTGCGGCAAACCTTGTTCATTGGCACACTGTTGTGCATTGAACATTGTGCTACTCAGCACCCTGCTGCTATTCATTGCAGACAGGAGATCTGGTAGACACGGCCAAACCGTCGACCGTTAGTAACGCTTAGCTGAAACGGATTACTCCGCTTACACACGCGTCCTATCAACCCGGTGGTCTACCGGGGGTCTTTCGTCTTGCGACATGGAATACTTATCTTGAGGGGGGCTTCCCGCTTAGATGCTTTCAGCGGTTATCCCTGCCGAACGTAGCTACCCAGCTGTGGAGCGAGCGCTCCAACTGGCACACCAGGGGTTCGTCCAACCCAATCCTCTCGTACTAAGGTTATCTCCTCTCAATATTCCTACGCGTACAGCAGATAGGGACCGACCTGGCTCACGCCGGTCTGAACCCAGCTCGCGTACCACTTTAATCGGCGAACAGCCGAACCCTTGGGACCGCCTTCAGCCCCAGGATGTGATGAGCCGACATCGAGGTGCCAAACCGCTCCGCCGCTATGGACGCTCGGGAGCGATCAGCCTGTTATCCCCGGGGTACCTTTTATCCGTTGAGCGACGACCCTTCCACACGGGATCGCCGGATCACTAGAGCCCTCTTTCGAGAGTGCTTGCCCTGTCTGGCTCGCACTAAAGCTGGCTTATGCTCTTGCACTCTTGGCGCGGTTTCCAACCGCGCTGAGCCAACCTTTGCACTCCTCCGTTACTTTTTGGGAGGAGACCGCCCCAGTCAAACTGCCCGGCATGCAGTGTTCCCTGCCCAGTTTCATGGGAATCAGGGTTAGACCACGAATTCATTCAGGGTGGTATTTCACCAATGCCTCAGCCCGATCCGAAAACCGGGCTTCGAAGGCTCCCACCTATCCTACGCAGAACAAATCCATGATCACTGCAAGCGTACAGTAAAGGTCCACGGGGTCTTTCCGTCTTGCTGCACGTAGGCGGCATCTTCACCGCCACTACTATTTCACCGAGTCGGTCCTGGAGACAGTGCTCCAGTGATTACGCTATTCATGCGCGTCGGAACTTACCCGACA
>CAZXGD010000015.1:0-72413 GCA_964640485.1 uncultured Isosphaeraceae bacterium | reverse complement strand
GCGTTCGACTTGCATGTTTTAGCCATGCCGCCAGCGTTCAATCTGAGCCAGGATCAAACTCTTCACTTGATATCTCTGCGATACAGGTATGAACCTGCATTACTTCGATGGAAGATTTGCCTGGCGACCCACTCGGATGAATGGGTCGGTCTTCTCGTTGGTCCACACTTTCGCGTTTCCAACGCCAGTAAGTGGCTGACCTACTGGATTTTCGGACATCCGATCGCCTAGTGAAAGTCTTGCGACTCGCACATGGTGTCGGTTGTGGAATTGACCGTTCACTTCGTTTGGCTTCACGAAGGATGTCCGAACCAGACAGCTGTGGCTATCTGGTGTTCCACTCCCAATGGGAGCAGATATTGACACTGGCTACAGTCGTAAACCGCAGCCAGCGCCGGCACATCCTCGTTGGCGTATCCCAACTGTTCACTTGTCAAAGAAGCCGCCTCGGCTGAAAACCGAAGCGGGTCGCGAATGGTAGCGATTCCCCCGTTGCCGTCAAGCCTTTGGGGGGCGGCTTGAGGTGTTTTTCTGGCACTTTGCCAACTGCAAAAGCGCTCTAAGGCCAGTAATCATCGGCCACTCTTGCGCTCAGCGCCGCAGGCGCAGGATTATGCGCGTGCAGGCTCAGAGCCCCCCTCCCTCTCCGTCACGCTCAGCACGGCGGGTATGACCGCGGCCGCACCCAAGGAGTGCAGTTGAAGCGCAGCCTGAGCAAGTGTTGCACCAGTCGTGCGCACATCGTCCACAAGAACCACCACTCGACCGGTCACGGCAGCGCGCGCACGCCACGCAAGCACGCGCGCGCGAGGAGTGAACCGATCCGAGCGTGTGATGCGAGCCGTTCGTTCAGCAGATTCCACTTGAGTGCCCCCCGCACGCTGACGGAGCGGCTGCACGCACCTCACTTTTAACGCGGCCGCAACACCCGCCGCGATGATGGCGCTGTGGTCCAACCCGCGATCCACACGCCGGATCCAAGGCATGGGCACCGGCACCACCACGGCGTTGGACTTGTTGAGTTTGAGCTCCGCGTGACAACGCGCAACTTGCTTTCCCAAGAGTTCCCCCAGCACCGTACCCATGGCCTCCCACTGATTGTGCTTGATGGCAATGACCCACTCACGAAGCTGGTCCGCGTGTGCCCCCAAGCGCACGAGGGCCAGCACGTTCTTGCACGGCACACACCCTCGCCGACACTTGCCGCTGCCGCACACGCCGCACCACGTGCGCGGAGCGTCTGGTGCGTAGCGCGCCCTTCGCAGTTCAGCCGCGGGCGCGGGTAGACCGACGCCCAGCAGATCCCCTGGCACCCGAAACAGTTGTTGAGCAAGCGAGGTCATGGCCACCCCATGAGACACCTGCGAAAGCGCAACTTCTCATAAACCGGCCTAATTTCTAGCGGCCAACCCCTACTTGGCCATCCGTCGCAGCACGGTCTGCAGGATTCCACCATTGCGGTAGTAGTCCACTTCAACGGGGGTGTCCACCCGGCAGAGCGTGTCGAACTGCACCTTGGTGCCATCGGATTTCACCGCGGTGACTTCAATCTTCTGCCGGGGCTCCAAGTTGACGGGCACCGCGATGGAGTACGTCTCAGTGCCGTCCAGGTGAAGTTCCTTGGCGCTCTGCCCGTTTACAAACTGCAGCGGCAGCACACCCATTCCCACCAGGTTGGAGCGGTGAATGCGTTCAAAGCTCTCGGCAATGGCCGCGCGCACACCGAGCAACAGCGTGCCCTTGGCAGCCCAGTCTCGGCTGGAACCCATGCCGTAATCCTTGCCCGCGATCACCACCAACGGAATGTTCTTGGCCTTGTAGTTTGCGGCGGCGTCAAAGATGAACTTCTCACGGCCGCCGTCTGTGAAGTCCTTGGTCCAACCGCCAGTCTTCTCTGGCGTGATGAGATTGCGAATGCGCGTGTTGGCAAATGTGCCGCGCGTCATCACACGGTCATTGCCGCGCCGGCTTCCATAGCTGTTGAACATGGAGGGCGAGACTGAGTGTTCAACCAGGTACGCCCCTGCCGGGCTCTCGGTCTTGATACTGCCCGCCGGGGAAATGTGATCGGTGGTGACGCTGTCGCCAAGCAACGCCAAGCAGCGCGCCCCTGAAATGGGCTTGATTTGGCCCACATTCATCGTCATCCCCTCAAAGTACGGAGGGCTCTGAATGTAGGTGCTGTTGGAGTCCCACGGATACATCTCGCTGCCAGCAGAGCTGATCTGTTGCCACTCAGAACTGCCGTCAAAGACGTGCGCGTACTCCCTGGAGAATTGCTCGCGGTTGACATTGCTCGCCACCGCCTTATCCACTTCTGCTTGCGTCGGCCAGATGTCCCGCAGATAGACGGGCTTGCCATCGCTGCCAGTTCCCAGTGGCTCCGTCGCAAGATCGATGTCCACCGTTCCTGCAATGGCATACGCCACCACCAGCGGCGGGCTGGCCAGAAAGTTTGCTTTGACGTCCTGGTGCACGCGCGCTTCAAAGTTGCGATTGCCGCTGAGCACACTGGCCACGGCCAGATCGCCATCCTTGATGGCCTTGGTGATGTGATCGGGCAAGGGGCCGCTGTTACCGATGCACGTGGTGCAGCCGTAGCCCACCAGATAGAAGCCCAGCTCTTCTAAAGGCTTCATGAAGGAGCCCTTGGTCAGGTACTCCGTGACCACCTTGCTGCCGGGCGCCAAACTGGTTTTGACCCACGGCTTGCGGGTCAGACCGCGCGCGCGCGCCTTTTGCGCCACGAGACCCGCGCCCACCATGACGCTTGGATTGCTGGTGTTGGTGCAGCTGGTGATGGCCGCGATGACCACAGAGCCATGCGTCAATTCATACTTGTTTCCTTGGTCATCCTGCACAGGCACGGCAGCCGTGGCCCCCGCAGCGGCGAACTTGTGAAGGTCCCGCCGCCACTCCTGCTTCATGTTCTTCAGTGCCACTCGATCTTGAGGGCGCGAGGGGCCCGCCAAGCTGGGCTCGATGGACGACAAGTCAAGGTCGACCACTGCCGTGTACTTGATGGCAGCGCGATCGTCACGCCAGAGCATGTTGGCTTTGCAGTACGTCTCCACCGTCTTCACGAGCTCTTCACTGCGGCCGGAGAGGCGCATGTATTCAAGCGTGCGATCGTCCACCGGAAAGAAGCCGATGGTGGCACCGTACTCAGGAGCCATGTTGGCGATGGTGGCTCGGTTTGCCAATGACATTTCCGCCAGCCCCGGACCAAAGAACTCGACGAACTTGTTCACCACGCCAAATGAGCGCAGCAATTGCGTCACACGCAGCACCAAGTCTGTGGCGGTAGTGCCCTCAGGCAACTTGCCGGACATGCGAACGCCCACCACCTCTGGAATGAGCATGTAGATGGGCTGGCCCAGCATGACGGCTTCTGCCTCGATACCGCCCACGCCCCAGCCCACCACGCCTAAGCCATTGATCATGGTGGTGTGGCTATCGGTACCCACCAAACTGTCGGGAAACAGCACTCCATCGCGCTCCCACACCACCTTGGCCAGATACTCCAGATTCACTTGGTGAACGATGCCTGTGGCTGGCGGCACAACGCCAAAGTTCGAGAGAGATTTCTGCCCCCACTTCAGGAACTCGTACCGTTCCTTGTTGCGGTCGAACTCTTTTTCGCTGTTGATGGTGAGCGCAACGCCGCTGTTAAAGGCGTCAACTTGCACGCTGTGGTCGATCACCAAGTCGCACTGCACCAGGGGGTTGACCTTTCGCGGATCGCCGCCCAATCGCTTCATCGCGTCGCGCATGGAGGCCAAGTCCACGATGCACGGCACGCCGGTAAAGTCCTGCAGCACCACGCGCCCGGGCATGAAGGGGATTTCTTCTTCACCAACTTTTGCGGCGTCGTACTTGCAGATCTTCTGCACATGCTCCTTGGTCACGATGTGGCCATCGCAGTTTCGCAAGCATGCTTCAAGCAATACGCGAATGGAATAGGGCAATGTGTCAATGGCACCAAGAGACTTCAGTGCGTCCAGCCGGTAGTAGGTGCGTTCACCTGAAGGAGTGCTGAGCGTGGCGCGCGCGTTGAAGTGATCGGTGGTGGCCATAGATCCCCCATTCTACGAAACAGGGCCTTTGGCAGTGCGTGCGCGCGCGATTGCCGTGCGATGCAATGCCTGATTCACGGTCCACAAAGCAGGAAGAACGCAAGACTCGCGTGGCCCGTCGGGAGGAGCACGCAGAAGCCAGTCGTCAATAACGGATGGCGGCGTACCTCCAAGGCACTGACCGTTGGACCGTTCATGCAACGAAGTCGGAACACCACCACAGGGGTGCGCAGAGCTACTGCCCCAGTTGCAGAATTGCAGCACGCGCAGGCGAACTAGAGATAGAGATTATCCCGTTGAATGGATTCTCCAACTCTACCACTAGGCAAAGCGCGGTTGTTGTGGAGAGGGCGCATACCAGCAGCGTGGCCGCCACCGTTGAGTTTCGCGGAGACAGCATCCCGAAGATGAAAAAAATCGCTGAAAGCCAAGAGATCACAACCACGAGGAATGCTACGGGGATGACCCGATCGTTCGACTGTTCAAAGAGCTGAAGTCGAGCCCGGCCAATCTGAGTGAGGAGATTCTGTGCCTGCGATTGCAGCGCCCGCTGCACTTCATTCGTCGGCTTCAATGCAAAGACAGCGTCGTACAGTGCTTCTGCTGCCGAAGACGTGGGATTAGACAAACTGGATTCATGGGACCACAGTCTCTCGGTCAGCAGCATCGACACGTCGCGCAGTAGCTTCCGCGCTTGCGTGGTCTCGGGACCGTAGTGCGCCAGCACGCGATCCAAGAGCACTGAGTCGCCAAAGATGTTGGTCGTCGCGGCCTTCTGTGAATCGTAGGAGTTCTTCGCCGAGGCAACCATCAGCCCGAGCACCAAGGCGGTCATCGTGCCAATGAGGCCTGCTCCCAGTTTCACCACATCTTTGGACTCCGAGGCGAAATGATGCTCGGGGCGGCGGCTGCGGAATGTCACTCCCAAAACCAACCCCGTCAGGGTGCACGCAAAAACAACGAAGCCAAAGAAAATGGTTTCCATCTGCGGCGGAGTTTAAGCCAGATGCGCAACTGGATTGGTGACCAGCCATCACGGCTCGAGGTACCCTGTTGAGCAACACCGCAGTTGTGAAGCGGCAAGGAGATCTCAACTGTGTCAACTTGGTACTTGCTGGAAACCACCGCCGCAGGCCCTGCAGCCACGGGCCCATTCACGCTCGCTGAGCTTGCCCCCATGGTCGCCTCGCGGCGGCTGACCCCGGAGACCCGGGTGGCCCGCGCGGGAACAAGCGCGTGGATCCGCGCGGCTGACGAACCGGATTTGGTTCCGCTCTTTGGTGGTGCGGGTGCAGCGCACGCGGCCGCCAGTGGCGTCGTGGGACTGCCCACCACGTTGCCTCCCTACTCGATCTCGGCGGCGTTCACCATCGGCTGGTCAGCATTCAAGAGCAACTGGGCGTTCCTGGTGCTGGTAGCGCTCATTCTGATTGGCTTGTCAGTGGTGCTGCAGATTCCAGGGCAGATCGGACAGATGTTCTTGATCGGAAGCCAACAGAATGGCGGCGTTGAGTCCGGCGCGCTAATGGCGATTGGAAGCGGTCTCGCCTGCGTGGGTGCCCTTGCAGGAATATTGGTGGGCATTCCTCTTCAGGCTGGATTTGGATACGCGGGCGTTCGCGCCGTTCGTGGAGAACTTCAAGTCACTGACATCTTTGCGGGGTTCAAAAGATACGGCGCAGTCCTGGGCACCGGGCTGCTCTTGGCTGTGGTGGCGACTGCCATTTTCGTGGTCTGTGCTATTCCGCTTGGAATTGGTATTGCCATCGCCGCCGGCGTTCAGGAGCCCTGGCCCGCCATTTTGGGTGGCTTGGTCACCATTCCCGTGGCCATCGCAGTGGCTGTGTTTCTTGCGGTTTTTCTGACCATTCCACTGACGCTGGTGGTGGATCCGCGCATGAAAGCGAAGGGTGGTCCCGGAGCTTTGAGCATTGCTTGGCAGCTGGGCAAGGGTCCCTCGCCATCGTTCTTTCTTTTGGCGCTGTGCGCCGGACTCATCTGCGCGATGAGCTTCTGCGGCTGCGGCATCGGAATCATTCTCTTTGGGCTGCCCTTCTACGCGGCCACCATGGGTGCGGCGTACGAATTGATCACCGCGCCGTTCATTGCAAAGGGGCAGGATCCACGGCGGTGGAGTTAGTTGCGCGGCGTGCGGTGACGTTTGCGCTGGGTCTCTTTACTTTCCGGGATACTCAAACACTCCGCGCCCACTCTTGTCACCCAGCCGCCCTGCCTGTACTAACTGGCGCAGCAGCGGACAGGGGAAGAATTTGGGGTTACCAAGCTCGCGGTGTAGAACCATCATGATGTCATGGCACACGTCCAGGCCAATGAAGTCGGCCAGACGCAGCGGCCCCATGGGAAAGTTGCACCCAAGCTTCATGATCTGGTCAATGTCCTGCGGGGTGGCCACCCCTTCCATCCAAGCGTAGAACGCTTCGTTGATCAGGGGCATGAGCACGCGATTTGAAACAAATCCCGCACGGTCATTGGCGGGCACCGGCGTCTTGCCCATGGCTTTGGCGAGTGCGATGGTCCGCTCGGTGGTTTCTGCGCTGGTGGCTAGGCCCTTGATCACCTCAACCAGCTGCATGATGGGCACCGGGTTAAAGAAGTGCATGCCGATGACGCGCGGCGCGTCGGCACCAACCGCGGCCGCAATGTCCGTGATTGAAATGCTGCTAGTGTTGGTGGCGAGCACTGCGCTCGTCGAGAATGTGGCTTGCATCTCCTTGAAGATCTTGCGCTTGAGGTCAATGTTTTCGCTGGCTGCCTCAATAGCCACATCCGCGCTCTTGCCCTCTGACATTGACGTGCAATAGCAAATGCGCTTGGCGGCGGAGTCGGCATCGGCCTGTGAGCACTTGCCTTTTTCCACCGCACGGGCGAGCGTCTTGGCGTGGTAGGCCTTGGCCTTATCAAGTTGCGATTGGCTCACGTCGATCTGGCAGGCGGCGATTCCCACCTGCGCCGCGGTAAGCGAAATGCCCGAACCCATCGTTCCGGCGCCAATGACTGCGATGCTCTTCACGGAGTGCGACATAGGTGCGGGTTATAGCGCACGGAATGCACCGCATATATCGGACCACATCACGGACACACTGGGTCCGGAAAAGCGAATTCCAACCCGCGGGAGCGGGATTCCGAAGACCGAGCGCTTGCTCCCTCGGCAGTTGGCACTAATCTTGTGGCTGACCTTTGAGGAGGGTTCGGATAGGGGTGTCGATTGCTTTTGCGTCGGCACGTTGAGAGTTCCCTTTCTGGAGTAGACCCTTCATGTCCCTCGCTCGATCCGCTCGTTTTATTGCCGGAGTCTCTGCCGCCCTGTGTGTGGCTGGTTCGGCATCGGCTTCGTTTTCCACCGCCACCTATGCCAGCACACCTGGAGTTGAAGGCCTTGGCGCGTACACAGCTCAGGTGAGCTTTTCGTACACCAGCGGCAACACGGCGTCGGTGACGATCGCTGTGACCAATACATCAAACGCAGCCAATGGCGGCTACCTGACGGCGTTGGCGGTCACCGGCTCCACCGGCATCTCAGCCGTGTATTGCAATGGTTGCGATGACCTGAACTTTGGTGAGCTCAATGGTCCAGTCTCGGCCTCGCCGTTCGGTGACTTCATGGCCGGCTTCTCCACCAGCTCCAGTTGGACCGGTGGCGGCAGCCCCAGCCTTGGCTTGGGCATCGGCCAGTCGGCCAGCTTCTCGTTCTTGCTGCAGGGAACCGAGTCCGCGCTCTCAGTGATGACAGCAGCAACCGCCTTCTCGCCCACTTCGGGCTACGGAATGGCTGCGCGCTTCCGCGGATTCAACAATGGCGGCTCTGACAAGGTGCTGGCATATGTGATTCCAGGCCCCGGCAGCCTTGCTGTCTTGGCCGTTGCTGCGGCCTGCAGCCGTGGCCGTCGCCGCCGCTAGCCTGTAAGGAGACTCAACCCTTTGGGGGCTGCGTCGCTCGCCCCGCAAAGACCCCTGAGATCTCAATGATTGCGACCGCAGTTCTGACCCTTGTGCTTCACGCCTCTTCGAACGGGGCGGAAGCACAAGGGTCTTCTGTTTGGGTGTACTTTCAGGATGAACGCCAGAACCCCGCGTGCCTGCAAGACACGGTGCTCAGCCAGCGCGCGGTGGAGCGGCGTGCGCTTCGCGGTACTCGTTCTGTTCTGATGGACCGCTTGGATGTGGCGCTGGACCCCTCGCTGGCGGAGGCCGTGGCCTCGACCGGAGCGCGCGTGCGGCAAAGCAGCCGCTGGCTGTGCGCGGTGAGCGCGCATGCCACTCCCGCGCAGGTTCAGGCGTTACGGCGCCTTCCCCTAGTCACGCGTGTGGAGCCGGTACGCGGCGGTCGCGCGGGGTGGCAGGATGAGCCGCCCGCTCAGCCTGGTGAAAGTTCCTTGGCCGGCAGCGGGTACGGCGCTTCTTTGGATCAACTGCAGCAAGTGGATTTGCTTCGCCTGCATGAGCGCGGATTTCGCGGCGCAGGAATTGTGATCGGCGTGCTGGACACGGGTTTCCACAGAGCGCATGAGGCGTTCCACAGTCTGGAGCACCCGCTTCAGGTGCTGGGGGAATGGGACTTCATCAACAATGACCCCGACACGGGTTGGGCGGAAGGGGAGAACCCCAGCCAACATCGACATGGCACGTGGATTCTGGGCTGCATGGCGGCGTATCTGCCCGGCACACTGGTGGGTGCGGCGTACGAAGCGCAATACGTGCTGGCCAAGACTGAGGATGTGAGCAGCGAGACGCCCATTGAAGAGGACAACTACGTTGCAGGGCTTGAGTTCATTGAGAAGCTCGGGGGCGATGTGGCCACCAGTTCGTTGGGGTACATCGATTGGTACACCCAGTTGGATCTGGACGGATCCGTGGCCGTAACCACAGTGGCGGTGAACATGGCAACCGCAAATGGTGTGGTGTGTCTCACCGCGGCAGGCAATCAGGGGCACGATGCGGATCCCACCACCAGCAGTCTGCTTGCGCCCGCTGATGCGTTCCAAGTGATCGCATGCGGAGCGGTGAATTCAAGCGGGGCAATCGCTGGATTTAGTTCCGACGGCCCAACTGCAGATGGACGAATCAAGCCGGAATTGTGCGCGCGGGGAGTCTCCACGCAAACGGTGCATTCCGACAACGCAACCGGCGTGAGCGGGGTAAGCGGTACCAGCCTGAGCACACCCGTGCTTGCAGGAGCGGTGGCGTGCGTGGTTCAAGCGCGGCCCGATTTGGGCGTCAATGAAATCCGTGCCGCGCTCTTTGCCACGGCTTCGCGGTCAGACGCGCAAGGCGTGCACCCGGATCCGCTGTTCGTTGAGGGTTACGGAATCGCCCGTGTGTTCAGCGCGGCCAGCTCTGGGCGCAAGGCCGCAGACCTGAACCTGGATGGCATGGTTGACGGCGTGGACCTGGGAATGCTCCTGAGTGTCTGGAACACTCCCGCGCCCACCATGGGTGACCTTGACGGTAACGGCATGGTGAACGGCGCAGACCTGGGGCTGCTCCTTGGAGCCTGGGGTCCTACGAATTCCACTTCGTAAGCGCAGGGCCCTGATACTCAGCCAGCGGTCGAATGATGCGGTTGTTCTCATGCTGTTCCATGAGATGCGCGCACCAGCCGGTGATTCGCGATGCCACAAAGATTGGCGTGTACTGCGGCACCGGAATGCCCAAGACAAAGTAGGTCATGCCGCAAGGGAAGTCCACGTTGGGATGGATGTTCTTGTCGCGCAGCATGATGGCCTGCACTTGGTCGCCCAAGTCAAACCACTTCTTTGAATCGGGGCCTTGGATTTCGGCAAGCTTCAGCCCCCACTTGCGCAGGATTCCTGCGCGGTGGTCACCATTCTTGTAGACGCGATGGCCAAAACCCATGAGCTTGCGCTTCTGCGCAAAGGCGCGTTGCATCCAAGCGTCTACGGTCATCTTGCCCCCGGAGCAGTCACGGTCGACGTCCTTGAGCATTTCCATCGCCATTTCATTGGCCCCGCCGTGCAGCGGACCCTTGAGCGCGCCGATGCCGCCACAAACGGCGCTGTGCATGTCGCTTTCCGTGGACGCGATGCACCGGCAGGTGAACGTGCTGGCGTTAAAGTCGTGCTCTGCGTACAGGATGAGACTTACATCCATGATGCGCGCTTCCAATTCGGTGGGCTTACGGCCGGTCATCATCCAGAGCAGATTGGCGGAGTGCTCAAGTGTGGGGTCGGGGTCCAGCGCGGGCTTGCCTTCCAAAGAGCGCTGAATGGTGCCAATGAGCGTGGGAATCTTGGCCAGCAGCCGCTTGGCTTTGCGAAGTTCTGCCGCGGGAGTGTTGGACTCGCACTCGGGGTCAACGTGACTGAGCATGCTGATGCCGGTGCGGAGCAGGTTCATGGGGTGGGCGGTGGGGCTTTCCTTGCAGATGGCCGCCAAGCGCTCGCGGATGCTTGGGGCCACTTCACGCAGACCCTTCACTTCATCCTTGAAAGCCTTGATCTCCGCGGGCGAGGGCTTGTGACCCACCATCACCAGGAATGCCACCTCTTCAAAGGTGGCGTTTTCTGCAAGGTCGGCAATCTCGTATCCGCGATAGATGAGCTGCGTCTGCGTGACCGCGCAGATGCTGGTTTCGCCAACTACTTGGTTGGCCAATCCTCGGGTGTCAACGGGCTTGGACGGGGAGTGATCGGTGGGAGTTGCAGTAGCCATAGCGTTCAATCCTAGCCATGACACGCAGGGCACGGAATCAAGATGTAGCATCCTTGCAATGCCCCCTGATTCCCGCGTGTTTTCGGCCATTTGCCCCCGCGTGGCGCGCCCGATGGGTGCATTGCTGGCAGTGGCTCTATGCATGGTGGCGGGGTCATGCACTGCACCTGGTTCCGGCACCGCCTCAGCGGGGGCCGCCGCTCCGCCTTCCATGCCCGGCGCACCGGCGCAAGACAATCGCGCACTGGTGGCGGCGCTCATGTCGGGCAACTTTTCTAACGCGGCGCAGGCGCATGCGGACCCCTCTTACTTCTGTGTCGAATTGCACGTGGCTCCCATTTGGACCGATCGTGCCGATGGCCCATGGCTCTATCTAGAACAGGCCACCGCTGAAGAGCCGCACCAGCCCTACCGACAGCGCATCTACCGCTTGGTGGACTACGGAGCCGGCGTGGTGGAGGGAATCGTCTTTGAGTTTGCCGGTGCTCCGCTGGTGTACGCGGGCGCATGGAAGGACCCCGCTCGGTTGAACGCCCTGGATCCATCACTGCTGTCACCGCGCATGGGCTGCACGGTGCACCTAAAGCCGGCGGGGCAGGACCGATTTGTGAGCCTGCTGATTGGAAACACCTGCCACAGCGATTTGCGCGGAGCCGCGGAAGTCACCAGTGAGTTCACGCTGACCTCTGGAATGATTGAAACGTGGGACCGCGGATACAACGAGTCCGGCGAGCAAATCTGGGGGCCGCGCGCCGGGCCGTATCAGTTCATTAGAAGTGAGCCCGCACCTGCAGGCAGCGCTGCGGCTACCGAGGAGACGCCATGAGCGGGCGCAAGGCAAGCATCCACCCGGGTCGCGCACTGAGAGACGCGTGGTCCACGCAAACCGTGCTGGTTCCGGGTGCATTCAATGCGCTTGTTGCGCGCGCGGTGGCACGTGCGGGTTTCCAAGCCTGCTATATCAGTGGAGGTGCGACCGCCAATGTCAGTGGCTACCCGGACATCGGTTTGATCACGCTTACTGAAATGGTGCGCACCATTCGCCAAGCGGTGGACGCCAGTCAACTGCCGGTGATTGCGGATGCGGACACCGGTTTTGGCGAAGTGGAGTGTTGCGTGCGCACCGTTGTGGAGTACGAGCGCGCGGGTGCGGCGGCGTTGCACATTGAAGATCAGGTTTTTCCCAAGCGATGCGGACACTTGGATGGCAAGGACCTCATTCCGGCGCGCGCCATGGCAGAGAAGGTGGCAGCCATGTGTGCTCATCGGCTGAGCCCAGATTTTGTCATCATCGCCCGCACAGATGCGCGGCACGTGACCGGGTTTGAAGATGCGGTGGCTCGCGCCAATACGTATCGGCAAGCTGGCGCGGACATGATCTTTCCTGAGGGATTGCAGTCAGTTGAAGAGTTTGCCAGATTTGCCAAGGAGAGCCCCGGGCCGCTCTTGGCCAACATGACAGAGTTCGGCAAGACCCCGGAGATCGGCGCTGCACAATTCCAGCAACTGGGTTACCACGTGGTGATCTACCCGTTGAGCATGATGCGTGTGGCGATGGGGCATGTGACCACTGCCTTACACGCGCTGAAGCGCGATCGAAGCGTCAAGGACGTGATGAGCGGCATGCAGACTCGCAAGGAGTTGTATGAGTTGCTCGGGTACACGCCTGGAACGCAGTGGGACTTTCCCCACGGTCACACTGGCGAACCGCACGGCTGAGTGGTCGCGCGAGCGCGCGCTTAAGAAATTTGGCGCCCTTGGAAGGTGCGGAGGTTTTGCACCGTTACTGTGCACACACCGCGGTAGGTAGGTTCAGTCGGTGCACTCCTTGCGCCGCGCGCAACGTCCACACGGGCGTCTGAACTCCAGCCGGAGCCGTGGCAAGGAGAGGGTGACCAATGAGCAGCCAGACAAGGGTGCCGCGATGCGGCATGCAATGTGCGCGGGGAGCGCTTCAGTTCGCTCATCCCGCGTTGTGGGTGGGATGCATGGCCGCCGCCATCGTCGCGCATGCGGGGCCAGATCTGAGCAACGGAAACGGAGGATCCGGGGGGCACTCCAACCCCTGCGGCATCGCCATGGAGATTCCGTGCGATCAACAACCTCCCGCAGAGGGCAAGGCGGAGGGGACCACTCTCGGCATTCCCTGCGAGTGTGGTGAAGGAGTTTGGGTGCGCAGTGTGCCCGTGTTTCAAGGCACGCCCGCGCTGCCCATTTCTGAAATCAACGTGCCCGTCAACACCAACGGCACCTACTGGGCGGCCACGCGAGAGGCGGTGGCCCAGCCTGGGTACGCCGATGTTCACGTGGCGGGGTACGGCGCCAGTCACTTTTGGCGCGCGGGTTCACTCGCAAGATCCGTGGCCGCACGGTACAGCGTGTCCACGAGGGAGATTTGGCAGGGAACTGGAATCCCGTGTCCGCGCTTGGTAACGCTGGCGGCATCCGGCGGGGGTGGACTGACGCTCACGCTCACGTGCTCGGCGGCGCAAGGGTGCGGAGCATCGGGTGCGTCATCCATCAGCGGGTCGTGCTCATCGCTCGGCAACGCTAGTGCGTCCATTGACAACAAGCGAGTTGATGGCACAGTGGCCTACGACTCGGCCTCTGAGAGCACTGAGATTTCCGGGCGCTTTGGCACGCTGATCGATGACAGTTCCACAAGCGTGGAGGGGAGCATCTCCCAGAGCGCTCGCTGGTCAGTGGAGGGGGCGGGCAACGTCAGCGGCACCGCCAGTTACACGGTGAAGGAAGACCGCAACTATTGCGCGTTCACCAATCGCCCTATCACACGGATATCAGTCGGTGTTGCTGTCTGCGCCGCTAGCGCCACTGTGGATGACAACGGGTCGGCCGCATTCGACGCTCGGGCGTTCATTGCACTCACGGTGAATTGATCATGCACCTCTCAACGCACACGAACCTCTGCAGCGCCGCCATGGTGGTGGCGGGATCGGCATGGGGTGTAAACGTTCCTCCGCACATGGAGGCGCTGCGCCAGCAGGTGGAGGGCGAAGCCCTGCGTTTGGAGCAACAACTTCAGGGGCAGGAGGAGGCCACCGATTACCGCCTTTTGCTCAGCCGCAAACTCACAGTGGATTGCTCGCTGGCTCCCCTCGTGCTGCAGGAGGATGGGGCCGCCTTCGTGGCAGCGGTCGCAGCAGGTCGGGAACCCCCCGACCTGCTTCGATTGCTCAGGGCTGAGTATGGACGTGAGCCACTCGTGAGCACCTGGTCCACGCAGGAGGCGCCGAAGCGCGTGGCTGCTGCTCTGGCTGGCTGGGCGGCACGCACCGATGGGTCATCGGCATGCGCCGTTCAATGCCAGTCCGTGGTGGCCACGAGTTCGGACAGCGCTCCCCTCATCTGTTGGACCCTCCACGCGATGCAAGGCGCGGAGGGGCCACGGGCAAGTGCCACGGCACACTGGTACGAGCCGTGCGTGGATACTCGCACCTTAGATTGGCCACTCAACCCATTCGGGTTGCAGGTGTCGTGGGATGGCCACAGAGGGAACCTTGCGACCGGATCGGGGGTGACCCACTCTGAAGCATGGCCTCAGCAGCCCAGATTCAACAACCCGAATGACATCTACGCCCTCTTTGACCTTTTGCGAGCGCGCAACTGTGCGGACCAACAACTAACGCGCAGCGACGCAGCACTCCCCTCGCGCGCGGGCGGGGCTGAACTGGTTGAGCGCACGCTCCAGCGCGCAGATGGATCGCCGGTACGGCGCGAAACCTGGGAGTTCCACACAGGGCGCTTGACTCACCTTCACATTCAACAGTGGCCGCTGCGGTTGCAGCATCATGCACCACACGTGTTTGAGCTCCGGCAGAGCGTAGGAGGCGTGGAACTGGGCAGCGCGCAGACTGTGCAGCCACAATCCGTGCTGGTGCTTCCGGCCATGGAGTTCGAAGTTGACTTTAGAAGTGTGGACCCAGCGCGCGACTCCCTTGAGGAGCCCATGGTGCACTCGGCGACCGTGCCCGCTCGAATGCGGATCACGGCGGAAGGGCGAACGGTCGCTCAGTGCGAATTCAAGGGATGGGCTGCGGGCGTTGGCCCTGCGGGCGAGGCACGTGTGCAGAGGGCTCTGCACGAATGGGGCAGCACCGCCCACGAACAAGCTGCAGCCCGCGCGCAATGCATGACGCTCGCTGAGGGGGCATTCGCGGCAGGAAACGTGGAGAAAGTTCACACGGCACTTGCAGGCGCTGCACAACGCAACTTGGCAGATGGCGTTTCCAATGTCATGAATGCGGCAAACGCGGCCGTGTGCGTGAGACGTTTGGAGGAAGCTGGACATCATGGTGCGGCTGCCCGAGTGGCCACCACAGAGTGGCTTCCGGCAGTCATGGCGCGTGAGTCGGCGGAGAGGGTTCTTCTCGGTGCCCGCGCTCTGGAGTCGGGTTCTGCCGCATTGGGGCGCGTTGTTGCGGGGCCACTTGCCGATGCCTCCCCGGAGGTTGAGGAACTCATGGAGTCAGGCGAACATTGGCGAACCTTCCCGCCGCTTGCTTCCGCCTCGCTGAGTAGTTGTGCACCCGAATGCCAGTCCGGCCCCCTGCCCCAGCAGTCAAGCCTGTTCTTGGAGGCCGTTGGCCAAGTGTTAACGGCAGAGTGTCAACGCGCACATGCGCCCCTTTCCCTTCCGCTTGCTCACGCGTTTGAGCGGTGCGCGGCGTCGGCGGTGCATGAAGCCGCCCGCCAGGGCATCCTGCCTCACCCGACTCAGGTCGAGCGCACAACTCAAGACTTGCGCGCCGCCTTTCGCCACGGCAGAGGGGAACTCTCTGCAGACTGGTTGGCCGACCCCGCGAATGAATGCGTGGCGTGCTACCGATTTTCGCGCAGAGTGACGCGGGCATTGCGGCTACCGCCGCCCAGCGATCACGAACGCCAACACTTGCAAGAGGCTGTGCTCATCTTTGGACAAGCGGGCAGCAGAGTGGCACAGGAACTGGCGGAGCAGATTCAACTTCACGCCGTGCACGCGAAGGAAGCCTCGCGGTTGGTGCTGGAGATGCTGCAATTTGACGCCCACTTAGTCGGCAACGCCTTTGAGCCGCGCTTCCTCAGGTGGCCTAGTCCCAAGAGCCAAGGTGTTGACTCTGCCGAGGAACCCCAGCTGCTTCCAAATTTCTCAACTGCGATGAAAGCCATTCGCGCGGCGGTGGAGAGCCAGGCGTCCATCGGCGCGCTGCGAGCAGAACAGCAGATTCGCCAGCAGTCGCGCGTGCCGTTCGGAAGGCGAATGCCCCACGAAGCCAACGATGCCGAAAGTCAACCTGCGGAGCCACCACCCGACGGGGAGCAGCGCCGTGCCAAGCAAGTTGCGGATGCCACTGCGCGTGCTGCTCGGTCCGCGTTCGAAGCGTGGTACGCGGCACTCTCGCGCTCGCAACAAGAGTGAAATCCGAGTCGGATGGCCCGCCTAAGCGCCCGCCACCCGACCCTGCAGTCCGCCGTCCCGGCCCGAAGGCCGCCCGACGGCTGTCTCACGGTGGCGGAATCCATGCCACCCTGCCTCAACATGTAGCCGCGCGTTCACCTGCGGCGCTGAGGACTGACAGACATTCGGATGCGGGGCCGCCTTGCGCAAGCGCAGCGCGGTGAGAACGGCAAGCAGTTCCGTCTGTGCGTGCTGACTTGAGTTATGCCACAGGCTTCAGGCGAGTTACGCGCCCGATAGGCACCCACTCTGCCACCAGAATGCTGCCATCTGCCAACCAAATGGCGTCATGGGGATGCACAAACTTGCCGGGGAGCATCTTCTCACGAGGCGCACCGCGCAACTGGGAGGGATGCCCATCGCCCAACTGAACCACCGGAGCATTCTTGCCGTCCAGAATCGTTACCACGCTTTCAAGGTCTGGCACCAGCAGCAAGTCGCCGCGAACCTTCATGTCACACGGCATGCGCATCCCCTCGACACACGTTCCCAAGGGCTTGCCATCCATGCTGAAGTACTGCAACCTTCGATTGCCCCGATCGGCGATGCACACGGTGGGTTCGCGCGTGAACATGGTGCCGCGCGTATCAACGGTCAAACCGTGCGGGCAACTGGTGAGCCCGGCTTCACTTCCTGGCTTGGTGAGCAGGCGCTTCCAGTTCCCTGCAGTGTCAAAGACGTGCACGAAACTGGAACCGTATCCATCGCCCACAAAGACCAGTCCACCTGGACCGAATGCCACATTGGTTGGGCACCACTGCTCGGGTTTCTGATACGCACCGCTTTCCATGGGTGCGCCAATCTTCCACACGACGGTTCCGTCGAGCTTGGTCTTCACCACCACTCGGCGTCCGGTGTCGCAGTGATACAAGTATTGAGTGCCATTTTCAGTGGTGATGTCAAGACCGTGCGCGCCGCCAGCAAACTCCGCGCCAAAGCTGCGCTCAAAAGTTCCATCAGCGTTGAACACCAGCACCGCGTCTTTTTTGGCGCTTGAAGGGTGCACCGTGTGCGCCACATAAATCTTGCCAGAAGCGTCCTGCACCAATCCGTGCGTATCGCCCCAAAGGTATCCCTGTGGCGGCTGCAACCAATCGTGCTGCGCCACATAGCGATGACTGCCAGAACCAACCATGGGTTGCTGGCCGGCGTCTGGAGATCCGGAGGCAGGAGGCGAAGGTGCAGCAGGCGGCACGGGCGGCGGCGTGGATGGAGCGCCCGGTTTGGGTGAGGTTCCCGGGGCGGACTCCTGCCCCAATGCCTTACCCGCCAGGGCCACTGCGGCCATGGCAGCACCAAGCGCTGTGGCGGTCTTCATGAATGCTCGTCGCGACGATGTCATGCCTTGTCCTACCGCGATCTCGTGACCAAGTTTCAAGGCTTGAACGCTCCGCCGTCCACCAGAGCGTTGGGGCGGGCTTGCTTGAGTTCTTGCAGTGCCCGGGCGGTCACCGCGGTGCCCCACACGTACACGCGTACCAAGGGTTGGTGCGTTGCTAGCCTTGCCGCAGTGGCATCAGTGACCGCAGTGCCCACCAGATTGAGCGCCTGAACATTGGGAGCGCGATCCACAATGGTGGCGACAGCCGCATCACCCGTTGTCGTGCCGTCAAGACGCACCGTAATGAGCGCGGGCATCGCAGGCAGGGTGGCAATGCCCCCATCTGTCACGGCCGTTCTTGAGAGGTTGAGTTCGGCGATCACTGGGGCCAGCGGTGCCAGCAACGCCAAGTGCGCGTCACCAAACCCTGCCGCCTTTGAAGAAGCGTTCACTTCCAGCCAGCCATCCTGCTGAGAGAGCGGTTGCACGATCACCCCCATCTCGCGCAGCTTTCTCGCGGCACTCGCCTGTTCGGCGTTCACCGCGGGCGCTGCAGCGCTGGGTGCGGTGGTGACACCCGATGCGCGCGGCTGGCTGGTAGCGGCGGCCGCGGCCGCGGTTTGGGACGCGGCCGCGGTTTGGGGCGCAGCCGTTGATGACGCAACGGGCGCAGCCGCTTCGATTGCGGCGCCGTCCTGAATCCACGTGCGAATGGCCTTGATTTGCGCCTCACTCAAACGCGCACCATCCGGCGGCATGGCGCCATCCACATCCGCTTGCAACGTCACTCGCGCAATCACTTCGCTCTCTTCAGGATGCCCCGCCCGGATGATCCACACACCCTCTTCATTTTGGCGCAAGAGCTGCGAGGGTTCGTCCATCGCCAAACCCCCTTTGTGCTTGCCATTGGCGTGGCACTCGTGGCAATGAGCTTGCAGTATTGGAAGCACTTCGGCGGCAAAAAAACTGGCGCGTGCGAGGGACTGCCCATTGGCATCAGGATCGGCAGAATCGGAGGGCGCAGCTACCGGCGACGGCGCGGCCGCCGACGATGACCCGGCTCTCCAAGCCAGAAGCGGTTTGAGCACGTACCCATCTCCCCAAACCATCCCGCCACCTAGGTGCCCCACCCAACACGTGAGAAGCGCCGCCCCCACCAGCAGTCCGCGCACCAGCGGTGCAAGTTGCGCCCCCGCGGTGTCCCCGGGCCGCACCGCTCGCCATGCCTTCCACGCCAGCGGCACCAAGAGAACCACCAAGGCGATTCCCAGCCATCGATGCCAGAAGAGGTCGTCTCCACCACCCTCGTCCTCGGCAAACAGCCAGCCTGTGCCAGCGGCCGCTGCACCAGTCACCACGCTTATCCACAGCGCAATGGGGGTGAACGCGCTGAGCGTAGTGCGCCCCTGAATCCACCTCCAGCACTCCACAAGCGCCGCCGCGAGCAGCAGACCAATCGGCAGATGCACCGCCATGGGATGCAGCCTTCCGGCCGATTGCAACAGGGCCTCCAAGAAATGCGGGGAACTCATAGGAGCACCGTACACGCAGATTCGCCCGCTTGCACTTCTACACTGCAGGTGTGGCTGAACCTCGTGTCATTCTGCACGCCGACCTCGATGCGTTCTTTGCCTCGGTGGAGCAGTTGGACGATCCCACGTTGCGCGGCAAACCCGTGTTAGTGGGCGGCACCGGCAGCCGGGGGGTGGTCTGCGCGGCCAGTTACGAGTCGCGCGTCTTTGGGTGCCGCAGCGCCATGCCCATGGCCCGCGCACGGGTGCTTTGCCCGCAGGCCATCATCGTCCGGCCCAGATTCGAACGGTACTGCGAACTCAGCGAAAAGTTCATGAACATTCTGGGCAGGCTGAGCCCCTTGGTCGAAGCGCTCAGCGTGGACGAAGCATTCGTAGACGCCACTGGAAGTCAACTGCTCTTGGGCACGGGCCATCAGATGGCCTCCAACGTAAGACTTGCAACACGTGCTGAGTTAGGGCTCGCCGTCAGCGTGGGTGTTGGGCCCAACAAGTTCGTGGCCAAACTGGCAAGCGACATGGCCAAGCCCGATGGACTGTTGGTGGTGCCCCATCAAGCGCTTTCAGAGTGGCTCGCGCCTATCGACATCGCGCGCATGTGGGGTGTCGGTCCGCAGACATTGCCCAAGTACCACGCCGCTGGCGTGCGAACATTTGGCCACCTGCAAAGCATGGATCCCCAAACCGTACGCAAGTTGCTGGGAGACCATGGATTGTTCACGCGTCAACTGGCCCTCGGGTGTGACGATCGCCCCGTAGAAACCGAACATGAAGCCAAGGGCGTGGGCAAGGAGCGAACCTTTGGACAGGACATCACGTCCGTGGACCACGTGGTGGACGAACTGCATGCCCTCACTCAAGCGGCGTGCGCGCGGTTGCGCGCCAAAGGGGGGCGCACCAAACGCATCACGCTCAAGATTCGATTTGGAGACTTCGAAACCATCACCCGTAGCGCCACGCTAGAGAGCGAGACTGACTCAACGATGGAAGTGTGGGCAGCCGCGCGTGCCACGTTCATGGTGTGGGCCAACCGTGGCTTTCGTCCGGTGCGATTGATCGGCATTCGGCTGGAGCGCTTGCCGGAAGGGGCGTTTGTGCCCGACCTCTTCTGCTCGCCGCGCACGGAGCGATCACGCGCACTTGATCGCGTGGCAGACGCCATTGAAACGCGCTTTGGCCGGGGCGCCGCCCGGCGCGGAGTGCCACCTATTTCCGAGCCTGCATCTTTACAAACAACGCCACCTCTTGGCCATCGCGGCGCACCACCACCTGGACCGTCTCGTCCGGTTTGAGTTCCAGCAGTTTTTCCATGAGCTCGCTGCGGCTTGCAACCGGAAGTTTGCTCATGGACACCAGTACATCGCCCACCTTCATACCTGCCAGATCTGCACTGGCCCCCTCTACCACCTCCATCACTTTCAGGCCGCCATCGCCATCTTCAGTGCGAACGCCAAACCGCACCGCGGGAACACGCAGTGCGGCCTGCGCGCCACTTGCGCGCGCCTGTGCCTTAAATGGAAAGCGCTCCGGACGCTGCGCCGCCGCAAGCGCGATGTCGTGCCACAGGTTGACAGCCAGCACCGCGTCCTCGCGATTAATCAGGTCCATGGTGTCGCGGCTGGTGTGATAGTCATCGTGAAAATCTGCAATGATGGCAAAGAGAATGGGCACCCCCTTCATCACAAAGCTGGTGTGATCGCTTCCGCCACTCCCCGTACCCTTGGCTTGCACCACTTCGAGGCCGCTCTTCTCGCGATCAAAGAATTGCTGCACCCACTCGTGCATTCCTTCGCCCGTGTCCGTGCCTGAAACGCGCAGCCTCTTGTTCTTCACCCGGCCGATCATGTCGAAGTTGAGCATGAGCGCGGTCTTGTCCATAGGAAAAATGGGATTGGCCACGTAAGCCTCGCTGCCGTTCAGCCCACTCTCTTCGGCAGAGAACCCCATGAACAGAATGGAGCGCGCCGATGCACCTTCCGGCAGGTTCTTATAGTCCTGGCTCAAGCTGCGTGCCAGCATCATGATGCCCGCCGCGCCCGATGCGTTGTCATCCGCGCCCGGGTGAAGTTTTCCGCCCCCCTCGCGAGAACCAAAGAAACCTTGGCCCAAGTGGTCAAGGTGGCCGCCGATCACAATGCACTCGTCCTTCAGATCTCCCTTGCCGGGCAGGAGTCCCACCACGTTGGCCGTTTCGACAGGCTTCTCTTCAATCGTCCCCGCCAAGGTGATTGTGGCCTTGGGCAGGGGCAGCACCACACCCTTGGAATCAACCATCGTTCGCATGGCCATGGCGTTTCGGCCGCTTTCGTCTGCGGCACCAAAGAGCTTGTCCGCGCCTTCGGCAGACATCATGTAGACGGGTACATCCACAAGTTTGGCACCTTGGCGCATCAGAGTCTTGGCGCGCGGATCCGTTGCGCCCGGCGGATTGATCACCACGATCGCCGAAGGCTTGCGCTTGATGATGGCACCCAACTTGCTGGCAAAGCTTGAGCGCCCGCTCCAGCCCCGCTGCGACCACTTGCTGCCCCCTTGCTCATCCATCGGTTCAAAGCGAAAGACCACTGCCACGTTGCCCGAGAGATCGTCGCCTTCAGTGAAGGTTTGATAGTCCTCAGGGCCGTCGTTGATTCCGTACCCAACGAACACCATGGGCGCATCGGCCATGGGGCTTCCTGTGCCCAAGCTCGTCATGGTGAAATCCGTGCCCTCAACCAATTCAACGGTGCCTTGCGCACTCTTGAGCTTCATGCCCGCACCGCTGATCTCCGACGTGCCTGCCAAGTTGAATGTGTGTCGATAGGTCTTGCCGTTCTTGCCTTCCACGGGGGGCTCCAATCCCACCTGCTGGAAGTACTCCTCCATGTACTGCGACGCTCGTTCAAAACCACGCGTGCCGGGAAGACGCCCTTCCATCCACGGGCTGGCCAGCACCATGAGGTGAGCGTTGAACTCCTGCACTTCAGGTGTTGCGGCGCGGATGGCCGCGTCAATGCTCATGTGCGCGGGAGCGGCGGGTGCGGCGGGCGCGGTGGGCGCGGCGGGCTCCTCCGGCTTGGCCGCCGCGGCCGGCTCACGTTCCGAAGTCGAACCAGCCTGAGGCGCTACCGCAGTCTGGGCAAATGTTGCGGAACCAATCAGGAGCACCAACAGGGCGGCTGTTTCTTTGTGAAGCATGGCCGGTACAGCCTATAGGTGAGCGGGCACTCAGTCGTCCGCCAGCGTGCCCCGGGCCCCTGAAGGCCCTACCCGGCCGCGCGGGCAAACTTGCAGATAACTCACGAATGGAAGTTCGGATTGGCAAGTATTGAGGGTATCACTAGGCCTGCGTTCGGTTCTTCTTTTTGACTCCGACCGCGCCGCTGATTCCGGTGGAACCTCAGCGGCCGCGCGTCCCAAACCACAAAGGCAGTTCGATCCATGAGATTCATCCAGCTCTTTACAGCAACGGCCAGCGTTGCAGTGCTCGCCGCATCGGCCAGCGCAGCGCAATTCACCTTTAACTTGGTGATGACGGGCAATCAAGAGGTACCCAGCGCGGGCGATCCGGATGGCACAGGCGTAGGCACCGTGACCATTGACAACGTGACCAATGTGATTTCTTGGAACATCTCGTACGCCAACATCGTCACGCCGTCAGCGATGCACATTCATACAGGCGCGGCGGGCGTTTCCGGCGGCGTGCTGGTGAACATGGGCGTGGCGACCACGGGCGGGCCGGGAACCTTGATCAACCAGACCGTGTCTACGGCAACTCCGGTGGCGCAGATCTTGGCAAACCCCGCTGGCTTCTATGTCAACATTCACAATTCGGCCTTTCCTGGAGGGGCGATTCGCAGCCAGCTCTTGGTGCCGCCGCCTCCGTGCCCGGCTGACCTGAACCATGACGGCGTTGTGGACGGCGCAGATCTGGGCTCGCTGCTTGGACTCTGGGGCACTGCCGATGCCAATGCTGATTTGAACGATGACGGCGTGGTAGACGGAGCCGATCTGGGTTCGCTGCTGGGCGCTTGGGGCAACTGCCCCACGTAACACCCGTTCATTCACTTCACAAGTTTCATGCGAGGCTCGCCCATTGGGGCGGGCCTCGCCTCATTTCAGGGACTTTGGGTGAAAGTACCCTTGTGTGCTCGGCATGCTCAAGATCATTCTGATCGCGTTTAGTGCGCTCGCTGGCATTCATCCGCAGGATGGCCCGCACGTGGACATCCGCGTGGAGATCCTGCAGGACAAAGTCGTGGAGCACGTGGCGATGAATCTGGTGTTCTTGGACGAGTTCGCGCCAGCACCGAGGGAAAGCACGCATGACATAGATCCGGTGGAGCTTGAACAAGTCGGTGAAGCGATCGCTGAAGCCATGCGCACGCATGCTCCGGTGATGGTGAATGGCGTGGCGGTCATTCCCAAGATTCAAGATCTCAAACTCTCAGCGGTGGACGCCTCGCTGCTTCCACTCTTCCCGCGCAGTGGTATGCGCGGAATGAGGCGTGTGGAGTTCAGCGCGATCTATCCGCTGAATCAGCCTCCGCGAACGGTGACGCTGGGGTGGGATGTCTTTCCCGAGGACTTGCTCAGCACCCCAGAGCACAAGCGCTACCTGGTGATTAGCGGTGAACTGGAAGCCGAGGGGAGGCGGCAGGGCATTGAGTTTTCCGGCGACAGTCCACGGGTCGAATGGCGCGCACCCACGGGCGCGCCGGCAGATGAACTACTGCCCGTGCCCGCTCCTCCCCTCGCTGCGGAGGTAAAGGACCACTCCGCCGCCAACGCATGGATGCTTGCCGGAGTGGGTGCGCTCCTTACCGCGTTCTGGCTCCGCGGTTCCCCTTCTTGGCGGCAGGCGCGATGGACGCAGCGCTGCATGACCTCAGCGCTGGCCGCAAGCACCACCGCGCTTGCGCTCTGGGCCGTGTTGGTTTCGGTTCGGCCCAGCAACGCTGTAGCACCACTACCAACCTCCAACGAAGTGATGGCCGTCTTTACACCCATTCACGCCAATCTCTACCGCGCGCTGGATTACGTGCGCGAAGAGGACGTCTACGACGTGCTTGCACGCAGTGCGGAGGGGCCGCTCTTGGAAGATTTGTACCGTCAGATGCGGCGCAGTCTTGCCATTGAAGAGGCGGGCGGTGCCGTGGGGCGCGTGCAAGTGGTGCGCCCCATGGAAGCCATTGTTGAACGCTTGGAGTGGGTGCCCTCGCCGCCTGCTCAGCCGCGCTTGGAGTTCGTGGTGAACACTCGCTGGCAGGTTGAAGGATCCGTAAGCCACTGGGGCCACAGACACGATCGCACCAACGAGTACCGCGCTCGGTACACCGTGGCGTCGACGCCTGAAGGGTGGCGCATTGTGAAGCAGGAACTGCTCGAGGAACAGCGAGTGGACGTGCCGCCTGAGTTTCAACCGCTCGATGAAGATGGCATCATGTAGGCGTGCTATCTGGATCGTCGTGCGGGAGGCCAGCACAGGTCGCCCCACTCATCGGCGTACCCGTGATTGGTGACAATCTGCACGAAGACAATGGCCAGCCGGTCCAAGAGCATCGATGCGCGTTTGAGCGCGGTGCGATTCTCGCGGCTTCCGTAGCTGGCGCCCCCTCGCGCCAATTGCGCATGGACCAACGCGGCGCGCTCCAACAACAGTGAGAGCAGGCGCTCCCACCGCCTGCGCGAGTACAGAGCCTCCAGATTGACATCGCCGGCAAAGTACCGGGCCAAGTAACGGTCGCTAAAGACACCTTGCACCAGTGTGCGTTCGCGTTCGAGCACTTGTGGAATGAGCCCGTCCTGATCGTGCGCCACCAATTGCCGCACAAACTTAGCCAGTGCATCCCGTTCGTTCATGGGCGCTTTACGCACACGGTCCCAGCGTGCGCTCAGCGCAGCGATCCCAGCCCACTGGGCAAGCACCCGATCGTCAAGATGTGACTCGTCGCACTCTGAGGCGTGCTCGAGCCAGGTGAAGGCGCGATGAATTCGAATTCTGCTCTCCTCGTACAGCAACGCATCCGCATAGCTGTCGCGCCGGGGCTTCCAGAGCTTTCGCAGTGTGCGCAGGTCAAGAGGAGCGGTGGAGTGCGCGGCCATGCCTCAAAGCGTAGCGGGGCGCTGCTCCTCCGCGGGCTCCACATGCGCGGTGGCATTGCCGCCGGAGGCGCCGCTTCCCAGCCGCACTTCAATCTCGTGCTCAATCTGAGATGCAATGGAATGCGCCTGACTGACATCCATGTCACCCGGCACTTGAATATGAAAGTCAACCCAGTGGTGCCGCCCCAAGTGGCGCGTACGCAGCTTGTGCCAACCGCTGACAAACGGCGCGCGAGCGCCGGGAGCGCCCTGCACGTGGGAGTTCAAGATCTCGCTCACCACGGCGTAGTCCTCCTTGTCTTGTTCGTCCACAAGGTCTCCAAAGGAGCGCCGCACCATGCGGTAGCCGATCACCAGAATGGCCAACGCCATGCACAACGCCATCACGGGGTCCAGCCATTGAGCTCCAGTGAGCTTCACCGCCAAGAGGGCGGCAATGACCGCCATCGACGTCAGCGCATCGGCGAGCAGATGCTTGCCATCGGCAGCAAGTGCCGCGCTGCGGGACCGCCTTCCGAGCACCATGAGCCACGCCCCCATGCCGCCGTTCACCACCACGGTGACGCCGATGAGCACGGTGCCGGTGTCCACATGCTGCAAGTCGTGGGGGGCACCCAGCAATCTCTGCGCCGCGTGCCACACGATGCTCACGGCGGCGGCGGCAATCAACGCCCCCTCCACGCTGGCGGACACAAACTCAAACTTGCCATGACCGTAGGGATGGGTGGCGTCCGCTGGCCGGTGTGCATGCCAGACGGCCCACAGTGCAAACGCGCCTGCGGCCACATTCACAATGCTTTCCACCGCATCGCTATACACCGCGCTGGAATCGGTGATGCGCCACGCCGCAAACTTCACCACCATGAGCGCGGCGCTCATGGCTACAGCCAGAACCGCAGCGCGGCGTTCCAACATGGCCGTGCGTGCAGCGGACTGGCTCATGGGGCGCGCGACAGGTTAGTTGGGCGTGGGCACTGACTCGATGTACACGTCTAACAACTGACCCGGAAGCACACGCGCTTGCGGATCATCAAACGCGTAAATCACCTGCATGACTCGCGTGTCGATACGCTCGGCATTTTCTCCGGTCAACGTCTTCTTTGGCTGCACCAAAGGAACCTTGCGAACAAAGCTCAGCGGAAACGTGGTCTGCTTGGCTCCCCGCAGCGCCGCCATCGCCTTGCCCTCCGGGGAGAATCTCCATGAATCCAACTCGTCGATGTCCACGCGAACGTGCAGAGGACTCAGATTTCCCAGCACCATCTGCGTCTTGGCACCCGGCCCCGCGGCGGCGTACTGCCCAGGGCGGGCGTCCACCCGCAGCACCGTGCAGTCGATGGGCGATCGGGCCGTCGCGCGATCGAGTTCAGTCTCCATGGTGGCCACTTCGGCCTGCGCTGCGGCGGCATCGGCCTCAAAGACCTTCAGGTCCTCGGGATAGGTGCCGCGCTTTGTGAACTCAAGATTTGCTTCGGCCTCCGCCAACTTGGCCTTTGCATTGGCCAGTTCGTACTCCCGTAGCGGACGTTCATTCCTGCTGATGGCTCCCTCTTCACCAATGGCCATGAGACGCTTAAGGCGACCGTCGGCATCCTCCACCAGCGCGCGCGCCTGATCAACACGCGCCTGTGTCTGCTGCACCATCTCAGGCCTGGGCAGAGAGCGCGCCTGCGCCAAACGAGCCTCGGCTGCAGCCATGCGAGCCTTGGCACTGAGCAATTGTGCCTGCCACGCGCGGCGGTCGATCACAAAGAGAGGTTGCCCTGCGGTCACGTGATCCCCCTCCTTCACCAGCACCGTTTCAACAATCCCGCTGATCGGCGCGCCCAGTTCAATGAGTTCGCTACTTGGTTCCACCACTCCGCTTCCACTCACGCGGTCCCGAAATGGGCTGGACACCGGGGGCACGTTGGGAGCCGGAACCCGCGGTGGAGTGGATTGCTTGTAGACGGTGACCACGGCGGCGGTGATGCCAGCCAAGGCCACAATGGGGAGCACGATGAACTTCCAATTCATGGCAGAAACTCCAAGGTAGTCGAAGTCATAGCCCGGCCTCCGGCGGTGTGCGGCTCTGCGCGCCGCCGTTGGTCATGCCAAGCAGTGCAGCGCTTTCCTGCAGGGCTTCCGCCGGGGTGGTGATGCGCGTCACACGTCCATCGTCCATGTGCGTAATTCGGTCGGCAAAGTGAAAGATGCGTTCGTCGTGGGTGACCAGCATCACCACTCGATCTGGGTGCCGTACCACCTCACGCACCAATTCCATGATCTTTTGCCCGGTAGCGCCATCCAGCGCGCTGGTCGGTTCGTCGCACACGAGCAGTCTGGGCTCGTGTACCAGCGCGCGCGCGATCGCCACGCGTTGTTGTTGTCCGCCGCTGAGTTTGGTGGGGCGAGCGGTCTCACGGCGCTTCAGCCCCACGCGCTCAAGCAGCGCGGAGGCGCGCTCAAAGGAGTCGCGCTTGGAGTTGCCGCGCAGCAGCAGCGGCACCGCCACATTCTCAAGAACAGAGACCTGCGGAATCAAGTTGAATTGTTGAAAGATGAATCCAACGTTTCTGCCGCGCCACAACGTGCGGTCGTGGTTGTTCAACGAACTCGGGTCAGTACCCAGCACTGAACACTCGCCACCGCCGCGCGCCAGCAGCCCCGCAAGAATTGAAATGAGCGTGGTCTTGCCGCAGCCGGATGGACCCACGAGGGCCATCATCTCGCCGTAGCGCACGCTGAGATCAATGCCTCGCAGCGCGTGCACCGCGGCGTCGCCTTCGCCGAACTGTTTGACCAGGTTGCGGCAGAGGATGGATTCGCCGGCGCTGGTCATCCTTGGAACACCTCTGAGGGATCCAGCTTCACCACCCGGCGCATACTGAAGGCGCTGCTTGCCATCACGATAAAGACCACCGCGCCTGCAGCGATCAATGGAATATGCCACGTGAGCCGAAAGGCAAGCTTGTCGGGTGGAATGGTCAGCCCCACCAGCGCCGTGGCGCCCAGCCCAATTCCCAGACCCAGCGCTCCCGCGACTGCACCTTGCAGCGCAACCAGGCCAAGCAACTTTCGTGTCGTTGCGCCCATGGCCTTCATGGCGCCGAAGTACTTCAGATTGTCCAAAGTAAAGTTGTAAAACATCTGCCCCGCAATGGCCACGCCCACGAGGAATCCCAGCACGATGGCGATTCCAAAGTTAATGGGAATGCCCGTTTGTTTCATCCAAAAGTCCAGCGTCTTCCATGCAAACTCATTGGGGGTGAGCACCGTGAGATCGGTTTCACGTGCGATGCGTTCTTGCAACTCCTCGATCGGCACCCCTTCGTCGGCCTTCACCAGCACCATGCTCAGCGTTCGACGATTGGCGGGCGAAAAGCTCACGGCCCGACTGTAGGTGGTGTAGATGGAAGGCACCGCCTGAAAGGTGGGCTTGGTCTCTGCAATGCCGGCAATCACCGCGCGTTTTTCGTTGAGCTCCAGTTCTTCACCCACGCGAATCGGTCGCTGCGCGCCTTTGGGGTCGAGTGGATCTACAGGCTGAGGCAGGCGGTTTCGCGCTCCGCGTGTCTCGATGATGATGGTGTCGGGTTGCCGCAGCACGTCAATCGAACCCTCCACCATGTTCGGGGGAGCGCCGATCAAGCTGGCATCATCCACCCCCACCACATCGCAGAGTTGCCGCGCACCGTTGGGAAGTTTGGCCACCAATAGGCCCTTAAACAGCGGCACCGCCCACTTCACTCCTTCAACGCTGCGAACCCGGTGCAGTGCAGTGACTTGCATGGGCTTCACATCGTCCACAAAGAGCAGAGTGGGATCCACAACCCAAAGGTCGGGCTGGGGAGTTTCATCAAGCAGCGCGTAGGTGCGCGTCATCAAGCCAACAAAGATCGCTGCCTGTTGCGCAATGAGCAGCGTGGCAAAGCTCAGCCCCAGCAGGATGCCGTAAAACTTGGCGGTGTCGCCGAACAGCATCTTGATGGCAATGACTCTCATGCGGTGGTTAGATCTTCATCTGTGTGCCGAATTCAACCACGTGGTCGGTGGGCAAATGGAAACTGTCGGTGGCGCCAGCGGAATTCATGTGCAGCACGGCAAAGAGGCGCTTGCGCCATCCGCGCATGGGTGAAGGCCCGCCAGGCAGCACGCGCATCTTGCGTGCAAAGTACGTGGTGTTCTCTTCGTCCCAGGGCAGGCCCAGTTGCTTGGCGTGCCGCAAAATGCGCACCGTGTTGGCCTCTTCCATAAAGCCCACCTCAGCTGAAACAGCCCAGAATCCATCGGGCATCCATTGCACACTCACTCGCTGCCCCTCTTCCACGTAGGGATAGTTCTTGGGCACGATCGAAAGCAAGATGACCGTCTCATGGAGCACGTGCGCGTGTTTCACAAACGTCACCAGCGCAAATGGCGCCTGGGTCTGAGGGGTCATGAACACCGCGGTGCCCGGAACGCGCGGCACGGCTTCTGTCCACAGACGCGCCAGGAACTCATGGATGCTTTCTGTTTGCTCTGCGATCAAGCGGCCCAAGTACAGAGTGCCCTGCCGCCACGTCAGCATCACCACCGTGGCAATGGTGGCGATGGCCACGGCGTACCAACCACCGTGGAAAATCTTGAGCAGATTGGAACCCAGGAATGAAAGGTCGATGAGCAGGAATGTTCCGCCCAGCGCAAAGACCAGATACCGGGGCCACTTCCAGTTCTTGAGCGCCACCTCCATCCACAGCAAACTGGTAATGGCCATCACAGCCGTGACCGCAATGCCGTACGCCTCCGCCAGGTTGGTGGAACTCTGGAACAAAATCACCGTCGTTAGGCAGCCCAACAAAAGCGACCAGTTCATGAAGGGAATGTAGATCTGTCCTTCAGTTTCGCTACTGGTGTGAACGATCTTGAGGCGCGGCAGGTAGTTCAGACGAATGGCCTGACGAGTAAGACTGAACAGCCCCGTGATCATCGCTTGGCTGGCGATGATTGCGGCCGCCGTGGCCAGCACCACCATAGGCAGGCGCCACGATTCTGAAATCATGCCAAAGAACGGCTTGTAGACGGCGATGTCTGTGCCATGCACCACCACTCCGTTCACCACGGTGTCTGGCGCGGGCGGATTGTCCAGCATCCACGCCCCTTGGCCAAAGTAGTTCAGCAGCAGGCAAGGCCACACCAGCACGAACCACCCTAGGCGGATTGGGGCGATTCCAAAGTGACCAATGTCCACATAGAGCGCTTCAGCACCCGTCACAACGAGCACCACCGCGCCCAGCAGCACAAAAGTCTCCATCGGCTGCAGCAAGAAGAGGTCCAGGGCATACATGGGATTCACGGCGGCCAGCACGCTCCACTCATTGGAGATGGACAGAATGCCCACCAGGCCAAGAGTGAGGAACCAGACCGTCATCACTGGACCAAAGATCTTGCCAATGTGAGCTGTGCCAAAGCGCTGGACTGAGAAGAGTGCAATGAGCACCGCAACGGTCAGCGGCACCACGTACGCATCAAGTTCTAGTGCAGCCCCCTGGAGCTTGACCATCTTTAATCCTTCGATGGCAGAGAGCACGGAGATGCTTGGCGTGATGACGCCATCTCCAAAGAGCAGACCGCCTCCAAGGATTGCAATGAAGCCAAAAAATGCCAAACGCGTGCCGTGGTTGCGCGTCAAGGCACGCGGCACCAGCGAGAGCAAGGCAAACATTCCTCCCTCGCCGCGATTGGTGGCCCGCATCACAATGCCCTGGTACTTCACCACCAGCACCATAAAGAGCGCCCAGAACACCAGCGAAAGAATTCCCAGCACAAAGGCGCGGTCCGCAGCTCCATGCTTGGAAATGGTCTCCTGCATGGCGTAGAGCGGGCTGGTGCCGATGTCGCCAAAGACAACCCCTACAGCACCAAATGCCAACGGAACAAGCTTGCCGTGGTGGCCGCGATGCGCGGTGTCAGTGGCGCTGACTTCTGATGGTGTGGGCTCGGTGTTCACCGGGGCAGGTCGCGCACGAAGAGCGCAAAGGGTCAAATTCTATCCGCAAGCTGCTCTGCCATGGCCGCTGTTATCAACTGGACGAGCGCGAATCCAGGGCAAGTAACTCCAATCTCGCCACGTTTGCCTCCATGGCCGCGAGCCACTTCTGCACTGAACGATCTTCAGCGTTACCCACGGGTTCAATGACGATGGACGCAATGCCTCGCGAGGAGAGCTCCTGTACGACATTCGGCAGTGGAGCGGATTCCCAAAACATCACGGTGGCAGGGTGTGTTGCGCGGATCGACTCCAATTCCTTCCACTGTTCGGGTGTGGGTTCGGCATCGGGTTCCCAATGCACACTCTTCATGTTGAGACCCGCACTGCGAGCCAGATACTGATAGACGGGATGACTGCCCAGCACCGGCCGTTGCGCCAACGCCTTGCCTGCTGCTTGGGTGCGAGTCGCCAGCGCTTGCAGTTGGTCGGCAAGCCTTCGCCCTCGTTCACGCACGGCGGCTGCCGCAGCGGAGTCCTTTGCGATGGCGGGAACTTTGGTGGCAATGGCCTCCGCCACTGCGTTCGCCTGCTTTGCGGCCAGTGCAAAATCCATCCACGTGGTGAAGGCGGTGCCCTTGTGACTGTGCTCTCCAGCCGGACCGTGTGAATGTGTGACGTCTTCAACGTTTTCTAGGAGTTGGGTGGCAAATCCCGCACTGGTGTCCACCACCCGACTCATGGGCAGCGTGACACTTGGCAGCCAGCGCTCGTAGGTCGCGCCGTTCACGAGTACCAGCACGGCGGACTGAAGGCGGATGACGTCTTCTGCTGAAGGTTTCCAGAATGGCGGATCAATGCCCTCAGGAACGGGCAGCACAACGGTCGCTGCGTCACCCACGGCCACTTTGGCGAATACGAGCAACGGCAGGTTGGACACCACGATCTGGGATGGAGCGGCTTGCGCGACGGGCGCTGATGGCGCTTGCGCTGCTGGTGCCGCCGATGGCGCTCGCTCGGCGGGCGAGCCCTCGCAGGCCATCAAGAGCGCAGAGCACGTTGCCGTTGCAATAAACGTGGACACCACGCCGATCACGCCAGCCGCCAGCGCGCGACGCGCACGCTCCGTGGCGCGCCCGATCACTTGGTGGGTTCTCCGCGCACTTCAAAAGGCGTGGTTGCGACCGTGCGTTCCGCCGTTGCGCCATCAAGCGCAGATACCCTCAACGCGTACTTTCCGGGAGCAATGCCATCGGGCAATCGCACCAACCTGGTGACAAACAAATCTGTTCGTAGCGTGCGCGAAACGTCCCGGGCTCGCTGCGGTTGATCGGACCAGATGGGGAGTCCGGCCGAGTCCAGCACCTGTACCGTGTAATCGACCTCGGTGACATATCTGCCGTCGGGCTGTTCTTGTGTCTTCCATCCAGCAAGTTCAAAGTATGCAATGAACCTGGCCGCAGGAGCGATCTCAACAGGAACGATGGGTGTGAGCTCACCAAACCCGCGGACTCGGCTGGCCAGTGTGAGCTTGCGTATTCCAAAGGTCGCCGACGCCTGCGCGGGTTCCACGGGCGGAACATCAGCGGGGCTGGGCAAAGCTGCTGGCGCAACGGGCGGCGGCTCTGCTTGTGGCGGTGCGACTGGAGGCGCAACGGGCGGTGGCTCTGCCGGTGGCGGCGCGACTGGAGGCGCAACGGGCGGTGGCTCGGCCGGTGGCGGCGCAACGGGCGGCGCAACGGGCGCCGGCTCCGGAGGCGCTGCGCCCTTCAGCACGGACGATTCGTTCGCTTCTGGCGTGGCCACGGGGTTGGCCACGCGCCTCTCAGGCAATTGCGGAACTGGCAGCACCGACGGCGCAGCCATGGTTTCCGCAGGCGACACTTCTGCAGTCATCTCCCCATCACCGGGGCCCGGAAGTGGAGTCATCGCAACTGACGCAGCCGCCGTTGGCCGCAGTGAACTCTGCGATTTCATTCCCGCACCCTTGGCGGCCGGCATTGCCTGAAACTCACTTCGAGCCTCATCAACTGGAATAGCGTCCACCGTCCTTGCAGGCGGAGCCTCGACCGCAGCCAGCCGGGGCGGCGGAGATTGGGTGTAGGGAATCACCTTGGGCTCGGCGCACGCACTCAGCGCGGCCAGTGCCAACAGGCACATGCGTGCATTCAGGACGTTCATGCGATCTTTTCTCCAATGGTCACAACCAGCCCTTCGAATGTACGCGCAGAATCGCTCGACCATCCACTCTTGGTGCGCGCGTCTGTTCGAACGGCTTCATCCAACAATCTGGCCCATGTGGCGGGGGGAACTCGTCGCGCGGCGTGCATGACAAGCGATTGCGCTTCACCCCAGAGCTTCAACTGCTTGCCAACCGCAAACTCATTCTGACCCGCAGCCAGCAAACGCGATGCGCCATGCACTTTGCGCAGGATGTCCACAATGCTCCAACCGATCATCACTTCTGGAACTCCGCCCACACGAATGAGTTCGTTCAGCTTCTCAAGCGCGGCCTTGGTTCCGCTGCGCAAGAGAACCCCCTGAATCTCCCACGCTTGCTCCTCGCGGGACAAACCCACAAACTCCGCCACCAATCCGCGCGTCACCGGCTTGCCCTCGCCAGCCGCAGCGCAGAGTTTGGCCAACTCGCTGTCCAAGCGGGCCAGATCCGCACCAATCTTTTCAACCAGCAGTTCGGCGGCGCCCGCTTCAAGAGCCACCGAGTGCCGCTTATTGACGCGAACGGTGCACCACTTGATGGCATCGGCATCGCTTGGAGGCTCGCACTTGATGACCGCGCCGCCGCCGGCCTCCACCATCTTGTCAAACTTACCGGGGTTCCATCGACCCGACGCGCGCATGAGCAACGTGCTTTCTTGCAGCGGGTTTTCGGCGTAGCGCTCCATGGCGCGGCGCTTTTCTTCGCTGCCCATGAAGACCTCCGCGTTGTCCACGACCACCAGTTTGTGCGGACTGAGCAGGCCGTAACTGCGCAACTCGTCGAGCACCCCGCTTAACGGCGCTGAGGCACCATCAATCTCAAATCGATCCACGCCTCCATAGGCTTCGTGGAGAGCCTCGGCCAACTGTTTGGTCCGCTCGACGCGCAGATAGCCATCCTTGCCGGTCAGCACCACGATGCGCATGGTGGCATCAGGGGCCGAGCCCTTGCCCTTGAGAGCACTGCTGGGTTTGGAGGCGCGAGCCATAAGGTTCATGAGTGTAGATGCGAGGCGCGGTACTCTTGGTTGCGTGCCAGAAGTGAACTTTGACGGCATCGTGGGCTCCACACACAACTATGCGGGGCTTTCTGTTGGGAACGTGGCCAGCACTTCAAATCAGGGCAGCGTGAGCAAGCCCCGAGAAGCCGCGCTGCAGGGCCTGGCAAAGATGGGTGCACTGGCGCGCCTTGGTTTGGCGCAGGGATACCTGCCCCCACAAGAACGCCCCTACCTTCCCCTGCTTCGAGAGCGGGGATTCACGGGCACCGATACTCAGGTGTTGGCCAAGGCGGCTGCCGATGCCCCGCACGTGCTTGCTCAAGCGTGCAGCGCAAGTGCCATGTGGGCGGCCAATGCCGCCACCGTTGCGCCATCGGCCGACACTGCAGATCGACGAGTGCACATGACCGTGGCCAATCTGCGCTCCATGCCGCACCGCTCCATTGAGCCTGCGCAGACTCTGCGCACACTTCGCGCGGTCTTTGCAAACGAAGAGCACTTTGCGGTGCACCCTGCACTGCCCGCTGATGGCGCTTTTGGTGACGAGGGCGCTGCCAATCACACCCGCCTCACTCACTCAAGCGCCAACGGCGGCGAAGTTGCCGGTGTGCACTTGTTCGTCTACGGCACCAACGCGGATGGAACAGGAATTCGTCCCGCGCGCTACCCCGCGCGGCAGACACATGAGGCCAGTCTGGAACTCAAGCGCACGATGGGCATTGCTTCGGAGCGATGCATTTTTGCGCAACAGCACCCCGCCGTGATTGACCAGGGAGTCTTTCACAATGATGTCATCGCGGTGGGAAACGGCAATCTGCTCCTGATGCATGAATTGGCACTTGTTGATCAAGATCGAGTGCTCGATTCGCTGCAGCGCCTCGTGGGGCCAGATCTACAGATTCGCGTGGTGACGTCCCGCGATCTGTCTGTTGAAGATGCGGTGCACACGTATCTCTTTAACAGCCAGCTCGTCACCTTGCCCGATGGTGACATGGCGCTCGTGCTTCCCCGTGAAGCCGAGCAGCATCCCGGAGTCAGACGGATCGTTGATTCGATGGTGGGTGATTCGGCCTGCCCCGTACACATGGCGCTGTATCTGAATGTGCGCGAGAGCATGCGCAACGGTGGCGGCCCAGCATGCCTGAGATTGCGAGTGCCGCTCACCGGCGCGCAGGTGGCGGCGGTCACGCCGGGATGTCTGTACACACCCGAGCAGCACGCGCGATTGGAGGCGTGGGTGAGCAAGCATTACCGAGAGGAGCTTCGACCATCAGACTTGGCCGATCCCGCGCTGCTGTCAGAGAGTCGCGATGCGCTCGATGCACTGACTGGGCTTCTAGGCACTGGCCCCATCTACCAGTTTCAACGGTGACCACCTTGCTCCACCTGAAGCGGATACCCTGACAGCGTGCCAGCGCGCAAACGGCTCAGAATCGTCCTGATTTGTTTGGTGGTCATTCTGCTGCCCACGCTCTTTTTTGTGTTCCGCCCTGCGCCCGTTCCACCCGCACCACCACCCGCGCCGGTGGTACCACCGCCGCCACCCGTGGTGGAACCTCCACCACCGCCGCCACCTCCGCCGCCCGTCATTCAGCCCGAACCGCCGCCGCCTGATCCAGCCATACTGGAAGCGGAACGCCAAGCCAAGATCCGGGCGGATGCGCGCGCAGCATTTGATCGCGGGCTAGCGCTCCAGCGCACGAAGGACTTTCAGGGTGCGGCACGCGAGTTCCACTCCGCCGTGGAACTTGATCCGCTGATGGCGGGCGCATGGACAAATCTGGCACTGTGTCAGCTGGCGACCGGTCAGGCAAAACAGGCCGTGGATTCAGCGCGCCGAGCTCTTCAGTCGCCAGCAATGAGCGACGTGAAGCGACTGGCCCACGCACAATCTGTCATTGGGCATGCAGCGCAAGCCGCGGGAATGTTTGAAGAGGCAAGGCTGGCATACACCGCAGCGCTCTCGGCCAATGCGGCTGAGGAATCTGCGGCAATGGCACTCGCCGCGCTGCAACTTGGTTCCGCGATGACCGAGAGTTCGCACACCGAAGACCCTCGCATGGCTGCGGCGGCGGCAACTCTTGCGGCCGCACACAAGGCGGGCGCCAAGAGCCCTGAGCTTCAGGTGAATTTGGCGCAGTTGTTTCTGCGGTTGGATCAGCCAAGTTCCGCGGTGGAGCACGCCATGATTGCGCTGCGTTCCAACCCAGACATGCCAGAAGCAAACCTGGTGCTGGGTTACGCACAAGCCGCGCTGGGGCGCTGGGGCGATGCGGCACAGAATCTCAGCGAAGCCGCTCGCGCCGACCCAGATAACGCAGACCTGTACGTGGCGCTGGGATACGCCTTTGAGCGACTGGGCCGCCGGCCCGATGCGCTGGCAGCTTTTGATCGCGCCATCGCACTCAAGTCCGACCATCTCGAAGCTCTTACCAACCGCGCGGTAACACTGGAGCGCATGGAACAACCTGAAGCCGCGCTTCAGGCGTATCAGGCTGCGGCTGCAGTGCGGACCGCCGCTGGTGAAGCACCCCCCGCAGGGGCGGCGGTCTCAGGCACCGCCGCCACATCGCGAGCGGTTTCTTTACAACTGGCGCTCATTGCCGCGCGCACGCAAAAGTGGGCGCACGCACGCCAACTTGCTGAACCCATTGTGGCCGCCGATCCTGCGAACGCACAAGCACGCTACGTGCTTGGCCTGTCCTGCTACCACCTCGGCGACCTGAAGTGCGCCAGCGAGCAGGAGTATCAGTTGACGCTCATGGATGCAGCACGCGCGGCGTCGCTGCGCAAGCTCTTGGGTCAGCACTGACGGCTGAGGACCCCTACTCCCGTGCACGAGTTGGAAGTGATCGCAGGTCCAGATGCAGGCATGCGCCATGCGCTGCCCGATGGTGAGCCGCAACTTCTTGGGCGCTCCACTGAAGCGATCGGCTCGGGTGATTCCACCGTCAGCCGAAGGCACGCGGAACTCACTCCGTCAGAAGGCACGTGGTGGATCACAGATCTCAAGAGCACGCACGGCACGATTGTGAATGGCCAACGACTGGTCACCCGGACTGCTCTACGCGATGGCGATCGAATCCGGTGCGGTCAAACCATTTATGCCTTTCATGCTCCCGGCGGTACCGCGGGGCAGACTTCCGCCGCCAGTTCGCTTGCATTGGGCACTGAACCCGATCGCCCGGGTGCGTCCATGCACGCCGACCCTGAGCGCCTGCGTGCCATCGGCGAAACAGTGGCCACGCTCAGCCACAGCGTGAAGAACATTCTGCAGGGGCTGAGAAGCGGCGCGGACGCCGTGGAGTTGGCGCTGGGCAAAGGCGATCTGAACATGGCGCGCGAGGGCTGGCCCATTGTGGCGCGCAATTTGGATCGCATTAGCTGGCTGGTGATGAACATGCTGGCCTTTGCCAAGGACCGGCCGCTAGAGATTTCTGAGACCGACCTAGGCGCGCTGGTGCGGGACGTGTGCGAACTCATGCAAGCCACGGCCGCGCGGAGAAAGGTAAAGCTGTCGGCATCGGTGGAGCATGGGCTACCACCAGCGCCCATTGACGCCAACGCGGTCCATCAGATCATTCTCAACCTCGTGGCCAATGCCATTGAAGCTGCACCCGATCGTTCCGGCCATGTGGAAGTGCGCGCGCGCCTCGACGGTGCACGCAACACCATCGTCATTGAAGTACAAGACGACGGTGCCGGCGTTCCTCCGGCGCAGCGCATGTGGCTCTTTGCGGCATTTGCCAGCACCAAGGGGCAGCGCGGCACGGGGCTCGGTCTGGCCGTTGCGCAGAAGCTGGCGCAGCAGCACGGCGGCATCATTGTGCACGCGGACGTCCAGCCGCACGGAACAATCATGCGTGTGGAACTACCCGCCGATCGCGATGATCCGGATTCTGAAAAGACACGCGGCCCGGTCTCCAGCGGTCCCCCCGCCATCGCATTTGAAACGTAGCACCGCGTAGCCAGTACGTTGCGATGGCTACTCCGGCACGGTGGGGGGCACGGTCTCCAGGATGTTCTCGATGATCTCCTGCGTGCCCTTGCCTTCCGCTTCTGCTTCAAAGTTCAGAAGCACACGGTGGCGCAGCGCCGGTACCGCCACGGACTTGATGTCCTCGTGCCCCACCTGTGCCCGGCCAGCCAGCAGCGCGCGCACCTTGGCCCCAAGCACCAGCGTCTGTGCTGCACGCGGGCTCGCGCCAAATCGCACGTACTGATTCACCAATGGCGTGGCAAACTGCCCGCGCGGATGGGTGGACATCACCAGACGCACGGCAAAGTCCTGCACTTGTTCAGAGATCCGAACGGCCCGCACCAGCTTCTGATGGCGCAGGATGGTCTCGGCGTCAATCACCTTGTGCGGCTCGGGCATGTCGCCAGCAGTGGTGCGGTTCAGAATCTCGCGCAGGTCTGCGCGTGTGCTGTAGCCCACTTCAAGCTTGAAGAAGAAGCGATCCAATTGCGCCTCGGGCAGCGGGTAGGTGCCCTCTTGCTCAATGGGATTCTGCGTCGCCATCACAAAGAACGGCTTCTCAAGAATGTGCGTGGTGCCGCCCACAGTCACGCTCTTCTCTTGCATGGCTTCCAAGAGCGAACTCTGGGTCTTGGGAGTGGCTCGGTTGATTTCGTCTGCCAGCACGATCTGCGCAAAGATCGGGCCCTTGCGGAATTGAAAATCGCGGCCACCTTCAGTTTCCACCACGATGGTGGTGCCGGTGACGTCAGCGGGCATCAGGTCTGGCGTGAACTGAATGCGGCTGAACTTCAGAGTCAACGCCTGACTCAGACTGCGAATCAAAAGCGTCTTGCCCAGCCCCGGCACACCTTCCAAAAGGGCGTGACCGCCCGCAAAGAGACAGATGAGCACGCCGTCAATGATTTCGTTGTGTCCCACCACGGCCTTCTGAATCTCGCGCTTGACATTGTCGTAGTCGCTGCGAAAGGTCGCCAGAAGTGCCTCGGTGTTCTGCTGGTTGTCTGCCATGGTGTGGGTTCCGGGGAGGGCGCATCCTAATCGCAACTTGCATCCCCACAATCCAGAGCTATAGTGCCCCCGTCCGCCACGCGGCGGATGTCAGGCACTCCAGTGGGAATGCGGTCAAATTCCGCAACGAAGGCGTCACCGTAGGCCGTGTAGCGCGTGCTGCAAGGCGAGTCGGGTCAACCTGGACACTGGCCAACATCGTTCTCCTGCGCAACTCAGGAAGGAACCCAATGACTCGCACTTCGCAGCGCCACATCGGCGCCCCTGCGGCCTTTTCCCTCTTCGCATTTCTCACCACCGGGTGCTGCCACTCCGCGGCGCACGCGGACATCCTTCAGACCTACGAGGTGGGAGTTGGCAACAACACCAGCACCGTCCAAATTGATTTCAGCAACGGCAACGGTTACCTCTTCACGCTTCGATATAGCGACACCCTCACCGGCCTTGGCGCCCTTCAGCTGATGGCCTCTCTCGCTCCAGACTTCACCCTGACAACGGATACCTTTCCGTGGGGCCAGCTCGTCACGGGACTCGGTGTCGCCACCGACTACGAGTACGGCACCGGCGACCTCTGGCCCATTGAGAACTACTGGCACTACTGGATCACCGATGACGCGAGCAATTGGATCTGGGCCCCCCAAGGCGCCAGCGATCGCATTCTGACCAACGGCAGTGCGGACGCCTGGGTCTTCGGTACCGACATCTCCCCACAGGCAGTGCCCGCCGCACCTGGCGTCGTCCTGATGGCGGCGGTGATCCGACGGACACCGAGACGGCGCAGCCGCTAGCCATCACATGGATTGACGCCCGGGCGACGCTACTTGGTGGGCAGTCGTTCCAACACCTTGTCAATCAAGCCGTATTGGAGCATTTCTTGCGAAGTGAGCCACTTGTCTCTATCGCAATCCGCGTGGATCCGCTCCACACTCTGCCCGGTGTTTTCGCTGTACAGCTTGTACAGCCGCTCACGCAAGTGCAGGATGTGCTTGGCGTGAATCTCCAAGTCCGTGGCCTGCCCCTCGATCACTCCCGGAATGAGTGGCTGGTGCATCAGGTTTTCTGCATGGGGCAGCGCAAACCGTCGCCCCTTGGTGCCGCTGCACGCGATCACGCTGCCCATGCTGGCCGCTTGTCCAATGATGTACGTGGCCACGGAACAGGGCACGAAGCGCATCGTGTCTACAACGCCCAACCCGGCAGTGACACTACCCCCGGGGCTGTTGATGTAGATGCTGATTTCAGACTTGGCATCGTCGTTGGCGAGGAAGAGCAGTTGAGCCACCACCAGATTGGCCAACGCATCGCTAATGCCCCCGCCAATAAAGATGATGCGGTCGTTCAACAACCTGCTGTAGATGTCGTAGGCACGCTCACCGCGGCCGGTCTTCTCAATGACGATGGGAATCAATGTCATGACTTGTCCTCGCCGGCAACCACCGGCATTCGCTGAATAATCTGATCGATAAGGCCATACTCCACCATCTGCTGCGCGTCCAGCCAAAGGTCGCGATCGCAGTCGGCGGCAATCTTTTCAATGGGTTGACCCGTGGCGTCGGCATACAGCTTGTTGCACAGGTCTTCCACCCGAACCATTTGCTTTGTAAACACTTCTAGGTCTGTGGCCTGACCGGAGAATCCGCCGATGCGGCCCTGGTGCATCAGGTTCTCGGCGTGACGCAACGCAAACCGGCGCCCTTTGGTGCCACAACAGGCGATGAGGCTGGCCATGCTGGCCGCCTGCCCCACGATGTAGGTGGCCACCGGGCAAGGCACAAAGCGCATCGTGTCAATCATGGCGAGCCCCGCAGTGATAGAGCCTCCAGGACTGTTGATATAGATGCTGATCTCGGTCTTGGGGTCTTCATTGGCCAAGTACAGAAGCTGCGCACAAACCACGTCCGCAAGCCGACCGCCGATCGCGCCGCCCACAAAGACCACGCGATCGCGCAGCAGCCGGCTGTAGAGGTCAATCAACTCCTCGCTCTTGCCGCGCTTGTCTACAACCAAAGGAACGGAAACCCGATCCTCTTCGTCGTCGTCGTCATCGTGACCCAAGGGCATCAAGTGGTTCACTTCTTTGTCTTGTCTGGATAGCTTGGCACTTCATCCACCAATCCATAGGCCTTGGCTTCGGTGGCGTTGAAGTACTTGTCACGCTCCGCATCCTTGGTGATCTGTTCCACGGTCTGGCCGGTGCACTCGGCCAGAATCTCATTCAGTTGCCGCTTCATCTTGAGGATCATCTCCGCCTGGATCTGAATGTCCGTGGTCTGCCCACCCACCCCGCCGTAGGGCTGGTGGATCATGACCTTGGCGTGGGGAAGAATGAACCGCTTGCTCTTTTGCCCCGCAGCCAACAGCACCGCGCCACCGGAGTAGGCCCGCCCGATGCAATAGGTGGCCACCTCGCTGGTGATGAAACGCATGGTGTCGTAGACGGCTAGGGTGTCATCCACCGCGCCGCCGGGGCTGTTGATATAGAAGTTGATGTCCTGACCGCGCTTCTGATTCTCCAGATAGAGCATCTGCATGATGACGCGCGCGGCACTGGCGTGGTTGATCTCCCCGATCAGGAACACCACCCGATTCTCAAGGAGTAGTTCGTCGATGGTCATCTCGCGCGTGCGTTGGTATTGCACCGATGCCACCACGTCCGGGCGGATCAGGTCGCGCCCAATACCCGCGGCGGTCAAGGTTTCCGGAGTTGCGAGCATTCCACCGTGGATTCCGTTCATGTAACTGGCGTGCATTCGACTCCTCAGGTTAAGGGCGCGCGATCATAGTTCGCCCTCTTGGCAAAGGGGATCGGGGCCCCCGTGCCTTGATCGGCGGTTCTTACTGCGGGCTTCAACCAACCCGTACCATCCGCGCCATGATTCGAGCCCTTGAAATTGGTCTCCACATTCCTGCATTTGCGCTCATGTCTTGCGCCTTGGCTGCACCAGCCTTGGGGCAGGCCACACAGAATCCGCCACTGGTGGCCCCCCCGGCCAGCAACGCTCCGCCACCAGGAAGTGCACAGCCCAATTCCACCGGCGCACCAAGCGCTCCACCTGCCACGAATGTGACGCCCGCCTCTGTTGCTCCTGCTTCGGGTTCTGCGGGCGCACCCGGTGCCGCCAGTGCTCCGATCACCGCGCCACCTCCTGCAGCACCCGGCACTTCTGCCGTTCAGACGTCTTCAATCGACGAGCCAGCCTTCTCAGCAGGGGTTGGATATCTGCACCAGTTTGAAGCCAATCTCGACCGAGGCGCCACCGTGAGCGTGGATCGCTTCTACGCCAGCTTCTCCTCGCGCCTCTACAGCACAACCGAGTTCTCGCTGTCGCTGGCCATGGCCTCTGAAGTTGATTGGTACCACTGGTCCGGCACCAGCACTCTGGGAGTGAGCAAGCCATTTGGAACCGTTGCGCTGTTTGGATTTCAACTGCGCAGCAAGTTCAAACTCAGCGAAGAACTGTCAATGAGCGTGGCCGGAATCTTTGGCATGGCGGGGGAGACCGACGCGGACGCCGGATCCAGCTTGTACGGCGGCGGCATGGCCAGCTTGAACTGGTCGCCCAATCCCAACCTTCTCTTGGGCGTGGGCATTCTTGGTGTGACCCAGATTGAAGATGGTGGTTTGGTGATTCCAATTCCCATCGTGCATTGGAAGTTTTCGGATGTGTTTGTGCTCAGTTCCATCAGGCGTCCACCCGCAAGCCCCTTTGTGGGGCTTGATCTTGCATGGGAACCGCTGGATACCCCGATGGATGTTTCAATAGGGCTTGCCTGGCAGCAACGCCGATTCCGCCTGGGAAGCAACTCCGTGGCCAGTCTCAACAACGGCGTTGGCGAAGACTCGGGCATGGCGCTGCTCTTTGGCTTTGGTTACGACTTTAGCAAGGACATCCGGTTGGATCTCTTTACCGGATTCAACTTTGCTGAACAACTGCAAGTTGAAAACTCAGTGGGCCGGCAATTCCGAAACACCGATGTGAGCTCAAGCGCCATTCTGGGCGCATTCTTGACCTTCAGATTCTGATTCGTTCTCGAAGCCCACTGGCGCGCTGCACCCGGCCCTGAAGTGCTGCCTCGAGCACTGACCGTCGGGCGATGATCGTCACTCCACGATCTGTTCCACCCTCGACACCAGCCTGCCACCGCGTGAGCGCGGTGTAGATCAATTCGCGTGTGAGCACCGGGCTTTCACGTTCGGGCAACACCAGCGCAAGCGATCGATACTCGCTTCCCTGACTCTTGTGCACCGTGAGAGCGTAAGCCAGCGCATGTTCGGGCAGCATCTCCGCACGCACCGATTGGGTGCCGGCAAAGTGCGCATGAAGCACACCTGACCCATCCGCACAGATCAATCCCAAGTCTCCGTTTGAAAGCCCCAAATCCGCGCTGTTGCGAAGCACCAGCACTGGCATTCCGTCAAATGACCTGCCGCTGCCAGCCCACGTGGGGCTCCATGTTTTGGCAATCTGTGCGTTGATTTCGTCAGCTCCCCCCGCACCACGGCGATGGGCGCACAGCACCGCAAACCCCTCCAAAGTGCGTAGTCGCTCTGCGGCGCTCAGCGAAGCATTCCTCAACCCGGCGAGACGCTTTATCGCCAGCGCCACCGTCACGGCGGTTGTGCGACCAGCTTCTGGCTCAACCAACGCCACTTGGGCACGCACCTCAGCATCATTCTCAAGCAAGTGCATCGCCGTCAGCCGCCCGTCTGGCTCACGTGCACCCGATCGCACCGCAGCGGCCAACCTACCCAGTCCGCTGTGTTCCGGAAAGCGTCGGCTGGTCTTTAGCCTAAAGACACAAGGCACACTCTGTTCTGCATCATCCTCCCCTCCGATGTCCGCGAGCACGCTGCCGGCTTCAACACTTTGCAGTTGTCCTCTGTCGCCCAGCAGAACCAGTCGTGCGGCGGGCGCCACAGCATCGCAGAGCGAACGCATGAGGCCAAGAGACACCATGCTTGCCTCGTCAACCACAACTATGTCCGCGGCGAGCGGTGAACCCACGCCCTTTCGATAGAGGTCTGCTCCGCTCGGGTCAGTCTGCAGTGCGGAGTGAATGGTTGAAGCCTGACCGCGCACGGCCTGCACGCTTTGTTGAGCGAGTCGCAATGCAACATCCGCACCAGGTGCCGGTGGCGCGGTCTTCCACTCACGAAGCACGCGGGCGATGGGTTCCTGCAGCGCATCCAGTGCATTCGCAACGCTGGAATCGACTCGGTGGGCTGCTTTGCCCGTAGGAGCAAGCAGCGCGATGATCGGCGCTCGACCGTGTTGCAGCGCAAACTCCATCCCTTGCACTAGGAGGAGTCGTGCCACCACAAAAGTCTTGCCAGTTCCGGGGCCACCCACGATGACACCCAACGGGCGCCACGCGCACTGCTGCACAACCTGCAGTTGCTCAGGGGGTGATCCCTGGGGAAACAAGCGCTCGACCAGCGCAGGCATCCACGCATGCGCGCGCGGGCGAGGCGCATGCATTCGGCTGTTCAGCCACTCCGCCAAGGCCAACTCGTCCTGCCACTGCCTGCGCAGGTAGAGACGGCTTCTGCTCAACACCAGCAGCTCGCCCGGCGCTGGCTCAGCGGAAAGCAAACCAGATTCTGTCACGCTTTTCAGCAGAGACTGATGTTCCACGGAGGCCACGGTTTCAACTGCGGCTGCGGCGTCCCCCGAGCTCTGCACTCTGGGCAGAAGCACGGGCGCTTCAAAATCCAAGAATGCGTGACCCTGCAAACTTCGCACCAATGCAAGCCCGCAGACGCGCTCCAAGGTCTGCTGCAGAGAGTGGCGCAAGGCTGGCTCAAGAACCTTTGCACCATCGCCTTTCATGAGCATTCGCGCGATGCGAGCTCCGAACTCTTCAGCCGCAACCCCGAGCGAAAGCTCCTGAGGACCTGTGCTCAATTGCCCGTTCATGGAGCCCCCTCCCCCGCAAACAGCGCGTCAAGTGCCGTGATCAGTGTTCGCGACGGGCGATCTGCAAACACGCCGGATCCTGCAGGCCGATCTCTGCCCATGGGCCGCACAAACAGATAGAGCGCGCCACCAAAGTGGCGGTCGTAGTCATAGTTGGGTATTCGCGTCCGCAGCCATCGGTGAATGGCCAGCGCATACAGGTGGTACTGAAGCACATAGTGGCTTTCCATCATGGCCACTTCCAACCGAGGGGGGCTGAAGTCCAGAGCGCTCATTCCAAGCGCATTGGTCTTGTAGTCCAGCACATACCACTTCTCTGAGTGTTGACAGATTAGATCAATGAACCCTACAAGATGACCCCTAAACTCGGGTGCGGTGAGCTTGCGCGCGTGTTCGGCGTAACGTTGCGCGATCGCATCGCCGGACTCAAACGTCTTGGCCAAGCGCGCCACACTCACGCGGCATTCTGCATGGCGATCCGTCGCGGGGCGACCCGCAGGCAACAGATATGAAAGTTCTGCACGCCACGTGCCTGCCACCAGATCCTGCAATGAAGCGGTTCCGGTGTCCACTCCGCGTTCAGTTCCGGCAAGCAAGCGCTGCTCTGATACCGATCTCAAGCCCAATGCCAGCGCCCTGGCATCACCGGGCATGCTCACTTGGCTGCACGCTTCTTCCACCAGTTGAACAAAGCTCTCCTCCCGAATCGTGGGCAGCCCCGTTTCAAGAATGCGATGCACAAGATCTCCGTAGGCGGGTCCAGCGGGGAGCACGCTCCGTGCCATGAGCGGCGTGGCGGCATCCGCCCGTGAGGCGGCGGTCTCGTCTCGCGCAGCGTCATCGCTGCGCACTCGCGGCTCCTCCGCGGCGTCCATGGCAGCGCGAAACTCATGCGCCCCTCGCGTGAGGCCCGTAAAGCTCGTGGTGCGCTGGGCCAGAGGCAGTGCGCGCGTCACCTCACGCGCGTTGGCGAGAGACGCGGGAGCGCGTGAACTCTTCCACTGTCTCACGTGGCGTTCGGGCAGCGGAGTCACTTCCACCGCACCTTCAAGCCCATCGTGCCGCGCACGGTCGGCGTACGCAGCCAGATCTGCCACAAGAACATTGGGCTGTTGCAGCGCGGTCTCTGCCTGTGACACCGCGGCCTCCATACTGTCGGCACTGCGGCCATGAAACAGCACCGCCAACGGAGATTGCTTGTTGGCCTGCTGGTGCGAGGACCCCCACACCAGATTGCACCGATGACGCGCTCGGGTGAGCGCTACATACAACAAGCGAAAGGCCTGGCGGTGTTCTTCGGCATACCGGTCATCCACTGCGCTCCTTTGTGCTGGGCCACCAACCGCAAGCACACGTCTGCCATTCACGGTGGCGGGGAACGCCTCCTGCGGGTCAACCCGCGCGTCCCACTTGCCCACGCAGTACGCAGGCAGCCACACGATTGGCCACTCCAGCCCCTTGGACCGATGGAGCGTCAGCAACGTCACCGCGCCTCCATCATCGCTCTCCACGCGCTGCAACGTGGCGTCGCCAGCCTCACGATCACCGGCGCCCTCGGCCCTGGCCGCAACCATCCGCGCCGCCAACTCACCCGCGCTTCGAACGCCGTTTCGCCAGTACCCGCTTAAGAGTTCCGCGACATGTTGCACGTTTGAGACCGATCGCTCACCGCCCGCGCGAGAGAGCAAACGCAAGCGCGCAGGCTCACGATCCGGAACACAACGAACATCCAGCATCTGCCGAACCATTGGAACCGGACCATGCATTTCTAACTCGCGGGCCAAGTTGAGCAGCCAATCGGTCAAGTGTCCAACGCATGGGTCAGAATCCTGCTTCCCAAGATTGCGAACTTCTTGGCTGTTGAATCCGGCGAATTCCGTGCAAGCCGCCGCGCGTCGCACAGAAAGACGCTCCGGAGAACCGATCGCGCAGAGAATCCTTTCCAGAGCCTGCGCCTCTTCGCTTTCCCACACGGTCATGCGGCTGCGCAGCACCGAGGCTATTCCGCGTTGGCGGAGTTCCTCTTGCATGCGCTCCAGATTGCGGTTGTTCTTGAAGAGAATCGCAATGTCGCCCGGCATCACCGCCCGCCGAATGCCGGAGTGTGGATCGGGGATCGTGAGCCCGGACGCGAGTTCCGCTCGTACCCCCTCGGCCACGCGGGCATAGACGCTTCCCACCAAAAGACTGGGTGCCGTTCCGTCACTCTCCGGCGGATCGCCCGCAGCGTGCAGAACACGAACCCCCGACACGCCATGGCCCGTCTTATCGTGCAGCCGACTCGTGGCGTGATGCGCGTGCAACCGGGGAACCGCCACACGAGGCATATCACCCACGGCGCCTGCAAGTGGCCCGCCCGGCTCACACTCCACCAACGCCTGCACGGCATCGAGAAGCGGACGATCCGTGCGGTAACTCGTGTCCAATTCAGAGCGCTCACCCACAAAGGCGGGGGGCCGAGTGGCCGCCACGTATGCGTCCAGATCAGCGCCACGAAACAGATAGATGGACTGCTTGGGGTCACCAATGAAGTAGATCCGAGCACCCGGGCCGCCGAACAGCTTCTGAAAGATCTCGCATTGCACACGATCCGTGTCTTGAAACTCATCCACCAGCACTGCGCGATAACGCTGCCGCATGGCTGCGACAAGTGCGCCAGCTGAGGGACCGTCCAGTGCACGCCGAACATCGTGCAGCATGTCATCAAACGTCAGGGTGCGCTCCCGTTGTTTGCGGGCAAACGCAGAACGGCGCGCCACGTCAGCCAAACGCACTCGAATTGAAAGTGCGAATGCATCCAGCAACGAACCAAGCTCGCCGTGGAGCCTGAGCAGTCGATCGAACCTTTGCCGGACCTCCGCCGTGTGGGCGGAATGCTTCGCAAGCACTGCGCCTTCACACTTCTCGGGGCCTTCATCTGCCAATACGCACAACTGCGCGTTCATGCGTGCCCATGCGGCACCCAACGTGGCTGCCTGCTCCGGCTCACTGAGCGCACGGAATACTTTGGTGACCTTTCGCACACTCATCATCCATTCAACAGCAGCACCCAACGCCAACCCTGTGATCACGGCTTGCGCTTCAGCCAACGCAACCTTCAGCCAATCCCCACTCGGCACGGGCGTTTGGGCGGGTGTGGGCTCTAACGGCAGATCCGGGTGAGCCAACGCCGCCGCCACCAGTTTGAGCGCAGCCTCTGGAGCAAGTTGCTTCTCAAGCACAGCCAGTTCATCTGCTGGAAGATCGGCCACAACTGCCGCCCATGCATCCGCCAGCGCACTCTCTTCCACGTGCGTCGCATCTTGCACCAGCGTGCGCCCGATGTCCGCGCCGGACTCAAAGGGAAGCTCTCTCAACGTTCGTGTGCAGAAGCCGTGGATTGTTGAGATCGTGGCCCGATCAAGATTGTGCAACGCCGCGTCCACCAAACTCTTCATGGCATGAAGGCTGGCACCGCTACTGTGCCACTCACTGACCAGCGTGTCAGTGCCGTTGCCGCGCAGCGCCGACGCCACCACGGCCAGTCTTCGCCGAATGCGGTCTCGCAATTCAGCAGCAGCAGCCTCGGTGTAGGTGGTCACCAGCAGTTGGCTGATGTCCATTCCTTCTTCGGCCACCAGTCGACATACCAAGGTTTCAATGGTGAACGTCTTGCCCGTGCCGGCGCTGGCTTCGATCACTCGGCTGCTTGAGATATCCCACGTCGTAGCACTCATGGCGCGCGCCCCCCTGGCGTGTGCAATCCGTCACACACCGCTCGCGCCACGTGCACGTACGTAGCCCTGCACACACCCGAAACCTCACCCAAGTCCACAGTGAACGGGTCCAATCCTCGGAAGAGAAGTCTTGCGTGCGGGGACAGCCCCTTTCGATCGTCATCGCCGTGATCGCGAGCCTTATCGATGACACGCCAATCAGGCTCGCCACGGGCAAGCGCGCGCGCGCTGTCCAGAGAGAGTTCCGCAAAGAAGGGAAGCCCGCGCGCCACACCAAACTCTCTGAGTGCGAGCAACGCCTGAAGTCTGCCAAGTGCCACCGCCCCCTCGCACTCAGGAAGGGGCCTCCTCTCGCGGTCTCCGGCGGTGTAGAGCACTCCCGCTTCGGCGCCGCCCTGTGCCGCCGCCAACGCCAGATGGTGGATCCACGCGCTGAGTGTGCGATGGTGCGACTTGCTGCCGCTCTCCACGATTACCGCCACACCATTCTGCGTAGGCACACGACCCATGACTCTCCACGAACCCACTGTGAGGTCAACTTGGCAGTACTGCACGCCCGCTGGGTATGCCTGCTGCAACGCGGCACTCACGAGGTGTTGCTGCTTGGCGCCGATGAACCGGCCAAATGATCCGATGGGCAAGAGACCATCCTGCTGCAGGTGCCAAATCACCTGTTGGTCCGGTGGCTCTGCCCCTGGAGTTGCCGCCTGCAGCAGGCGTCTGCGAACCACCCCCAAGTCCCACGGATCCATCACCAATGGCTCAATCTGCGGTGCAGGGCTCTCATCCGTTGCAAGCCGAACGTCCCATGCCCGCAAGGTGGCCGCTGCCGCGTCGCGAAAGAAGCGCGCCAACTCATCCAACGTCACCACGCTTCGCGGCTGCTCTGTTTCACCATCGGCCCGGGCACGCGGCGAGTCATCCACCACTAGGAACGGCTCGCCATGACGGGACGTCACCCCCTCTAAAAGACGCCCAGCCGCCACTCGTGCTGCCGCGTCGTACCCCACGCGATCTTCGCTCTGTGCCGAGGCGTCAAATGAACCCACGCTAAACGCGTGCAGGGAATGCTCAACGGCCTTCAGGTGCGCACAATCCATGAGTTCCGCCACCGCCGTGCTGGGTGCGCGCCGCGCGCCAGTAACAAGGTCCCGGGCGCTGTATGCGATCATGAGCCGCTCGCCCGCCCCAAGCACACTCTCCAGAAAGAGCGCGCGATCCTCTGCTCTGGCGTCCCGGTCCCCAAGTTGCCGGGCGTGCCCCATGAGATCAAAACCCAACTGGCTCTGAGGTCGAGGAAACTTCTGGTCGTCCATTCCCAGCATGCACACCATTCGAAAGGGCACCGCCCTCATGGGCACGAACTGGCACACTGTCACTCCACCGGCAAGAAATCCACGGCCGGGCTTTCCTGCCGAGAGCCGTTCCAGCACCAGCGTTCGCACGGCCGCAAAGGCAACGGTGGCGTCCCACTCCGCAGCACGAGCAGCGCGCGCAATCTGGGCAAGCTGCTGCGCCAGCTCCCGCGACTCGCGCTCCGCATCACCGCTCCGAGGGGCAAGTTGCTGAAGTACGCGTCGCAAGCGATCCATCCATTGAGGAATGGTGGCGTGGCTTGCGACCTGAGCCCCCTGTTCATCCGCACTCACCGCCAATTGACGCAACTCCGCCAGCACCGCCACAAAGCTGCTCACCTGCCCCAAACTCTCCGCGCGCAGCAGGAATGGTCGCGCCGGAAAAAGGTGCGAGTGAGGCTCTGCCACCGAAGGTCCCCCTGGTGCCGCCAGCCCCGCGAATAGACGATCAATCGCGTGTTGCCAAGTGCATTCGTCTGTCGCAGGCACCCCAGCAGTTGCGCGGTGCTCCGCATTGAGAAACCTTCGTGCTCCCGCTTCGATCAACCAGCGCGACACGTCATGTGGCGACACGCCCTGTGGCAGAAACTTCTCCGCCACCAACGGCTGACCCAGAAACTCCGCCACGTGGCGCACATCCATGTCGCCATCCGCAATGGAAAGCGCCGTGGCAAGCGCCACCGCCATTGGCGAACCATCTTGATCAGAGATGTCGGCCACTGAACTGGCCAATCTCGCCGTCCCTCCCGGCGCAGGTACGCCGCGCCCCCCTCGCAGTACAGCTTCAATCACGGGTGCATATGCACTGATGTCCGGAACCAACACCACGATGTCCTCGCAGCTCAGGCCGGGCAGTTCGTCAAACGCGCGCAGAATCTCATCGTGCATCACCTCCGCTTCGCGCATGGCCCCCGCGCACGCATGCACTCGCAATGAACGGTCAGGGTCTTCCGCCAGTGCCGCAGGTTCCCCCGTACGCGCATGCGTTTGAAGGCGGTGCAACGCATGCGCCTCACCTGGCCATGGAACCACGGGCAGCACCTGCTCATGCGTCGCAACGCCCGCACCGGCGGCGCGCTCCATGGCTTCTTGCACAACGTGCACGGCCTCTAGATCCGCAGCTGCCAGCGACGCCACCAATGGCGCGGGTGACCCCTTGGTCTCCGCGGCCGGATCAACTGCGAACCAATGCACGTCGCACGTTCGTCCGAGCGCAGCAAAAAAGTCCACCATCTGCGGGGGCACCGAGGCCACGGCGAAGGCACTCAATCGCTGCACGCCGGGGCAAGCAGCGCCCTGCTCAAGCGCCTTCGTGGCCCGTCGAACACGAGGCCAAAAGTCCACCCAGTTGGCCAGCGCAGAAGCATGCGGCTGAAGCGCGGCGGCCCTGCGCCGAATGCCACGCCACAGCGCCGCCTGCCATGCAGCGTCCGCGTGTGCATCCTCTTCCGCAGGCGTGCCAGCCTCCCACGCATCCAGCATCAACGGTCGAAACACCAAGTAGCCATCCAACGCTCGCGCAGCCTGTTGCGCAAAGCTCAACAGTCGGGCACTGTCATCCCCCACATATGCACGTACCCGCGCCCCTGCCGGACTCGCCATCACTTCAGGCAACTCGGCTGCCACCGCGAACGCAAGCAGCAACGTGTCATCGACCTCACGCTCGGGCAGTGGCTCGCCCAGCACGCGCGCCGCCAACTGGGCAGCGGCCGATCGAGGATAGGGAAACTGTGCCCCAGCCCACACTCCAAGTTGCGCCGCCGCGCGCTGACTGAGCCATCGTTCCATGCCACGCCCCTGAACGACAACCCATTCGTCCTGATCTGCCGGAAGCGCGGAACCCGGCGCTGTGATCATTTGCACAAACGTGTCTGCAAGCCGCTCTGTGCTTGAACTTCGGTAAAGGTGAAACCCCGGCATGGCTCATCCGTCCGCTGTGGTTCGCGCAAGCTCCATGATCACGCGCATTTGAGCATCTCGCACGTGAGTGCTGGGTGCGCAGACGTTTACATGACCGATCTTCCGTCCAGTCCTGGGCTGTTTGCCGTACAGGTGTACGCGTGCGCCTGGAACAGAGAGCAACTGTTGCAACGAGGGCGCTCCACCGATCAAGTTCACCATGCCGCACGCGCCGCGCACATCGGTGCACCCAATGGGAGCACCCGTGATCGCCCGAATGTGGTTTTCAAACTGGCTGGTCACTGCACCATCTTGAGTCCAGTGGCCGCTGTTGTGAACCCGCGGTGCCATCTCGTTGGCGATGAGCCCACTCGCAGTTAAAAAGAATTCAATCGTTAGAACGCCTTCGTGCCCCAAGGCATCCAGCGCCGATTGCATGTACTGCTGCGCGGCTGCTTGAATCGTGGCAGAGACGTCCGGTGCAGGCGCCACAGTGCTCCTGAGTATTCCTCGCTGATGCACATTCTGGCAGAGCGAGTAAAAGGCCGTGGATCCATCCCGCCCGCGGACCGCGATGGCACTTAACTCATGCGCAAAGTGCACAAACTCCTCGTAAATGCAAGGTCCGCCCCCAACCGCCTTCCACGCACTAGGTACATCTGCTGGCGTCTTCACTACGCACTGCCCTTTGCCGTCGTACCCCATTCGCCGCGTCTTCAGCACACCCGGAAACCCCACCGTGCCGCAGGCGCGCGCCAGTTCAGCCTCAGAGTTCACGGCGGCATACGCCTGAATAGGAATCCCACAGCGGCTAAAGAACTCCTTCTCCAACACTCGATCTTGGCTTGCAGCCAAGCTGGCAGGTCCAGGTGCAATCTGCACGCGTTGTGCCACGCGTTCCACCGCGGCTGCTGAGACATTTTCAAACTCGTAAGTGGCCACATCCAATCCACGCACAAACTCAGCAAGCGTCTGCGGATCGTCATAGGCGCCCACCACCACCCGCCCGACAGAGGAGGCTGGACACATGGGATCCGGGTCCAAAAACGTGAACTCATGACCCAGGGGCATTCCTGCCAGTGCCAGCATCTGCCCAAGCTGGCCCCCGCCAAGCACGCCGATCCGCAGTCGATCCGCTCGCCAGTGGCCGCGATCGCCCTCACGGTGTGCAACACTCGTTGCCGCGCTGGTGGGCTCCACTACGTTGACCTCTTTGCGCGGGCACCCAATGCCACTTTGCTGGATGTCGCCTTGCGCGTCTGAGCCGCGCGAAACAAACGCAGCGCACTGCGAACCTTGGGGTAGTGCGGCGCAAGAATCGCTGCCGCAAGCAGTCCCGCGTTCACGGCTCCAGCTGGGCCGATGGCCAACGTGCCTACCGGAATTCCCGCCGGCATCTGCAGGATGCTCAGCGCGCTGTCCACACCTTTGAGCGCCTTGCTCATCACCGGCACCCCAAGCACCGGCACCACAGTCTTGCTCGCGCACATTCCTGGAAGGTGGGCAGCACCTCCGGCTCCCGCGATGATCACGCGCAATCCTCGGCTCTCTGCAGCTTCGGCGTAGGCAAACAGTCGATCGGGCGTTCGATGCGCGCTCACCACCAAGGTCTCATGCGGAACACCCAAATCTCGCAGGGTCTCCGCAGCATGCCTCATGGTCTCCCAATCGCTCTTAGAACCCATGATCACACCAACGAGCGGCTTGGAAGGCATCCACGCATCCTACGAATGCCCCCGATCGTGCTACGGCCGGGCTTTGCCGTGACCCTTGCATGGGGAACGGCCTGCCGGGCGCCCGTCACAGCGGGAGCCGCCACCCCCCCCTAACCCCCACCCAGGCTCTGCAAAATCAATGATTCCTAACCCAAGTTTCCGGCCATACTTGTGAAGAATTGAGGATGACCTGTGGGTGAGGTCCCAAAATACGGAAGATCCCCCTAAATCCGGGCATAACGCTTTCATCAGGAGCCTTTCTGCGGCATCATGCGGATGCACCCGTGGTTGAAATCTGCACCCGTTAGATTTCCCGGTGCGAAAGGAAAAGGGACAACTTGAACTATCTGCGGCACCACGCCCCCGGTTTTTGCATTTTGGGTGCCGCACTGAACCACGCCCCGGCCGAGCCTGCGCGTCCACCCACGCGTCAACGGTCGGAGATCGGGGCGGAGTTTGTGTCGTCATCAACCCGGCGACACTGCGAGTTCAGAAAAGGGATTGGACACGGCGTCAGAAACCGATGTCCAGCCAGTGCGCCTCGGAAACGCGCTGGTTCGTTCGAGATTGGGGGGACGCGGCCTCTGGCGTGGGAGCCGCGTCCCCTTCTCGAGCTTAGAACTCGCCCATGTAGTGACAAACGCGCGCGAGAATCGCGCGCGTTTGCGTTGGTGCGTGGCCTGTGGCGGGGCTAGCCCGCCGGTGTACGTTTAGCTGGCCTCTGCCCGGGGATGTGCCTTGTCGTAGCCATCGCGCATACGCCCGCTGGTGAGGTGGGTGTACACCTGAGTGCTGCTCAGCGACTGATGCCCCAGCAATTCCTGCACGCTTCTCAAGTCGGCGCCATGGTCCAGCAGGTGAGTTGCAAATGAGTGCCGAATGGTGTGGGGGCTGATGTCCGGGTCAAGATTGGCCTCAACCAGGTACTTGGCCACCTTGCGGCGGACGCTTCGGCTGCTCAATCTGCCACCATTCTTGTTGATGAACAGGGGTTCATCGGCCGCGGCCTTGCGCCCACGGGCGGCGTAGTCACTGTCGACCATTTGCAGATAGTGGCGCAGTGCCCGCAGTGCGTTGGTACCCAGCGGAACCCGTCGCTCACGGCGGCCTTTGCCACGGATGATGATTTCTTCGGTTCCAGGCTGCGAATCGTGCAGGTCGGAGCGGTTGATGGCAACCACTTCGCTGACTCGGATGCCAGTGCTGTAGAGCGTTTCCAATATGGCCCGATCCCTTGCACCGAGCAGTTCGGTGTCGTCCGGGGCGCTCAACAAGCGTTCGATCTGGTCGACGCTAATGGCCTTCGGTAGCCGCTTGGCCTGCTTGGGAGTCCTAATGAGCACCATGGGATTGGTGCCGGCAATCCCCTTGCGTTCCATCCACTTATGGAAGCTTCGCAGGGTGGCGATCTTTCTAGCCATGGTGGCGGCGGAGTAACTCTGCTCTCCCAGCTTGGAGAGGAACTCACGGATCAACTCCACCTCGCACTTCAAAATGCGGCCAGTTATCGTCTCATTGCCCGCCGAGCGGGTTTCCAAAGCCTTGCGCTCCTTGTCGGCGTCAGGCTTGATGCCCGTGCGCTGCTCGATGAACTCCACGAACTGGCGGAGATCCAATCCATAGCACCTTCCCGTGTACGGGCTAAAGTGCCGTTCATCGGTGAGGTAGGCGAGAAACTGCTGGATGAGGGGTAGGGTGGGTGTATCGTTCATCGGAGGTGCCTCCCAAAGCCGCGAGATGAGCTCCTGGGGGTCTGGATTCTTTATCGGAGACAAGACCCATGGTCCTGAAGCCGATCCGCCTTAACTCCCGTCAGGCTTATGGGTCAAACTGCGATTCCGGGAACCGCGAGTCCACCAATTGTTACGCACCCCACGTCCGAAATGTGCGACCGAAAACCTAGTTTGAAAAAACCACGATTTAGGCAGTAGGGCCGCCTTGGTTATTGGTCATTACCGCAAAGTCTATGCGCTCAGGGGGGGTTCTCCCTACACTAGTTCCCCTTCGGAACCGCCCATCCGATTGCGTAGCTCAGTTGGTAGAGCAAGCGGCTTTTAACCGCTAGGTCCTGGGTTCAAGTCCCAGCGCAATCACTCGCGCATGGGCCGGCAAGCGGCAGCGGCCGCACCGGCAGCACGAACGGCTCCGATTCAGCCCCCGCCTTTCCCCTTAGGACACCACGCACGGATGTTCGTTCTGCACCTCAATTGGACCAAGGGACAACTTCACCTGTGGGGAGAATCGGCTGAACGTTTCATTGAAACCGCCGAACGTTGTGCAGGAAGCAAACCTGTCGTGGCAACGGCGTTGGCACATCCGCAAGTGGCGCACAGTTTTGCGCTGAACACACAAGAGTTGCAGGGTGCTCTGCAGAACGTGCTGCCTGGTACCGCAGCCACCGATTCCACACTACTGATTTTGCTGCCGGCGTCAGAGACAGAACAGGGACCGCTGCACGTCCCCAGTTCGCGCTTGGCAAGTGAGCCTCATGTGGCTTCTATTTCAGTGGAACCCGAAGAAGCACTTCAGCCCACTGAAGTGCCCTCGCTCAGTCTGGATCCGCTCGCAGCCCTTCATGTGCTTGACTCGCTACCAACCGACGGCACCAGTGACGCTGCGCACGTGTGGGGGCACGAGGCGCTGTGGTGGGCGGCCATCGCCCACTTTGCACACGACCTGCTTGCAGACCAGCGCATCATTCCAACGGTGGTGCAGGAACGCAGCGGTGCCATGTTTGCCGCGTGGCGCCCTTGGCTGCATGACCAAGCCAATCATCATCGCTACCTCACGCTGGTGCGCAGCATTCCTGCCGTGGTACGCGCCGCCGAGGGCGCAGGCACCCCCAACTCCTTGGTGGAACAATGCCTAGGCGCGTTGATCGATGCCTGGGTTCGCCGCGAACTTATCCGAGAAAACTATCAGGATGCCTTGGACGGACGGGACGCCAACGCGGACGCCCACGTGGCGTGGCTGGCGGGGCTGCTCACCGCGCAGCACACGGTAAGTCAGCCATCCAGCGTTGACACCAGCATCGTGCGCACCGCACGGCAGTGGATTGCAAACCTTGAAGATGTGGGTGAAGGTCGAGCCATGAAGCTGCTCTTGCAGTTGCTCGAGCCGCCGCCAGAACTCCTCGGTGCCGCGGATGGACATGAAGATGATCATCCCTGGCGACTGCAGTTTGGACTGGTGAGCAATGACAGCCCACCAATCGTGGTTGACGCCGAAGCGCTGTGGACGCGCGCTGCCGGTGGTCGCGGCGGCCGAGGCCGCTCTCCGCAGGAAACAGAAAAGCTCTGCGACCTGTTGCTTCAGGAACTTGGTCGCGCAAGCCGCCTCTATCCGCGCATTGAAGACGCGTTGGAAGATGGCGCACCCACAGGCTTTGATCTCAAGACAAACGAGGCGTATGAATTCCTGCGTGACTTTAAGCCGTTGCTGCAGGAGGCCGGCTTTGAAGTTCTGGTACCCGATTGGTGGGGGCAAGCGGCAAGCCGATTGGGCGCGCGCCTGCTCATTGACAGCGAACCCATGGGCCCCGATGGCGCAGGGGGCGCCAAGCAGCGCAGCGGCATCGGACTGCACAGCCTGGTGACTTACAGTTGGCAGATCGCCTTGGGCGACACTCCGCTCACTCTGGAGGCATTCCAAGCACTGGCCAAAAAGGGAATCCCGCTGGTGCGAATCGGTGGAAAGTGGGTGGAGATTCGCAGCGAGGATCTCAACCGTGCGATGAAGTTCCTGAAGGAAAACGCAGGTGGGCAGACCACCTTGGTGCAGGCACTGGCCATGGCGCATGTGGATGCCGCAGATGGCGCCCTGCCCGTGCTTGGTCTCGATGCTCGCGGCTGGGTGGCGGACGTCTTTGGCCCCGAAGGCACCATGGAGAAGCTCGAGCTGCTGGAGCAGCCCGAACGATTCCAAGGAACATTGCGCCCCTATCAACGCGCAGGCGTCAGCTGGCTTTCCTTTCTTGAGAAGTATGGGATGGGCGCCTGCCTGGCGGATGACATGGGTCTGGGAAAGACCATCCAGCTCATTGCGCTCCTGCAGCAGGAGCGTCAGACCGCCGCCGAAGGCGAACGCATCGGCCCGACGCTGTTGGTGGCGCCTATGAGCGTGCTGGGCAATTGGCACCGTGAACTCACGAGGTTCGCTCCTGAATTGGTGGTGCATGTTCATCACGGCTTGGAACGCCCGCAAGGGGAACGATTCTTGCACTTGGCACAGCGCTCCGATGTGGTGGTCACCACCTTTGCGCTGGTCACTCGCGACAAGGACCTGCTGAATCAAGTGGAGTGGCAACGCGTGGTGCTTGACGAAGCCCAGCACATTAAGAACCCACCCACCAAACAAACGGCTGCGATCCGAGCGCTGCGAACCCGTTACCGCGTGGCGCTTACGGGCACGCCCGTGGAAAACCGGCTCAGCGAACTTTGGTCCATCATGGAGTTCTGCTGCCCCGGCTATCTGGGAACTCACAACGACTTCCGCCGCCGATTTGCCGTGCCGGTGGAGCGACACCGCGACAAGCGCCAAGCTGAGAGGCTGCGCGCCTTGGTGCGTCCATTCATTTTACGCAGGCTCAAGACTGACCCAAAGGTCATCAGCGACCTTCCTCCGCTTGTGGAGACCCGCCAGCAAATTCCGCTCACGCCGGAGCAGGCATCGCTGTACGACCAGGTGGTGGCCGACATGCTCAAGCGCGTGGATCAAGCCGAAGGCATTCGACGCCGCGGATTGGTGCTCAGCGCCCTGGTGAAGCTCAAGCAGATCTGCAACCACCCCGCGCATTTCCTGCGCGAAGGCATGCCCGCCACGGTCGAGGATGAGCCCGCCGAGGAGACCAACGGCAGCCCTGAGGGTGTCCCGCCGCCCGTGCAGGCCAAGATCATTCCTGCCAAGGGCGTCCCCCGCGCCGACCGTCTGAGCGCACGCAGCGGCAAGAGCATTCGAACCATGCAGATGCTCGAAGAGGTGCTGGCTGCCGGCGATCGTGCGCTGATCTTTACGCAATACAGGCAGATGGGCCATCTGCTGGTGCAGATGATTCGTCAGGACTTGGATGTGGACGCGCTCTTCTTGCACGGAGGAACGCCGCAAGCCAAACGCGAGGCGTTGGTGGCGCGATTCCAGAGCGAGGACAAGCTGGCACCGCTCTTCATCCTGAGCCTCAAGGCGGGCGGCGTGGGGTTGAACCTCACTGCGGCGAATCACGTCTTCCATTACGACCGCTGGTGGAATCCCGCGGTCGAGAATCAGGCCACCGACCGCGCATTCCGAATCGGGCAGTTACGCACGGTCAACGTTCACAAGATGATCTCCAGCGGAACACTCGAAGAGCGAATTGACCAGATGATCGAGCAGAAGACAGAATTGGCCAGCCAAATCATCGGTACCGGCGAAGCGTGGCTGACGGAATTGAGCACCTCTCAATTGCGCGACTTGATCTCCCTGCGCCGTACTGAACTGGAGGAACCCTCATGAGCAGCTCCAGTGGATTCAACATTCGTCCATCGCAGAAAAAGCTCGACACCCCCAAGCGTGTGCGCCATGGCATTCGCTTTCGTCGGAAGAATGGGCTTGAGGGGTTCCCGTGGCATGCGGCTGGGTTTTTGAATGCGGTGGAGACCGGGCTAGCGCCAGAGGCCAAGATGCTGGGCATGGAGTACGCCGAAGCGGGTCAGATCGCGGGCTATACCGTGAACACGGGGGTGATTGAAGCGCAAGTCCAGGGGCGCGGCGTTCGGCCGTACGTCGCGCGCATCAAGGTCAAGCCGCTCTCACGCGAGGAATGGGACAAAGTCATCGAGCGCATGGCTGGCGAAGCGGTGTACGCAGCGCGCCTGCTGACGGGTGAGGTTCCTCCCACCATTGAAGAGTGCTTTGCAACCATCGGTCGACACCTGTTGCCCATGGCCGACGATGGACTGACCACCGAATGCGATTGCGACTTGCCGCAGCCGTGCAAGCATGTTGCTGCCGCTGGATACTTGCTCGCTGAGCGCATTGAAGTGGATCCGGTTGTGCTCTTTGCATGGCGCGGCCTCGAGGGTGAAAAGGTTCTTGAAAAGCTCCAGGAGCAGCGCACGCTTCAGACCAGCGGCGTGAGTCAGGCGCATGGCACAGCTTCGCATGAAGAGGACACCAGCGGATTGCCTCCGTTAGAGCGATGCATCGAGGACTTCTGGCGCCCAGGCGCCCATCTTGAAGAAGCCCTCAACGTTGAAACGCCCGAGCATGTGCCACATGCCCTTCTGCGCCGCATGGGTCCAAGCCCAATGGGCGGAAAGTTCCCCATGGTGGGATTGCTGGCGTCCATCTACGACAGCATTCGCGCGGCTGCCACCAAGCAGGCGTAGGCGCTCGCACGCCAGGCCCCTTGGGCTCTTAGTTCAAACGTTTCATAAGGTCGATCACCGCAGTTTCAAGCTGAGCATCCTTTTCGGCGCTCTCGTCTTCTGGAGTCTGCGGAACCACAAGGTCTGGAATGGCGCCGTGCTTCTCCATGTCGGTGCCATCCGGCAAGTACCAGCCTCGGAATGGAGTGCGTACCGTTGTGCCATCGATCAGCGAAGCACTTCCGGTACTGATGACGCCGCCGTAGGTTTGCTGCCCTACCAGCGTCCCCCGCTTGAGGGTCTTAAACGCGTGCGCAGTGATCTCGGCGTTACTAAAGCTCTTTTCATTGGCCAGCATGTTGATGGGCAGCGTGTACCGCTGGATGAACAGCCGGTCAGCCGGATAGCGACCCTTGCGCTCCGGGTTGCCTCCTCGAGGAATGGTGTACGCGTGGGGCGATGCCATGATGGAGCTCAACAGGCGATCCGCGGTCCAGCCTCCGCCGTTGTTGCGAACGTCAATCACCAAGCCATCCTTGCCCTCTGCTGCGGCGTACAGATCGCGTTCGTAGTCATCCAATGAAGGCTGATCCATGCTCTGTACATGGATGTACCCGATCCGCCCGTTGGAGAGCTTGCTAACGAGCTCGCGGCTGCGCGCCTGCGTGGCCTCGTATGCCAGACGTGATTGCTCTCCAGCGCTGACTGGCACGATGATGGCTTCCAGTTCCACAGTCTCGCCGTTTGCGCAGGTTCGCTTGACAGCAACAATCGTCTCCTTGCCTACGGTGTTGTAGAGCAGCTCATCCAGGGTGACGGTAGGGGTGATGCTTTGACCATTGATGCGCGTCATCACATCGCCCACCGCCAACGGAGTCACGCTCTTCAGCAGTGGAGAGTCCTTCAGGATCCCAATCACTTCCACTCCGCCTTCAACAGGGCGCGTTTTGGCGGCCAAACGGCCGGTTCCCAGCCGAACCACTCCCCCGCCCTCGCGAGGACTGCGCACCCCAAGGTGGCTGGCATTCAACTCACCCAAGAATCGATTGGCCACGTAATCAAACTCTTCATCTGTGCGGGCAGCGGAGGCCAGTTGCGCCCACTTGGCCGTGGCGGCGGGCCAATCCACCCCATTCATGGTGGGGCTGTAGAACTGGTACGCCATGATTCGCGCGGCTTCTAGGAATTTCTGACGGCTCTGCGCCGCAAGATCCGTTTCAACGGTGTCCGTAAATTCAACGCTCTTGGAATCACCTCCGGGGAGGTTTACAACTGAGCCGCCGGTCTTGGACGCCAGCACCATCTTGGATCCATCTGCAGTCATCTGCTGAATGGCTCCAGTTGCAGTTAGCTTTTTGGGCTCGCCGCCGGACCACGCCATTGAGAAGAGTCCACCCCCCTGGTCTTGCGCGGTGAAATAGACGCGGTCTCCCGCAGGAGTGAGTTCAAGCCCCATCTCGTTGCCGGGCATTGAAGTCAATCGGCGCAAGCGCAGATATGCGTCTTCCAAGTCCAGCGGCTTTGCGGGTTCGGGCTTCGGCACGTCAGGCTTTGGCGCGTCGGGCTTCGGCGCTTCGGTCTTTTGCGCGTCAGGCTTCGTCGCGTCGGGCGTTGTGGCGTTGGGCTCGTCACCCTTGGACTTCTTTTTCTCATCCTTCTTCTTGAACGCGGCCATCCGATCGGATGCCTTCTTCTTGGCGGCATCGGCGGCATCCTTAAAGTACTGGTCCTGCTCAAAGCGGGACATGCCCTCAAGCTCCTTATCCAAGAACACCATGTAAACGTCGGACTCGTTGTTCACCCGGCTGCTGACAAATGCCAACACCTTGCTGTCCGCGCTCCATCGGGGATTGCCATCGCCATCGGGATGGCGACTCACGTTCACCGCCGGTGCGCTGCCGTCCGTGGGAACCACCCATATGTCGCTGTTGAAATTGTCGTCAGATTGCTCGATGGCGAAGTACCGGCCGTCGGGGCTCCAGCGCCAATCGATGCCCATGTCAAAGCCTTCGCGAATGGTGCGCTCCTCGCCGGTGTCCAGATCGCGAACCACCATGGAACTAAGTTCTTTGCGGTAGGCCAACTGCTTGCCGTCCGGAGAAGGGCTCGGCGACCGCTCACTGGCCGGCGTGGCGATGAGCGGCTTGACGCTCACTTTCACGGCATCTGACCAGCGTGCACCCTCATCCTTCTTTTCGTCCTTCTTCTCCTCCTTCTTCCCATCCCCTTTCTCATCCTCTTTCTCGTCCTTCTTTTGATCCGCCTTCTCTTCCTTTGCTCCTTCCTTCACTTCTTCAGCGGGTTCGGCGGGAGCAGGCGCTGGGGCCGCGGGCTCCTCCTTCTTGGGTTGCAGTTTGTCCTTGAAGGCCTTGCGAAGTTCGCTTCGCGTTTGCTCCACCGTGGCCTCGTAAATGGAATCGTTTCCGTCTTCGTCACTCACAAACAACAACTTGGTGCCATCGGGCATCCACGCAATGTCTCGTTCGCGCCACGGGTTTGAGGTCACGCGAACAAAGGGTGATCGTTCGTCCACTCCCTTGACGTACACATCGCCGTAGGCCACAAATGCCATGGTCTTGCCATCCGGCGAAAGCTGCGCCTCCGTCACTTCGCGCCCCATGTTTCGAGTTCGGGTGAGGTCTTGCGCGTCTTCGCTCCCGGTCACGATCACCTTGATGGGCTGCGCGTTGGGATCCGAAAGGTCAAGTCGATACAGAGAGTCCCAGACCACGAATGCCGCAGTCTTGCCATCAGCGCTCACCACCAATTCGCGCACATCGTCTTCGAAGTTGGTGAGTTGCCGCCCGCTGTCGCCCCGAGCTCCTGTCAGGGGCTTTCTCCACACGTTGGCAGAGCGGCCGTTCCCGCGATCAGAAAGATAGACCATGTCATTGCCCGCGAACCACGCGTAGCCGTCGTTGCCGGGATGGTCGGTGAGTTGGGTGAAAGAATTGCCATCACGATTCCAGGCCCACACGTTGCGGTTGTCCGGACCCTGATAGGCGCGGCGAGCCCAATCGCTACCTCCGCGTTCAAAGAGCACGGTGCTGCCGTTTGCATTGGAGACTGGGTGAGAGCCAAACGCATCGTGCACCCGTTCGATGTTGCCTCCGGTCAGCGGAACAAAGTATGGGCGAGTCGCTCGGTACAGATCATTCTCGCGAGCTCCCTCCACGAACGCAACAGGACGACCGCTTCCATCCACGCCGGTGCCACTGAGTGTGAGTGATGAATCGCCGTGAGTCAGCTGCCGCAGACCACTGCCATCGCTGTTCATGATGAACAGATTTCGCCCCCCCACTCGATCGCTTTCAAAGACAATCTGGGCACCGTCCGGGCTAAAGGCAGATCGCCCCTCGTTGGCCGGGTGGGAGGAAAGCCTGACCGCTGCACCGCCGCTGATGGGCGCCTTCCACAAGTCCCCCCGCCAACTAAACACCACCACCGAGCCCTCGGGGCTGATTGCCGGGTATCTGGGCAGGTCCACCACCCCCCCAAGGGCCAGAGAGCCCAAAAAAGAGGCGGAAACTGCAGCAAGTACGGCAGGGAAGGCGTTTTTCATGGCAAATCTCACAAATCGTGGATGAGAAGCGTAGTTCACGGTGTCGGCCCCACAAGTGCAAGGCTGCACCCGCCTGCGACCTTCGGCTTTCGCAAAAAGTTTGCCTCACGAAGCTTGCAGGATGGGGCCGGGAATCAGAAGGTGTGGAGTGGAAATGCCCCTTCTTGGGGTCTCAGGAGGTTCCAGTCATGTCCGAACACAATCTTCCCCAACCCCTGCCCGGAGCTCCCGCGCTGCGTGCGCACCTGAAAGCACTTGAGCGAGGCGTGGCGGATGCGCGCACCCAACGATTGGGTGTTCATACCCCCTCTGCGCACATGCCCAAACCTGGGAGCAACACGAACGCATTCGGCGGAATGATCGGCGGCACTGCAACTCCGCGAGCGAACGCCTCTCCGTACTCAATCTCAAAGCCCAACACTCCGGCTTCCAAGGCGAGTTCGAGCGCCAACGGAAAGCCCAGAGCGCGCGCCAAGAGTTCCGGCGACTTTGGCGCCTTCTTTGATTCCATCGAAAAGCGCGCAGCCAGCTAACGGCCGCACGCCACATCGGCGCACGGCGATCGCGCTGTGCGCAGCCGGATCATGTCGGCGGGGTGGTTCGCACAGGCGTACCATCCCGCCGATGCGTTCTGAATCTCTTGCATTTCTCCGCCAGTTGCTGGACACGCCCAGCCCCTCCGGATTTGAACGGAAGGGCCAGTCGGTCTGGCTCAAGTATGTTCGCGCCATCGGCGCGGGCCAGCCAGGATTCAAGTCATGGAATGACTCGTACGGCAACTGCTTTGCCGCGCTTGAGCCCAACGTTGCCACTGACGCATCACCGTCAGGCCGCCCCCTGACCGTAGCCATTTGCGGTCACGCCGATGAAATCGGCCTGATGGTGAACCACATTGATTCCAATGGATTCGTCTACTGCAGACAGATCGGTGGCATTGACGCTGCCAGCATCGTGGGCAAGCGCGTGCAGTTTGAAAGCAGCGTGAACGGCGTCAAGAATCCAGTGGTGGGGCTCATCGGTGCCACCGCCATCCACTTGCAAGACAAGGCCAACGAGTCCAAAGTTCGCAAACTGCATGAACTGTTCATCGACATCGGCGCCAAAGATGAAGCCGCGGCGCGCGCTCGACTCAACGTGGGCGATCCGGGTGTGTTTGTCGACGGCAGCATGATGCTGGACGACAACGTGATCGTGGCGCGTGCACTTGATAATCGCGTAGGCACTTGGGTGGCGGCAGAAACGCTGCGACTCGTGGCGGCCATGCCTGACCGCGCCGTTCGCGTTGTCGCCGTGAGCACCGTTCAAGAGGAGGTGGGGCTCCGCGGTGCGCGCATGGTGGCGGAGAGCCTGAGACCCGATGTGGCTCTTGTCACCGATGTGGGACACGCCACCGACAGCCCCGGCATCACATTGGCGCAGCACGGGAGTTTCAAGATGGGTGCGGGCCCCAAAGTGGCGATCGGCGGACCCGCGCAGCCAGAGGTGGTAGCCCGCCTGCTTGCCACCGCAGCGACCCTCAACATCACCGTGCAGCGCTCCGCAACCCCTGGATCAAGCGGGACGGATGCTGACGCCATTTTTCTGACGGCCGGGGGAATACCCAGCGCCGTGGTGAGCCTGCCCATTCGCTACATGCACACCACGGTTGAAATGGCACACCTTTCTGATCTGGAGCAGATTCCACAGATCTACGCAGGATTCTGCCAGAGTCTGAGTGCAGCACACGAGTTTGCGCCGCGCCTCTAGCGGCGTATTCTGCGCATTGGCACACTCATGATGCAATTCGTCTCCGTTGCTCTCCGGAATAGCAGGCAGGTGGGCGCCATCTGCCCGAGTTCTCCGGCGCTGTGCAGAGCGCTCGCTCACGGCATTCGCACCACTCCAGGGCCCAAGCGCATTCTGGAAGCGGGCCCCGGCACGGGCCCCGTCACCAAGGTCATACTTGACGCGTTGCGCCCGGGTGACCACTTGGACATCGTGGAACTCAGCCCTGACTTTTGCCAGCAGCTTCAGCACAAGGTCCTTAATCCATGGTGCGCGCGGAATCCCAACGTTCACGTCACGCTCCACCAAACTGCAGTGCAGGATGCGCCGCTCACCAATGGTTCGTACGACTTCATCGTCTGTGGGTTGCCGTTCAACAATTTTGCCGCGCCGCTGGTGCGCCAGATTCTGGATCAGTTCATGCGCTTGCTCAAGCGAGATGGCGAACTTGCCTATTTTGGCTACACGGGCATGCGCACGCTAAAAATGAGTGTGGGCACGCCCAAGCAGAGGCGCAACTTGCAGGACATCAGCGCGCACGAAGGAGAACTGCTCCGTCGCCACCGAGGGCACCGGCAGTTGGTGGTGGCCAACATTCCCCCGGCTTCGGTGTATCGCCTGCGAAAGACCCAGAGTTAATGCAGGCCTTATGAAGGAAGTGCAGGACCATTTCTTTCGGTTGGCCAAGGAAGAGGGCTACCGGGCTCGCAGCGCATACAAGTTGCTTGAGATTCAAGAGAAGTTCCGACTCATCAAAGCTGGTAGCCGAGTGCTGGATTGCGGCGCTGCACCTGGAAGCTGGCTGCAGGTAGCCGCAAAACTGGTGGGTCAGCATGGATTGGTAGTGGGGGTGGATCTCAAGTCCATTGACCCTCGGGGCTTTCCAAGCCACGTCATTCTCATGGAAGGTGACCTGCGCGATCTCACCGTGGACGATTTGCCCGCACGTCTGAAGGGGCGCCCTTTTGACTGTGTCATCAGCGACATGGGGCCCGACACCAGTGGCGTGCCCAGCGCAGATTCCAGCCGAAGCGTGCACCTGTGCAATTCGCTACTGGACAAGGCTCCAGTGCTGTTGAGGATCGGTGGACAATGCGTGATGAAGGTCTACGAGGGCGGGGAGTATCCCGCCCTGCTCAAGCGGTGCAAGGCGCTCTTTGACGATGCGCGCGGCTTCAAGCCCAAGGCGAGCCGAGAAGAAAGCGTTGAGATGTTCTTGGTGTGCCGGGCCTACAAGGGCGCACCTGCGGAAAGGTCGCCCCCAATTGACCCGAGCCTTCCTCAGCGCAAACCTAGCGCGGGCTGGGGCCATCCGTCATCGGGCCAGGCCTAGGTCCTCGCCCGCGATCGGGTGATCGATCATCGTTGCGGCGCTGATCGTCGTTGCGGCGTTGATCATCATTGCGGCGCTGATCATCATTGCGACGCTGATCATCATTGCGGCGCTGATCGTCCTCGCGGCGTACTTCAATCTCACGGATCATGGCGTGAGGCCGCCCCTGATCGCCGCCCATCTGCGGAGGGTTGCCGTGTTGCTGGTTCATCGGCTGCGGACCATGGAACTGAGGGCCGCGCATGTTGTGCGCCTTGGCTCGTCCCACAGCGGCACCGATGGAAAACGCAATCACCACCAGCACAAACACCCCAATGATGATCAACCACATGCGAGTACGTTCGGCGCTCCGCTCCAAACGCTGAATGCGCGCATCACAGCAGCACGGAACGCAGGGAGGTTCTGGATTGGAACTCATGGTGAAAGTGCTCCTTGAAACCTGCGGCTACCAAAGATCTTCAACGGGCACACGCCCAGCTGGGTCTTCTACACCGCCGACGCAACGCGGGAAAGCAGCGCCAAGCGGCGCCCTGCTTCCTCAACGTTTTGACGGCTATTGAACGCCGAGATACGGAAGAATGTTGCGCCATGCTCGCCAAAACCGGCGCCGGGGGTCACCACCAATTGCGCCTCTTTGAGGAGCAGATCAAAGACTTCCCAGCTTCCCAGCCCGGCGGGGCACTGCACCCATACATATGGGGCGTGTTCCCCACCCCACACGGGCAGTTTCTGCGCCGCCACCGCCTGACGCAGAAGTTGTGCATTGGCCATATAGAAATCCACGAGGGCCTGAACCTGCTGCTTGCCTTCAGGGGTGTACAGCGCGGCGACTGCGCATTGCACCGGCCAACTGACCCCGTTGCTGCATGTGCTCCAACGGCGAGTCCACAATGGATGGAGCGCCACACGCGCGCCCAGTTTGGTTCGGCCATGCACCTTCTTGGGCACTACCGTGTAGCCGGCTCGCAGCCCCGTGAATCCGCCGTTCTTGCTAAAGCTTCGAAACTCAACGGCGCACTCCGTGGCTCCCGGAATCTCAAAGATTGAACGGGGCAATGATGGATCACGGATGTACGCCTCGTATGCCGCATCAAACAGAATGAGCGCGTCATTCTTGAGTGCGTAGTCAACCCAAGCCTTCAGTTGCAGGTGCGTGATGACCGCTCCCGTTGGATTGTTCGGGAAGCACAAGTAGATCACGTCAACCTTGCGATCAGGAACGGCGGGAACAAAACCATTGGCCGGCGTGCCTGGCAGGTACACCAGCCCTTTGTAGCCACCGCCTTCAGTCGCCTCACCCGTGTTACCCGCCATGACGTTGGTGTCCACATACACGGGGTACACCGGATCGCAGACCGCCACGACGTTGCCGGCGCCCAAGATCTCTAGAAACGCGCTGACATCAGGCTTGGAGCCATCCGAAAGAAAAATCTCATCCGGGTGAATGCTCATGCCCCGCGCACCAAAGTCCTCACGTGCGATCGCCTCGCGCACAAAGTCATACCCAGTGGCAGGGCCGTAACCCTTAAACGTCTCACGATGGGCAAGCTGGTCCACCGCACGGTGCAAGGCTTGAATCACAGCATTGGGCAGCGGTTCAGTGACATCTCCGATGCCGCAACGAATGATGCGCGCTGCCAAATCCGGGTGCGCGTGAGCAAACACACCCACGCGCCGCGCGATCTCTGGAAAGAGGTATCCCGCAGTGAGCTTCTGAAAGTTTTCATTCACCAACGCCATGGAAGAGGTCCCAATCTACGGTGCAAGAAACAACGATCCGTGGCTCAGGGGATCCTTGACCACGCTGACAATGACACGACCGTCTGAACTACGCATGAGAATCTTGTTGGGGCAGGTGCCCAATTGAGCGTACAGCGTGTCTTGATCATTGCGCGGATCCAAGATGCGCCAGTCGCCGGCCTCCACTCGCGCCTGCACACTGCCGTTCACCACATCCACATCAAAGAGCCCACACGAGCCCACGTTGACACGGTAGACAATGTTTGCGCCACGCGTGATCAACGTCACATTCTCAGTGATCGCCCAAGGAGTAATGACGCGAATCTCGCCATCGGTGGTATTGACGGACACTCCACCCCGGTTCTCAAACACAAACACCTTGCCCTGCCGAGTGCGTACCGTTGCGCGGCGAAACTCCGGCACCAGAACTTCAATGTCAGCACGATGAAGCCAGGGTTCCGTTGAGGTGGAGGTTGCCGTCACGGCGAGCGCTGGAACATCTCCGCCACGCTGCATGTCGGCGGTCACAGAAACCTTGTCCAAGGAGGCCGATGCCTCCTCCAAGCGTTGACTTCCATGCCGGGCCCTCACGCTGACATTCACAAGAATCTTGCCGTCAGTCTTCTGCCCGCCGCGAATCACAACGTCTCCGGCCAGCGAGTCCACCACGAGGTCCAACACCCCGTCATAGGGCGCTTCAAGCGTTCGCGAGTCGCTCACTGCGCCATCAAGGGTGTACTTCAGCGATGAACTGAACTGGTCCACACCGCGTTCCAAACCGCTGCCGCCGGAGCATGCTCCCACGGCAAGAACTAGTGCCCACGGCGCGTTGCGCCTGAGCGCTCGCAGCAATCTGTCCATGGCGGATTGAACCATCTGCGAAGTCTAGTCGGCGCATGACGGCCTCTCACCTAGGATTCAATCATGCTCATGGCACTTGCTGCCTGCCTCTTGGCTCAATTGGCCCCTGCCCCGCAGCCCCAGCCGCCAAAGGATGCCAATCCTGCCGACACGATCACCGTGGCGCTGCCCACGCAGCACGCCGCGCTTCTGGAGGGTGGATCCACCGATGGAAGGGTCATCGTGTTCTTGGTGTCCACGCAGGCCGGCATGGAAAATGTGTTGCCATCAGACGCGCCCTTCTTTGGCTCACCACAGCCGATCTATTCGTTTCCGGTGAGCGCGCTTACCGCCGGAAAGCCGGTTTCCGCCAAGGAACCGATGGCGGCGTTTCCAGTTTCCTTTGGCCAACTCTCGGGCGAGTATCGCGCTCAAGCTGTCTTTGACCGCAACACGACAGAGCGCGGACACCTTGCCACCGGCAATCTGCTGAGCGATGTTCAGACGGTCACACTGGATGCGGGCCGCGCAGACCTACTCTCACTTGAGTTCACCGAGCGAATCGCGGAGCCCACGCTTCCCACCGCGCCCAATCTGCGCTTCTTCTCCATGAAGAGCCCCTTGCTCTCGCAGGCCGCCGGCCGGGACGTTTACATGCGTGCAGGTGTGGCTCTGCCCGATGGCTGGGACGACCCGAGCTACCGACGCCGCCTCTGGCCCACCATGTATGTCATTCCCGGTTTCGGCGGCAGGGATACTGGAGCGGAACGCTACGCGCGCATGTTGGCCACCCCGGCAAGCAAGGACATCGTTCCCCAAGCCGTGTGGATTGTCTTGGATCCAGAATCTGAGTGGGGACATCACGGATTCGTGGACAGCCCCGCCAATGGCCCCAGAGCCAAAGCCCTGGTTCAAGAATTGATTCCGGAACTCGAGCGCCAGTTCAGACTGATTTCGCGCACTGAAGCTCGGGTGATCACTGGGCATTCCAGCGGCGCCTGGTCCAGTCTGTGGCTGCAACTGAACCACCCCGAGACCTTTGGCGCATGCTTCGCCAGCGCACCAGATCCAGTTGACTTCAGCGCATTTCAATTGGTGGATCTGTATACCGACGCCAACTATCTGAGCGATGCCGAGGGGAAGGAGTTCGGCAGTTACCGAGAGCCCATCGTGAAGCACTTTGAAAAGGTGCGAATGACCAATCGCGAGGAAGCAGGGATGGAACTAGCCATCTCCCCAGAGGGTCGCAGCGGCGAACAACTGGACACGTACAACTCAATGTGGAGCACCCTTGACCCACGCACGCGATTGCCGCGACGGATGTTTAACCCGCAGACCGGCGCGATTGACCGTCAAGTTGTTGATTCGGAGTGGAGCCGGTACGACATTGCACGCTTGATCAAATCCAACCCCTCCACCCTAGTTCCCATCATGACTCAGCGCGTGAGACTGTTGGTTGGAGCGCGCGACAACTTCTATCTCAACCGAGCCGTGGAGCGGCTGAGTGCTGTGATTCAGTCTCAAGCCAGGGAGTTGGAAGCCCGTGGGACCCCCCTCCCGCAAGGCCCCGGATACATCCACGTGCTGCCAGAAGAGACCCATTTCACCCTTCCGGGTGCAAGCATGCTGCGCTGGCACTCTGAAATGCGCCAGTACCTCACGCAGCACGGCCTGGATTAGCGCCTGAAACGGGGGACAGTGGCGCACAACTGTGCCTCTCTTGCGCGTGTAATTCGTGTCGGGACACGCCATGCCTTGACCGCACACCAGAAACTCTTCCACCCATGCCCACAATCATTCGCCCCACCATCGCCACCCTGTTCCTTTCCTGTCTGGCCCTTGGCTCGGCCGTTGCGCCAGCCGTTGCGCAATTCTCGGTCATGGACCCGGCCGCACAGAATGTGATGAGCAGCCGCGACTTCAACGTGCTCCTTGAAACTCTCGGCTTTGACGCGGGCCAGCGCGCCACCGCAGGGCCACTCTTTGACGACGCACAAAGTGAACTCATTGCCGCTCGCAACGATCTGGCTGCCGTCGCCGCGCCGGGGCCCAAGGCCGACTCCAAGAGCCTTGCCGATTACGAAGCGCGCAAGCGCCGCGCCTACGAGCGCATGAAGAGCGCCGAGCACAACTTCTTTGCAGGTCTGGCAGCCATCGCCACGCCTGCCCAGCAGCCGACTGTTGAGCGCGAACGCCTTGCCGCCGCCCGAAGACTCATTCGACGCACGCTTGGCACTGGCCAGTCGTCGCAGGGCCCGGTTCGCGTGGATTTTGTAACGTCACTTACTGAGTCAAAACTCTCTGAAGCAGACAAAGCGGCCTGCCTCTCGGCGCTCAGCGGATATCAAGTTCAATTGACGGCACTGCTGGAACAAGCCCTCAATCAGGGCCTGGAAGTGAACGCCAAATCAGCCAAGATTCGCGAAGATGGATCGGTGCCCGCACCTTCACCAGCGGATGTTGAAATCATGGGTGAAGGCGGAATGCTCATCAATGACCCCGCGCGACTGAAGGCGGCTGCACCATTTGAAGCCACCTTGGACAAAATCGCGGTGCTGCATCAGCAGGCCATGACCACCATTGAGTCCACGGTTGGAGCGATGGCCGCGGACCCCATCAACGCCACGGCGGCTCGCCGCATCTGGCCGCGAGCTGGAATGGACATGCGCAGCCCACGGGCCACCTTTGCTCAACTGCGCGCGGAGATCGCCGCGGGCAAGCGACCGACTGAGCTCACCGCGGCCCTGGACGCCGTGCAACCCGCGTGGCTTGCCGGATGGTGGAGCGCGACCAAGCAGGCATGCGATGCGGAGAACTCCTTGCGGCGCTTTGGCATCTTTGGGGCGATGGGGCAGGATTCCAAGGCGGCTCGAGAGGCTCTGAAGTCTGCCCGAGAAACACGCGACGCCTGCAA
>CAZXGD010000014.1:68227-72572 GCA_964640485.1 uncultured Isosphaeraceae bacterium | reverse complement strand
AGTCGTGGATCTCGCCTGTGAGCTGGCATGTGGTGCCTTGGTGCCAACCTAACGTTGCGTTGTGCCGCACGCGAGTGCGGCCGAGGGCGCACACCCTCGGCAGTGAGTGTAGACCGCACTTGCGTGTCGGCACGAACGCTCAGTTAGGAGGCTGGGTTAGGCCTGTGATTCCGGCTCAGTGCCGTTGACTGCCTCAACCCGCTCGGCCCAGAACGACACCTCTTCGCCGTACGACCCGAAGAAGCCAACCTCCACCGCGAGCCCATCCCACTTCCGTGAACCAATGTCGCGGATGATGAATCCGCAGCCGACTGGCGCTGGCAGCGTGATGGGGCTTCTCTCATGGATCGCCACGCGATGGAAGCGCAGCGACTTCACGTTCCCGTCACGCGCCCGATATGAGATCTCAAGGCTCACGATCTGCTGGCGGTCGGGATCGAGATTGAAGGCGATGCGTGAAACCGTCCCATCGAGTGGCGAGGCCGGCGAGAGGGCATGCATCGGATCGAGGTGCTCGGACGGCGTCATGACTCCCTCGATGCCCTCCTAACTGTAATTGGACTGTTCAGGGATTCGTGACTGGGGTTAATGGTAGCGCGGTGTAAGGGGGGCCCAAGGGGGTGGGTTGGTCGGTTGCGCGCTGGAATGTTGGGGATATTGGTTGTGAGTGATTGGAGCGCTGGGGGTGATAGGCCGTTCGGGGATCGGCGGCCGTGCGCACGGGATGGGGGTGGCGGGTAGGACGGGGGTCATCTAGGTTACTGGGCGAGTCTGGAGTTGCTGCACTACAGACTGTCGGCGGGGCTGCGGAGCCCGTGCGGGCCGCGGTTCAGCACGTGCGTGTACAGCATGGTGGTCTTGAGATCCGCGTGGCCGAGAAGTTCTTGAATGGTGCGGATGTCCGTTCCAGATTCCAAGAGGTGGGTGGCAAACGAGTGCCTAAATGTGTGACAAGAAACGCGCTTGGTGATGCCGGCGCGAATCACCGCCTCATGAACTGCTCGCTGGAGGATGGACTCGTGAGCAAAGTGCCTGCCCTCTCTCTTGGTCTGTGGGTCCCGCCAGCGTTTGGTTTGCGGAAAGACCCATTGCCATCCCCATTGCGTGGGTGCGTTGGGGTACTTCTTCTCCAGCGATTGGGGCAGCCACACGCGACCCCATCCTGCCGCCAGATCGCGCTCGTGTATGGCTTTGACGCGCTGCAAGTGCTCAATCAGGGCAGGCTTGACGGCCGCTGACAATACAGTCTTACGGTCCTTGCCACCCTTTCCATTGTGCACGGTGATGGTGGATGACTCAAAGTCGACGTCCATCACACGGAGGGTGAGCAATTCCTTGAGTCGCAACCCGCTGCCATAGAGGATGGATGCCATGATCCACTTGTCGTCGTGCAGGTGTGCGAGCACCTGCTTAACTTCGTTGCGGGTCATGATGCCGGGCAGCTTGCGTTTGGTCTGCGCACGCACGATGTGGCCAAGGTCGTGCACGGTGCGCCCCAATACTTGGCGATACAGGAAGAGCAGCCCCGCCATGGCCTGATTCTGTGTGCTGGGGCTCACCTTGCTCTTCACCGCCAAGTGGGTGAGGAACTTGTTGATCTCCCTTTCACCCATTTCCTTGGGGTGGCGCTTACCGTGGAACAAAATGAATCGGCGGACCCACTGACAGTAGGCAGCTTCAGTACGTTCGCTGTAGTGGCGTGTACGCAGAGCCGCGCGCATCTGATCAAGCAGCCGTGGGGGAGGCATGGTGGCGCCGCCACCGTACCGTTGCACTTCCGCGCCTAGCTCAAGGGCTGCGGAATGTCACGCAATCTGGTCGAGTTTGGGCGGTGCTGCCGCACCCGCCGTGCTGCCGCACCCGCCGTGCTGCCGCACCCGCCGTGTCACCGCACCCGCGTGTTGCCGCACCTACCAACTCTTTCTACCGCGCCGGCCCTTTTTGTAGTTGTTGCGGTCGCTGGTCTGGCGCTTCTTGGCGCCGCCTTTGCGCTTGGGGGCGTGCGTGGCCTGCCTGCCGGGAAGTTCCTTCAGGTCAGTGGGAGTGAGCTTTTCAAGGTCACGCTTCTGCGCCAACTTCAGGATGGTCAGGTCCAGTTTGCGCGCGGAGAGATCAATGAGCGCGATAGTGGCCTTCACGGAGTCACCCAGCCCGATAGAGGCGCCGCTGCGCGGCATGGTGATGCGCCCGGTGACCTCGTTGAGTATCCATCGGTCGCCCCGCGCGGAGCCGCCCGGCAGCTCCGTCGTGCGCGCGGCGCCGTCCACCAAGTATTGCTCCAGGTTGAGGAAGACCAGCGTGGTGCCACTGAACCCAGTGACGATGGCGTCAAAGATCTCGCTGAGTTTGTGTTCCTTAAGAAACTGCAGCACCAGAAAACTGCGCAAGTCGCGCTCGGCGCTCTCGGAGTTCACTTCAGTCTCGCTGCAGTGCATTCCGATCTTGACGAGCGTGGGCTCGTCCATCACGCGGTCGTCGCCCTGAAGAGCAGGGCCGAGCGCACGGCGCTTGCGCCCGCCGGGTGTGCGGCCGTTGTCGGTGGCGTCCAAGTACGCCGCCATGGCTCGATGCACCGTAAGATCGGGGTAACGACGAATGGGTGACGTGAAGTGCGCGTAGTGTTCGCTGGCTAGCGCGTAGTGCCCAACCAAGGCGGGGCTGTACGTGGCCTTGCTCAATGTGCGCAGTACGGCAAAGTGAATGGCGCGAGCGCTTTCGCTTTCACGCGTGGCATCGAGCAGCGCCTGTAAGTCCCGGCGGGAAGGCTCTTCGCTCAGCCGATACTTGGCGATGCGCGCAAAGATGCGCAACTCTTCAAGATCGCCAAAGGCAGGGTCGGGGTGAATGCGGCGCAACAAAGGAATATCCAGCGCGCTGAATGTGCGCGCCAGCGCTTCGTTGGCCTCCACCATGAACATTTCAATCACGGTGTGCGTGTAGCTGTCATCCTCAGGCTGCACACCTGTCACATGCCCCTCAGCGCTGAAGGTGAGCTCAACCACCGGCAGCGCTAGGCTAATCATGCCGTCGGCTTGTCGACGTGCACGCAGCACCCGCGCCAGCTGGTTGCTCATGCGCAGGGCTTCCATGACCTCATCGTCGGCGAGTGTTTCAGTGCGTGCATTGGCGCGTGCCTTGGAGATATCACCGTCAATCAGCGCTTGCGCCTCAATGTAGGTCAGGCGCTTGCGGCTCTTGATGACGGTGGACGCCAATCTGTGGGTGAGCGGCTTACCCTTGGCATCAAAGGTGATGAACACGCTCTTGCAGAAGCGAGGCACGCCCTCTTGCAAGCTACAGACGCCGTTGCTGAGAACCTCTGGCAACATGGGGATCACATGCCTCGGCAGGTAGACGCTGTTGCCGCGTTCACGCGCTTCAAGATCCAATGTGCCGCCGAGCTTTACAAAGTGGCTCACATCGGCGATGTGCACTCCAAGTTCCCACTCGCCGCGCGCCGCATCGTGCTTGATGCTGATGGCGTCATCAAAGTCGCGGGCATCGGGCGGGTCAATGGTGAACGTAAGTTGTTCAGTGAGATCCAGGCGCTCAGGCCACGGGCCGCTCTTCTGGTGCTCAAAACTCCGCGCGGCCTCACGTGCTTCTTCCAAGGCCTCCTCAGAGAAGCCCTCGCGCAAGTTAAAACTGTGGATGACCGCCTGCGTTTCTACGTCGGGTCGACCCGCAGGCCCCAGCACCTGCGTAATGACACCCTCAGCAAAGTCGTACTCGGTGGGATAGCGAACAATCTCAAAGACCACCTTGTCCCCAGGCTTGGCGTTTTTGGCATGAGGGTCACGAATGATGACGGGATCGCGCAAAGCGCGCCCGTCGGGAATGGCATGAAACTCGCGTCCCTCCTTCACCAGCGTGCCCGCAAACGCACTCTGTCCGCGCTCGATCACCTGTAGCACTCGACCCGTGACACCCTGTTCCTCGCCAAAGGAGCCTCGACCTCGGCCGCTCTCGGACCTTCGCACCACCTTGCAGCGCACGCGATCTCCGTTCAACGCGTCCTTGGTTTGGCCTGCGGGTATGTGCAGGTCGCCTTCGCGCGTGGGCGAATCGGGAATCACAAATCCAAAGCCGCGCGGATTGAGTTTGAGTTTGCCCACCACTTCTTCGCCGTACTTGGGCAGCCGCAACTTGGCATCCTTGCCGATCTCCAAGCGATGCGCTTCCACCAGTTGTGCCACGGCAGACTCAAAGGCTCGCTCGTCATCCTGCGGAATGCGCAACTGCGTGCGCAGCTCCTCAACCGGAACCGGCTTGTAGTTGTCGTACTCCAGGTGATCGATGATGCGCTGTAGGAAACGAAGTGGCACGGGGAGAGTCTAGGTGCTGG
>CAZXGD010000014.1:0-68127 GCA_964640485.1 uncultured Isosphaeraceae bacterium | reverse complement strand
GGCACCACCAACTCTATGCTTGGCGCATGGCATTTGAAGCTTGGCTGAACGGTCACTTTGTTCCGATGGCTCAGGCGCGGGTCTCGGCGTTTGATGCAGGCTTTCAGCATGGCGTGGGGCTCTTTGAAACCATGCTCGCACGAGGGGGCAAGGTTTTTCGACTGATGGAGCACCTGCAGCGGCTTCATGCCAGCGCGCGCGAATTGCAGTTGGTGGAGACACTTCGACTTGACCCGCTGGCGGATGCCGTGGAAGCAACATTGGAGCGCAATGGTCTGAGGGACGCACGCGTGCGGCTCACGCTCACTGGCGGGGATATGAACATGCTCGCCGGGGGAAAGACGGCGCACGACCCCACGATCTTGATTCAAGTGCAGCCACCCACGCCCTATCCAGAAGCTCTCTTTGAAAAGGGGGTGGCGGTGCGTGTGGCGGACGAAAAGCTCAATCCACTGGATCCGTTCGCCAGTCACAAGACACTCTGGTACTGGCCCCGGCTTCGCCAATTGCAGATCGCCGCTGCTGCCGGCCTGAACGAGGCACTCTGGTTTGACTTGGCCAACAGACTGGCATGTGGATGCGTGAGCAACGTGTTTGTGGTGAAGGGCGGAGTGGTGGGCACGCCGCACGCGCGCGGTGAGAGTGTGGCCGAGGGTGCGCCCAGCCCTGTGTTGCCGGGTGTGACGCGCGCGGCTGTGCTGGAGTGTGCACAAGAACTTGGGTACCCAGTGGAGCGCACGCGGCTGGACATTGGTGCGCTGCTGGACGCGGACGAGGTGTTTCTGACCAACAGCAGTTGGTTGGTGTTGCCCGTCGTGCGAGTGGAGTCCAAGGAAATCGGTTCGGGGAAACCTGGCGTGATGACCCTGGCTTTAAGGAGGGCGCTAGCCCTTCTTGCCACCACTGCGTGATGGCGGGGGCCGCTTGGGCGCAGAGAAGCCCTTGCCACCACCCCCGCGTGGAACGTTTCGAGCCGCCAGTTTTTGCTCCTGCTGCCTGCGCGCGCGCGCGAGCGCGTCCTTCATGTTGCCCACTCCGCGGCCCTCACGAGCCGGATGCGTGGCGCTGCTCTTGTGTTCTGGCTCAGATGCTTCAGTGGGCTTGGGAGTTGATGCGGCGGAAGGAGGGGATGTACCGGTAGCCCCCGGCGAACCGGGCGCCCCCGGCGAACCGGGCGCTCCCGGCGTACCGGGCTTGGTGGCACCTCCTGCCGCGGTGGGACTCGAGGGAGTGCCCGTTTGGGCAGGCTGTTTGGCAGCATCAGTCGACGCCGGTACGGCCGCTTCCTTGGCAGCGGCCTGCTTGGCGGATTCCGCGGAGCCCTTGCCGCCCACGAGAATGGCCGCGCCCATGCCAACGCCGCGCTTGGCCTTGTGCTTGTGGCACTTGGGGCAAGAGTGCTCAGGATCAGCCTTGATGCTCTGAACTTGTTCCCATTGATGGCCGCACGCGGTGCAGTGATAGTCGTACGTTGGCATTGAAACTCCTTAAAGGCCCTTAGGGGGCCACGGCAACTTTGGCCGCTCGGATGACGGTGTCGCCCAAGCGATAGCCCGCTTGGAATGTGGTGGCCACATGGCCTGAGGCCACTTTGGGTGCGGCCTGCTGCATGATGGCTTCATGCAATTGCGGATCAAACGCTTCTCCAGCCTGCGGGGAAATCACTTCGACGCCTGTCTTTTCCAGCGCCTTCACCAACTCATCGCGCAGCATACGCAAGCCGTCATGCGCGGCCGCCGCGTTCATGGTTGAAGGGTCCTGGGTCAGGGCCAAGTCAAAATGTTCAATCACAGGAATGACGTTGCGCGCGGTCGTGAGCACCCCTGCGCCAGCCATGCGGATCTCAGCTTCAGCCATGCGCCGCTGAAAGTTCTGAAAGTCCGCCACCGCGCGCAGGCGCAGCTCTTGAGTTTCGGCCAGTTGCTTTTGTGAATCAGCCAGCGCGTGCGTGAGTTCAGCAACACGTGCTTCAAGAGCCTCGATGGCGTCGCGCGCTTCTTCCGGCTCCGGTGCTCGTGCGTCTACATGTGGCTGCGCGTGCGATTCCGCTTCGGCGCGGGCTGCGCGATCGCGTGGGGTTTCTTGGCCGTGATGGTGCCCGTGTGGGCGCTGGCTTGATGGAGTCATTGGAATGTGTCCTTCACCTTGCCCCAGAATCCGCCGCGCTTTCGGCTGCGCTGCGACTGCGTGCTCTTGGGATCAGTGCCGCTTGTGGAGTCCTTTGACCCACTCTTGCTGGCGCGCGGCGGACGTTGCGCCTTGGGGGGCTCTTCAGCCTGCCAAGCCTCCAGAAGTTGGCGTTGCTTGGCGGTGAGCTTGCGTGGAATCTCCACGCGAATGATCACATGCAGGTCGCCGCGCTCACCGGTGCGCAGGTTGGGTACACCCTTACCTTCCAACCGAAAGATGTCTCCATGCTGCGTGCCGGCATCCACGTCTGTTTCACTTTCGCCGTCAAGCGTCTGCACCACCACATCGCCTCCGAGCGCCGCGGTGGCAAAACTCACGTCCAACGTGGTGATGAGATCGTCCCCTTGGCGTTCAAATCGCTCGTGTTCTTGCACGCTGACGGCCACGTGCAAGTCGCCGCGGACACCCGTGCCATCGGGGCTTTGCTCTGGCGATGGGGGCTCTCCCTCGCTGGCCACGCGCACCACTTGAGAGTCGGCGATGCCGCGCGGAATCTTGATTGTGAGGTGGCGCTGCACGCTGATGCGGCCGCCGCCCTTGCACTCCGTGCAGCGGTCCTTCACGATCTGTCGGCGCCCCTTGCAGGTGGGGCAGGTGGTCACCATGCGGAACATTCCGCCAAATCCGCTTTGCGCCACTTGCCCTTGGCCGCCGCACGTTCCGCAGGTGGTGGGCTGCGTGCCCGGCTTGGCGCCGCTGCCCTTGCACACGGTGCAGACGTCCACGCGCTTGAACTTCACTTCGCGCTCGCAACCGTTCAAGACTTCCAGTAGTGAAATCTCAACGCTGGTCTCTAGGTCGTAGCCTCGCGCCGGCCCGCGCCGCTGGCGTGCACCAGACGATTGGCCCCCGAAGATGTCCGCAAACATGCTAAAGATGTCCTGCGGATCCATGCTGCGAAAGTCATGTGCGGGGCGCTGGCGCAACCCGGCGTGGCCGTACTTGTCGTACACCGCGCGGCGTTCTGGATCGCTGAGCACCTCATACGCTTCGGCGCAGACTTTGAACTGGGCTTCAGCATCCGGGTTTCCGGGGTTCTGATCCGGGTGCCACTTCATGGCCATGCGTCGATAGGCGCGTTTGACATCTTCCGCGCTGGCGTCGCGTGCAACGGCGAGAATCTCGTAATAGTCCTGCTGCGTGCTCATGGGGAAAGGGCCGGGCGGCGGTCTGCCGTTCCGGCCCTTGTTCTACACGCCGCGCCGTGGGCGCGGCAATTGCGATCAGTTCACCGAGCCAGCCGTGGGCTGGGCGTCCTCTTTCAGTTCGGTCACGAGCACGTCAGTGGTGAGCATGAGCCCCGCCACGCTGGCGGCATTGGTGAGCGCTGACTTGCACACCAGCGCCGGGTCAATGATGCCCGCCTTCACCAAGTCCTCGTACTCGCCGGTGCTTGCGTTGTAGCCGGTGCCCGTCTTGCTGCTGAGCACCTTTTCTACCACCACGTCTCCATCCACGCCTGAGTTCACGGCGATCTGGTGGGTGGGCTTGCGCAGAGCCTCGGCCACGATGTCAAATCCAAAGCGTTCATCGCCCTTGGCCTTGCTGCGGGCATCGGTGACGGCCTCAATGGCGCGCAAGAAACTCACGCCTCCGCCGGCCACATAGCCCTCCTTGGCCGCAGCGCGGGTGGCGTGCAGAGCGTCGTCCACGCGGTCCTTGCGCTCCTTCATTTCAATCTCGGTGGCGCCGCCGACATTGACGATGGCCACACCGCCGGTGAGCTTGGCAAGGCGCTCCATGAGCTTTTCCTTGTCGTAGTCGCTCGTGGAACGGTCGTGCTGCACCTTGATCTGTGCGGCGCGTGCGTCAATGTCCTTCTTCTTACCGGTGCCCTCGACGATGACCGTCTCGTCCTTGGTGATGTTCACCTTGCGGGCGCGGCCGAGTTCATTGAGCTCGACGCTCTCCAAAGTGCGCCCCTGATCTTCGCTGAAGAAGGTTCCCGCGGTAAGCACCGCGATGTCCTCCATCATGGCCTTGCGGCGGTCGCCAAATCCGGGCGCCTTGACGGCGCACACGCTCAGCACGCCGCGCAGCCGATTGACCACCAGCGCGGCCAGGGCTTCGTTTTCAACTTCTTCGGCGATGATGAGGAGAGGCTTTTGCGCCACAGCGATCTTGTTCAAGAGTGGCAGCAGATCAGCCAGGTTGGCGATCTTTTTCTCATAGAGCAAGATGTAGGGGTTCTCAAGAACGCACTCGGCACGCTTGGGGTCGGTCATGAAATAGGGGCTGATGTAACCCTTGTCAAAGGACATGCCCTCCACGTAGTCCAACGTGGTTTCGTTGCCCTTGCCCTCTTCGACCTCCACCACGCCATCGTGGCCCACCTTGTGAATGGCCTCAGCGATCAGCCCACCCAGCACGCGATCGTGATTGGCGCTGACCGTGGCCACCTTCACCAGGTCCTCTTTGCCCTTGCACTTCTGAGCCATCTGCGTGATGGCATTGCAGGCCACTTCGGCGGCATCGTTGATACCGCGCTGCACCGCCACGGCATTGGCGCCGGTGGCGATAAAGCGAAGACCATCGTTAAAGATGGCTGCGGCCAGCACGGTGGCAGCGGTGGTGCCGTCGCCCGCGATGTCTGCGGTCTTCTTGGCCACCTGTTGCACCATCTTGGCGCCCATGTTGGCGAAGGGCTCCATCAATTCAACTTCTTTGGCCACGGTCACGCCGTCCTTGGTGACATGCGGATTGCCGTAGCTCTTCTGAATGATCACGTTGCGACCGGTGGGCCCGAGGGTGACCGCCACCGCGCGCGCGATGGCGTCAACGCCCTTCTTGAGCTCGACTTGCGCGCTGGGGGTGAACTGCATCTGCTTGGTGCTTGCCATGGAAAGGTGCCTACTGTTGAAGGTGTGCGATGTGCGGTGCGTATCTGGTTGCGAATGGTGCCGTTGGTGAACTGGGGGAGTGCAATCAGCCTTCCAAGATTCCCAGCAGTTCGCTTTCGCGCACGATGATGTGCTTGATGTTCTTGATTTCAACTTCAGTGCCGGCGTACTTGCCGAACACCACGGTGTCGCCCTTTTTCACCAGCATTTGCTGGCGAGTGCCGCTGTCCAGCATGCGGCCGGGTCCGGTGGAAACCACCTTGCCGTGCATGGGGCGCTCTTTAGCGGCTTCGGGCAGGTAGAGGCCGCTGGCGGTCTTGGTTTCCGCATCGAGTGGCTTGACGAGAACGCGATCTTCGAGAGGTCTGACTTGAGACATGTCTGTAGCTCCGTGCTTGTATGCGAGTGTTCAGTGAAGTGCTTTTAGAAACCCATTCCGCCCATGCCGCCCATGCCGCCCATTCCACCCATGCCGCCCATACCACCCATTCCGCCATGATCGTGACCATGGCCGTGGCTGGCGTCTTCCTTGGGCTGCGGCTTCTCGGTGATGATGCAGTCGGTGACCAGCAGAAGGCTGGCCACGCTTGAGGCGTTTTGCAGTGCGCAGCGATCAACTTTGGCGGGGGTGATGACTCCGTCCTTCAACAGATCGCCGTATGTGCGAGTGAGTGCGTTGAAGCCTTCGGAGCCCTTGGACTCCATGACCTTGGCCACCACCACGCTGCCACGCTCACCGGCGTTCTGGGCAATCGTGCGCAGGGGTACTTCCAGCGCTTCAATCACCAAATCCACGCCAGCGCGCTCGTCGCCTTCCAGCGAAGTGCGCAGTTTGCGCAGCGCAGGAATTGCACGCAGGTAGCTCACGCCGCCACCGGCCACGACGCCCTCGGCGATGGCTGCGCGCGTGGCGTGCAGCGCGTCTTCAACGCGCGACTTCTTTTCCTTAAGTTCACTCTCGCTGGCAGCCCCAACCTTGATTTGCGCCACGCCGCCGGCCAACTTGGCCAAGCGCTCTTGGAGTTTCTCGCGGTCATAGTCGCTGTCAGTTTCGTCAACTTCGCGACGGATCTGCTCGCAGCGGGCCTTGATGTCTTTGGTGGAACCAGCGCCCTCGATGATGGTGGTGTTATCGCTGTCAACTTCAAGCTTCTTGGCCTGGCCCAAGTCCGCCAGGGTCACCTTGTCCAGTTCAACGCCCAAGTCCTTCATGATGGCTTTGGCGCCGGTGAGCACGGCAATGTCTTCAAGCATGGCACGACGGCGATCGCCGTAACCCGGAGCCTTCACCGCGCACACTTGAAGGACCCCGCGAAGCTTGTTGATCACCAGTGTGCTGAGCGCCTCACCAGATACATCTTCAGCAATGATCAGGAGAGGCTTCTTGGCTTCCACCACCTTTTCAAGGAAGGGAACCAACTTGGCCACGGTGTCGATCTTGTCTTCGTACACAAGCACGAGTGCCTTGTCGAACTCGCACTTCATGGCGTCAACATCGGTGACAAAGTTGGGGCTCAAGTAGCCGCGGTCAAACTGCATGCCTTCAACGACGTCCACCACGGTTTCCAGACTCTTGCCTTCTTCAACTGTGATCACGCCATCCTTGCCGACCTTCTTAAATGCCTCAGCCATCATCTTGCCAACTTCTGTGTCGTTGTTGGCGCTGATGGTGGCCACGCCTGCAATAAGGCTGATATCGGTGATGGCCACAGGCTTGGACTGCAGCGCGATCTGCGCCACGGTGGCCTCGACAGCCTTGCGCATGCCGCGCACCAAGGTGTTGGCGTCTGCTCCAGCAGCCAGGTGACGCAGGCCGGCTTTAAAGAGCGCCTCGGCCATCACCGTTGCAGTGGTGGTGCCGTCGCCGGCATCGTCACTGGTCTTGCTGGCGGCTTCCTTGACCAGCTTGGCGCCCATGTTCTCAACCTTGTTGCGCAGTTCCACTTCTTCGGCAACGCTCACGCCGTCCTTGGTGACGGTGGGGCCACCCCAGCTCTTGTCCAGCACAGCGTTGCGCCCACGGGGGCCCAGCGTGCTTTTGACGGCGGATGCGAGTTTTTCAACACCGGCGAGCAGTTGCTTGCGGGCGTCAATGTCAAACGAAAGATCCTTCACGGCCATTGGGGTGTTCCTTGTCTTCGATTCGTTCAGGCTCCGCCGACAGCCAGCGGCTGCCGCGGGGGGTCCACCTACTGATGCAAAGGGGATGCCAATCGGAATCAGGTTGAGGTCGAGTGGGGCAACAATATAGAAGCGGGTTCAGTGGCCGCTCGGAGAACAGGAGGGCGGTATTGGCGTCTGCAAGGGGCGGAAAAATCGAAACTCCGCCGTCTGGGACGGGGCGCACAGGAATCGACTGCCATCGTGGCAGGGATGCGGCGGCGACTGGCCTCACTCAGAGGCAGGGGCCCCATGCACCCAGCAGCGTTCCCAGATCCGCCCCATCCACCATGCCGTCATTGGTCAGGTCGGCTTGGCAATCCTTGCAAGGGCCCCATGCTCCAAGAAGCATTCCCAGGTCCGCGCCGTCAACCATGCCGTCAGCGTTCAAGTCCGCCGGGCAGGGGACGATTTCGTCCAGTTGCAAGGAGACGGTGCTGCGGTCGTACACCACGCTCCACAGGTAAACGTTGCCAGATCCGTAAGAGATCGGGGAGTTGCTGAAGACTCCGTTGAGCGTTCTGGATGCGCGCAGAATGATGAACGAGTCGCCCACTTGCGGGACGAACACTCCGTTGCCCGCGTCAATCATTTGAACGTCCAGCACGCCGTCCAATTCTGCGGGGCCCGCTAACACAAAGAGCAGGTCGTGCTCGGTGCCGGGAATGTAGCCACCCAACTCCACTGACCAGACTGCGGACGCGGTATTGGTGAAGCGATCGACGAACGCAGCACCCGGCGACGCACCCACGTAGAGCTTGCCTTCGTTGACGAGTCCCACGCTGCCAGTGTTGGCATTGTTGGCCAAGTGCATCGAGACGCCCGGGGCTACTTGAATCTCACCTTCTCCCAAAAAGACCGCGCCCGCATCAATAATGGAATTCCCAGTTAAACGGAGTTGCGTCGTGGGTAACTGAAAAGTTGTCTGGCTGCCGGGGCCAAATTCCGTTGGGGCGGAAATCCCGCTGCGCGTTTGTAAGTTGAGGTCGCCCAACATGAGCATCTTTGTGCCATACACGCGTGTAACGAGGATTCCACCGGCTCCACCAAGGTTGAGCTCGCCGTCCATGATCCATTGCGTGGATGGCAGCGCAATGTTCATATTGAGCCTGCCTAGGAATGTGCCGGTGATGGTGAGGGCGCTATCCACTTTTTGGAAGCCCGCAGGATCAATGTTTGGCGTGTTAATGGTGAGGTTGTTGGCAATGCTCCAATCGGAAGTGCCTCCTCCATCCATGTCAAAGACATCGGCATCAATGACCGTTGGGCCAGAGACCGATGCGTTGGCCAACTGAGCGGCATTCCCAATGACGGTGACGTCTCCGTCCCAGGTGGTCTGGCCTCGAAACTGTACGTAGCCGTCGCTGGGAGACCCGCTGAAGGTGGTGAAGGTTCCTCCTCGCACCGTGGTTGGGCCATCGAACTGGATGTTGGCGTCAAGGTCCAGCGTGTACGAGCCACCCTCAATGACGGTGGTCCCGTTGCACTCCAAAAGGTCGCTCGGGCCCAGCGTGGCCAGGACTGTGGGTTGCAGCGTGAGCGGGGCATTGATTTGGCCGTGTGCGCCCGTGCCTGAGAATTCCATGCTTCCGTACATATCAAGCGCATCGCCGTTGACGCGCGCCTGGCCAGGATGAGAGGAGTTGTTGCTAAAGCGCAGCGTGGCGTTGGCGCCAATCTGCCACCCGCCGGAGAGGTTCATGTTCAACGCGTTGTTCTCGGCAATCCAGATATCATCGTTCATGGGGTCTGTGAGTTCATCGCCATTGATGGTCAGTTCGGCGAAATCGGAGCCGTCAATCATCCCCGTGGTGATGTTGAGCGTGTTGTCGCCTTGAGCGTCTCCATCAAGATCAATGCGCCCGGTGCCCAGTTGATTGATGGTCAGGTCCCCTGTGCCCGCGCCCAGGTTTCCGTTGACCTGGAAAGAAACTGCGCCGTTGCCCGTAAGGCTCAAAACGCCCTCGCCCGAGAGGTATGTGCCCGAGTCCAATTGAAAGAGGTTGCTGACTCGCAATGTGCCGCCTTCGCGAATCTCGATTCCGCCCTCGTCGGACACAGTCAAATTGGTGGTTATGAAGTCAAGTGCTGCCGCGCCTTGCCGCACTTGAATGCGGGATGGCCATGTGGTTTGACCACTCAGATTTCGACCAGAAACGGTGGTCGACCCTAGGACGACTCCTTGCGAGGATTCGGTGCTGAGAACCATGCCGTCAGTAATGCTTAATGCTCCGACCGTCGCATTTGCGTTGAGAAGGACGAACGCGTTCTCAGCATTCACGGTGCTGCCGATGAATACGGCGTCACCAGCTCCCGGCACGCCGACAGGCGACCAATTCCCCCCAACGTTCCAGTTGCCTCCGGCGATGTTCCAATGCTTGTCCACTGCGGACGCCGTAGACGGAACCGACAATACGCAACCGAGCCCCAGTGCCACAAGGGAATTCTGAACGGAGTAACGGCCGAGAGATGTTCTGTAACGCATCCTTGCATGCTAGCCATGCGGCTTCGCAGATCAAAATTCGTCGCGCCCCTTCCGATCTTGCATACGCATCTGCGGTGCTTTCAGTCCTTGGAAGGAGTCAAGGGTCGGATAAAGATATTGTGAAACTCAATCGGCGAGCCATGACTCTGAAGTCCAACGGGTCCCGTGGCTGGAATTCCGGGAAGTTTCGCGTTCTCGATCACCGTCACTCCGTTGAGCAACACGGTTAGGTGTTCACCTCGAAGTCGAATGACAAATCGATTCCATTCGCCGATCGGCTTGTCTGCGGCGACCCGTGGTGTGGCGCCAGCGCGAACAGTGGGTGTTTGCGACTGATCCGTGCGGTATCCCCAAACCTCGCCGCTTCCCACCGGCCAGGTCCAGATGTTCACTTGAGCCTTGGAACTTCCACGCAAGTAGATGCCGCTGTCGCGTTCTTCAACTTCAACGGTCTTTGGGGAACCATCCGCGTTCTTCACTTCATTGCCGTCAGCGCCAATGAACGGTCGCTGCATTTTTCCTTGGTGCTCAGCGGTCCAGCGCCAATCGGCCACCAACTCAAAGTCACCCAAATCTTCAGTGGACCAAAGCGTGTCTCCCTTGCCGTCGTAGACAAGAGTGCCGTCGCGAGGCGACCAGTGCCCGGTGTGGCCCTCGGACTCCTTCCATCCACGCAGTGATGCTCCATCAAAGAGCCTGCGGAAGCCAGTGCCGTCTTCAGCCACCATGGCAGATGGGAGCGTGGCCCCAGGCAGTTCCTTTACGCAAAGATTCTTGAACCACACCGGGCTTCCTTCGCTCTCCAGGCAGATGTACCCCTTGCGCGGCGTGACATCGCGCGCCCCGCTCACTTCAACGCCGTTGATCTCAACGGTAAGCGTGCCATCGATGCCGGTGACTTTGTAGTGGTTCCACTCACCGGCACCCTTGGTAACGCGCGCGCTCGGCAGCGTGCGTTCCAATCCCGTTGGGTGCGGGCGCAATGGCGTCATCTTGGCTCCCCAGATGCTGAAGACGTCGCCCTGTCCTGTGTAGATCAGGCGGCCCTCCTTATCTTTCATGTCCGGGGTGAGCATGATTTGTACTTCGATGCTTCTGGGGAACATGGTCTGCGTTTGGCTGGGCAATGGGTCGCTCCACACAAACAGGCCCGCGTTGCCTTCAGGCTTTTCGTGCATCCAGTCCAGTTCAAGCACAAAGTTCTGGTACATGCGTTCGGTGCGCAGGAACCCTGTGGGTTGCCCGTTGCAGAAGATCGCGCCATCCTTGGCCACAAATGTGTCTGCGTTTACATTCACCGGAACCCAGCCTTGGAGTGACTTGCCATCGAAGAGTGGCGCGAATCCATCCGGGCAGGGGGCTGGCGCGTGAGTGGGAACCGGCTCAAGAGCAGAACCGGGCGCAGGTTCAGAAGCGGACTGCCGCGCGGTGGTGGCACCCAAGGGGGCGAGCGCGATGGTGGATACGAACGTCAACAAGACAGCGGGTGTGCAGCGCATGTGCTCAATCGTACGTGCACGTACTTCCTACCATGCCCCCATGCAACTCTGCGCCATGCACGACCCCAAGGTTCTGGCGAGCGTGGCGCGCTTGCCCGCGCCGCCACTCTGCCAATGGATGGCTGCTCCACTGGATTCACCGGGCCAGCCACTAGGGTGCTTTGCGCACGGCAATCTGCTCTCCCCCGACTTTGCATTTGATGCCGAACTGCCCGGCGATTGGATCTTTGCGTGGAGCGGAACACTTGCTGAACAACTGACCGAAGGCACTCCAATGAACTGGATGCGCGGTCCGGCGCTGCTTGATCAAGCGTGCGCGAGTTTGCGCCCGCAACTTCAACACCACGGACGGCGGCTGCTCTTAGTGCCGCACGCCCGCCATGTATTGAGCGATGCGTACAGCGCCCTCATGTGGTGGTGCAGGCATGTGATTCCAGGTCAAGAGATGCTGGCAGACACGCGACCGCCGCGAGATGAACGGGCGTTTGGACTGGCATTCGACCCCGGCGCGATGCTCGAGCCGAGCATGCTGCCCGACATGACCGACCACTTGCGTTCACTGTTTGCGGCATTTGGGCCGCGCGCGGATGCGGTGATTCTGCGCGGCTGGCGTGTCGGTACGCCCAGCGCTGAGGGGGAAGAGTGCGCCATGGAAGCGTGTTCATTTGCAGAGGGAATACTGACTTGGGAACACGTTCAGGCGCTGGTTGGGGAGTTCATTCCATCTGACGTGCCTGTGCTGGTGCCAGGCACCGTGGTGGCACAAGCCAAGCATGCGTTTGCACTTGGTTAAGGCTGCAGGGAACCATACACTTTGGGAATGAGGCCATTTCTCGTGCCGTGTGCTCTGGTGTTGTGCGCTGCGTCTGCGTTGTTGATCGCCGCGGGGTGTGCACAGAACGTCACGGTGGGCGCGCCTGCAGATGGCCAGTCCGCAGTGCTTGATGAGGTGGGCCGCCCCCTCGCCACCATCGCCACCAGCAATCCTCGCACACGCAAGGGCTTCGGGCCACCGCCCTACAAATACTGGCGAATAGTGGGCGAATCCATGCCCGCTGAGGCGGAACAGCTTGAGCCCGCACTTGCGGGTGTGGGCCCCATGCTCTGGACTTTCATCGGTGGGCGCCCCGTGACCAGCGAGTACTGGTCTGGCAACAATGATGCGGGGGGACGCGTGGTGTCCATTGCCTGCCACCCCACTCATGCGGCCACGGCGTACATCGCCACCGCCAGCGGCGGCATTTGGAAGACCACAGACACGGGAGCCAATTGGGCACCCATGACTGACAACTCCTCCAACCTCAATCATGGTGCCGTTGAAGTTGATCGATCGTTTCCCACTGCGGTGTACGCAGGTGGTGGTGAATACACCACCGGGTCCTCGGGCAACGGCCTGCAACGATCCTTGGATGCTGGAGTGACCTGGAGCGCGCTTGGCAGCGCGGCCACTCTGGGCGATCAGTGCAGTGGTCTCGTTGTGGTTCCGGGTGCGAGCGCCAGTGTTCCCGCGGCCATTCATTGGACGGGTTCAGCAGGGTATCGGCGTAGCACCACCGGTGGGCTCTCGTGGAACTCAGTGATCATCTCAAGTTCGTGCTCAAGTCTTGCCGTTGACCGCTCCAATCCGCTGCGCGTGTATGTGGCGGTGCACGGGTCAGGAATTCGGCGGTCGGTTGACGGTGGCGTGTCATTCTCGCTGCTGACCAGTGGTCTGCCTTCGAGCGGAATCTCGCGCATCGTGCTCGCCATGAGCGAGTCCAATCCGCAGGTGATCTACGCGGCCTTTGCCAACAACTCCTCAGGGCTTGAGGGCTTCTACAGGACCAGCGATGGCGGCGACACGTGGACCAAGCTCGTGAACACGCCCAATTTCCCCACGCCCCAGGCGTGGTACGACTTGAGCGTTGGGGTTGATCCGCTGAATGAGAATCACGTGTATTGCGGTGGCGTGTCTCCGGTCTATCAAGTAGCGGGGGTCATTGAAACCACAAATGGGGGGCAATCATGGACGGAGATTTCAGGAAGCGGTGGCCAGATTCACCCTGATCAACACTGGGTTGCGTTCGGTGCGGACAACGTGCCTTGGTTTGGATGCGATGGTGGAGTGTGGCGGCGAGTGGGCAACACCTGGTCCAATCGCAACGCCACCTTGGCGGCCATTCAGAACTACACCATCGCCCAACATCCCGCCGACCCCAATCGCGTGATTGCGGGCACGCAGGACAACGGAATGGCCGGCACCTCAAATGGGTCGCTCGCATGGCCGCAGATCACGGCGGGCGATGGTGGATACGGGGCGCACGATGCGTCTGTGTTCAACCGCTTGTACACCACCTACGTCTACTTGCGCATCTATCGCGTGACGGGGAACAACGTCGATGACATCACCGGTCCGTGGTCCGGCGACAGTCGTGAGTGGGTTGCGCCCATGGTGGCGGATGCCAACGCCAGTGCATGGCTCTACGGCGGAACCAACCGCGTGTGGCTCACACCCAATGCGCCCTCCGCAGCGGCGTGGAGCGCCATCAGTGACTCTTCTGTGGCGGACGGTGGAACGGTATCCACCATGGCTTCAGTGCCGGGCATGCCCGGCGTGCTCTGGGTGGGCAACTCCAATGGAGGGGTCTGGCGCACCGTGAACGGCGGCGCCAAGTGGGTGCGCATGCGCACCAACGACGGCACACGGATCACTACCGTCTGCCCGCGGCCAGGCAGTTCAACGCAAGCTTTCATTTCGAGGCTTCGGTCCACCGGAACCCGGGTATTGCAGATGACCGATGGAGTCACGTGGACCAACCGCACGGGCAGTCTGCCCTCAGGGGCCAGCCCGCAGACGTTGGCCGTGGATTGGGGGAGGCCAGTGCCTTCCATGTATGTGGGTACGGGCGCGGGTGTGTATGCGAGTTTCAACTTGGGTTCTGCATGGGTGAAGGATGGCGGCGACCTGCCCAACGTGAACATCGGCCAGTTGGAAATCGACCCAAACTTCCGGACGATCGCTGCAGGAACATACGGCCGGGGTGCATGGCGGAGTGGTATGCCAAAGCCTGAGGACCTGAACGCGGATGGTTTGGTGGATGGCGCCGATCTTGGCCTGTTGTTGGGGCAGTGGGGTACATGCGCCACTGCCGGCACCTGTTCCGGGGACTTGGATGGCAATGGCGTGATCGACGGTGCGGACCTTGGAGCGCTCCTTGGAGCGTGGGGGAATTAGGTTTCTCCAAGATTGAGGCTATATTTAGGGGGAGCCTCCGGCAGTTCCGGTGGGCTGAGGAGGTTTCTGAATGACACTCGCGAGCGCACTTGACGCACGCGTCCTAGTTCTGAACAAGCTTTACACGGCCGTGCGAGTTGTGGATGCACGCCGTGCTTTTACATTGCTGGTGAAAGAAGCGGCTGAAGTGGTGAGCTTGGAGTCAGGCACCTACGTCAGTTACAACTTCAGCTCCTGGGCCGAGGCCGCGGAGTTTCAGCGCACGTTTGAGCATTCAGAACATGATTGGGTGAGCACGCCTCGGCTGGCGCTTGCCGTGCCAAAGATCATCAGGCTGCTGTGCTACGAACGCCTGCCACGCGAACCCGTCAAGTTGAACCGCCGCAACATCTACGCCCGCGATTCCAATCGCTGCCAATACTGCGGCAAACACTTCAGTACTCGCGAGCTCACGCTTGATCACATCGTGCCGCGCGTGCAGGGGGGTGGCAACACGTGGACCAATCTGGTGTGCGCATGCGTCAAGTGCAACGCACGAAAGGGTGGCCGCACGCCCAGCCAGGCCCACATGAAACTGGTGCGCGCGCCTGTCAAGCCAAAGAAAAACCCCGCAATCGCCCTGCGCCTTGGGAGCCCCCGGTATCAGAGTTGGAAAGCTTTCTTGGATGAGGCCTACTGGACCGTTGAATTGCAGGACTAGCAGGCACTTACATCAGTCGGCGCGGGTCTAATCGTGGGCGCCTGAGCGCTGCGCTGATGACCCACGCGTTGGCCACCATGTAGGCAAGGCCGAGCACGCTGAGCACAATCAGCACATGGGAAAGGATTCCCGAAATGTCGTAGAGCTCTGGATGTCCCAGTGGTTCTAAGGCGGGTCGAATGATTCCCAGCGTGATGGCCGCCGCCAGCGTTACGGTGACCAACTCACTGCTCTGGCGCCCTTGACGCGCCTCGCGGAACGCACGGCTGTGCACACCGATCCGGCTGAGCGCCGCACCCATCCACGCCAGGCACAAGGTGGCCGGGAGTAACTGCATGGCCAGCACCACCAAGGCATAGCTTCGGCGCTGCGTGGTTTCTGCAAAGGAAAACGCAAAGCCCGCCAACAGCACTGCGCACCAAGCCCACATGGCACACTGCGTGCGCAGCAAGAACCGAGCACACGTGGCTCGTAGTGTGGGATTGGTGCGCGACCCAAGCGCGTGCCCCGCCACGATTGCCGCGGCAAGCAGCACCACGCCAGCGGCCAACCATGCGGGTCGTTCGACTTGCGATGGAAACGCCGCGCCTCGACCCGTAAGCGAATCAATAAACCGCAATGTGGGCGATACCCCTTGGATACACAGGGCCATGAATGGCCCCAGCGCCAAAGCCAGCACGCCGAAGGACGCCAGTCTGGGGCGCTCGGGTCGAGCCAGGTCAGAGATCTCTGGATCTGAGTTCTGTGCCAGAGTGACCACGATTTCAAGTCCGCACTCGGGGCAGCGCCCCAGCGGCCGCGCGCCGGTAAGGTCGTAACGGCATCGCGCACACTTCACGTGCACGGCCAACGGAGGACCCTCGTCCAACAGCTCATCATTCACTGGATCCATGTGGCTCACGGTGCGAACGATATACTTCCAGCGCTGCATACGAGCAAGCCGCCATGTCAAGCACTGAAGCCGTCGCGCGGCTGCGCGAAAACATCGCCAGCGTCTACATGGGGAACCGCCAAGCGGTGGACCGGATGGTGGTTTGCCTGCTGGCACGCGGGCATGTGTTGATTGAGGACGTGCCTGGTGTGGGCAAGACCGTGCTGGCCAATGCCATGGCACGCTCCATTCACTGCACCTTTACGCGGGTTCAGTGCACTCCAGACCTGCTGCCCAGCGACATTACCGGCGTGAGCATTTACCACCGGGACAAAGATGTCTTTGAGTTCAAGCACGGCCCCATCTTTGCCAACGTGGTGCTGGCGGACGAAATTAACAGAGCGACTCCACGCACCCAAAGTGCGTTCCTTGAAGCCATGGCCGAAGGCACCGTGAGCGCCGAGGGACAGGTGCTGGCGTTGCCGCAACCATTTATTGTGGTGGCCACACAGAATCCCTATGAGTTTGAGGGAACGTACTTTCTGCCAGAAAATCAACTGGACCGGTTCTTGATGCGCGTGAGTCTGGGGTACCCCAGCCCCGATGACGAAAGTCGCATCCTTCATAAGCAGCCCGCACGCACCACGCTGAAGGACTTGCAGCCAGTGATGGAAGCCGCGCAAGTGCTGGAACTGCAAGGCGCCGTTGACCGCGTACGCATGGATCAGAGTTTGGTGGACTATGTCATCGCCTTGGCCACGGCGACGCGTGAGCATGAAGAGCTGCAAGTGGGCATCAGTCCGCGCGGAAGTCTGGCGTTGGCGCAGGCGGCGCGAGCCACCGCACTGTTGGCGGATCGCGACTATTGCATTCCCGAAGACATTGTTGCCAATGTGCTGGCGGTCTGCGCTCATCGCGTCATCAGCCGCACGTACATGCACCAAGGGGACACCCTCACCACCCGCCGAATTCTGCAACAGGTGTTGGAGCAGGTGGCAAGCCCGTCATGAGCAGCAGCGGCGGCTCGCGTGACGCGGCGAATGCCCCGCGGGCTGTGGTGCTGGTCTCGGGTGGAATGGACAGCGCCGTGGTGCTTGCAGAACTGGTGCGCGCCGGGCGCGTGTGTCACGCACTGAGCTTTGATTACGGCCAGCGCCATCGTGTTGAACTTGAAGCGGCGGCACGTGTCGCGGCGTCGCTGGGCGCGGCCACGCATCGTGTGGCAAGGATCGATCTGCGGGCATTCGGCGGCAGCGCCCTAACCGCGGATATCGCCGTGCCCAAGGATCGAGACGTTCATCAGGCGCACGACATTCCTGTGACGTACGTGCCCGCCCGTAACACCATTTTTCTTGCGCACGCGCTGGCATTGGCTGAAACGCTTGACGCCTGCGAAATCGGCATTGGCGTCAATGCCATTGACTACAGCGGGTATCCAGACTGCCGCCCCGAGTTCATTCAAGCCTTTGAGCGAATGGCAAACCTGAGCACTCGCGCAGGGGTGCAGGCCATGGACAAGGGTCGGACGTGGCTCACCGTGGCCGCGCCGCTGGCAGGAATGACCAAGGCTCAGATTGTTCGGCGGGGGCGGGCGTTGGGCGTGGACTTTGAACTCACCATGAGTTGCTACGACCCGACGCCCCAGGGGCGACCCTGTGGTCGTTGCGATGCCTGTCAGCTTCGCCAGCGCGGCTTGGCCGAGGCTTAGATGTCCAGGTTCTTTACTTCCAGCGCGTGCTTTTCAATGTAAGCGCGGCGCTGTTCCACATTCTCGCCCATCAAGGTGCTAAAGAGAGCGTCCGCCTCACTGGCGGCGTCCCATGTAATGCGCAAGAGCGTGCGCCGCGCGGGATCCATCGTCGTGTCCCAGAGTTGCACGGCTTCCATTTCGCCGAGACCCTTGAAGCGCTTCACTTCGATGCCTCGGCGGCCCACTTCATGCAAGGTCTTTAGAATTGCCGGCACGTTGGCGGCCTCAACAAACTCTTCGCTGCCGTCTTTGTCATTTACCACTCGCCATGCATACTTGCTGGGCATGCGTTCGCCCGTCACGCTCTCTTCTTGGACGAGGGCGTAATCGTCAATGCTGATGCAATTGGCGGTCAATTGTTGAAAGAGCTTCTCCAGCTCCTTGTTCTCATGGAGCACGCGCAAGGTGGCTACGCGAGGGGCGTCTGCGGCGGGAGTCTCCGCAGTCTTGCCCCCCAATTGCAGGTTGTTTTGCTGGATGTACGTGCGCGCGTCACCTTCATTAAAGAAAAGGGCATCGCCGCCGGTCCAGAGCAATTGGTACGCGGGAAGGTGGCCCTCGCCGCTGGGATCGTCGCCTCGCATGGCAAGCAGGGTGGCAAAAGGAATGCCCCGACGCTGTGAAATGGTCACCAATTCTTCCAAGCGCGTAAGCAACCGCACCACCGCACGGACGCGATCGGCGGCGACTTCGTGTGCCACTTCGCCGCCTTCGGCGCGCACCACCAGCGTGCTATTGCGCAACGCCAGATCAGTCAGCACATCCGCCATGGCGTGATCATTCAAGACGTATTCGCTCTGCTTGCCTCGTGCCACTTGATACAGGGGAGGCTGTGCGGCAAAGATGCGCCCGTTGCGAACCAGTTCAGGCATCTGCCGGAAGAAGAAGGTGAGAAGCAAGGTGCGAATGTGGCTTCCGTCCACATCGGCGTCGGTCATGATGATGATGCGCCCGTATCGCAATTTGCTGGCATCAAAGTCCTCGCCGATGCCGCACTGCAGCGCTTGAATCAGAATGCGGATCTCTTCGAACCCCAGCACCTTGTCCAGCCGCGCCTTCTCGACGTTGATCAGCTTTCCACGCAGCGGAAGAATGGCCTGGTGCACATGGTCGCGCCCGCCCTTGGCGCTGCCACCTGCGCTGTCACCCTCGACGATGAAGAGTTCTGTCTTCTCGACATCGTTGCTGCTGCAGTCAGACAACTTGTGCGGCATGCCGCCGGAATCAAGCGCGCCCTTGCGCTTGATGAGCTCGCGTGCCTTGCGGGCCGCTTCGCGCGCTTCCGCAGCCAACTTGGCGCGGTTGCAGATGTTCTTGGCTTCGGCGGGGTGCTCTTCAAGCCACGCCCCCAACAGTTCATTCACCGCCTGGCTGATGAAGGGCTCCACTTCTGGATTCAGCAGCTTTTCTTTGGTCTGATTGTTGAACGTGGGGTTCTTGAGCTTGACGCTCACCACCGCGGTGAGACCCTCGCGCAGGTCGTCACCGGTGACGTTGTCCTTGCCATCCTTGAAGAGGCCGCTGCGCTTGGCATAGCCGTTGATGGCCAGCGTGAGTGCCTTCTTGAATGCCGTGACGTGCGTGCCGCCATCCCGGTTGGGGATGTTGTTGCCAAACGCCAGCAGCAACTCATTCATAGCGTCCGTGTACTGCAGCGCCACATCGGCACGCATGCCTGCAGGCGAATCGCTCTCGTCACGAGTCACGGCGATCACCGGGCTCACGGTGTCCTTGGCAGAATTCAAGTGCCGTACATACCCGGCCAGACCATCCGCAGCAAAGAACTGTGACTCGCGCGGCTCACCCTTTTCGTCCACGCGTTCATCGCGAAGCGTGATGCGTACTCCAGGATTGAGAAAGCTCAGCTCGCGCAAGCGGTGTTCGAGTCGCTCGTACTGAAAGACAGGGTCGGTAAAGATCTCGTGGTCGGGCTTGAAGCCGATGCGGGTGCCGTTGCCGGACTCGCTGGTGCGTTCTTCAAGAATGTGCAGAGGTTCAGTCACCTCACCGCGTGCGAACGCAATTCGGTAGGTCTTGGTGCCCTTGTCCACCTGGACTTCAGTCCATTCGCTGAGCGCGTTGACGCACTTGATACCCACGCCGTGCAAGCCGCCGGAGACCTTGTACGCGTTGTTGTCGAACTTGCCTCCCGCGTGAACTTCCGTCATGATCACTTCAATCGCGGGCCGTCCGTTGATGGCCGGATTCTCGTGCTTCATGGGGTCCACAGGCATGCCGCGGCCGTCGTCCTCAACCGTGCAACTGCCATCCACGCCGATGGTCACCTTGACCCAGGTGGCATAACCGGCCATCACCTCGTCAATGGCGTTGTCCACGCACTCATAGACCAAGTGGTGCAGCCCCTCAGGACCGGTGCCGCCCACATACATGCCGGGGCGCTTGCGAATGGCCTCCAGACCCTCCAAGACCTGGATGGTGCTGGAGGTGTATTGATCTGCGGAAGCAGCGCCATTGGCGGACTTGGCGGTAGGGGATTTTGGTGTTGCTTCAGCCATGTGGGAGGGGCGCATCATTGTATCAAAACCACGATTTTTATAGCGAACTTGCGCCCTTTGGCGGGTGATTTGGACGGCCCTCCCGCACGGTCGTAAACTACAGCACCCACCAGCGGAATGCCGATTCTGGTCGGACCCACGCTTGCTGGAATCACACACGGCGCCGGATGCGCCCGTATGCAGTGTCAGCGCAAGGAAGCAGTCATGACCCCGGCCGACCCTCGCCACTCGTTGATCCCACCGTTGCCCCGGCGGTCCTTTATTTTTCTGGGAATGCTGGCGGTGGCCGGATGCGTATCGCAGAAGGTTCAACAAACGGCGCAGATTCCGCAGCCAATTTGGCCCGAGGTTCCGCCGGTTCCTCCCGTGCCTGGTAGCGCACCTGCGGTGGGTACAGCGCCAGCAGTATCGGTTGGCAAGATGGGCAGTGCCAGCACTCTGAGTACGCCTCCGTCCATGGAGACGCTTCGCAAGGGCCCCGTTCCCTTTGCACATGCGCGAAGAACGTGGGCGAGGGCCGCACCGATTGCTTCAGAGACCGTCCCCATGCTGCCACCCCGATGGATCACCGTTCATCACGAAGGGTGGACCCCATTTTGGGGCACCAGTGAGGCCGAGACCAAGGCACGCCTAGAGGTTGTTCGTAACGGACACTTGGGTCGCGGCTGGGGAGACATTGGCTATCACTTCATCGTTGATCGTTCAGGCCGTGTGTGGGAGGGGCGTTACTTGAAGTATCAGGGCGCGCACGTGAAGTTCTGCAACGAAAACAATGTTGGCGTGATGTGCCTCGGAAACTTCGTGGAGCAAAAGCCGAGCGCTGCTCAGATTGCAGCTTTGCAGAAAACGCTGCTGGCGCTTCAGGCCTACTACCGGATTCCCGCATCGCGAGTTCGGTCGCATCGCGAGTGGCCGGGTGCTCAGACGGAATGCCCCGGCAAGCATCTGCAGGCACACATGTCGGAGTTGCGACGCGGCACCGCCGCGGCATGATCCGGCCATGTGGACCGCGGTGTCAATGGTGGCCATCGTGATCAGCATGGTGGGTGTGGGAATCCTCGTTTGGAAAAAGGTGGGCACACAGGAACATGGTGACGATGCATTTGAGGCGATGCTCCGTGCGGATGATGAACGCGCAGAAGCGGGGCGTCGCCGACGCGCGGGACTGCCACCCAAGCCGCCGGCCGTGACGGGGCAGGTGTCGTCGAAGGCGCCAACGCCAGAGGCGGGGCCGGATTCCTAGGTCAGATTTCGGCGCGGTCTCACAGGGGCACTACGAACAGCGCGGTGCCTTGAGCGTGCCGATCAACTCATGGAGTTTCTGCTGCTCTGCGGCCATGGCTTCCCAGAAACCCTGGTGCGCTGGTGCTGGGTGAACGTGAGTCGTGGGCTGTACGAATGCCGCAGCCTCTTGAACACTGCCATTGAGTCCTGCGCCCACCGAGGCAAGAAGAGCTGCGCCCAACGCCGCGCCGTCAGTGCTGTTCATTCGGACCAACGGAACGCCAAAGGCGTCCGCGCAGCACGAGGTCCAAAGCTGGCTGTGAAAGCCTCCACCACTGATCGCAATGTCGGACACGGGAACGCCTGCGCGGCGGATCATCTGCAGGCAAAGAAGCATGCTTGCCGTCACGCCCTCAATCACGGCGCGGGCGAAGTGTGCCCGAGTGTGTGTGAGCGTGATGCCAGTGAATGCCCCGGTGGCGGTTGGGTCTGGGAATGGACACCGTTCACCTGCCAGTGTGGGAAGAAAACGCAATCCTTGACATCCAGGGGCAACAGTGCGCGCCATGGCGTCCAGTTCCTCCGGCGCGGCACCGCCCAACGCATCCGCGAACCAGCGCATGCTTCCCGCGGCAGAGAGCATGACGCTCATCAGGTGCCAGCGATCTGGGGCCGCGTGACAGAAGGCGTGCAGGGCGCCGTCTGGACTCGCTGAGAATGAATCGCTCGCGGCAAAGATCACGCCGCTGGTGCCCAGTACGCAAGAGAGCCGGCCGGGATTCACCACTCCGGTTCCAACCGCACCAGCAGCTTGGTCGCCTGCGCCGGCCACCAATGGAGTTCCCTCGGTCAGTCCGGTGGCAACGGCGGTGCGGGAGTTGAGCGCGTCCACCACATGTGCACTCTCGTGCGCCGTGGGTACGAGTGCGGGAGCAATGCGCAAGTCCTTGAGCATGGGTTCTGACCAGGCTCGTGTGGCAACATTGAAGTAGAGCGTGCCGCTGGCATCGCTCACGTCAGTGTGCCACGCGTGGCCCAGTCGAAAGCGCAGATAGTCCTTGGGCAACAGAATCTGTGCCGTGCGCGCCCATGCCGCAGGTTCATGCATCTGTACCCACGCAACTTTTGGGGCGGTAAAGCCCGGGAGCAATCGATTGCCTGTCCGCGCCACCACGGTGTCTGCACCGATGCGCTCCGTAAGACTCTGACATTCGTGAGCGCTGCGCCCGTCATTCCACAGCATGGCAGGGCGAACTGGCATACCTGCGCGATCCACAAGCACCGCGCCGTGCATCTGCCCCGCAATGCCAACGGCGGCAATTCGGCCACCTTCAATTTCTGCTCGTTGAACGGCTTGCATGATTGCGGCATGTGCAGCCGTCACCCAATGCTCAGGATCTTGTTCGCTCCAACCGGGATGCGGCGTGCTCAGCGGATACTCCGCGTGCGCCGTGCTCAAGACGTGCGCCCGGGCATCGCAGATGAGCGCCTTCAGGCTGCTGGTGCCCACATCCAGGCCGAGGAGCAGGTCGCGCATGCGCCAAGCGTAGCGGTATGCGATGATGCGGTGATGACCACCACGCTACTTCTCTTGGGTTCGGGTGAACTGGGAAAGGAATTTGCCATCAGCGCCAAGCGGCTTGGATGCCGAGTGATCGCCGTGGATCGTTACGCGGGCGCCCCGGCCATGCAGGTTGCAGACGCGTATGAGGTGATTGACATGCTCAACGGAGCAGCCATCGCCAAAGTGGTCAAGAAGCACAGGCCCGATCACATCGTGCCGGAGATTGAGGCCATTCGCACGGAGAAGCTGCTGCAACTCGAGAGGGCTGGGTACAGCGTTGTGCCCAGCGCGCGCGCCGCGCACCTGACGATGAATCGAGATGCCATTCGAGATGTGGCGGCGCGCACACTTGGCCTGCCGACGGCGCAATATGCCTACGCCGAAAGCGCTGCGGCGTTGCGTACCAGCGTGTTGAAGGCCGGTGGAGTGGGCTTGCCGTGTGTGGTGAAACCGGTCATGAGTTCAAGCGGCAAGGGGCAGAGCGTGGTGCGCACCTCCAAGGAATTGGAGGCCGCGTGGAAGTACGCGGTTGCAGGTATGCGCGGCGACCGCACGCGAGTCATCGTTGAAGAGTTCATACAGTTTGACTATGAGATCACGCTGCTGACGGTGAAGCAGCGAAAAGGTGTGGGGCCAACAGTCTTTGTGAATCCGATTGGTCACCGCCAGGAGCGTGGCGACTACCAAGAGAGTTGGATGCCGTGCCACATGGAATCGCGTGCGCTGGCCACCGCTCAGCGTATTGCCAAGCGCATCACCGATCACATTGCGGGCCCCAAGGGCGCGGGGATCTTTGGCGTAGAGTTCTTTGTGGCAGGCGATCGCGTGATCTTTAGCGAGCTCAGCCCACGCCCGCATGACACTGGCATGGTGACTCTGCGCAGCCAAGACCTGAGCGAGTTCGACCTGCATGCCCGCGCCATTTTGGGTTTGCCGATTCCCGAAATCACCTACTACGGAGCCACCGCCAGTGCGGTGATTCTGGCCGGTGGCACCAGCAAGAAGCCACCTGTGTTTCAGGGCTTGGCCAAGGCATTGGCGTTGAAGGGCACAGAGGTGCGCATCTTTGGCAAACCTGACACAAGACCATTCCGGCGGATGGGCGTGGCTCTGGCCAGCGGTTCGAGCGCGAACAACGCTCGTTCGCGGGCCACGGATGCCGCGCGGCGTGTGAAGGTGACGTAGAACCGCGCTTACACTTCCGCCCGTGCTTCCCGATCTGCAGTACGCGGCCATTCGATATGAGAATCTGGTGTCGCAGGTGCTCTTGCCTGCGGCCTTTGCTGAGCGGGTGCCGCTCGCGGTGACGGTGTGGCAGACGCCCGACCGCGTGAAGCCATCAGTGGCGATCGCACAGGCGTTTGAACCGGTGAACGTGGGGTGGCGCTGGGGGCCAGTCTGGAGCACGGCGTGGTTCCGTGTAGCGGGGACGCTGCCAACATCCATGGATGGCAAACAGGTGGCGCTTCGATTCTCCAGCGGCACCGAAGCACTGCTCTGGAAGGATGGCGTTCCCTTTCAGGGGTTTGACCCCTACCGGGATCTTGCGGTGTTGTGGGAGCGTGCCCCCGCCGGCGAATCTGTCGACCTACTCATTGAGGCTGCCTGCAACATGCCGCTTGGCGTGAGCACCTTTTGGTGGGATCACCCCGAGGTGCATGCGCGATGGAGGGAGCCCAATCCGGGTCGGCTGGAGCAGGCGGAACTCGTGGTCTTTGACCGAACCGTGTGGAAGTTTGCGCAGGGCTTTGACACGGCGCGCAAGGTGCTGCTGACTTTGCCACCCACCGATGCTCGCGCGCACCAACTGGACCGCGGATTGCGAGCATTACTGGCGCGATTGCCAGACTCAACGGGTGTTCGGGCGGCATGCGCGGGGCTGCAACCGGAGTTGGCTGAACTGCTCGCAGGCGCGGGAGCGCAGACTCCGGTGGTATGCACCGCAGTGGGTCACGCACACATTGACACCGCGTGGCTTTGGCCCCTTGCTGAGACGGAACGCAAGTGTCTACGCACCTTTGCCAATGTGTTGCGCCTTCAGGAGCAGTATCCGCACATGCAATTTCTGTGTAGCCAAGCACAGCAGTATGCGTGGGTTGAAGAACGTTCACCTGAGCTCTTTGCGCAAATCACGCAGCGCGTGCAGCAGGGGCGCTGGGAACCGGGTGGCGCCATGTGGGTGGAACCCGATTGCACCTGCCCCAGCGGGGAGAGCTTCATTCGCCAGATTCTGCATGGCACGCGCTGGTGGCAGAGCAGATTTGGCGGTCACGCCGCACAGCGATTCTTGTACCTGCCGGACACGTTTGGATTTCCTGCCAGCCTTCCGCAGATCATGGCGCAGGCCGGGTTGGACACATTCATCACCAACAAGATGAGTTGGTGCGAGAGCAATCGCTTTCCCAATGTCACGTTTGTGTGGCGAGGGTTGGACGGATCGGAAGTTCTCTCGCACTTCACGCCGGGGCACAACTACAACAGTTCACTTGAGCCCAAGGACTTTCAACTTGCGGTTGAAAACCTAGTGCAGCAAGATGGAGCGCTCATTCCGGCGTACCTGCAGCCGTTCGGCTGGGGCGATGGTGGAGGCGGCCCCACGGCCGAACAGGTGGAGCGCGCCGACATCGGGGCACGCTGTCAGGGGTTACCTCGTGTGGAACAGGGGCGCGTGGACAACTTCTGCCAGCAATTGCACAATGCGCGAAGTGCGCTGCAGCGTGCGGGTCAAGACGTGCGTGTCTGGGATGGCGAGCTTTACCTTGAACTTCACCGGGGCACATACACAAGTCAGGCTTGGATCAAGCAAGCAAATCGCAAGGCAGAGTTGGATCTGCGGCTGGCGGAGATGTTAGAAGCGTCACGTCTTCAGTCTGGCGGTGCGCCCGACAGCGACATGCGCCAGCAGTATGACGCTGCGTGGAAGACCGTACTGTTGAATCAGTTTCACGACATTCTGCCAGGGAGTTCAATCGGGCAGGTGTACGACGATGCGCGTGTGCAGATGAGTGCGGTGAACCGCACAAGCCTTCGCGGCATTCAGCGGGGTATGGCGTGGCTGGGTGATGACGCGAAAGGGGGCGCGGGTGTGGCGGTCACTGAACGAATGGTGGTGTTTAACTCCGCGTCCACCACGCAGAGTGGCGTGCTGCCCACCCAAGCGGGGCCCGTGTGGGTGGAGAACGTGCCGCCTCTGGGTGTGCGCGTGGTGGATGTGAGCGGGCCATCGAGCATGCCACCGGCGGTGAGTGTGGAAGGCGAGCGCACGTTGCGCAATGAACACCTTCAGGTGACCGTGGATGACGCCGGACGAATCGCGCTGTTGCGTCGCCAAGGCGATGGATGGATCGCCAATCAGGTCGACGCCTCCGGCCAGTTGCTGCCCATGAATCAGCTGGTGCTCTATGACGATCGGCCCCGCCGCTGGGAGGCCTGGGATGTGGATCGCGACTATCACGAGCGCTCGACGCGGGCGATCGGCCGCGCAGAGCTCATTCAGTGTGAGCAATCCAGCCCCGCCCAGGCCAGCATTGTGGTTGAGCGGGCCCTTGGCAAGCGCAGCCGCATCGTTCAGCGGTACACGCTCACGGCCGCGTGCCCCCGCGTGGACATCCTGACCGACGTGGAGTGGGACGAGGAGAGCGCGTTGTTACGAACGCTCTTTCCGTGCGCCGTGCGAGCACGTGCGGCCACATTTGGAATCCAATTCGGCTGTCTGGAGCGTTCAACGCATGACAACACCAGTTGGGATCGCGCGCAGTTTGAAGTGCCCGGCCACAACTGGATGGACCTGAGCCAACCTGGTGCTGGCGTGGCGGTCTTGGACAACGGAAAGTTCGGCAGGAGCGCGCGTCATGGTGTACTGGGGCTCAGTTTGCTGCGCGCTCCGAACTTTCCTGATCCACGGGCCGATCGGGGGCACCATCGCTTTTGCTACAGCGTCATGGTGCACGCTGGCAACTGGCGAGCCGCTGGCGTGGACGCTCAGGCTGAGCAATTGAACAATCCACTCATCGGCGCGGTGCACTCTGGCGGTGTCGCGGATGGATGGCAGGCAGTTGACGTACGCACACAGGGCAGTGCGTGTCTTCAAGTGGCGGCGCTCAAGCCAGCCGAAGATGGCCAGGGAGTGGTGCTTCGCGTGGTCGAAGTGCAAGGAGGCGCCGGTACCGCCAGCGTACGGTGGGGGTTCCCCGCTCCCCACGCCGTGGCGTGCGATGTGCTGGAGCGGCAGTCCGGCGCAGGCGCTGCGTGCGCCATGCCAGTTGCATTCGCGCATGACGCGGCCGCGCGAACCACCACGTTTGCGGTGCGTCCCTTTCAGATCACCACAATCCTGGTTCACGGCGCGCAGCCGTTGGGCGGAACCAGCGCATGAAGATGCATCTCATTGACTGGACGATCTGCGCGTCGTTCGTGCTGGTGTTGGTGTGGGTGGCGCTTTTCTTTAGAAGGTTTGGTTCAAGCATTACAGGGTTTCTTGCGGCCAACAGGTGCGCGGGCCGATACCTGCTCTGTGTGGCATCCAATATGGCAGCCACCGGCATCATCACACTGGTCTGGTTCTTTCAGCAGTACTACGACAGCGGGTGGACCAGCGTCTGGTGGGGGTTCATGGAGAATCCCGCCATGATCGCATTGGCGATTACCGGGTGGGTGGTCTATCGATTTCGTGAAACCCGCGCTCTGACCCTAGCGCAGTTCTTTGAAGAGCGGTACAGCAAGAGCTTTCGGGTGTTTTGCGGTGTCATTGCGTTTGTGGCTGGCGTTGTGAATTACGCCATCTTTCCCGCGGTCAGCGCACGCTTTCTGATGGGAATGTGTGGATTCCCTGAGCAGGTGCAATTGCTCGGAGGCACCTGCGACACGTATCTGCTCATCATGGGAACACTGCTTTCCATGGCGCTGTTCTTTGTGTTTGCGGGTGGGCAGATTGTCATTATGGTGGTGGACTTTCTGCAGGGGGTCTTTTGCAACGTTGCATTCTTAGTGATCATTGGCTTTTGCATTCTGACCTTTGGGTGGGAGCGGATCTCCAGCACCATGGTGGAAGAGCAGTGGAATGGTCAAACCGTCACCTGGAAGGTTGCCGCCACGCCGCGCGGCACGACGCCGATCGATTGGGACGCCTTTGTGACGAGTGGTGCGCTGGGTCCCAATGCGCAGTTGATGAGTGCGGAAGCCCACCCAGACGGTACGACGCATCTCACGATGCGCGGCCGCCCATCGCCTCAGGAGAATCTGCCGGTCACCCTGGGGCCCGTGGCGCTGCACCTGAACGGGGTGGAAGCCGCGGCGGACCAAGGACCACCGGATGGTCGCTCCATGGTGCATCCGTTGGGAATCAAGCACGAGGACAATTTCAATGTCTTCTATTGGCTCATCAGCGCCTTCATCATCTTTTACGCGGCCAAGGCGTGGCAAGGGGGGCAGGGGTTCAATGCGTCAGCACTCAATCCGCACGAAGCCAAGATGGCGCAGATTCTCACCGGTTGGAAGTGGCGGGTGCTGATGCTGGTGGCCCTGGTGGTGCCAGTGTGCGTGAAGGTGTTCTTGCATCACCCCGACTTCGCTGATCAAGCGGCATTGGTGAACGCCCACCTTGACCAACTGACTGCGACCGTGGTGGGCACTGGCAGTGAAAGCGCGGAGACCGCCAAGGCCTTTTCTGCACAGATGCGAACTCCGCTGGTGCTTGGTGAGATTCTGCCTGTCGGCATGATGGGCTTGATGGCCGCCGCACTGCTGGGCGCGTATCTCAGTACCGACAATTCATATCTGCACTCGTGGGGTGCCATCTTGATTCAAGATGTGGTGCTGCCTTTCCGCACCAAGCCGCTTTCCCAGCGCATGCACCTCTGGTTGCTTCGATTGGCCATACTGGGCGTGGCGATCTTTGCGTTTGTGGTGGGCATGTACTACAAGCCTGGGCAATACATTGCCAATTACGCGGCGCTCACGGCGGCGGTGTTCGTCGCGGGGGCAGGTGTGTGCATCATCGGGGGTCTGTATTGGCGGCGCGGCACCACCATCGGTGCGTGGACGGCCATGGGTGCGGGCATTGTGTGTGCCGGCATCGCCCTCATTGCCAAGGAGGAGTCCATGCTCTCCACGGCCACGCTTGTGGCGTGGAGCGATCACGGATGGCACGCGCCTGCGGACGCGCTGATGTACCTGCGCACGTCGCCAAAGTTGTCAGGGCAGGTCTTGGGTTTCTTTGCCATTGCGGTGGCGGTGGTGCTGTACGTGACCGTCAGCCTGCTTACCAGCAAGAGCGCATTCGACCTCGACCGCCTGCTGCACCGCGGCAAGTATGCAGATGCAGAGAGCAGCGGCGCGATGTCCACGGAGGGCGTCAGGCCCGCGCGCTCGATGTTGGAGAAGCTGGGTTTCACCCGCGAGTTCACAGGAACCGACAAGTGGGTGACGTGGGTGACGCTCGCGTGGCCCTTGTTGTGGACGGTGATCTTTGTGGTGTTCACCGCGTACAACTTGGCCACGCCAGTGCCTGACCGTGCATGGATGAACTTCTGGCAGTGGTGGACGGTCTGCATCTTTGTGCTTGGAATTGTCGTGGTCATTTGGTTCAGCATCGGAGGATTTCGTGACCTGGCGCAGATGCATGCACGCCTGAAGGCCTATCGAGTAGATGCCACGGACGATGGAACGGTGGCAGAGTCGGGTGATGAATTGCTCCACACGTTGGAGGGCAAGCGCGAAGGCGGGGGCGAGCGCGAAGGCAGCAGCGAACGCGAAGGCGGAAGCGGGAGAAACGCAGGGTGATGGCCATTGCCTTAAGCGGCGCAGAATGGACACTGCGTTGTGAACATTGTGCGCACGCAGGGGCACCTGCCGGACTCATGAATCGCACTCTCAAGGCATCGGTGCCCGGATGCGCACATCAGGCGCTTGAGAGTGCGGGGCTCTTGCAGTCCACGGACATTGGCGATGGCGAGGCCGGCCAAGAGTGGGTGGGCCACGCGGACTGGTGCTGGGAGCGCACCTTTGACGTTTCTGCAGAGGTGTTGCAACATCAGCAGGTTGACTTGGAGTTTGAATCCATTGACACCGTGGCCCAGGTGCGGGTGAACGGCACGCCTGTTGGGAATGTGGCCAATCAGTTTCACCCGCAGCGATTTGGCGTGCGTCACCTGCTTCGAGCGAAAGGGAATGAGATCTGCGTGTCTATCCGCGCGCCGGTGCCGTGGGTCAGGGAGCGCGAGCGTGAACGAGGTACGCGCCCCGTGAACGGTGGCTGGACGCCTTATCCGTTTGTGCGCAAGAGTGCGTGCAGTTTTGGTTGGGACTGGGGCCCGCGTGCGCCTTCAAGCGGGCTTGGGCCCGTACGGTTGGAGGCGTGGAATGGTGTTCGAATCGCCAGCGTTCGGCCGCTGGTCACCAAATGTACTGAGCACGAAGCGGTCGTGCACGTGCATGTGGACCTTCAATGGGCGGATCAGTCGGTTGGCGTCCGCGCCCCGTGCATGGTGCGCGCAAGGCTCAGCGGGCCCGATGGCAGGCACTGGAGCGCAGAGGCGACCGTGGTTGAGGGCACCTGCGTTGTGCCATTGATCGTGCCTCAACCAAGGCGATGGTGGCCGCGCGAGCGAGGCGCGCAAGAACTTCACGATCTGCGAGTGCAGGTGACGCCGCTGCGGCAGGGCGATATTGACACTGTGCTGGAGACCCGTCAACCTCTGGATTCGTGGCGAAAGCGCATTGGCTTACGCAGTGTGGAACTTGACACGCGCATCGACGAATACGGTCAGCGCTTTGCCATCGTGGTGAATGGCCAGCCAGTGTTTTGTAAGGGAGCCAATTGGATCCCATCGTCGCTCCACCCGATTGGGGTGGAGAGCGATCGCAGCCGACGCTTGTTGGAGCTGGCGTGCGAGGCCAATCTCAACATGCTGCGGGTGTGGGGCGGCGGTATCTACGAGCCCGACTCCTTTTACGAACGGTGCGATGAATTAGGCATATTGGTGTGGCAGGACTTCATGTTTGCGTGCGCCACGTATCCAGAAGAAGAGCCCTATCCACAGCTCATTGAGCGCGAAGCGCGGTATCAGGTTGCCCGGCTCTCGTGCCATCCATCGGTGGTGCTCTGGTGTGGTGGCAATGAAGATGTGCTGGCATGGCAGAGTTGGGGGTTCCGTCAGCAGTTGCGCCCTGGCCAGACGTGGGGGCAGCACTATTGGCTCACCATGCTTCCAAGTGTGTGTTCAGAGATTGATTCCACCAGGCCTTACTGGCCGGAGAGCCCATGGAGCGGCAGCCTCGATGTGCACGCCAACGATCCCACCATGGGTGACCGTCACACCTGGGACCTTCAGGTTGAGGAGTACCGCACTCAGGTGCCGCGCTTTGTGAGCGAGTGTGGGCACCAAAGCCCTGCCAATCTGCGCACGTTGCGCGAAGCACTTGGTGACTCTGCGTTGACCATTGGCGGCGCCGCGCTCGCCCACCGGCAGAGAGCGGGTGGCGGCGACCACGCTCAATACGCGCAACCGCTCGCCCAACACTTTCATGCTGCGCTAGATTTTGACCAGTGGCTGTATCAGGCGCACCTGTTGCAAGCACGCGCGATGGCGCTCGCATGTACGTGGCTGCGAGCCAACGCGCCGCGCGCCATGGGCTTCCTGTTCTGGCAGTGGAACGATGTGTGGACGGGGCCCACATGGAGTGCAGTGGATGTGCGATTGCGCACCAAACCAATCTGGCATGCATTGCAACGCGCTGCCGCTGCGCGAATGGTGAGCGTGGAACCTCTGGGTGCCAAAGGTGTGACCAACGGTGGTCAGTCTGGCGATCTGCGAGCAGCTGTCGTCAATGACAAGGCCCACGAGTGGTCGTGCCATGTCTTGGTGAGTCGCATGACGCTCCAGGGCAAGGAGCTGGCCTCAGCGCGGGAACGCGTTCAGGTTGCACCCTGGGGGGTCGACTCAACGCTGAATGTGGAACACATGGTGGGCCCACCTACAGATCCCACCGCAGAGTGCCTGATGGTGGAAGCAGATGGTGTGCGCGGCTGGTGGATGTATCGGCGTGAGATTCTGCTGAAGCATCAACCCGCACTCATTCAATGGCACACCACCGGCCGGGGCCGGATGTGGACCGTTCATGTGCGAGCCCGTTCATTGGTACGAGACCTTTGGATTGAGCCGCGCTGCGCATGGGTGACCTGCGCGCCAAATCTGCTCACGCTGCTTCCTGGCGAAGAGGCCTCTATATATATGGAGCTCCAGCATCCAGCGGACACTTCCCCGTCCCTTCGCATTCATGCGGCAGGGGGGGTGGAGTTCTAGAAAAAAGGCATGCGAACGGGGGCAAGCCAAAGTGCATGCGTACCTTCGGGGTTCGCAACGTCCAACGCGGGCAACGCCCCATGTGGGCAACGTCCCACGCGGGCAAGGCCTACTCGGGCTGGAGGTGTTTCATGTGCTTTGGATCTGGTGCAGCAAGGTTCGATGTCGGAGGTGAGTGCAGGATGGATGCTCTGGGCCAGACGGATGATGGCGATCACCACACGGATGACGCTGGCGAGGGCGAACTACCCCTTGAGTTTGTTCCCAACGGGCCTGTACGGGCCCTTCCGCTGACGCCGCAGCGGCGCGAACAGATGGAGGCGGTGCGTTCCGCGCGGCACCTCCAGCTGTTGGCGCGGGAGGCTCGCATTGATGAACTCTATCGCGATGCGTGCGCCAAGGGCCAACCTGAGGATCGTTCCTACTGGATGCTTGTGTATGACTTTGAAATGGCTCCCACCACCAACGGACGCAGCATGCTGCTCGAGCACGGCATTGTCCCCGTGCCACCGCAGGACTTGGCGGGCGACGAACAGATTCACCAAGCGTTGTGGACCGTCATTGAAGCGTTAGGAGCCAGCGGCGTCTACCTGCTCAACACCGATCACCTGACCGATACCCAGTTGTATGAACGCCTCTTCTACAAGATTCTCGATGAGCCCACGCAGTGCTTGCCACCATCGAGCGGATCATGCGAGTACATCGATGTGCTGCACCAAATGGACATCGACGCGGGGGGACATGGGTGCGAACTGAATCAGCGGCTTATGGGGGGAACGCATCCCGGTGGTCCTTGCGTACGGGGCGAGCGGGCGCCACCCCAGCGGCAACCCATCGGCGATCGGGATCGCTTTCTGCCACGCCCCGACAACGGATGAGCGCAGCGCCATCTATTCTGCGCGGCAATGCCGGACCACCCCACCAGTTTTGAGTTGCTCTTCAATCCTCGCCTGAACAAGGGAACCGCATTTACGGCTGAAGAGCGTGAAGAGATGGGGCTCGTGGGTCTATTGCCTGATGGCGTGGACACGCCGGAAACGCAGATGCAGCGTGCGCGGCTGCACCTTTCGCAGAAGTCCAGCGATCTGGAGAAGTACATCTACCTATCAGAGTTGCAGGATCGCAACGAGCGGCTGTTTTACAGGTTGCTCATGAGTGATCCCGTGCAATACATGCCCTTGGTCTACACCCCTACCGTAGGGGAGGCGTGCCAGAAGTTTGGGCACATTCTTCGCAGGCCCAAGGGGCTGTATGTCAGCCTGAAGAGGCGTGGGCACATCAAGGAGGTACTCCGCAACTGGCCGGAGGAAGACGTGCGGTTCATTGTGGCCACAGATGGCGAGCGCATTCTGGGCTTGGGCGACCTGGGTGCATGCGGCATGGGCATCCCCGTGGGCAAACTCGCTCTCTACACCGCGTGCGCGGGCGTTCCACCACAAGTGACGTTGCCCGTGCTTCTGGACGTGGGCACCAACAACGAAGCATTTCTAGACGATCCACTCTATCCCGGCCTGCGGGTACGGCGTGCCGTAGGCCAGGAGTACGACTCATTCGTAGAGGAGTTCGTACTTGCAGTCCAGGAGGTCTTTCCGAAGTGCTGCATCCAGTTTGAAGATTTCACCAACAAGACGGCCATGCCGTTACTGCAGCGATACCGCAATCGCGTCTGTTGCTTTAACGATGACATTCAGGGCACAGCTAGCGTTGCGGTGGCGGGTTTGCTTGGCGCCAATCGGGTGCTCAAGAGTCGGCTTCGTGATCACACCTACCTCTTTTTTGGCGCCGGAAGCGCAGCGGTGGGTATCGCCGACCTGATCTGTCAACACATGGAGCGAGAAGGGTTACCCGTTCAGGAAGGGCGCAAGAAGTGCTGGCTGGTGAACTCGCGGGGGCTGGTCACCGCAGACACAACTGGGCTCAGCGATTTTCAACTTCCGTACGCGCATCCGCACCCTGCCATGAAGGGGTTGGAAGAGATCGTCACCAGCGTGCGCCCCAGCGCGTTGATCGGTGTCAGCACCATTGCCAAGAGCTTTACTGAGCCCGTCATCCGTGCCATGGCAAAGATCAACCAACGGCCGGTGATCTTTCCGTACTCAAATCCAACGAGCAAGAGCGAGTGCACCGCGCAGGAGGCCATCGAATGGAGTGATGGGCGCGCCATCTTTGCCAGCGGTAGCCCGTTTGCGCCGCTGCACTACAAGGGGCGGTTGTATGTTCCGGGGCAGGGCAACAACGTCTATATCTATCCCGCAGTGGGACTAGCGGTGTATGCCACCGAAGCAAGCCGCGTGACTGATGAGATGTTCCTTCGCGCGGCTGAGAGTCTTGCGGAGCAAACCACAGACGAGGATCTGAGCGTCAACCTGATCTATCCACCGGTGAGCAGCATTTTTCGTACGAGCGTCCAGGTGGCCACCGATGTTGCGCGATTGATTTTCCAGCGGGGGTTGGCGCGCGTGGAGTTTCCAGCCAATGGAGATGTGGAGGCATTCGTGAGAAGCAAGGTCTACACCCCTGACTACGAGACTCCGTAAGGTCAAGAGCGATACTCGCAAGGTGGCATTCCTAGGTGTGCAATCGTGGAGTGGGTGCTCGATACCCAAGCAGCCGCAAGCTGTTCAACACCACCGCCACGGTGCTGCCCTCATGCAGAATCACCGCCGCCCAAATGGGCACCACGCCAAGTGCTGCGAGCGGAATGAGCGTAAAGACCATACCCATGGAGATAAAGACGTTCTGCGCCACGATGCGGCGGGACGCCCGACTGATGCCTACGGCAAAGGGAAGGCGCATCAAATCGTCGGACATCAACGCCACGTCTGCGGCCTCGAGCGCCACGTCCGTACCGCTGCGACCCATGGCGATGCCCACCGACGCCGCGGCGAGCGCGGGTGCGTCGTTGATGCCGTCCCCCACCATGGTGACACTGCCGTGAGTGGCAGCCAGTTGGCGCACCACTGCGATCTTGTCCTCCGGCATCAAACTGGCGTGAACTTCATCAACGCCCACGACGCGGCCAACGGCTTCGCCCACGGCACGGTTGTCACCGGTGAGCATGACAATCGGGCGTACTCCCATAGATTGAAGGAGCGCAATGGCTTCAGCCGCCTCACGGCGGGGCCCGTCCATGAGCCCCACGGCACCCACGAACACTTGACCTTTGGCCACCAACATGGCCGTGCACGCTTGAGTTTCAAGGAGACCTATCGTCTGCCGTGCGGCAGCGGTTGCTTTAGGCGCGTCAATGCCATCAAACAATCGCAATGCGCCCACTGCCACTCGCTGGCCGTCTACGGTTCCCACCAGACCCTTTCCGCGAATGGCTTTCGAGTCCGTGACGGGGGCGAGCACGATGTTGCCCTCCTTGGCCGCGGCCATGATGGCGCTGGCGAGTGGATGGGTGCTCTCATGTTCGAGCGCCGCAGCAAGTGCCAGAGTCTCTGCTTGCGTACCGTCCAACGCCACGATGCTCTTCACCTGTGGCCTTCCCACGGTGAGCGTTCCGGTCTTATCAAGGGCCATGCACCGCACCGACCCGAGGGTCTCCAGATACGCGCCACCCTTGATAAGCACTCCGGCGCGCGCTGCCCGCGCCACACCGGCGAGCACAGCTGCCGGCGTAGAGATCGCCAAGGCACATGGGCTTGCACCCACAAGCAGCGTCATCGAACGCAGAAATGACTCTGACCAACCGAGCCACCCCATGAGCGGTGGGAGCACCGCCATGCCCGCGGTCATCACCAGCACCACAGGAACGTAGACGCGGGTAAATCGCTCGGCGTACCGCTGCGTGGTGCTCTTTTGGCTCTGCGCTTCCTCAACCAGACGGATCATTCGTGAAACTGTGCTGTCGGCGGCAAGACGCGTGACTCGAACTTCAAGCGTGCCATCGCCATTCAGCGTGCCTGCAAAAACTTCGTCGTCGGTGCCCTTTTCCACGGGCACGCTCTCGCCGGTGATTGGGCTCTGATCCACCGCCGAACTTCCTGCGGCCACTGCCCCGTCCATGGGCACTCGTTCACCAGGGCGCACGCGAACGACATCCTTCAATTGCACCTGCTGGATCGGAACTTCAGTCCATTCGTGTCCTCGACGGATCCACGCATTCAGGGGAGTGAGGTTCCCTAATGCTCGAATGGCTTTGCGCGCTTGACCCATGGCGTAGTGTTCGAGCCCATGTCCGATGGCAAAGAGCACCAAGAGCATGGCGCCTTCTGCAAAGCTGCCCAGGATTGCGGCGCCAATCGCCGCCACCACCATCAAGAAGTCCACGTCTAACTTGCCGCCGATCATCTCTCGCACACCGGTGACGAACGCGGCGTACCCAGCCACCACGAAGCTCACGGCATAAAGCGGGCCCCACGCCCACGGGGTGAACTCATTGGCTTGCAGCAGCCACGCGGCGGTCAGGGCTAATGCCGCAATCGCGGCTTCCAGCAGTTCTTGCGAACGCTTCCACCACGGCGCATCGCCAGGCATCGGGGCATGAGCTCCATGAGTCACGTGGGCGGAAGGATAGTCCTGCTGGGAGTACAATCTTCACTCTGCATGAGCCAGCCTGACTTCAATTTTTCCAAGCCTTCGCCGAGCGACTTGGGCGATCGAGAAGTTGTGCGCGAAGGCAACGCCCTCGAAGGGGCGCGTGTGGCTCTGCTGGTGACCGGCGGAATTGCTGCCATGAAGGCGCCGTTGGTGGCCCGAGCCCTGCGCCGTCAGGGGGCTACCGTGGTTGCGTTCGCCACCACTGAAGCCCTTCGATACGTCACCCGGGATGCCTTGGAGTGGGCCACCACCAATCCGGTCACGGTGGAATTGACCCCAGCAGCCGAGCATCTTTCAGACTCCATGCCGTTTGACCTGTATCTGGTGGCACCTGCCACCTACAGCGTCATTGGAAAGCTGGCGTGTGGCATTGCGGACACGCCGGTGACCACGGTGCTTGCTTCCGCATTGGGCAGAACACAACAAGGGTTGGCCGCGTTGCTACTGGCGCCAACCATGCACGGATCCATGCATACCAGCATCCTGCAGGCGAACGTGCGCACATTGCAGAGCGCGGGCTGCACCATCGTGCCCCCACGTGACGACTACGGCAAACACAACCTTCCCGATGAGCAGACGCTCGTGAGCGCGTGTGCGCAAGCATTTGCCACCCTTGGCGCGAGGCACTAACCCACAATGAATCCCATGACTCCAATGTTGTTGTGCTTGCCGCTGATGAGTGGCACGCTTTGGCTCGCACCCCAGACTGCGCCCTCCGCCCCGGCTGCTTCACCCAAGCAAGCGCCGACGTCCTACGTACCTGTACCACCCTCTCTTCCGGCGACCTTTGAAACTCAAGTTGTGTCCGCCCCAACTCCCACGCTTTCCATGACTTTTGGATTACGAGTGGTGAGCGCGACCAATCAGTTTGTGGTGACGGGACCGATTCGCGCAGCGGGTCCAGGACCGGAAGGCCAGATGGCCAACTTTTTTCTGAAGAGCGATGTGTGGAGCCCTCAGTTAGAGATGGCGCAGTTGCATGGCGCCGATCGCAACGACCTGGCGTTCCAGCGGTTGGCCGCGGGCGGCGACATCGTCGTGACCACCAAGGAGCGACCTGGAGGTCTGCCCGCATCCGTGGTGGTCTTCGGCGCGCAGGGTGAGGGTTGGGCGCAACAAGCGGTGCTTGATGTCCCGCGAGCGCTTGCGCGACCAGGATTCGGCGGCGCGCTCTCCACCGATGGAACGCATCTGGCGGTTGCTTCTGTAGACCTGCGATATGTGCCTAAGAAGGAAGAGGCCATTCCCAATCCAGAGGTCTTTGTCTTTAAGCGCAAGGATGCGGGTTGGGGCGTTGATGGTGTGGTGACGCTGCCGCAGCCCGCCAGCGGAGTTCGACAGGGAGTGTGGTTTGGTACGTCCGTGGCGTTGGATTCTGGCACGTTGGCGGTGGGCAGTCCTGCCATGTTGCCTCCCCGAGTTCATGAGGCCCGGCCCGCCAGCGGCAGCCCATTTGTGTTCACGTTCGTTTACAAGAATGGCGAATGGAAAGCCGAAGCGGAGATATCAGGCGAAGAGGCGCAAGCAGGGCTCGGGTTCGGCAGCGAAGTGGCTCTTGAGGGCGACCTGCTGGCCGTGCGCGCCGCCAACATCATCAACGATGCGCGACCAAGCAGGGTCTTTGCCTACCGTCGAACGGAAGGAAAGTGGACCCGCATGGGTGAACTGGTTCCCGCTGCAGGTCTGAATCCCAGCAAAATGTTCGGTGCCAAGATTGTGATCTCCAAGGGGCGGATCATCGTGACTGACTCCACCGGTACCGCGTCAGATGAACCGCCCACCAAGGTTCCCGGAATGGTGCTGGTGTTTGAGGAACGCGACGGCCGCTGGATTAACACCATGCGCTTGCAACCCAAGGAAGCATGCGGGAATGGTCAGTTTGGGCAGGACGTTGCCGCGCAGTGGCCCTGGGTGGCAGTGGGTCGGATCAAGAACCCACGCCTGGGCATTGAACTGGGCGGTGCGTTCCTCTACAAACTTGGTCAATAGCCGCGTGGCTTTTTGGCGGGGTCAGGCGGTCTCGGCTCGACCCCAGTGGCGAACCACAAAGGCTCCGGCAGCCAGTCCGCACACCAGCGACACGGCGGGCTTCCACTTGTCCCATGGAAGGGGGTGGTGCCAGCTCGTGAGCGGCACCCAAGGATTCCAGCCCACCGCTAAGGCCGCAAAGATCGCCGCCCACAGCGCATTGCCGGTCTTGATGTTTACGCCAGTGGCCACGACGAACACGCCAAAGAGGGCGGCTTGCACCCAGACCACAAAGGAGGCGTCTTGGACAATGCCCGCCCCCCTGAGGAGCAGGTAAAGACTGGCGGCCAAGATGGCAACGAGCGCAATGCGGGGCATGGCATCTCCATTCGGCAGAAAGGCGCCGGATTCCCCACACTTCCCTTATTCCAAAAGGAAAAGCCCCGTCTTGGCCGAAATAGGACTCCAGAAGCCCCGCCGTGAATGAAACCACAGATCAGTTCCCTCGACTGCTTGATCAGGCGCGGCGCGTGCCTCTGGATGAACGTGAGGCATGGATCGCCGCACTGGTCGTGGGTCCTGCGCTCAAAGAGCGCTTGGAACGCGCACTGAAGGAAGATGTCACGGTGGACATCCGTGCGCCTGTTGGATTGGCGCCTGACCTTGGAGTGAATGTCACCCGCGGCGCCACGCTGTCGGAACCGGATCAACCGGGCTCCCGCGCGAGCGGCAGCCTGCCTGCGACGGGCGGCACATGCAAGACCGGCGGCATGGACCCCATGCTGGGGCGCACCTTTGCCGGCGTGGTCATTGAACGCATCTTGGGCAGTGGTGGAATGGGTCGGGTGTACCTAGGCAAGGATGGACCCGATGGACCCCTTGTCGCGCTGAAGGTGCTGCTGCGAACTCAACGCGATGACAACGTACGCAAGCGCTTCGACCGCGAAGCGCGCCTGTTGAAAGTGCTCCGACATCCATGCATCGCGTCCGTGCTGCGCACTGGCGTTGAAGAAGATGGCGACGTGGACATTCCCTACATCGTGATGGAGTATGTGGAAGGCGTGCTCTCCATCACCGACTATGTCTTTAAGCAGCGACTTGGCGTGAGAGAATGCGCACAGTTGTACCTGCAGGTGTGTGACGCTGTCGGTTTTGCGCACGCGCAGGGTTACATGCATCGGGACATCAAGCCCGCCAACATTCTGGTGAACAGGCAGGGGCAGGTCAAAGTGATCGACTTTGGCGTGGCTCGAGCGGTGGCTGTAGACAGCGCCGCAGTCACCGTACGCACGGAGACTGGGCAGTTGGTGGGCACCATGCAGTACATGAGCCCCGAGCAGTTCAAAGCCGATCCGCGGCTGATCGACAAGCGCTCTGATGTCTATGCGCTTGCGGCGGTGTTCTACGAACTCATCACCGGCATCCAACCCTTTGACTTGCGCGGCATGCCGGTGCATCAGGCAGCACGCATCGTGTGTGAGACCGATCCTCCCGACGTCCGCCAGTGCAACCCGCACATCGACCAGACGTTGGCAGAACTACTCGCTGTAGGGTTGAGCCGCGATCAAACTCTTCGCCCCGATGATGCGCAGGCCTTTGGGCGCAGACTGAAAGCATGGCTCTCGGTACCTGCGCCTGCCATCGAGCCCACCATTCACCCGGTGCATCCGGACATGCTGCTCAATCGGGCCACGCTGGTCACCAGTTCGCATCGCGTGGCATCCCCAGGAAAGAAATCTTCGAAGGGCGCGGCCAAGGCGCGAAGGGCGAGCAACGCAGGGGCGCGCGGCGGATGGGGCGGCGTGGTGCTTGTGACCCTGCTGGTTGTGGTTGGCGTGCTGCTGGCCTTCGACATCGTTCCCGTTCGCGCTGTCGTTGAAAAAGTGAGGGCCTTGACCAACAGCGTCAGTTCGGCGGCAGCCGCTGACCCTGATGCCACTGATACCAAGCCCTCAGTGGCGGCGGTGGCTGGCGCGCTGCGCGTGGAGCAGATTCGGGTGATCACCGCTCCGCCCGGTGCGGAGGTCAGACTGAATGGCGAATCTCGTGGCCTATCACCTGCGGTTGTGTTGGCCGAGTTTATGCCTCGTGGCGTGCTCCAATTCAATGCCACCAAGGAGGGCTGGCAGCCTGCCACTGCTCAGTGGGCGTCCGGCAAGGACTCACCGCTGGTGGTGTTTAACTTGGTGCCGCAGAGCGATGTTCAGGAACTTCAGCGGGCCTTTGTGTTAGACGTGGGAACGTTGCCCAAGGGAGCCACGCTCACGGTGACCTCTCCAACTCAGCAGAATCTCAAGGCAGGCGCGGATGCCGTGCTGGTGGACTTTAAGAAGGTGAAGGAACAGTGGCAGAGTGTGCCGATCACCTTTCAGGCCAAGGATGCCAGCGGCAAGCCGTTGAGCATTCAGATCGGAGCACGGCGTGGCGTGGGCACTGTCTCCTACGACGTGCTTCCAGAAGACGTCCGCAACAAGCTTCGCATCAAGGTGAGCTGAACCGCGGACCGCTAGTTTCCTGGTCGCATGGCCTTGCTCATATTGAAGATGGGCATGAGCATGGCTGCGGCAATGCCGCCAACCACAACACCCATGCCCACAATCATGATGGGCTCGATGAGGCTGGTGGTTGACTTGACGGCAATCTCCAAGTCCTCTTCCGCGGCGGCGGAGGCGGCTTCGAGCACTTCCGGTAGGCGGCCACTCTTTTCGCCGCTGGCGATCATGGCCACGAGGTTTCTAGGAATGAACTCAAACTCGCGGAATGTGGGCGATAGATCCTGGCCGTGGCTTACGCGTTCGGCAAGAAGATCCCACATGATGTCGTATTTGGAGTTGCCGGTGACTTCTTTGGTGATGCGAACCACATCCAGCAGCGACACACCTGCAGAGAGCAGTGTGGCCATAGTGGCAGAGAAGCGCACCAGGTACATGGTGCGGAACATGTGCCCCAGAATTGGGGCGCGCAACTTAAACGAGTCCATCATGAGCTTGCCGGTGTGCGTGCGCAAGTAATAGTTCAAGCCAAGAACCACGCCAATGATGGTGGGGCCGTAGATGAAGTAGCCGGTCTTGAGAAACTGACTGAGCCACACCAGTGCCTTGGTGGGGGTGGGAAGTTTGTCACCCTGCGCCTTGAACAGCGGATCAAACTTGGGCAGCACGAACACGATGATCACGGTGACCGCAATGCATGCCACCACCAGCATGATGGCGGGGTACATCATGGCACCCTTGATTTGCTTGGTGGTCTTGCGCTGCTTTGACAACTCCTTGGCCACGCGCGAAAGCATTTCATCCAACTTGCCGCTGGCCTCAGCGGCCTTCATGAGCGAGACCAAGAGCGTGGGGAATGTGCGCGGATATCTGCCCAACACGGTGGAGAAGTCCTCGCCCTCACACACGTCGGTCTTCACAAGCGCAATGAATTGACCCACTTCCTTCTTGGAAGCCTGTGCCGCGTAGGTGTCCAGCGCCTCCGCCAGGGGTACGCCGGTCCGCAGCATGATGGAAAGTTGCTGGCAGAAACCCACGACGTCATCCTTGTTCATGCGCCGCGAGAGGCGCATGCGCAGCTTGGCCGGGTTGTTCTCTTCACCGGTGCGAGCGTTTTGGTCGCTCAGCTCAACGCTCAAGATGGCCAGGCCCTGGCGGCGAAGTTCGCGCACGGCGGCGCTGTGATCTGCGGCTTCGATCACGCCGCGTGCAATCTCCTTCTCCTCCGCGCGGCGAGCGCGATAGGTGAACTTGCGCATTTCAACGGCGGGGGTGTTTCGTTCAGCGGCGGCAGGCACCGTAGACCTCCTCAAGCGTAGTGTGGCCTTCAAGCACCTTGAACATGCCGTCGTCCCACAGAGTTTGGAATCCGGCCTTCTTTAGAACCTCGCGAATCACGGCGGGCTCGGAGTCTGCGCAGATCGCGTCCACGAGCGGTTCGTCCGGAACCATGAGTTCATACAGGCCCACACGGCCGGTCAGTCCGCTTTCGTGGCACTTGGTGCAGCCCTTGCCGCGCCAAAGATGCGTGCACTTGCTGGCGTACTCAGCCATGCTGGTCAATTGTTGAGCGTCGGGAACGAACTGTTCCTTGCACTCCTTGCAGATTCTCCGCACCAGTCGTTGCGCCAGCACACCCTTCAGCGACGCAGCCACCAAGAAGGGCTCAACGCCAAGGTTCTGTAGACGCGTGATGGCGCTGGGGGCATCGTTGGTGTGCAGTGTGCTCAGCACCAAGTGGCCGGTGAGTGCGGCTTGAACCGCGATCTGGCCAGTCTCCGAATCTCGGATCTCGCCCACCATCAGAATGTCCGGGTCCTGTCGCAGCAATGCGCGCAGCGCGCCGGCAAATGTAAAGCCTGCCTTGGGGTTGACCTGCGCTTGGTGCACCCCTTCGAGGTTGGCTTCAACGGGATCTTCGACGGTGCTCACGTTGGTGCCCACGGTGTCAAAGGTGCCCAGCACCGAGTACAGGGTGGTTGATTTGCCGCTTCCCGTTGGGCCTGTCACCAGAACGATGCCGTACGGTTGGTCAATGACAGATTGAAACGTCTTGAGCATGTCTGGGCGGAAGCCCAGGCGTTCCAGCCCCAGTTTGCTGGTGCTGACGTCAATCACTCGCATGACGATCTTTTCGCCGAACTTGCCCGGCAGCGTGCTCACGCGCAGGTCGATGGGGCGGCCATTCACTTTGACGCTGATCTCGCCATCCTGGGGCACGCGGCGTTCACTGATATCAAGATGGCTCATGATCTTGATGCGGCTGCTGATGGCGGCATGCATTCGATAGGGCGGATTGATCTTGTGAAACAGCACTCCGTCAATGCGGAAGCGCACCCGCAACTTGCCGTCGTCGGGCTCAATGTGAATATCGCTGGCACCTTCTTGCACGGCGCTGCAGATGATGAAGTTCACTAGCTTCACCACCGGGCCAACGGTGTCGTTGGCATCAAAGCCAACCATCTCTTCGATGGCGTGCTCCTGAAGGTGAAAGTCTCCGCCCTCGGCACCATCCACCAAGTCGGCCACCAGTTCTTCGGCCTGCTTTGAGACGTTCGCCGCAGCTCGAGCGGGATCCGCCAGCAGCGCGTCGATGCGTTCGTCAGGGGAGGCTACGAACCGAACCTTGAAGCCCGTTTCGCGTGAAATGAGTTCCTGCACAAAGTAGTTCTGCGGGTCGGCGGTGGCCACGGCAAGTTCATTGCCATGCAGAAAGAGCGGGCACACGCGATGCTCCCTGCGGAGCATCTCGGGAACCAACGCCATGGCGCTCTCCTCAAAGACGCTTGCGGGGTCCTCCACATATTGCACGCCTCGGCTCTCGGCCACTGCCCGTAGCAACACGGTCTTGTCAACCATGCCAAGGTGCAGCAGCACTTCGCCCAGCAGCAACCGCTGCGAGCCGCTGGCTTGAAGGGCCAGCGCTTGCCGCAACTGTTCGGTGGTGACCACTCCCTGCTGCACAAGCACTTGTCCCAATGTGGGCAAGGTTGCGAGCTCAGAACCCAATGGACGGGGCTGCGTCATGATCCTTCTCGTAGCTCCATGTGCGGGTGGGACATATGTGGGCTATCGCTTTGATCCAGGTTTGGCGCCAGAGGACGCCGCATGCACGTACGCAATGGTGAATCGGCGACGACCATCGGTGAGCACAATGCTTCGGTGATTGATTTCGGCAACCGTGTAGGTCTGTGACGCTGAGTCCTGAATGACGTCGCCAACTTCCACGGTCATGGTGTTCAGTACGGCCATACGGCTGGAAAGAACGGCCTTAAGCACCAGTCCTTCGGGTTCGCCGGAGGGGGCGGGCACCACTGCAGGGGCAGGGGGCTTCTTGTGGCCAGAGGCCGTGGAAGCGGACTTCGCGCTGGGGTTGGACTTGGGTGACGATCGGGGTGCCACCAGAATGCCCCCCTCGGAGTCCTTGGTGGCGGCCGCTGTCGACTCTTCGGTATGAGCGGGAGCGTCATCAGCTTCCGCCGAGTAGACAAAGAACGGCTCAAAGGGATCCCGCATCGGCTTGGTTTCTAGGTTGACCGAAATCACAGGGAGCCCATGCGAGAGCGGTGCGGAAGAGGAGCTTGGGGCACCCTCGGCGGCGGTCTGCTTCTCACCCCCGCGCGGCGCAACGGCGGCGCTTGAGGGAGTGGCCGAAGCCTTTTTGGGCTTTAGCACAAAGACTTTGACGCCCAGAACACCCAGTGCGCCCACCGTGATGATGAGCAACATGGCAAACTGCTTGGGCTTCACATTGAAGCGCGAGCAGAGATCTGTCCATTGTGTGGAGATGGCGCTCATCGAGTGCCTCCCGTCTTTGGTGTCGCGGGAGTGTTGGGGGCGGCACTGCTTCCAGCGCGCACTGATTCGGGTTGGAACCACTCCTCAAAGACGATGTGAGCACGCACGGTGCCCGTTCCCGTTTGTGCCTGCTCAATGGCGCCGGCCATGATGGAGATTTCAAGCGAGCGCGGAGTCACCAGTTGATCCACTGATTCAGCGCTTTCCAGCACGCCAAAGATGGAATCAAACGCACCGGACATTTCCACCGTCACGTCCCGCTTCATGACCGCAAAGTTGTCAGGCATGCCTTCGGCCATGGTCACTGGACCTGTGCGAATGGACTGTTCGCGAACGATGGTGCCATCCGTGGGCCGGGTGATGGCGCTCAGAAGGCGATCCCTCTCGGCGCCATCGCTCAGTGGCCGACATCGGCGGTCGCGCTCATCTCGCAGCGCTGAAACCACACGCTGCAGATTGCGCAGATTGTTCTGCGCAATGATGGTCTCGTCGGTCTTGGCCTTCAGCAATTGCGCATCGTTGGTCATGGATTGTGCGCGCAGGTAATTGGGAACGGCAAACAGTCCCACCACGACTAGGGCCAATCCGCAGGGGGCGATTCCCCACATGACGAACTCGCGATCCAGAAACGCCTTGATTGAGGGAGTGCTCTTCACTTGAAATCGTCTCTCTTGGCGAGGGGTGGAACGGTGGCCACGGGCACCGAGCCGTGATTCTCGTAGCGTGCATCCAGCGGGATACGGCAGGTGATGGCAAACTCCTGCAACTGCAAACCGGGAGGCACTTCAGTGGGTTTGTTTTCAGTAACCGTGACGCCCTCCAGGGGCGAAGTGCGGCTGAGCTTGCGCTCAAAATCGATGAGATCGTTATTGCTGGCGGCGTACCCACGGATGGTGGCGTAGATCCACTTTCGCGGGCGAGGCGGCGCCGCCTCAACAGGTTTGGCGCCTTTGGCTGTCTTGGCGCCCTTGGCGGCCGGCTTGGGGGCGCTCTTGGCGGATTCCTTGTCCTTGGCGGATGGGGATTCGCTCTGCACCTCAAGTCGAATCATGGCTAGGGACATTTTTTCCGGCAGGATGTGCGTGAGCGTGGCCACCAAGTCGCTGGTGTCCAAGGGCAACGCGATTTGGTCGTAGACGCTCAGAAACCGAGTGATGGCCTGCTGGTCGGCGGCCAGTTTGTCAATGACGTCGTCCACCTTGGTTGAACTTGTGGCGAAGTCCTGGCTGGCGGAGCGGTCGGCCTCCGCGGTTCGGTACGCGTTCCAACTGTGTGCGGCCACGCCCACCACCATCACCGCCATGAGCGCCAAGAGCAACCCGCTTCTTCGACGGGAGACTCTGAGTACCGATCGACGACGCAGATCGGGGGGCAGGAAGTCAATCAAGAAGTCGATCTTCATGATGCAGCTCCTTGCAATTGGGTGGCGGGGAGCTTGGCGTGCACGTGGGTGTCCGCCAGCGGTTTCGCCGGCTCACCCGGTGCCGCGACAACGGCAGAACCCTTGAGGGATGGCAGATGGGCCATCGCGGACCCAATGGTGGCCACCCAAGGGTTGCCGTGAACGCAGGGTGCCGGTGAGTGAATCATGCGAATGGGAACTGCCAGTTCTGATTGAACTCCGCAGACGCTCTCCATGCTTGCTACCGCCTGTGGGTCCCACGCGGCTGGTCCCGTTACCACGAGGCGTTTAGGAAGCCAGCCATTCAGGCTTCGCTCCAGGTGACGCAGGCAACGCAGCGCTTCTTCTGCAAGACTGCACCATCGCAGGGAGGGGTGCGTGTGAGCATCACCCTCCGCCCCCACGCTGTCAGGTTCCAAGGCGATCGCGGCCTCGTCGGCGCCATGCGCTGTTCTGCGGGCATTCTGCGTGTGAACGGTGCCACCGCCCGTGCGGTGCATGGTGGTGTTGGCGGGGGCCCAGTCTCCAATGATGCAGCGCACCAGAACGGGCAGGCGATCCTTGACCACGATGAGCGTGGCCACTCGGTCCTCGATGTGAACCATGCCGTAATTGGCGGACTCGGCTTCCTCAGTGACCTCAAAGTCGCGCTGCCGCGAGACCGCTCGCAGTGCGGCAAAGGCCGCATGTTCGAGGTGCATGGCACCCAATCCAGCCGCGCTCACGGGGGATACGGCAGCCTCCACAATCGTCCTGGGCAGCGCCATGATGAGTATGTCTTGCTGTCCGCCCGTCGGAGCGCCCAAGCGAACGTGCCCCACGACTGACGTGGTGCTGTCCAAAGCAAATTTGTCTGCAGCCTCAAACTGCACGCTTTGAAGGAGTTCACTATCGGCCATCACCGGAAGCCGCACGGTGTCCAACTGAAAGTGCTCGGAGGGCAGAGCCAACATGCAGGCCTGACCGGAAAAGCCGCACTGTGTCACCACCTCATGAAGGCGCGCGGTGACATCGCCACCGGTGGCGAGACCCGTCTCCGCACTACTGGCACCCAGCACCCATCCGGGAAGTTCTGCGCCAGCGACGCATGGGTATGCCGTCTCCCCCTTCGAGAGCTGAAGCAGGCGCACGCTGCGACGCCCAAAGTCCACGGCAATCGGTGAGATTGAGGAACCTCGGTGCCCAAACCCGCGCTTCGAGGAGCCGGGGGTTTGGCGGCCAAGAAATGGAAGTCGCAGCATGTGTCTGCTCCTATCTGTGAAGTGGCCGGTCATACGAACCGGTGACGTAGCGGGACAATCGGCACAAACAGAGGCGTGGATGAGCGCGAGTTCAAATCAGCGCCATCCACGGTTCCGTTCCCCCTCAAGAGCGACGAGAGGCGCCGAAAGATTCCTGCAGAATCCTCCGACGCCTCTTCGATTCGCCGCGAAAGTTGACGTGTGTAGACCGTCCTTACGGGGCTTCAGGCTCAAACTTGCGGGTGGTGCCGTTCCAGGTCCAGTCGCCGCCCATTTGGTTGGCAAGGTCCGCATCGGCGCAATAGCCGGCGGTCACCAAGTCAGCCAGGTCGGACGCGGAATAGGTGGCTCCGTCCGTCAGCGTGATGGCGGTGGCGCCACCGGGAAGGAACTGGTTAAAGCGAGTGACCATGGTGGTGATCTGGCCAGCGCGAGCCTCAGCGGCTTCGCGGTTGGCGTCATCCAATGCACTCGTCACCGAGGGCACAACCAGGGCGGCCAAGACGCCCAAGATCACGACCACGATGAGGATTTCGATCAATGTGAAGCCCTTACGTGTCGTGGACTTCGGATTCTTTTTCGGGCGGTTCATCTCAGTACTCCTTGTGTCAATCGGGGGAATCGCATGCTCGTGTGCCGCGCGACCGCATTGATCGCCGCACTTGCATCAACACCATCGGAAACAATGTGGGAGATCTGCAATGACTGTCGTGCGAATTGGTTGGATCTGGCGGAATAAACGGAACCCCCGCACAAACCCACCGCACTTGCCCACATTGCTGGTGCGAGGTCGTCTCTAAACCGACTGTAAGAGTGGTCCAACGGCCTCCGTTTATGAGCAATCAACTTCTATGTCACCGCACGGCATCCATCGGCAGCGCACGCCGGTGCGGATGTTTCGTTCGAGCACACCGTGCCTCACGGGGCTTTACGCTCTTAGAAGCGCTGGTGGCCGCAGTGGTCGTGGCGATGGTTGCTTCCGCGGCTGCCTTGGCGGTTTCTGTGGGCATTGCTACCCAGCAGCACAATCGGCTGGCAGTTCTTGCCATGCATGCCGCGGAACTTCAAATGAGCAGTTGCTTGGAGGCCGACTATTCCGCTGTCAGCGCCATGGCGGGCACTGAGAATGCCGGTGCCATGCTGGCCCCAGCCCGTCCAGGCAGTTCCACGCGCCCCAACCTTCCAAGCAGCTTTAATGAACTTTCGCGAGTCACCACGGTCACCGCGGAGACGCGAACGTTTGCGCAATACAACAATGTTCAGGTGACGGGTCTGCGAATTCAGGTTGACGTTCTGGGTCCTGACAATTCTCTGCTTGCGCGCCTGATTCGATTCCGGGGTCAGGAGGACCAGCTGTAATGGCACGTGCCTTCACGCTTATTGAGATTCTCATCGCTTCTGTGGTGACCGCCATTGTTGGCTTGGCGGTGTACGGCACGATTGCAGCAGTACAGACTGGGCTGAGCATGCAGGACACGGTCGCTCAGGAGACTGCTCGTATCGCCCGCGCTCAGGCACGGCTGGCAGATCACCTGTATCGCGCGCGCTCCATTCTTGGAATGACCACCACCGTCACGTGTTTGTGGCTTCCATCTGAACCGTTTGACGGCACCCCAACCAACGCCACCGAATACGACACCATTAACGCCGACGAGCTGCGCTGGTATCTCATTGACACGGCCAACCGCACCATTTCGGTGCAGCGGCTGACCAATCGCGCCAATCGAACCATTTACCCGTCCGCCACGGACTGGGCAACATTGCGCTCCACGCTTGCCCTGGCGGGCCAGTTGGAAACATCGACGGTGCTCACGGGCGTCGCTGGTGGCCAGTTTCGTTTTACCAGTTTCAACATGTGCACGACGCGACGCGTGGTGCTTGACTTGCAGTTTGACGACGATCACGGTGGGTACGGCGTCGAACTTGGCGGCATTCTGGCCGCCCTCCAAAGACACCCCGACTGTTTGTGAGGTGAAACATGAGTAAGTACATTCGTTCGCGTTCTTGTATTCGATTGTCCGGGCAGCGCCGCCGAGGTGTGGCTCTGCTTCTTGCCATCTTTGCCATGGTCATTGTGGGCACCACGACGGCCGCCTATGTGGCCAGCCGCGATACCAGCATGCTGGTTGCGCGTAACGCTCAGGTGGCAGCGGACGCACGCACTCTGGCGTCTGCGGGGATGAATGTCACTGAAAAACTCTTGCGCAGTGGCGACAGCAATTGGCGCACGGCGCACACCAATGGCCGCCTGCTCAACGATTACTCGCTTGATGGAGGAACGGTCACCGTCGACCTTGTGGACATCAAGCGTCGGGCTGCGGGCGAACCGAACCCAGTGCCCAATTCTGCCACCACTGAAGTTGAAGTTACGGTCACAAGCAATCGAGCTGGCAGCACATGGTCCACCATGGCTCACATGAGCATTCCCAGCGTCTTGAATGGACAGTACGCCATTTACGTTGAGCGATTCCTGAACATTGTGGGCGGCGGGAACTTCATCGGTCGCTGGGTGGCCGCACCCATGGCCGGGGAGCGCCTTCGTGTGAACCTAGCCACCAGTGCCAAGGTCTTTACCGTAGCCAAGTCTGGTGTTCCAGGCACTGGAGTGGTTGTGGATTCCGGGACCAAGTTTGAAACGGCACTTTCAGGTTCAACCTCAAAGGATCCGGATGCTTCCAAGCCGGTCTGGCTGTACCACCCCTATGACGCAAGTGGGCTCATTGTGACGGGTTCGGGAGCCTCCCAAGTGGCGACCAAGCGCATGGATGCGGATAAAGCCGTCAAGATGGTTCCAGCTCCTTCGGCCCCCGCCATGTCAGGGTTGTACACCAAGTATGGGGCCGATCTGAAACTGTCTTCGCAGACCGCAACTTACGCGCCGTTCCAAGTGAAGGCTGCAATGCTTCCCCAGACCTTTCCCAAGAATCTGGAAATCACCAACAACTCAGTCATTACGCTGACTTCAGGCACCTATGAGATCTGGGGCACGTTCAAACTGGACAGCTCCAAGCTCATCATTCAGGGTGACGTCAAGATTGTGGTGCAGCCCAGCACGCTGCGGCTGGGTTTGGACTGGAAGGACAGTGTGATTGAACTTCAGTCAAACTCCACACTTGAGATCTACAACTACTGGACAGCCAACATAGACAAGTGCTGGATGGGATCGCAGTACACCTGCGCCTCAGAGCCTTCAGCACTGCTACGCGACGGAGATCCGCACCGTAAGTTGTGGTTTGGCAAGTGGCAGGCCACCGCCTGTTCGACCGCCGCGCCCAGGTACCCGATCTACATGCAGCCTTGGCGCATTCGCGTGTACTCCCTGGCCACCACGCTTACAACCGCGTTCACCTACACCATCAAGGACTCGAGCCTCATTGGGTCCTTCTACCTACCCGCCCAAATTGTTCGCCTCTATGGCAACTCACAGATTTACGGCCGACTGGCTTGCCGCGACCTGTCCATGGAAGACACGGCAAGTTTGTTCTACGACCATGCCATGGACGAGATCGCAGGATTGACCGAAGGCATGGCGCCCGCACGCGGGGGCGATCCCGACCAGATTTTCCCAGAGCGGGTTATTCGCTTTGGATTTGATGCAGACAACGCACGCTGAAAGCACCCCGACTGTTTGTGAGGTGAATCATGTCTTCTCAACCCGCACCCTCTTCGCAGAACATGCCCCGGGCAGTCCGTCGCAGGGGATTGGCCATGCTGCTGGCGATCTTTGCCATGGTGGTGGTGGGCACCACCACAGTCGGGTTCGTGGTGAGCAGGGACACCAGTGTGATGGTGGCCGCCAATGCTCAGGTGGCTGCGGATGCGCGAACGATCGCTGCATCCGGCATGGATCTCACCAAGCTGCTTCTACGGGATGGCGACAGCAACTGGCGCACCAATCACACCAATGGTCGATTGCTCAACAGCTATGCGCTTGATGGCGGCACGGTGACCGTTGATCTGGTGGACATCGTTCGCCGTACCGCTGGAGTGGCCAATCCGGTGCCCGATGCCACCACAACCGAAGTTGAAGTGACCGTGAGCAGCACTCGCGGCAACACAACCTGGCAGAGTGTGGCGCACATGAGTATTCCCAGCGTGGTAAAGGGGCAATACGCAATCTTTGCGAACAAAATCTTCTCCATGACGGGTTCCAACAACTTTGTCGGGCGTTGGCCCAATGCCCCGATGAGCGCGCAGAAGTTGCGCGTGAACATCGGTTCGCAAGCCATGATGTCGGTATGGAGCAATGTTTTTCCTTGGCTTGGAAGTGGGGTGTGGCTAGAAGCGGGCGCCAACTTTGAACCCGAAGTGTCAGGGGGTGACGCCTCTGATCCTGACACCCTGAAAAGCACTTGGATCTATTACCCCTACGGCGCCACCAACTTCTTTGTGCAAGGAGCAAACGCCAACCTCGTAGCCGCCAAGCGCATGGATCCCGCGGACTCCATTCAAATGATCCCCGCGCCAGTATCGCCAACAGTGAGCTCACCGTACACCAATTACACCAGCGCACTTGTGGTGAACAATTCCACCGTGTCGTACAACGCCTTCCGTGTGAAGGCGGTGCTGCTGCCTCAGTTGTTCACCCGCAACTTTGAGGTACGCAACAACAGCACCGTCACACTGAACACCGGCACCTACGAAGTGTGGGGCAGCTGGATCTTGCGGGACTCGCGGATCATCATCAACGGCGACGTGAGATTCGTAGTGAACCCCAATCTGGCGCTGGTGGGCCTAGATTGGCAAAACAGCAGTGTGGAACTCAACGCCAATTCCACACTTGAAATCTACAACGGCTATTCCATGTCGCTGGTCAATTGCTGGGTGGGCAGTCGCTACATCTGCAACAGCGAGCCCAATGCCGCTATCAAGGATGGCGATCCCCACAAGAAGATGTGGTTTTCGCAGTTCACCGCCACGGCATGCCATCCAGTCTTCCCCTCATCGCCGCAGTACATCGAGCCATGGCGCATTCGCATCTATCCCATGTCGCAATTCCTATCCAGCTTCTTTACGTGGGACATTCGTGACAGCTGCGTAGTGGGATCGCTGTTTCTGCCCTCCAATCCCATTCAGTTTCTGGGGCAAACCAAGGTGTACGGACGCGTTGCCTGCAATCACTTGTTGGTCAGCGGTACAGCCAGCTTTTACTATGACCACGCGCTGGACGACATCACGGGGCTTACAGAGGGGCGCGCACCATCGCGAGGTGGCGATCCTGACCAAATGTTCCCCGTGCGAGTTCTGCAGTTTGGCTTTGATGCTGAGAATGCACGATGAACCCGCACCCAACTGACACCCGCATGGAGGCAGGGAAACCCTGGGGGGGTGGCCGCAGGGCGTTCTCGCTGATTGAGATTCTCATGGTGCTTGTGATCGTGGCCGTCATGGCCGCAGGAGCCGTGAATCTCTTTTCCGGAGGGCGCTATGAGATGGTGGATGCTGCCGTGCGGTTGGTTCAGTCTGACTTGGATTACGCGCGGAGCGCATCACTCGGAAGTCCAACTGACCCATTCATCCTGAGAATCCATGCCGATGGAACGGGGTATCACGTCGCCCGACTCTCAGCCCCCAATACCCCCGTTCAAGGCCCTAATGGAGCCCTGACAACCACGTTTGGAGTGGGCAGAGCGGATGGCTCTCGGGGGGTAAGTTTGGCCACTCTCTCCGGAGCACTCAATGTGCAATTCGGCCCGTTCGGGGGGGTTGTCGACCCGGTCCCCACGCTGCGCTTTACTTTATTGGACGGGGACGAGCGGGCCACGATGATTTTGGACCCCGCCACTGGGGATCCGACTGTGATGTTTGAGAACCCGTGATTCTGCCTTCCGGGATTGCCGACAGTACCAACGGACGCGATTGTGCGGTCTAGAGCGTGTGCTCTGGCGCAGGTCAAGAGTCCGAATGGATGACGGCGTGAAGATTAGAACACAACGACGCTGGATCTTTGTTGCCACCGCCTCTGCTCTTGTTGCCGCGCCGGCCCACGATGTTCAGGGTGCGCCCTTTGCGTTTGAGTCTGGAGGTGTTGCCCCCGGCTGGTTGTTCGCGCAGGCCACACCGCCTGCAACACCGCCTGCAACTCCGCCAGTGACGCCGCCGGCAACGCCTCCTGCAACGCCGCCCGGTACGCCACCCGCCACGCCGCCTGCCTCGGAACCTTCAACGCCACCCGCAGGAAACCCAGATGAACCCAGCCAGCCGGCCGCAGGTGACCCTGGCGCGAACGACCCTGCCACGGACGACCCTGCCAATCCGCCTTCCGATGAGCCGATGGCGCCTGAGGATCAGCCCGATGCGCACCCCGCACCGGTGCTGCCCAGTGTGCCCCCCAAGATTGAAATTTCAAAGGACAAGCTGTGGACGGTGACTGCGGAGAACTGTGAAGTGTCGCTCATGCTGCGTGCCATTGCCATGGAACGCAAGATGAGCGTGGCGCTGAGCACTGGCGTGAACGCTCTGGGCCCGATGAGCTTTCAGGTGTACGACCTGCCCTTTGATGAAGCCTTTGCCGCCATTCTGAAGGCCGCCAACTTGGTGGCTGTGGATGACGGAGGCGTCAAGGTGGTACGCACTGCGGCCGAGCAGTTGAAAATCGATCAGGATCGCAACAAGCAGTTGGATGATCAGGAAAAGCGCAACGCCGCAAGCCGCAAGTCCGCGGATGAAGAAGCCACCCGCGCGGCAAGCGGCACGCTGATTCCCGAGCCCCGCATCTTTACTCTTCAATACTTGAGCGCCGCTGATGCTCAGGCCATTGTGACCCCCATCCTTACGGAGACCACTGGCAAGGTGGTGCCGCTGGGAAAGGTGGAGTTGCCTTACGAACCCAGTTTGACGGACGGTGGAGCGGACAGCTTTGCCTTTGCCGCCAAGGTCATGGTGTACGACACTCCAGCCAAGATCGAGCAGATTGCCATTCTGCTGAAGGACTTGGACACGCCTCCCAAGCAAGTGCGCGTGGAGGCCACCATCCTTACGGTGGACTTGACCGATGACACGGCGTTCGGCATGGATATCAGTGTGGTGGGCAACATTGACTTCTCTGATGTTGCTGCGCCCCTCCTGGCGTTTGCAGACGTCCTTGATGGATCGGTGAAGCCGGACACGCCGGCCACCGCCAATGTGGCCAGCCTCTACCCCGCGTCCAAGGGCCAGCCCAACCCGACGGCCAAGGTGGGCATCGTGACCAACGATGTGGCGATCTTCTTGCAGATGCTGGATCAGGTGGTCGACTCCACCGTGCTGGCGCGCCCCACGGTGACGGTGCTTAACCGCCAGAAGGCCAACGTGCTCGTGGGCGAACGCATCGCATACCTGAGCACCACGCAGACTCAGACCAGCACCACGCAGGAAGTGAAATACCTGGACGTGGGTGTCAAACTTCGCTTCCGCCCCTTTGTGTCACCGGACAACATGGTTCGCTTGGAACTGTCCCCCGAAGTGTCCAGCGCACGCATCAAGGACATCGAGGCGGCCGGCGGAGGCAAGGCGACGGTGCCCGACGAGTTGGCGCAGAGCCTAAAGACCAACGTCCGCGTGAAGAGCGGCCAAACCATCGTTCTGGGCGGGCTCTTCCGCGAGTTCACCGACACCACGCATCGACAGATCCCCGGTCTTGGAGACCTGCTGCCGGGTGTCTTTAGTGGTGCGGCTTCAAACGTCAAGAAGCAAGAGATCATCTTTCTCATCACTCCCACGGTGGTCGAGGACTCACAGATCTATGAAGAGGGCGAGAAGGGCTTGCGCGTCGTCGACGCCGCCAAAGTCGGCGCACGCGCCGGATTGCTCCCCTTTAGCGAGTCCCACCTCATGAGCTGCTACCAGGTGCAGGCAATGGATGCCTGGAAGGCCGGAGACCGTTCAACGGCAATCTTCTACGTGGATCAGGCTCTTCGACTGCAACCCATGAGCCCGCTCATGCTGCAACTGCGCGAGGCCATCCGCACCGACAACAAGACTGAGTGGCAGGTGGACTTTGACAGTCTGCTGCTCCTGCCTCCGCCAGTGCGCCAAGATCGCGGGTTTGTTTCGCCCCCCACGGTGGAGCAGATTTCCAAGGACATTCCCCCTCCGGTGGACGACGACTTTACGCGCACGCCGCCTGAGCCCATCAATAAGGAGCCGTTGCCATGACACGCTTCAACTCTACGCTTCTCACTTGCCTCATCACTTCCTGCGCCGCGCTGGCACTTGCGGGTTGCGCCACGCCGCACTCTCAGCAGGTTCGCAATGACGCCAAGGACCGCTTTGATCGTGCCGGCGCACAGATCGTGTACGACCAGGCACGGCAAAGCTTCACCAGCGGACAGTTTGATGAAGCCCTCGGGCACATTGAGAAGGCCATTGTGCGCTTTCCCAAGGACAGCAGCTACTACCTGCTGCGCGGCCGCATTCTGAATGAGATGAAGCGCACGGATCAGGCGCGCGATTCATTTGCGCGTGCCGTGGAGCTAGATCCGCGCAAGCCGGAACCGCACTACTTCTTGGGAATCGTCTACCAGCGTTGGCGTCAGCCTGAAGACGCGCTGAGCGAATATGCCAAGGCCTCCGCGCTGGATCCTGCAAAGTTGCACTATGTATGCGCGGAGGTTGAACTGCTCACCGCGCTCGCCCGGTATGACGAGGCCGAAGCTCGCATTGAAGCAGTCAGCAAGCGATTTGAGTACAGCCCCGTCATTGACCGCCTGCGTGCAGACGTTGCCAAGTGCCGAGGCAACGACGCACTGTGTGCCGATCTGCTTGAGCGCGCGGCCATTCGCGAAGACGCCGACGCGCCCGGGTTGGAGGAATTGGCCTACGCCCGCTACGCAGGTCGCGACTGGGTGGGCGTGCTGAACACTCTGAATGACCCAAGGCTCAAGTCAGTGGTGGCTCGTGCAGACATGGTTCGCTTGCGTGCGCGCTGTCTGCTCATGCTGGGTCGTGCTACTGAAGCTCGCGACGCGCTGTTAGCCATTCGCTCTGAGCCCGACTCCACCGGCCGCACTCTGGTGCTCTTGGGCAACGCCGCATGGCGAGCAGGGGACTGGACCTGTGTGCGCGACTGCGGGCGTGCGTTGGTTCTGTCAAACCCGGCTTTGGCCGACGGCTATCTGTTCTTGGGCGGTGCCGACTTTGCAGCCGGTCGAATGACGGACAGCGTGAGCTACTTTGAGCAAGCGGTTGCCCGCGATCCTGAGCGGGAGTCAACCAAGCGAATGCTGGCTGAGAGCACCGCCCGATTGGCTCAGGGTGGCGGCGTGCAAACTCCAATCAACGTGGATACGGCTGCCGGCGCCATGCGAACGGAAGCTGCACCGTAAAGGGAGCGCAGCGTCACCAGAGTGTGCAACGGCGCGAACTTGTGTCCGCTGGGGGGCGTACCCTTTCTGAATGCGCCGCTGGAAGAAGCAACTTGGCATAGGTCTTGCGGTGGCCGCACTGACCCTGGTAAGCGCGGCCGCGGTGGGTTGGTTCGCGCTGCCCGCGCTTGTGGTTGTGCCGTTGAGGCAGGTGGGGTACTGGTATTCCGGCATTGCCTCAAAGTCCGTCACCATCGACGGCCACCAATGGCCCTACCTAGAGTGCGGCGATCCACAGGGCACTCCCGTCGTCATGCTTCATGGTTTTGCGACCAGTAAGGATGCCATGATGAGCATGATGCCCGCTGTGGCCGCTCAGGGCTATCGAGTGCTGGCGCCAGACCTTCCCGGATTCGGTGGGCATGCCTTTCATCAGGGGCACGAACATACTGGAGAGTTTTACACCGCGCAGATCCAGCAATTCATGGACGCGGTTGGTGCGCCGCGCGCGGTGATGATTGGGGTGTCCATGGGAGGGGCGCTGGCGGCGGAGTTGTCAATCGAAAGCCCTCAGCGAGTGCTGGGCCTTGCGCTGATCAGCCCGGCGGGTGTTCAAGCTGACCACCGCAACCCTTTTTTGCAAGCCGTGGATCGCGGCGAGAATCCTTTCGATATTCAGACCGCGGAAGACTTTGATCGCGTCACCAACACGGTGTTCCTCAAGCCGCCCTACATTCCCAGACCGCTGCGCGCGTGGTTGATTCAGCGCGCGCTTGAACGGCGGCAAGACACACTTAAAATCGTGGACTCCATGCGCCCGTTTCTTGAACGCGGGCTTCAAGGGCGCATGCGCCCCCTGAGTGTTCCAACGCTGGTGATGTATGGCCGGTACGACCAAGTGACCGACCCCTCAATGGCACAAGAGTTTGCCAATGAAATGCCCAAGGCACGCATCGTGATCATTGGCGACGCGGGCCACGTGGCGCACTACGACAACTGGCCCGGAGTGTGGACTGAGTTAGAAACCATGCTGAATGCCGTGCCGCACGTGGGCAACTAGCGCTCCACGGCAGGCTTGCGTGAAGTGGCCGCAGGCTCGTCGTATTCTGCGGTTTCTACCGATGTCTCAACCACGGTGGCATTGGCGGGGGTTGGAGGTGTGCTGCTGAGTTTCTGCGCGACGGATGGAGAAGAGCCCTTGGCGATGCGATCGATGCGTTCCATGAGCGCACGCCACTCGGCAGGGGGCTTGGCGTGGCCGTCCAAAATGTCCCACGCCGTCACCTCGGCTCCGTAGGCGGTGTGATTGAGTTTTTCGTCCACAGAGATGCGAAGGTTGCCAAGCGCCGCATTCACAAAGAGACCTTCCGCGACCACGAAGGCATGCACATCATCTTTGCTCTGCGCGGGCTCCTTGGTGTAGGCGTGCGAGCCGCCAAAGGTGCTCTGCGCCTGCGCCACCAAGAAGTTGCCATCGCCCACGATCTGGTCGATCGTTTCATTGCGGTCAAAGAGCAGCACCACACTGCGTGATTCGCCTCCGATCCCCAGTCCCACACTCAACGCGCTGCTGCTGATGGCGCAGGGGGCGGACCACGTGCCATCAGGAAGTCTGCGCACCATGACGCCGCTTCCAGAAACGCCGCCCAGAGCCAGCGCCCATTGAGCCTCATTCAGGATGGCGATGCCCTTGCTCTTGGCGAGAAGCGCGGGGTCCACGCCGTGTTCGCTGGCCTGAACCTCTTGGAGGGCGCTGATGCTCTTGGTGAGTTGCTCACCCATGGTGGAGGCACAGCCCCCTGCAAGTGCAAAGCCCAAGACCGTGACCGACAGCAGAGTGTTTCGGAGCATCCTTGCCTATCGGCAAATCGGCGGCCTGTCCTAGAACGCCAGCGCCCCCGTGCTGTCGCCAAACCGGTCGGCCGGAACTCCTGCCCGAGCCAACATGCGTAGGTACAAGTTGCACAGCGGGGTACCCGGAGCCCACGCCCGCGTGCCAACGTGCTGGATGCCCAGTGCAGAACCACCCGCAAAAACCAGGGGCAAATCATCATGGTTGTGCTTGTTGCCGTCTGCAATGGCCCCGCCATAGACCACCATGGTTCGGTCCAGCAGGGGGCTGCCGGCATCGTCGGCCCCCCGTAGTCGCTGCAACAGGTAGGCAAACTGTTCAGTGTGGTACTTGTTGATTGCCGCAAACTTCTGCAGTTTGTCCTGGTCGCCACCGTGATGGCTTACGTCGTGGTGTCCCTCCTTCACTCCGGCCATGGGGTATGGGCGATTTGAACCCTCATTAGCCAGCATGAACGTCACGATCCGGGTTTGGTCGGTCTGAAGCGCCACCACGGCCAAGTCTGCCAACAGGCGCAGGTGCTCGGTGTAGTCTTGGGGGATACCCGCAGGGGGCACAAGTCCAACCGTGGCTTGGGGCTCTGTGGCGGCACGCTCCGCAAACTCAATGCGCCGTTCCACCGCTCGCACTCCTTCTAGGTACTCCGCCAACTTCTGCCGATCATGTGTGCCCACGCTGGCATTCAGGTGGGAAAGTGGCCCGCGCATGGCGTCAAGAATGCTCTTGCGAAGCGCCACTCGGCGGCTGCGCGCCTGCGCACTCTCGCCGCTGGGGCCATCGCGGAACAGCCGTTCAAAGACCCGCCTCGGATCGTGCTCTTTGCCGTTGGGGGAATGTGGTCCCCGCCAGGAAATGTTCGCGCTGTAGGCGCAGCTGTATCCGCTGTCGCAGTTGCCGGCAGTGATGCCAGGCTCGCCCCCCAGTTCTAGGCTGTCCAGTCTGGTGGTTCCTCTCATGTGCGCCGCGGCGACCTGGTCCACGCTTACGCCCGCTTCAATATCACCCCCCGCCGTCTTGCGCGGATGCGCGCCTGTCAAGAAGCATGCACCACTGCGCGCGTGGTCACCTGGGCCATCACCAAGTGCTTCGGCATTGCGATGGCTAAGCCCGGTCATCACCGTGAACTGACCCTGATGCGGCGCCAGCGATGCCAGAACCGGGGAAAGTGCGCCCGCTGCCCCCGCTCGCCATGCTCCAGTTTCAACACCATTCGGAATGAACGCAAAGAGCATGCGCGTGGGGTGCGTACCGGGAGATGCACCAGAGAGGGCACTCGCGCCACGCAACACCCCTCGGCCGGGAAGCATGGCATCGAGCAGGGGCAGCGCAAGTGCAGCGCCTGCCCCACGCAAGACGGTTCGCCTGTTGAGAAGCACACTCATTCCGCGACTCCTACCGGTTCGGGCGCGCTGGGTGGCATGGTGGGTGTCGCACCCTTGCAAAGAAACGCTGGGCTTTCGGTCACCGCCACCACCACGTTGCGCAATGTTGGAGTTGGGCCCAGCGATCTCACGATGAGGTCGACGGCCGCCTGGTCAGGTGGTCCAGCAGCGCGACCGGTGGCATACACCAGCAGGTGCTTGGTGAGCGATCGAACAAAGTCTGGATCGCGCACCAGCAGTGCGCGCAGGTCTTGAATGGAGGCCACCACCCGGCCGTCTGGCAACTCTCCCACTGAGTCGATCTCGGCGCCATCGGCTCGGTCGCGCTTGCGTCCCACCGCGTCATAGTGCTCAAAGGCAAAGCCCATGGCGTCCATGCGCAGATGGCATGCGGCACACGAGGGATCCGCGCGATGCCGTTCCAACGATTGGCGCAGAGTAAGCCCATGCCGATCTTCTGCGCGCTCCGGCAGTGCGGGAGCGCCCGGCGGTGGCGGAGGCGGTGCGCAGTCAAGAAGCGACTCAAGAACCCACTTGCCCCGCTTCACCGGTGATGTTCGCGTGGGATTGCTGGTTGAGAGCAGAACGCTCGCATGGGCGAGCACGCCCCCTCCACGATCCGCGGTCACGGGCACGCGGCGCATACTGCTGCTACCTGGCGAGGGCATTCCGTAATGTGCGGCCAGTCGTGCATCCACAAATGTAAAGTCTGCGTCAAGCAACTGAGTGGCTTCACGATCCTCGCGAAGCACGGTGTCAAACAAGAGAACTGTTTCGCTTCGCATGGACTGCGCCAGTGCGCCATCCACGCCGGGAAAGCGTGCAGGGTCAGGCATTCGCTGCTCAATGCCGTCGATGCCCAGCCACTGTGGAGCGAACCGCTCTGCCAATTGTGAACTGCGCGCATCGCTCAGCATTCGGGCCACCTGTTGGCGGCGCCCTTGCTCGGTCATGAGCGCACCGGAGTCGGCTGCTGCGGAAAGTTCGGCGTCTGGTGTGCTGCTCCACAGAAAGTAAGAAAGTCGCGTGGCCAATTCATGTGAGGAGAGCGGCACAGCCCCTGCCGTCGCGGGGGACTGCTCAACCCAGAACAAAAACTCCGGATGCACCAAGAGCGCCACGATCGCGGCGCGGGTCTTGCATTCGTGTGTCCCCTCGACATCCGCGCAGATGGACTGTAGGAGTGCCACATCGGCGCTGGTGCTGGGTCGGCGCAGCACGCGGCGCACGAGCCAGGCGTGCTTCGCGTCAACGCTTGGCTGGGCGTCCAGTTGGGCGCGCCACGCGGGATCCTCGCGGCGATCGAGCGGACCCCTGATGGTGAGGGAGTGCACCGCCAGATTTCGATCCTGTGCGGGTGGACCCTTCACGTAGTAATCGTTGAGAAAGGCCACCCCCACACGGTGCGGCCCGCCGCGCAATTCCAACTCCGCGCTGTGAACGCCGGGTGATCTTTCAGTCTCAGCAACTAGAAAGTTGGCCACCGCCTTGCCATCCACCGTTGCGGCCATGCGCACTTTGTCGGGTCCGGCCTGCATGCCGTGCGCCTTGATGATGAGTTGGTACACGCCATCTCGCGGCAGTTCCATCGCGCAATCAGCAGTGCCGTTGGACCAGATGGCCATGACTTGGCCCGAAGCTCGGCCGTGGTCTCCCTGCACCTGCAACTGGCGGCCTTGAAGGAGCATTTCTGCGGGAACCGGTGCGTCGCGTTCGGGGCACGCCCGCTGCGCCACCAATTCAGCAAGATCCATCATGCGCTCAAACGATGCGGGCGACAGACTAAGAACCGCTGCCACGTTGTCAAAGCCCGCGCCCACGTCGTCGGGTGGTAACGATCCCAAATCGCTGATGTCCACGCCAAAGAGATCGCGCACCGTGTTGGCGTACTCCACTCGGTTGAGGCGTCTGGGACTTGTGGGCGCCGGCACGATGTCCGTGCGCGCTACGTGTGCGGCCGCCGCAAATGCTGGGATCGCATTGGCGCGCTCTTCGGCGCTGGGCTGATCTTCACCCGCAGGGGGCATGATTGAATCGGCAATTCGAATCCTGGCACGGCGTAACAGGTCCGCGTCCTCCGGCGAGCGGCGGGTGTCGGGCAGACGCTCAATGAGCGCTTGAAAGTCCACCTTTCCTTTGGCGCTGCTGCTGTCATGGCAATCCAAGCACCAAGTGCTTAAGAATGCAGCAGCGATGCCAAGCCACGGCGCGGAGTTGGAAGAAGCAGGGGGGAACACGCACCCACCGTTCTACACGCTCTACTTGTCCTTGTTGCCACCAAAAAGGTCGCCAAGTCCCTTGCCGGCACCTTCGAGTGCCTTTCCTGCGCCCTCAACAGCCTTGTTTGCAGCTTCACCGACGGCCTTGGCCGTCTGGCCGATCACCACACCTGCAGCGTCAAGACTCTTGCCGACGCCCTCTGAGATCGCGCCGGGCAACTGCTTGCCGACTGCGTTAAAGGTGGCTTGCATGGTGATCTCAAAGATCTTGCCGGATAGTTGTCTGGATGCATCGTCAACGCCACCCTTGGTGCTGATATTGGTGAGCTCAATTCGTTCGATCATGGCCAGCGCATCGCCGGGAGAGTCATCTAGGGATGCGTGTGCTTGAAGTTTGGTCAAGACGATTTTCTTGATGACGATTTCCATGGACTCTCCGCCCTTGGAACTCTCGCCACCCGAACTCTGTAACCCATCGGTGATTTGGGACACATTGTTCTTTCCATCCTTGGCGATAAAGAACACGTCCACATCATCAAGCAGCACTTCTTCCACAACCAGTTTGCTGGTGGTGGACTCGCTGGGGTTCAGCACCACGCGAATCATGCCTGCCGTAAGCACATGCGGCTGCTTGTAGTTGGGGGGGTTTCCTACGGCAAAGCCATTCAACTGCGCCGATCCACCCAAGTTCACGTCCACGGATTCAACGTCCACCTTCACGCCCAGCACGCTGGATGCGGCGGTGCGAATGACTGAGGCGGCGATCACATTGCGTGCGAGGTACACGCCGATCAACCCCACCACCAAGACCACTACGATCGCGATGAGAACTTTGAATAGTGCCTTCATGCGGGCAAAGTCTACCGCTGTCTACCAGCGGAGGGCGCGGATCCCGGTGCTACTTGTTGGGCTCCTCGGTGACGCCCGCGGGCGGATGGCTGGGGGCTTGAGTGTTCAATGCCCCCGCTGAGGCCGTTCGCTCCAGCGCGTCAACTTTCCAGTGTGGCATGCGATACTCCCAGCCAGCCACCTGCTGGGCAAGCGCGGAGTAGTCAGGCACGAATGGATCTCCGCGCCCAGCGTTGCTTTGGTCAGCCACCGGAACGCCCGGGCGCGGCAGCACTTCCACGCTAAACCACACTCCATCGGACTCCTTGTGGCCGTGCACCTTGACGGTGGCGCCCTGCGTTTCAAACACCGGCGAATACTGCGGTTCTGCCTGCGCCTGCGCACGAATCTTGCGAACACCCTCAAACTCAAGCCGTTGTAGAAATGGCGCAAGCCCTGTCTGTGCGCTCTGAATCTGCTGCGGATTCCACGTGGATCCTGGGGCCACCGTTGGAGACCACGCAGGCGGAGGCCCGCTCGAGATTGCCGCGTCGGTGGGGCGCGTGAGCGTAAGACCACGCAACGACGCTGAGATCAATTCCGTGTCAGGAAGCGTGAGCAGCGATCGATCGATCCACCCAAGCGCCTCCCCCGGCAATTGCACGCGTCCTCGCGCGCGCCACGTTTCGGGTTTGTCAAAGGTCCGCACAAAAACCGTGTCCGGCTGTGCGCGCTCTTCGCCAAGCACCACATCCGCGATGGCTGCGCCCCCGGGCTGGGCAGGCAGAAGTCGAACTCTGCGCGCGCGTCCCTGCGCATCGGGCCAAGCCAACCCTAACTCGCCGTGCCGTTCCGGCTTGGTGGTCATGGGTTCATGCAGTTCAAGTGAGCCCAAACTCACGATGAGTGCGCGAACCAACTCAGTGTGCACGGGGTAACCATCGCTGGTCACGATGCTCCACGCTCCATCGGGTGAGCGCTCCAGTCGAATGGTGGCGTTGGCGCGCAGCACTTCCACGGCACCGATCTCGTTGGCACGATCAGTCAAACCCGGTACAAACGGTTGGCCAGCTTGAACGGGCACACTCCCGCCACGCATCACCAGCACCGCCACGGTGGCTAACGCTGCGGCACAAACCACAAGCACGAGTGCTGGTCCTCGCTTCATGAGAGCGCTCCTTTGCGGGATGTCCTGCCCCGCAGCATGTACCACATGAGCGCTGCGGCGGCCACGAACAGTGGCCAGATGACCGTATTGCCCAGCAGCAGCCTGAACCCTAGGCTCTCAACGTCGCGCCGCAATGTGTGCTGCAGTTGGCGTAACTCCTTGCGCGCGTCGAGCACCTGGGTTTGCAAGTGCGCCAAGTCTTGTGATTGCTTCGGCGTGAGCACCAGCGCCTGCCCGCCGTCGGGTGTGCGCTCGCGCTGAAGTTCGCCCATGCGCAGCTCGCCCTTGCGGATCTCATCCTGCAGTTCTCGCTCGCGCGCCACGTACTTGCTCTCTGCGGCGCGGCGCAGCTCTTCCACCACTTCGAAGGGGCGGCGGTAGCTCCCCCGGCCGCGAACATGCGCCAGCGCGGGATCGCCCGCCATCAACTCCACCGCATTCACGATGAAGGGCCCGTTGTCGCTCACCGCTCGCTTGCCCATTGACGCGCCGCCAGCGCGGTCTTCCGTCACCCAGGTCTGATCTGCCAGCAGGTCCGCGTCTGCCACCAAAAGGATGTTGGCATTGCCGCTGGCTGGCTGGTCCGGTGCAAAAGCGCTGCGAATGGGGCCGCTTATCCGTGCCGCCAGCACCTTCGCCTCTCCATCAGAAACAAAGTCCTTGATGAGTTGTTCCGGATCACCAAAGAAGCCCAGCTTCAGGGTTTGGATGAGCTGCGCATCGGTGCTGGTTTCAATCACAGGGCTCACGGTGCAAGCAGCCCCCGGCAACGTAGTGATCGCGCCCGAGCTCATAAGATTGATTTGATTGAGCGCTCCCACAATGGGGTCTGTCTTGGAAAGACTCTCGCGCGTGAGACTGAGCCACGCGGGGTAATCCAGACTGCGCACGCCGCCGCCGGGCGCGCGCGTTTGTATGCGAGTGGCGAAGGTGCGATCGCCCACCACCCAGTCGGGGGCGATGTGCACTCCCCATGCGGCGAGCAGATTGCCAAACTCAAATGTGGTGCCTCCGCGCTTGGCCCCCATCGCTCGTGAGTCGGGGTCGGCATCTGTTTCCGCGTACGGATCGGCGAGAACAATGAGGGGTTTGCCTGCCATCGCCCAAGCGTCAATCGCCTGCAGCATCTCGGGCGCGAACTTCCTAGGCTGAATGACCAAGAGCGTGGTCATCCCTTGTGGAAGCACCGTCTCCGTCGGTGGAATCATGCGCACGTCAAAGAGCGCGTGCAGCTGCTCGATCACGAGCGGAGGAGATTGCGGGGCAAACTGCCGCGTGGGATCGGGGGCGCCTTCCAGCGGCATACCGCTCACGATGCCCAGCACCGGCTTGTTGGGCCGACCCACCGCGGCAACGGCCCGGAGCACTTCATATTCCAGGAAGGGTTCTTGCTCGGGAGACAAGTACGGGATGGTCTCGCGCTTGTCGGTCGCGCCGCGCACCACCAGGCCAAGTGTCAGCGTGCGGCCGCTGCCATCCACAGTCAACGCGGGCAGACCTGCGGCGCGCGCTTCATCTTCAGCTTCGCTGAATGGTTCAGGATCCACCACGCGCAATAGCACCAGACCCCCCGAAAGCCCCTGCAATTCTTCAAGAAACTCGCGAACCCTCTGTGCGTGTGTCCGCAGTTGCGGTAGCCCCTCGGCCGAACTGGCAGTCCAGTACAAGTCCAAGCGCACGGGTTCATCCAAGCGTGCGATCAGTGCACGAGTGCCCGCGCTGAGCGAGTAGAGCGAATCCTGCGTTAGATCCACGCGCGCTCGGGGCAGGGAGTAGGCCAACACGGTGTTCAAGGCCACCAGCGCCACAATCATGGCGGCCATTGCCAGCAGTGCGTTGCGGCGTTGTTGCGTGCGTTGGCTCACTTCAATCCGCCTTCTTCCATTCCACGGCCACGCCATTCATCCACAGGAAGGCCGCCATCACGGAGGCAAAGTACAGAACGTCGCGCGCGTCGATCACGCCCCGCATCATGGAGTCAAAGTGCACCAGCGCACTCATGCCCGCCAATGCCTGGCTCACCACGTGCGGCGCCCAACTACTCACAAAGTCCAGTACCACCGGAAAGCCCGTCACCAACAGCAGAAAGCACGCTACGGCGGTCACCACGAATGCAATCACCTGATTGCGAGTGAACGCGCTTAAAAAGGCCCCCACCGCCAGAAAAGCGCCCGCCATCAACGCGCTGGCCAAGTACCCCACGAGAATGGTTCCGTGATCGGGGTTGCCCAACCAAGCCACCGTAAACCACAACGGAACCGTAAGCACCAGCGCCAGCGTTGCAAACGCCCACGCGGCCAAGAACTTGCCTAGCACCAAGTCTCGAATGTTGAATGGCAGTGTCAGCAGAAGTTCAATCGTGCCTGTGCGCCGGTCCTCGGCCCAGAGGCGCATGCTCAACGCTGGCACGAGGAACAGGTTGAGCCAAGGTTGGCCCTGAAAGAACGGGCGCAAATCAGCCTGGCCTCTGTCATAGAAGCCACCCAGTTGAAACGTAAACACCCCGGCCATAAAGAGGTAAATCACCAAAAAGACCGCGGCCAACGGCGAGGCAAAGTAAGCGGCAAACTCCCGGCGTGCGATGGTGGCTACGCGGGTCATCATGCGCCAGCTCCTGTGCGGGGCGCGCGAGCGCTATCTGCGGTGGTGAGCATTCTAAAGACGTGATCGAGCCGATTGCGCTGAACATCTCGGGGTGCGCGGGCGTCCAGCTCTGCGGGCGTTCCATCAAACACAATGCGCCCCTCATTCATGATGACCGCGCGCGTGCACACTGCTTCCACCTCTTCAAGAATGTGCGTGCTCAGCACCACCGCACGCTCGCCGCCCAACTTTCGTATGAGCTGGCGCACTTCGTGCTTCTGGTTGGGGTCTAAACCATCGGTCGGTTCATCCAGCACCAAAATGGGCGGATCGTGGAGCAGCGCTTGCGCAAGACCCGTGCGGCGCTTGTACCCCTTGCTGAGAGTTTCGATCACCTGTCGGCGATAGGGCCCAAGGTTGACGCGCTCGATTGAATCGTTCACGCGGCTGCGGGCTTCCATGCCAAAGTAACCGCGCGCGCGGGCGATGAAGGCCAAGAATTCCTCTACGCGCATGTCTCCCCATGCCGGCGCCCCTTCAGGCAGGTAGCCAATCATGCGCTTGGCTTCTAGGGCGCGCTCAGCGAGTGGAATTCTGCACAGTTCCACCGTGCCCGCGGTGGGCTCCAGAAAACCCGTGAGCATCCGCATGGTGGTGCTCTTGCCCGCACCATTGGGCCCCAAGAATCCCAGCACCTGCCCGGCGGGCACGCGCAGGTCGATCCCTTTGACCGCTTCAAATCGGCCAAAGCTCTTGCGCAATCCTGTGGCAACAATCTGATCAGCCATCGCGGCAGTAACTATACGAAAGTGGCGCACTCAATACGGCGGTGGCAGGAAGGCTCGTACCATCCAACCGTGCTTCACGCGCAAAGTCAACAGCCCGCCGCCGCTCGTGCGTTGGCCGCCTTTGAGCGGCACTTTGGCGGCCGCCCCACGGCGCTGGCTCGTGCACCGGGACGGGTGAACCTCATCGGCGATCACGTGGACTATGCCGAAGGCTTTGCGCTGCCCATCGCCGTGAACTTGGACGCGGTGTGCGCGCTGCGCG
>CAZXGD010000013.1:0-78264 GCA_964640485.1 uncultured Isosphaeraceae bacterium | reverse complement strand
GTGGTGATCCCGATTCACCCAACAACCCGCCGGTGGTGGGGTCCTTGGAGCTGGTCTCCTGGCGCCACGGGGGTAGAGAGCCACCGGAAAGCGCAGAGGTGGTGTTTCTGCTGCGCTGGCGTTCCGGCCCCGGTTCTCATTTGGACACAGATGTTCAGAGCGTTCACTTGAGGTTTGAGAGTGACGTGCCCAAGTCACGTGGTGATCTGCTTGAAACGCCACAACCGTTGCGCTTGATTGGTTCATTCAGCGACCTACAACTAGACACTCTTCCGCTGAGGGCGCTGCTGCACTCTCACGTGGATGGCACGGGCACGCTTCACGTAACGCTGGCAAACGTGTTCATTGACAACGCCATGCGAGCCGAGGGGAGCCTGACACTCTTGGCCCGCGGATGCCAAGCGTTTCCCACGCAAGTGGTGACGAATGCCTTTGGTGAAGTAACGGGGGTTTCACCAGTGATGCCCCTGAAAGGAAGCGTGGCCATGGGGGTAGTTCCCGCGCGCGATTGGCTTGCGCTGCGCTCGAGCCCTGCCCCTTGGCCAAGTGGTTTGGTCACCCGCAATGGATGGGAGAACTTTGGGCCGCCGGTGCAGATGCGGGGCGCAGAGTAAAAAGAATCAGGCGCCCGGCGTGAGCCGAGGCGCCTGTCTAGTCCACGCCAATGTGGCGCGGGCGGTGATCAAACGTGTGCGCTCAGCTGCGGCGGCGGCGAGCACCCGACAGCAGGACGCCGATCGCCGCAGTGGCGAGGGCACCCGGTCCGGGGATCACGTTTGAGATTTCAAGGATCTGATCCTGGCGGTTGCTGCTACCAATGCCAATGAGATTGGCATCACCTGAAGTGCCGATGGCTCCGAACAGGCTGGCCAGATGGCCCATGATGGTGGCTGAGAGCGGGTCGCCATCAGTCTTGGTGGCAGAGAAAAGACCAGAGGTGATGTTGAGCCCCAGCGATGGGCCAACACCCGTGTAGTCAGTGACGATCTCCCAGATGGCCAGTTGGAACGCCGCTGCGAATGCGTTGGTGGTTCCGCTGGAGAGTTGAGCGCCGGCCGCGAAGGAATAGATGCTCTGGATGGCCGCGGCCTTGGCGGCGCCCATCGGGGCGCCCATGGGAAGCGCAGAAATCGGAAGCACCTCATACTGATTGGTTCCCGCGCTCACCGTTTGATAGAGGTCGGTGCAGAACCCGATCCAATTGCCGTTCAGGAAGTCGCCCGCGGTGCTGTTGCTGAGCGCAAAGTTCAACTGGCCCGCAAAGACGTTTCCATTGTGGCCGGGTGAGACGATCTTTACGTTCTGGCCCTTGCCAGTACCCGTGAAGGCGACGTCAACAAACCCCGCATGAGAAAAACTACAAATAGCCAACGCAGAAACAGAAGCGCAAATCAGAGTACGCATGATTCGCTTTCCCGCGTGAACGCGGTAAGGGAGGGGAACAAGTCGGGCCAGCCCACATCAACCAATGACGGTCCTAGCTGACCCAAACTCGCAGGGAACCGAAAGGGTGGTTCCGTTGCGAACCGTGACCATAGCCCCAGATTCTGCGTGGGCAAATCAATTTGAGCACGCTGAGAGCAATCTCAGTTTCTCGGGCGTTCTCTGATTCTCGAGCGTTGCGAACGGTGCAAAAATAAGCAGGCGCCTCGGTCGAAACCGAGGCGCCTGCATGGCCCGCTGCGAAGGGCGGGCGACTGCGAGAGAGTGTTCTAATCAGGCTCGGCGGCGTCGGCCGCCCGCGATGAGCGCGCCCACGGCACCCAAGGCTAGAGCGCCTGGGCCTGGGATGACTTCAATGATCTGATCCTGATAGGTCTCGTTGCCCAAGCCGACCAGGTTGGCCGTATTGCCGCTACCCACCGCACTAAAGAGGAAGGAGAGGTAGAAGCTGATGGGAGCGGAGAGGGGGGAGCTGTCCGTCATAGTGGCCTGGAAGGCACCACTGGTCATCATTCCCAGGGCAGCGGGGCCACCCGTGTAATCGGTAATGATTTCCCAGATGGCCAACTGGAAGGCAGCGGCGAAGTCATTGTCAGCGGTGTACTGATTGCCAGCGGCAGCCCAGTACAGCTCTTCAATGGCAGCGGCCTTCACGGCGCCCATCGGACCGCTCATGGGGAGCATTGCCACGGGCAGGCACTGGTAGGTTTCGGTGCTGCTGGTCACGGTCTGGGCCAAGTCGGCGCAGTAGGCGATCCAGTTGCCGTCCAGGCCCTTGCCACCAGAGTTGCTGAGGGCAAGGAGGATCTGGCCAGCGAAGACGTCTCCGTTGTGTCCGGGTGACGTGATCTTCACCATCTGGCCGGCGCCGGCGCCCACGAAGGCGACGTCGACAAAGCCAGCGCTAGCGGTGCTCGCCACGACGAGCGCGGTTGCTGAAACAGTGAGCAGGGTTCGCATGATTCACTCTCCCGCAGCGGTTAGCTGCGGCTCTCTTTCGTCAGGCTTGGCGCGGCGTGAACCCCCCGAAGGGTTGCACGAGTGTCCCTACTCGTGCCGCGACAAACTTTTTCTGACGACGCAAAAGGGAAATAAAGGGGACGGGAAACTCAGGCAAAGGGTCGACGAGAACGTCTACGACGACCCGGTGATTCGGATTGGCCCTTTTCCCGTAATGGCAACAGCGGCCAAAGGAGGCCGAGTCGTAGACGGAAGGTAACCCGGTACCGGAGGGTGTCAATCAACAGGCGCAAGGAATCTGCAGGACTTTTCCCGGCCAGAGCACCAAATCGACGGGCTGGCCCGATCCAGCGACTTTTTGCCTACAAAAGGAGCTCCGGGCGATCCAAGAATCTGGATCGCCCGGAGCGCGTGGAGGAAACTGTCAGTCCTATAACTGTTAAGCCCGTCGACGGCGACCTGCCACTGCCATTCCCAACCCGGCGAGAGCGAGCGCGCCGGGCCCGGGAATTACCTGCAGCAGCTGGTCTTGCCGTGTGCCGCTGCGGATCCCCACGAGGTCAGAGGCGGAATTGGCGCCAATGGCCGCGAAGAGGGCGGAGATATGAGCTGAGATCCCGGCAGACAGTGCGGCGCCGTTGTTCATGGTGGCGGTGAAGAACCCCGCCGTCATGCTCAAGTTGTTGGCCACACCACCTGCGTCAAAGTCACTCACCACTTCCCAGATGGCCAATTGGAAGGCGGTGGCCAGATCATTGGAGGTGCTGTTGGAGAGTTGAGAGCCGGCTGCAAAGGTGTACATGTCCTGAATGGCTTGGGCCTTGGCGGCCCCCATTCCGCCGCGGTCCGGCAATTGGTCAACAGCGACCAATTCAAACTGCGAAGTGCTCCCAGAAACGGTCTGCGCCAGATCGGTGCAGTAGGTAATCCAGTCCCCGTTGAAACCGGCTGGCCCATTGGACAACTGATGACGCAGCTGACCGGCAAAGAGGGACCCGGTGCGGGATGGGGAAGTGATCTTGACCGTCTGCCCGCTGCCTGTGCCCAGGAAACTGACGTCAACGTAATCGGCGATGGCCAAACTCGACAACGAGAAGGCACCTGCACAAACTGAAATGATGCCGCGCATGTTTATCTCCCGCAGCACCAGGCTGCGGTTGGTGGAACTATCGAGGCCCTTGAGGGTGCGGCTGGCGCCGCGACCTTTCACCTCAACCTCACCCCAACCGTACGGTTTGGATTCCGAGCCGCAAACGATGCGCGAGGCGAGACCCACACCTGCGACGCCTGTAGCACACGTGCTGCGTCCGCAAAGCAGAGAGAGGCTTCCTGCGACTGCACCCCGGAGGAATATCGCACTCACGCAGGGTCCGGTAGGCGACCGGCGAATCTACGGCTGGGGATTGGCGGGGGAAGTCTGGCAGCGTTCCAGCAACGCGGCGGCAAACGCATCCCCTTCTAGCGCTTGCGCCTGCAGCGTCTGGGCGCTGGTGAGCGTGTACCGGTAGCTGGCCGAGGGCTTGGGCAGCACGCGCAGCCCGGTCGGGGTGTGCACCACAGCCACAAAGAGTGGAACCAGCATGGCGGTGATGCCCACCACAATAGCCATCACCGGGAATGCCCATCTCCAGCGGCGCGGAACTCCCGCGCCATCCGCAACCTGACTGCTGCGCGCCTTGATGTACACGATCCACTTGCGGGCAAAGGCGAACTCCATGCTCAGGATCCCCAAGCCCACCAGGATCGTCACCACGCCGGGGCCGGGCAGCACCAAAAGCGCCACTCCTACAAGCACAACGGTCGCCCCTGCAACGGCAACGGCAATTCTGCGTGCAGTGCGTACACCCAGGCCGGAAGGCTCAGGGGTTGAGTTGCCGTTCTGGTGGAGCGGCGCGTCCGGATGGCGCGTTGACGGGGTGTGAGTCACGTTCAGAATGCTAGCCGGGAGCAAACTAGGATGACCCATTCGCCCCATCTGGAGAGACGCCATGGCCGCACCGGCAGCAGGACCCAAGAATCAGACGCAAATCATCTACTCCATGATCGGAGTTACCAAAGAGATTGAACGCAAGGTGATTCTGAAGGACATCTCGATCTCGTACTACTACGGGGCCAAGATCGGAGTCTTGGGCCTTAACGGCAGCGGCAAGAGCACGCTGCTTCGGATCATGGCGGGGATGGACAAAAGCTATGAGGGCAAGGTGACTGCGGCTGGTGGGTACTCCGTGGGCTTCTTGGAGCAAGAACCGCTGTTGGATGAGCAACGAACCGTCATTGAAGTGGTGCGCGACGGTGCGCGCGAGACCTTTGCGTTGCTGCAGCAGTTTGATGAGATCAACGCCAAGTTCGCTGAAGACATGACCCCGGAGCAGATGGACAAGTTGCTGGCCAAGCAGGCACAGGTGCAAGATCAACTGGACCGGCGCGAGGCGTGGACAGTGGACAGCCAATTGGAGATGGCGATGGAAGCGCTGCGGTGCCCTCCGCCGGAGCAGTCTGTGGCCACATTGTCGGGTGGCGAGCGGCGACGAGTGGCGCTGTGCCGCTTGCTGCTCACCAAACCAGACGTGCTGCTGTTGGATGAGCCCACCAATCACCTGGATGCAGAGAGCGTGGCGTGGCTTGAGCAGCACCTTCAGCGCTTTGAGGGCACCATTATTGCTGTGACGCATGACCGCTACTTTCTGGACAACGTGGCGGGTTGGATTCTTGAACTTGATCGAGGTCAGGGCATCGCCTACAAGGGCAACTACACGGGATGGTTGGAGCAGAAAAAGGCGCGCATGGAGATTGAGGAGAAGCAGGCCAGCAATCGGCAAAAGGCGCTCGCTCGCGAGTTGGAGTGGATTCAGCGCAGTCCGCAAGGGCGGATGGCCAAGAGCAAATCGCGCGTGGAGCGGTACGAGCAATTGGTGAGTCAGAATCAACGGGAGCGCGCCGCGGAAGTGGAGATCTTCATTCCGCCTGGGCCGCGCTTGGGCAGCTTGGTGATTGAGGCCGAGGGACTGTCCAAAGCATTCGGAGACAAGCTGTTGCTGGACGAAGTGAACTTCAGCATTCCGCCGGGGGCGATTGTGGGGATCATCGGTCCTAACGGCGCGGGCAAGACCACGCTCTTTCGCATGATCACCGGCGCAGACAAACCAGACCGCGGTTCGCTTCGCGTGGGCGATTCCGTGAAACTGGCTTTCCTCGAGCAGTCGCGCGAGTCGCTGCCCAATGACAAGAACCTCTGGGAAGCCATCAGCGGCGGCGACGAGAAAATGATGCTGGGCGGCGTTGAGGTCAACAGTCGCGCCTATGTGGCTCGATTTGGGTTTACGGGCACGGATCAGAGCAAGATCGTTGGCAACCTCTCGGGCGGAGAGCGCAACCGGGTGCATCTGGCGCGCATGCTCAAGGAGGGGGCCAATGTGATTTTGCTGGACGAACCCACCAACGACTTGGATGTCAACACCATGCGCGCGCTTGAAGAGGGCATGGAGAACTTTGCGGGGTGCGCGGTTGTCATCAGCCATGATCGCTGGTTCTTGGATCGCGTGGCCACGCACATTCTTGCCTTTGAAGGTGAAAGCAAGGTGTATTTCTTTAGCGGCAATTACACCGCGTATGAAGTTGATCGCCACCGCAGGCTGGGTTTGCCCGCAGACGCACCGCCACGAAGGCTCCAGTACCGACATTTGTCGCGCTAAGAACCCCCACAAGGATTTATGCTCTGGGCATGACAACTGCCCGAGTGATGGCCGGCATTCCCGCCAGCAACAAGTCGCTCTACCACGCGGTGCGCTTTAACGTGGGAGATCCTGCCGCGGTGGTGGACTTTGTGAAGCCCGATGGCCGGCTCCACCGTGTCTTTATTGTGCGCGATATTGAAATGGAACGGGCGCGCAAGCATGCCAAGACGGACGCGGTGGCATGCCCGCGAGACTTTGAACCCACTGGGGGTCTCTCTGGAGATCGCGAGACCGCCACCGCGCAGTCGGTGGCGGAGTGCGTGCGCATTCAGGGGGTCAAGCGAGTCATTTCCGATCGAACGCTGCCGCTGGTGTTTGCGGATCATCTGCGGGCCGCAGGAGTGGCCATTGAGTATGACGCCCATATGGGCGTGCTGAGTCGCCGTAGCAAGGACGAGCAAGAGGTGGAGTGGCTGCGTCTGGCACAGCAAGCCACGGAACGAGCGATGAAAATGGCGTGCGAGACGGTTGCGCGCGCGATTCCCAATCGCAATGGAGTGCTCACCGTGGAGGGTGAGCCGCTCACCTCGGATCGGCTGCGCTTTTTGATCGATGTGCACCTGTTGCGGGAGGGCTTTGCCAATCCGCCCGCGATTGTGGCGGGGGGGCCGCAGGGTGCCGATTGCCATGACCACGGAGAGGGCGATCTACGAACCGGACAGCCCGTGATCGTGGACATTTTCCCGCGCGATCAGCGCACGCTTTACAACGGCGACTGCACGCGGACGGTTGTTCATGGGCAGGCGCATCCGGACTTGGTTCGCATGCACCATGCGGTGGTTGAAGCCAAGCGCGCCGCGATCGCCGCGGTGCGCGCAGGTGCCACCGGTGAGGACGTTCATCGTGCAACGTTGAGTGTGATTCAGGCGCGCGGCTACTCCAGCGGGCTGGCCCCCGCCGATGCGCCGGACACCTGGTGCGGAATGACGCACGGAACCGGTCACGGAATCGGACTCGACGTGCACGAACCACCGCTCTTGGACTTCAAGGGTCCCGCCTTGCTCAAGGGAGATGCGCTGACGATTGAGCCTGGTCTCTACTGCAAGGCGATTGGGGGCGTGCGCGTGGAGGACATGGTGATTGTGACCGAGTCCGGATGCACCAACTTGAACTCACTCTTTGAAGGGCTGGACTGGCACTAGGCTCAATCGTCGTCTTCGGTCTTGACGCGCTTCGGGCGAATGTTGCCTTCTTCGTCAACTTCAGTGTCTTCGAGGCCAGCAAGTTCTTCTTCGAGCACGTCAACTTTGGCGCTGCGCACAAATCCTCGAGCGGCCTCTTTGCACTTGGCGGCCAGCAATTGGTGGAGTTTTTCGTGGTCGGGCACGCTATCCAGAGCATCCAGCAGGAAGTCGATCTGACGGTCGAGTTCCAAGCCCGTGTCCAGCATGTCGATGGCGCCGTTCCCCAGGCCTTCCATGGTGGCGGCAAACCACTTCAGGTCGGGCTTGTCCCAGTTCTTGGGTGGATCAAGGCGGATACGCACGGTGACTTGGCCAATGGCCACAACAGGACAGAGCCCCAATTGAGTGAGCGGCTCACGGCACAAGACGCCCACCGGGGACTCTTGCCGCAACGCGGCCAAGCGAAGTCGGCGTGCATCCGCACCAACGGCAGGGGGCTGAACGAGGTAACAGCCGGGGGCAACCTTCATCTCATCGGTAATGTCGCCCTCCAGAATGCGGAGCTTCTTGGTTGCCATGGCGGCTTGCAGGCGCAGTCGGCGACACTCCTGAAGCGGCAGCACGATGCGCGCCATAGAGTCGAAGTCGTCTTCTCGGCGCGCCAGTTCCAGTGCGCGCTGCGCCGCACGCTCCGCCTCAAACCATTTGGACCGTCTGAGCGCAGCCTCTGCGCGCTCCATTAGATCGCTCGCCTTTTCGTGTTGCGGATTGGAACTCATTCGGCGGCGATGATAGTTGCATGGCCCCTCTGGCGCATGGGGGCCAAGACGTGGTGGCAGGTCAATCCGCCAGCACCCTAGCGCGCAGCCCTTCGGTCGTCGGTCCGCTGGGCTTCCAACGAGCGGCCATGCACACCCCGAGCCTGTGCAGTGACAGCATTGCAAAGGATCTCAACTGAGCGCAGATTCGGGTACTTGGCTGTCAATCCACTGATCTTTTCACCCAAACTTCCACCCTTGTCTCGGAAGAGGCGTTTGTACGCCTCCTTCATGGCTTCGATGTCGGCTTCGGTGTAACCGCGCCGTGCCATGGCGATGTGATTGTGCCCGCGCACTTCCGCGGGATTGCCCTCCACGATCATGAACGGGGGGACATCCATGCTCACACGGGCCATGGCTCCCACAAAGGCGCATGTGCCCACGACGGCAAAGTGATGAATGCCCGCGCCGCCACCCACGTTGGCGTGGTCCTGAATGACCGCGTGCCCCGCCAGCATGCTGTTGTTGGCAATGGTGCATCCATTGCCGATGATGCAATCGTGGGCGATGTGCACGTTGCCCATGAGCATGTTGTCATTGCCGATGCGAGTGTGACTGCCGCCGTTGCCCGTGCCGCGGTGAATGGTGACATGCTCGCGGATGTGGTTGCGGTCGCCAATCTCAAGATAGGTGCGCTCGCCGTGAAACTTCTTGTCCTGCGGTGTGCCACCGATATAGGCAAATGGATAAATGTGATTCTGCCGGCCCACGCGCGTATTGGCTTCAAGCACGACATGCGCCTGCAGCACGGTGCCATCGCCAATGGACACCTCGGGGCCAACGATGCACCACGGCCCAATTTCGGCGCCTGGTGCGATGCGGGCGGAGGGATCAATGATGGCCGTGGGGTGAGTGCTCATGGAACAGGCAAGAATTGAAAGGGTAGAGGGTGCGCTTACTCAAAGTCTTGGTCCACCATCATGAACCGTATCTCGGCCTCCGCGGCCACCTTATCGCCCACCAGTGCCCGGGCCTTCACGGCTGCGCTGCGTGCCGTGGCGCGCATGGTTTCCACTTCAATCACAAGTTGGTCGCCGGGAGTGACTGCTTTGCGAAGTTTCACCTTGTCCAGAGAAAGCAGCACCGCCACCTTACCGGTGTGCTCCAGCGTTTGGCTGAGCAAAATGCCGCCCATCTGAGCCATGGCTTCCACGATGAGCACACCTGGCATGATGGGTGTGCCGGGATAGTGCCCTTGGAAGAAGGGCTCATTCATGGTGACGTTCTTCACGCCCACAGCGCGGCGATTGCCATCCAACTCAAGAACACGATCCACCAGCAGCATGGGAAACCTGTGGGGCATCAAGCGGCTGATGGCCCTGGCATCCATGGTGCGGCTCTCCACCAGCACGCGCTGTTGTCGCTCACGGTTGATGATGCGCAAGAGCCTCATGCCAAGCTGCCGATTCAACCCATGGCCGCTTCGGTTGGCCACCACCTGGCACTCCACCACGGTGCCCACCAGCGAAAGATCTCCGATGACATCCAGGATCTTGTGCCGCACGGGCTCATTCTCAAACCTGTAGGAATTCTGGATGGGACCGTCCTCGCCAATCACCAGGACGTCCTTTGGAGTCAAGTGCCGACAGAGACCGGCGGCCCAGAGCGATTCGGCCTCTTCCTTCAGACTGAAGGTGCGCGCTGGCGCAATCTGAGTTTCGTAATCATCGCGCGCGGGGTCATAGCCGTACGCCTGGTGGGGAATGCGGTGCGAGTTCTTGTCGTAGTTCAGGTCGTACAGCACACGCATGCCCCCGGGGCTCTCTGCAGGAAGCGCAGCGAGAGATGCGCCGCCCTCTTCAACCACCACAGGTTCACGCAACTTGTACACACGGCGTGGTTCGGTTTGCTCGGCAATTCCAGCAGCGCGCAGCGGTTCGACAAAGGGCATGGCGCTACCGTCCCCGCAGGGGATTTCCGGGCCGTGAAGACGGAGCAGCGCGTTGTTGATGCCCATCCCAGCCAGCGCTGAGAGGCAGTGCTCAACCGTTTCAATCGTGACGTCCCCCGCCTTGAGCGTGGTTCGCCGAGGATTGGGCACCACGTTATTCACCAGCGCCGGAATGATCACCGGTCGATCGAGGTCCACGCGCTCAAAGATGATGCCGTGATCAGGTGGGGCCGGAAGAATGGTGAGCGTGGCCTCGCGCCCCAGCATGAGCCCTTTGCCCGAAATCACCGACTGACTTCCCACGGTTCGCTGGCGCGGAGCGCCCTTGGAGACGGTGGGGGCGGCGACGACGGGTGCGGCGGTCATGGGTTGTGGCGATGTGGCGGAAGGTGCGGGCCCGTTGTTCGCAGGCCGCTCCCCGCTCCTCAGCTGGGCTTGGTGGAGTCGTCAATGAGCTTGCGAATCTGCTTGGTCCAGTCCACGAGTTTACGGATGGCCGCCACCTCACGCAATGCAAGGCGCAGGTCCTGCGCGGGGTATCCGCCCCATGTTTCTCCAGCGGGAATGTCGGTGATGACTGCGGCGCGTGCGGCAATCTTGACGCCGCTGCCGATTTTGAGGTGGCCGGAGATGCCCACAGCGCCACCAATCTGCACGCCGTCTCCAATCTGTGTGCTTCCCGCGATTCCGACCTGCGCTGCAAACATGCACTTCTTTCCAATGACCACGTTGTGTGCAATCTGGCACAGGTTGTCAAGTTTCGTGCCGGCGCCAACTCGCGTGGCACCAAACTTGCCACGGTCAATGGTGGTGCCGCAGCCCACCTCAACCATGTCCTCAAGCACCACATTGCCCAGGTGGGGCACTCGGATGATGGATTGGCCATCCGCGCTGCCTCGATAGCCGAAGCCATCTCCACCCACCACGCAATTGGGGCTCAGAATGCACTCGTTGCCGATGACGCATCGCTCTCGCACCACAACGCCCGAGTGAATGAGCGTGCGCGCACCGATGATGACGTCTCCATAGATACTGGCGTTGCTGTGAATACTGGTGCCGTCACCCACGCGGGTGCGTGGACCCACGGTGGCGCCAGGGCCGATGCGGACGTCGCGCCCAAGTACCGCCGTTGAGTCGACAATCGCCGTGGGATGTACGCCTGCAGCCGGTCGCTCATCGGGCAGGGCAAACCGTTCAAGCACGGTGATCATCGCCAGGTCAGCATTGGTGACCATGATGAGGGCGCGTGTGGCAGGATCATGGCCCGGCACTTCAACGCCGCTGGTCACCACCGCTGCCCCGGCCTTTGACGCTGCCCACCGGCCTGCATTCACGCCGTCAACAATGAACGTCAGTTGATCCTTCCCCGAATCTGCCAGGCTGTTTACGCCCGCAATGGGCATGTCTGCCGGACCCAGCAGAGTGCCGTTCACCAGTTGTGCAAGCGATCCGGTGGTGAGCGTTCCCTGGCTCATGGAGTCTTGGGCCGCTGCTTGAACTCCTCGTTCATGTTCACCACCATCGCATCGGTGATGTCAAACTCAGCGGTGGCGTACAGGAAGCGACGGAGCGCCATCTGTTGCTTGGTGCCTTGCATGCCCGCAACTTCAATGGGTGGAATGGAATCGTTCACCAGCACGTAGTCAATGTTGTTGGCCTTGGCGTAGGCCTTGGCGGCGTCCTTGATGCGCTGGTACATGTCCGCCATGCGCTGGGCGCTCTCTGCTTCGACCTTGATCTTGCCGTACTGCCCCTGCGCGCCCATCTGCGCCATCTTTTCTTCCATCTTCTTGTACACCGTTTGGTAGGAGGGGGAGTTGGCCTTGTAGGTCTCCAATTCCGCCTTCATGTCCTCCAGTTCCCGGCTCATGGTGTTGCGCTCGGCCTCCATTTGGCCAGCCACCTTGCGCACCTCGGCCTCGTTGTACTTGGACTCATCCAGCTTCTCAAAGAGCTTTTCAATGTCCACGCTTGCGACAACAGCGGGGCGATTTGGAATGACCGCAGCGGCGGCGAGCAGCAACGCGCCGAAGCCCAAAATGGCATAAGAAATCTTCATGGGTGTAAGGCCTTTGGTGATGGTTGGTGGATTCACGGAGTGCCTGCGCCAGTAGCGGGGGCTGCGCCCGTGGCGGGGGCTGCGCCCGTGGTCCGCGCGTTGTTCATGCGCAAGATGAGCTTGTCAGTGACATCGATGGTCTTGTTGGCATAGAGCACCCGGCGGCGCATGATCTGCTCCTGCGCTTGCTGAGATTGGGGGACGCGTGCGGCGGGGTCTAGGGCCAACTCAGAGACTCCGTCATTCACCAGAATGACGTCGTAGCCCTCAGCCTGCGCCAGTTTGTCCGCCTCAATGCGGATGTTGTGGTACATGCTGGCCCACATCAGCCCCTGCTCTCGGTCAATCTCGGCTTGCTTGAGATTGGCCCATTGGTCAAGTTGCAGCTTGGCCATCGTGACTTGGTCTCGAAGCGTGCCACGCTGCGCGCCCGTGGCGGCCTCGGCGGTCTTGCTCATTTCTTCCAACGCCTTCTGGCGTGTCACCAGTTCGTCCTGAATGCGCTTGTTCAGCGCGGTGAGCTGCACCAGCCAATCGCTGCGCTCATTCAGCTTGTCAAACAGGCGGATGATGTCCACGGTGGCCAACGTGACGGGTGGCGGCGCGAGCCGGGGCGCGGCAAAGGCGGTGTAGCCGAGCGCTGCGACGAGCGCTGCGGAGAGCGCCAGCAGGGCTGGAACAAGGCGGCGGGTGAGATTCATAGGCGGAGAGTGTACGGTTGCCGCAGGGCGCAGGAGGTGATGCGCGTCTAGAAGGGCAAGTCCAGCGTGAAGCTAAAGATCTGTTCCTGGTCGCCCTTTTGCTTCAACACCGGATATCCAAAGTCCAGCGCGATGGGCGCTTGGCCAAACTGCGGGATGTAAATGCGCAATCCCGCCCCGATGCCCACGCGGTAGGCCCCCAACCACTGATCATTGTTCACCGTGCCGCTGTCCACAAACATGACGGCGGAGAGGAAGTCGCCCATGAGGGGAATCTCATATTGCGCGCCCGCAAAGAACAGGAACTGGCCGCCGATGGGCTGGTTGGTTTGCACCGTGGGATTCGCGATGGTGCCGAAGGCCTTGGGGCTCACCGTGCGGAAATCAAATCCGCGCATGGTGCGGCCGCCCAAATAGAAGCGCTCATAGACCGGCGCGTTCTCAGAGAAGATGTACGCGGTGTTGGCCTTGAGGCGCAGCACTTGCTTGCGGCCCAAGAAGTCCTCGTAGGTGGTGAAGAACTGAGTGATTCCCATGCCAACCTGCGGGTAGCTGTAGTCCCCGCCAAACACGCCGTGGTAGGACGCCTCTAACTCAAGCTGAGTTCCGCGCGAGGGCCGCATGACATTGTCCACCTCAGTGCGCGTCAGCGACGCGGCCACAACGCTGATGTAGCTGGGGCCGCGCTGGTTGTAGATCTCGAGCGGAGTGTTGGGATCAAAGTCAGTGAGCTTGACATTCTCCACACGCGGGGCCACGGAGACACTCCAAAAGTCACCAATGCGCCTGCTGACACCCACCACGCCCGTGAGGCGCTGTTCGGTGTAGTTGAAGTAGTTGCGAGTGCGGAAATTGCCGGAGATGTTGCCGCCCACATCGCTGTCCATGATGTGCGGCTCGCCGAACGAGATATTGAAGTTGCTCACGTCGATGCCGGGCTGAATGCCCAACCGAAACGTTTGGCCCGCCCCGCGGAAGGCGCGACCATTGATCACTTCGTCCATGCTCTGCGGCCAATCGGAGATGTCAAAATTGTTCTGGGTGATGCTGATATCGCCAAAGAATCCGCTGTCAGTGCCTGCGCCCACGCCAAAGTTCATGCTGCCGGTTTGCTTCTCCTTGACTTCAACGAGCAGATCGCGCACCGAGGGGTCCTCTTCATCCGGAACTTGAGGGGTGATGCGCGGCTCACGGAACAGATTGCTGCCCTCAAGGCGCTTCTTGGTGTTCTCAAACTCACGTCCGTCCATGGGTCGGCCGGGTTGGAATCGAACCAGTCGCCGGATCACCTTGTCGCGCGTGATGAAATTGCCCTGCACGTTGACGAGCCCAGTGAAATAGGAATTGCCCTCAAAGATGGAGAGCATCATGTCCACTTCGGCCTGTTCGCCCACCCGCACATACGTGTAGTCCGCGTTGGCGTCGATGTAGCCCATCACCTGATACGCCTGCTGAATTGACTTGGTGGTCTTGTCGATGAGGTTCTTTTGAAAGGGATCGCCGCGTTGGATGACACTTAGGTCTCGGAGCTGAGACCGCGTGAAGACATTGAGCTGCTGTCCACCAGATGCATCCACCACGATGTTGCGCAGTCGGTACTGGCGGCCCTCAATAATCACAAAGACCACTTTGGCCTCACTCTGGTCTCGGCTGAGTTCCACGCGGCGGTCCACGCGAACGTCCATGTACCCGCGCTCCTTGTAGAAGCGGTCCAGAGCGGCCACATCGTCGATCAGCCGATCTTGGTCAATGTCCCCCTTGCGGAAGAGGAAGATCCAAGGCTTGGTTTCGATCTGAGCGCCGAGCTCGTCCTGCGTAAAGCTGCTGTTGCCTACGAACTCAATCTCGCGGATTCTGACTCGTGGGCCCTCCACGATCCTGAAGATGAGAATGCCATCGTCTTTGAGCCGAGTTTCGTCCACGCTCACTTCAGCCAAGTAGTTGCCGCGCTCGCGGTAGAGCTCCTTGATGCGCACCAGCGATTGCTCCAGCAAGAAGTCGTCGCGGGGGGCACCGACGGTGAGCGGCACCACCTTGCGCAGGTCCGCATCATTCACGAGGGTGTTTCCGACGAACTGAATGTCCCGGACGACCGCTTGCTCCGAGACTTGATAGACCACTTCAACCGAGCCGTCGGGCTGAAGCACCGCATCCGCAGAGACCACTTCAAAGTGCCCAAGCCGATACAAGGTGGTGACGTCCGCCTTGACCACCTTGGCGTCGTAGGGCTGTCCGGCGGCGATGCGAAGGTTGTTGCGAACCTCCTGTTCAGTGATGCGATTGAGTCCTCGGAGCACCACCTTCGAGACGGGGCGGTCAGAGAGCGTCTCGTCTTCGATGTCGATGGCTGCAGCAACCGGTGCGTGCGCACCACTCATGCGGGCCGCGGCCGCCACGGGCGTGGCTTGGACGACACCGATGACGATGGCGCAGAGCACGCACCCCGCACGGCGTGCCCATGACCGACCCGCTGCGTGGCGCACGCCTGCCGGCGGGCACCTGCGTCCGCGTGGCGCTGGCGTCTTGGGTTCCACAGGCATCGCTAGGGCGGTGAGCGTATCCGCACCGCAGGGCATCGGCTAGCCTTCCGGCACTCATCATGACCAACGCCACGCTGAACCGCACTCCCTTCCACCCGTGGAATCTGCAGCACGGAGCCAAGTTTGTTGACTTCGTGGGTTGGGAAATGCCCATCTCCTACGGATCCATCATTGAAGAGCACCATGCGTGTCGCACCAGCGGTGGTTTCTTTGACGTGAGCCATATGGGCCGTGTGCGATTCACCGGTCGGCACGCCCGCAAGTTTCTTGACCGCGTCTGCACCCGGCTGATCATGGGCATGGAGCGCGGCATGGTGCGCTACTCGCTGGTGTGCAATGAGAATGGCGGAGTGCGAGATGACGTTCTTGTCTATTGCTACGAAGAAGATGACTACCTGATGGTGGTGAACGCCAGCAATCGAATGAAGTTGCTGGAGTGGTTTAGAGGGGTGAAGGAAGAGCAAGGCATGGTCTTTGCCATGGACGACCAGACGGAACAGACGGCCATGGCGGCCATCCAAGGCCCCAAGGTCATGGACATTGTGTCCACCATGAGCCGGGAGATTCCCACCCTCAAGCGATATCGATTTGCAGAGAAGAGTCTCTTGGTGGCGAAGCTCACCGTGAGCCGAACGGGTTACACCGGCGAAGATGGCGTGGAAGTCATCATGGGGTCCACGGTGGCCAAGTTTGTGCTTCCCATGCTGCTACGAGAAAAGGCGGGCGCCATCTCTGCCGTGCGCCCGGTGGGCTTGGGTGCACGAGACACGTTGCGCACCGAAGCCTCCATGCCGCTGTACGGACATGAGATCAGCGAAGAGATTGACCCGCTGAGCGCGGGGCTTCAGTTCGCGGTGAAGCTGGACAAGGGCCAAGGCAACGAACTTGAGGGCAGTTTCATCGGACAGGCTGCGCTGCAAAAGATTCACGCACAAGGACCGCGCAACAAACTGGTGGGTTTTGAAGTGGAGGGGCGCCGCGCGGCTCGCCAGGGAATGACCATATGGAAGCAGGGAGAGCAGGTGGGAACAATCACCAGCGGCTGCCTGAGCCCCACACTGGACAAGGTGATTGCCATGGGCTTTGTGCCTGCCGGCAGCACCGACGTGGGAACGGAGTTTGAGATTGATCTGGGCAGAACGCGCACCGCAGCGAGAGTGGTGCCCATGCCGTTCTACAACCCCATGAAGAAGCCAGCCGCCCCCGCGGCCCCGTGACGAAAGTACGGAGGCCCTATTCGCCCTTGCGCCGTCGACCCGGACGCTTGCGCTTGGGTTGATCGGGCACTTGATTTTCGCGGAAGAAGCGGCTGGGGCGGTCATCGATCAACTGCTGCTGCAGTTTCTTAAGGGCTTCAACCTCAATCTGGCGCACGCGTTCACGTGTGAGGCCAACTTCCGCGCCGATTTGCTTCAGTGTGAGAGGCTCATGGCCCTCCAAGCCAAAGCGAAGGCGCAGCACGCGGGCGTCTCGTTCGTCAATGGAATCCAGCAGGCGCAGGATCACCTGAAAGTCTTCGCGGCGCTCCACGTCCTCTTCCGGCGGATCATGGCGCATGTCCTCAAACATGTCGCCAAAGTCAACGGTTTCACCATCTTCCTTGGTGGGTGCCTGGCTGGGAGCGTGATACGCCTTAACCGCGCGCTTCACAATGAGGAGCTTCTTGATGGGAAGCTTCATTTCCTTGCTGAGCTCGGTCATGGTGGGTGGGCGGCCGAGGGAGTCTTCAAGCTTGCGCGAAGCTTCCTTCCACCGGGCGATGAGCTCCACCATGTAGGCCGGAATGTGAATTGGTTGAACCGCGTTGATCAACGTGCGCTTAATAGCCTGTTTGATCCACCAACTGGCGTAGGTGCTAAAGCGTGCGCCTTGCGCCGGGTCGAACCCTTCCACTGCCTTAATGAGGCCGATGTTGCCCTCTTCGATCAAGTCGCTCAGGGAAAGCCCCCGGTGCGCGTAGTTTTTGCTAATGCTGATGACAAGGCGCAAATTGGCCTTGATCATGCGCTCCTTGGACGCGCGGCATTCGTCATTGATGATGCGCCAACCCAGCACCTTCTCCTCGTGGGGAGTCAGGAGACTTTCCTCGTTGATCTCACGAAGATAGAGCTGGAGCTCGCTTTGGACTCCGGGCCGCGCCATGGCACCTCGCGAACGACTGAACAACCCTTGCGGTACCGCGCAGGGGGAGGGTTCATGCTACGCAATCTGCCCACAAACGCAAGGGGTTGAAGTGCGTAGAACTGGTGAAGAGATGGAGTTTCTATGACTATGGATGGCAACGTGGCACACACATCGCCGCAAAGAACTACGCACGCGGAGGTTGGGGTGTGTGAGGGGCGGCGCTGTGAAAGCCCAGCGGGGGTTATCAGGGGCGGAATGGGATGTGAATGAGCGATTCCCCAACCGGTTCAAACCCCCCAATTCAGTCTTTGGTGGTGTTTGCTGCGGTGGCAGAAGCGGGCTGTTCATGCCGCGCAGCAAGCGCGAGGAACTGTGACTGCAAGGCGGGGCCGCCAAGTTCAGGATGTGCCGCCTTCAGGCGAGCGACGCGCGGTGCGATGACGTCAAGATTCTTGTTCACGCGTTCAAGCGTTTGCAGTCGGCGTAGTTCCGCAATCCACCAGATGGGGGATCCGTCTGCAGCGGAGCGCGCGAGGCGAGTGTGGATTTGCATTGACTCCGCCAGCGCCGATTGGTCTCCCACGGCGTAAATGCACTCAGCGAGAGCAAGCAGCGCATCGGCGCGTTCTCCGCGCGCGGCCACCACACGTCGGGCCACGGGCAGTGCCGCATCGGGAGTCTGCGCCAGCAGCAGTGCGCACACGGCAATCTCGTCCCGTTCTGGAGTGGGCGGGGCCATGCGAAGAGTGGCGTCGGCGAGGCGTGAGATGCGGCCGCGAACCTCTGCATCAGGGGGCTCGATCAAGCCGCTGGCCAAATCAGTGGGAATCTGCCTTCGCAGTACCCGCGCGCAGGCATCCGCGGTGGCGCCCGGGTTGGCCTCGCGTTCGATGCTCACCCAGCGATCTCCGTCAATGGATCGGCCCGAGATTGCCAATGCGGTGATCCGCTCTTCGAGCAGACGATCACGAAGATCCTTGGGAATGCCAGGGGCAATGCCCGAGACGCCAGTGGGGTCAGCCACTCGGTTGAGTGCAGCCAGCGCGTCGTCGGCATGGCGCATTTCGTTGGCGGCTTCGGCAGCGGCGATCGCCAAGTCGGCGCGCATGGGCATGTCCGTGGAACGGAGCCGGTCTGCGCGCTCAAGCGCTTCAAGGGCGCGAGCGAAACGGCGTGGCGCAGGGTCCCGGGCTGCCAAGAGCGACACGTCAGGCGAGAGCGCGAGGGCGGCGGCTTCAATTCGCCACGCGTTGTGATCAGGGTGATCGGGGAATCGCTCCACCGCCGTGCCCAAGGCAGTGGCCAGCAGGGCGGGATCACCGATCGAACGTGCGGCCGTCACTGCGGCATCGATGGCGTTGCGCGATGACGGATCGGCAGAGTGCTCTTGCGCAAATCGCAAGAGACGCATGGTGCCGTCTCGTGCGCGCCCCAACAGCAGCTCAGCCCGGCCCAATTCAAGCTCAGCCATCACACGCAGTTCAATGGGCACGCCTCCGGTGCCGGCGGTGAGAGCGGAGTCAAGTTCCGCAGCACCCTGTTGGCGAGTTTCAGCGGCGCGTAGAAGTTTGAGCGCATTGGCCAGTTGCACCACGGCGCTGGATTGGCTGCCGCAGTTGACTGCGATGCGTTCAAGCACACTCTGGCGGACGGCTGCTCGCTGTGAAGGTGTGGCGGCTGCCAGGGCGTCCAGCCAGCCTTGCCACGGCGGTGGTGCGCTGACGTTCATTTCAGGCGCGGCCGACCCAAGCCGAAAGTCCGCGTCCCCCAAAAGCAATCTGGCGTGGTCGCCCAACTGCGCCGCGTGACGAGACCTGAGCGCGGCCAAGAGCCGCCGTTGCTCACCGGGGTTGGTTGATGAGCCCTCGGCCATGAACACCATGGCCACCACGCGCGCCCCCGAGTCCAACTGATTGTTGGCGATCAAGGGTGCGAGGAGCGGCTGCACCTCATTCCCTCGACCCAATTGTGCGAGCGCGGCGCCAGCGGCAAGAGTGGCCAGCGTTTGCGCCGGACCCTGAAGTTGCAGTGCCAGCGCTTGAAGCCGTGCGGCGGAGGATTGAAGCACGGCAGTGGTGTCCTGAGGGGGAAGCGCGCCCACCCGAACCGCCCACACGGCGGCGACGGCACGCAGTAAGGGAATGCGGCGCGCGCGCTCCACCGATTCAAGGCGTGAGGCGAGCGCGGGGGTGGCGGTGCCCTGTGCAAGTTCGGCGCGCGCAAGTTCGTCGGCCCGTTGCGTCCACGTTAATGCTTGCTGCATGAGCGCGCCTGTGCGCTGCCGTGATTCTGTGTTTGACACGCCAACCAACGCATCAAGGCCCCACTCATCCTGCGCGAGGCCGAGAGTCAGCGCATCTTCAGCAGCGTCTGCGTACCAGATGGCGGCGCGCGGATCACCGCTGGTAAGCAGCGGTTCGCGCGCGCGTTCAAGTCGTTTGTAGGCCGCTGCGGCCGCAGATGCGGAGGCGTACTCTCGAGTGGCCGCTGCACGAGCGGCATCCAATGCCACCACAGCATCGGGCGAAACTTGCGGTGTGAACATGCACGCCAGCAGCAGCAGCACTGAAGCCGTCATGGCGTGGCCTCCACGGCGGGACGGTCAAAGCTCACATTGCGATACCCGGCTGCGGCGGCGGCGTTGAGCGTTTGCACCGCATCCTGCCACGTGGTGCCCTTGAGCGGCGCGATGACGATGGGGAACGTTGGCGGAAGCGAACCCGCAGGATTGGAGCTGTCTCTTCGCGCACTCTCCAAGAGGGTTCGAAGTTCCAAGGCATTGGTGGCTGCGGCCACAGGCGCATGCGTGCGCAGTTCCCCGCCGGGCAGCACTTCGATACGCAGCGCGTCTTCGATGTACGCAAAGGGGTCCGCTGGTTCAATGGGTTGCGGTGTGTCTACCGCTGCGGCGGCGCTGACGGCAGTGCGGGGGGGCAGATCCATGCGAAGCACATGTTCGTTGCTGGCAAACCTGGTGGTGGCAATGAAGAACACAAGCAACTGAAAAACCACGTCGATGAGAGGTGTGAGGTTCAGATAAATGGCTGAAGGGGCGCGTTCGGGCCGCCGGTGTCGCCGCACAACCTGCCCTCGAACCAACGCACGCGGGAGCACGCGAGAGTCGGGTGCCGCATTGGCCAAAAAATGTAGCGCTGCAGCGCTCACGCGTCGGTGCTCCCCAGCACAACGAGTTTCACACGCGCGCTCTCTCGCGGAATGCCGCTTTCAACCAGCGCGTTGCTCACCGCATCCATCACCGGGCGGACCCAGCGGAACTCGGTGGCGCGATCCGCGCGGATGTTGATCTCAGTGGTGGGGCGCGACTTCATGTTGGCTGCAAGAGTGGATGCCAACTGCGCAATGCCGGTGGGGGTTGCTTCAAATGCCTGAAGCCCGAGCAAGTAGCCCACGGCGGCGCCGTCCTTGGCGGGAACCACATTCACCACAACGCGCGGTTCATCGCCGGGGGGCTGCGCCGCACTTGCCGAGAACTGGGGCAAACTCAATGGCAGATTCTCCACGGTGCTGATTTGACCGCAGAGCACAAAGAACACGATGAGCAAGAACGCCATGTCAATCAGCGGCGTGAAGTTGGGGGTCACGCGCATTGGTGGTTTGCGGCGTGCGCGACTCATGACGTCGCTCCCGTGACTGAGGGTCTGAATCGCGCCAAGATGGCGTCCACTTCACGCGCGGCTTCGGAGCTGCTTGCGTCCACCGTATTGCGCACCAACGCGTAGGCGCTGAGCGCCGGAATGGCGATGAGCAGCCCCCAGAAGGTAGCCACCAGTGCGGTGCCGATTCCGCCCGCCAGTGCGGTGGGGTCCGCAGCACCGCCCATGGAGGCGATGGTCATAAAAGCCACGATGACGCCATACACCGTTCCAAACAACCCCAACATCGGGGAGACTTGCCCGAGCACGTTGAGCACCTCAATGCGCCGGAAGCGGCGAAGGATGAGATCGTCAGAGGTTTGCTCAGCGCTACGAATCATGGCCTCATAGCCTCCCGGCGAGGCTGCGAGTGCGGCGTGCAGTACGCGCGCAAAGTCGCTGCGCGAAGCCTGCATGGTTGAGAGGGCTTCGGCAAACTTGCCTTCGGCGATGAGCGCACGTGCCTGATTGGCCACGGCCCTGGGCATGATGTGTGCGGGTCGGTTGCCGCTCCATGCCATGACGATGAGCGCCACGCTGGCCACTGACATCAGAATCAACAACCAGATAAGAGAGGTACCCACCCAATCCACGCGTGTGGAGCCATCGCTGGTGGTGTCCACCGACACAAAGAAGATTTCACTAAAGCTGCGAGCCGCTCCGGCGTGCGCCGTGATGGCCAGAGACGCGATGACTGCCGCAATGGCTCGTGGAGAACGGAGTGGTTTGACGGCGAAGTTGCATCTCATGGTTTCTTTCCGGAGGTCGTGGGGCGTGGTGCGAGTCCAAGGTCGGTGCGACTGAGGAACTGATAGCCGCTCAAACCGCCGTGGGTTCGTCCCACCTGTTGCAGTTGTCCGTCTGGAGAGGCGTCCATCATTTCAATGCACAGGAATGTGGCGGTGCGTCTATTGCTGACCAGCGGGTTCAATCGCTCCGCCGCCGCGGCCAGGCTGGAGGCTTTGGAAGCCGCGCCGCCGCGCGCGCGCGCGCCAGAAATCCCCCGCGAGAGAATGCACACACCATCGGGTTGGAGCTCTTTCCAGGCGCACTCCAGCGCAGCGCCCAAATCCGCGATGCCTCCAGGCTCCGCGCGTTCGCTCACCCAACGAAGGGTTCGATCGATGGAAGCGCGGTTGGCAAGAGAGGGTGTGCCTGGAACGGTCTCACAACCGCTCCCCCGGATGACGATGACGACATACTGTTGATCAAGCGTCAATTGCGCCAATCGTCGCGCAAGTTCATGCTGCGCGGCCTGCAGTACACCCACCATCGGGCCGCTGGCATCCAGAATGAACGCCACGCGCTTGCGCTCGGCGGCAAATCCGGCAGATCGGAGGGCGTCGGCGGGCACGGCGCCAAACCCCAGGGTGCGTGCGATGCGATCGGGGCGAGCTTCAAGCGCCGCTCGCTGTTCAGGCTCAAGCCGTGCCAATTGTTGCGCGGCTTCAGCGGCAGCCTCGGCATCGTTGGTCCGGCCGCGCAGGGCAGGCCCCACGGCCGCTCGAGCTCCACCGGGTATGGGCAACTGCGGTGGAGCGCCCACCACCACCGGCGGGGGTGGTGGGGGAGTCCAGTTGGCCACCATCAACGGCGCGGGTTGGCGGCGCGCTTCGCCTACGGCTTCCAGCCCCACAATGAACACCAGCCCAATGATGAGTGCATGCAAGATGAGCGAGCCAAACAGCGCGGGGGCCCGGCTTTGTTCTGGCGCCGCCGGTGGTGAGGCGGCCACGATCTTGGAGAGCGCCGTGAGATCTGATTGGGGTTGCGCCGGGACCACGACTGCTAGCCGTTCCTTGTTGCGGTCTGGCGCGAACGTGCGCGGCTGCGTCGAAAGATTGCGCGGTCAAGGCTGAACGCACCCGGCCCCACCAAGAACACGCTGAGTGCCAGAATCAGCAGCCCCATCTGCGCGAACACCAGATTGAAATCCGCGTTGGGCATGCCAAAAAACCAGGATCCCTTCACTTGCGGCAAGGTGCTGGTGACAAACACTCCCACCACGATGACGGCCATCAGCAGCCCCCACACTCGGCTAAAGATCCCAAGCAGAATGCAGGCCCCACCCACCAGTTCCACAGCAGAGACTGCCCATGCCAACTGCACAGGAAATGGCAGGCGCGCTTGATCGGCGCTCAATGCAAGCTGGTACAGGCGGCGCTGATGCATGGGGGCTTGAGGGCTGGGTTTGTCGATTCGAGTGGGCGCCAGAGTTGGTGCGGGCTCGGCGGGGCGAACTGGTGGGGGTGATTCCTGACTCCACCCTCCTTCGCCCCAGGCTGCCTCACCTCGCAGCACACCCAGCGAGACGTCGGTGACTTCTGATTCAGGGTCTCCCACGGGGTGAATACCCATCTCTCGCAAACGCTGAGCATCCGCACCGGTGAACTCCGGAAACTTCATGAGGTTGTCCCACCCTTGGGGAAGAAACGCAAGGCAGAGCACGATGCGCGCCAGAAGCGGCAGGATCGTGGTGGCGGCAAACTGGCTGGGGGTCACGGTGAGAACTCCGGTGCTGGGACCACAGCATGGTTGACAGGCCCGTCAGCGGTCGTGCCTAGAATGTACTTCCTAGACCACGCGGGCGTGGCGGAACTGGCAGACGCGCGGGACTTAGGATCCCGTGGGGCAACCCGTGCAGGTTCGATTCCTGTCGCCCGCAATGTTCATGAGCTCATCAAAATCGCAGCACTCAGCCGAAGTCCACGCCACACACGGGTGGACACCGGTTAGTTGGCAGAGGCGGCCAACGCAGCAGCAGCCAACGTGGCCCGACGCTGCAGCGTTGGAACGCGTGCTGGCGGAACTCTCCAGACTGCCGCCGTTGGTCACCAGTTTTGAGATCGAAGTGCTGCGCAAGCAATTGGCAGAGGCCGCAGCGGGGCAGCGATTCATCCTGCAGGGTGGTGACTGCGCGGAAACCTTCAGCGGGTGTGAGCCCGCGGCCATCGCCAGTCGTTTGAAGATTCTTTTGCAAATGAGCTTGGTGCTGGTGCAAGGGGGGCGCAAGCGCGTCACGCGCATTGGGCGATTTGCGGGCCAGTACGCCAAACCGCGCAGCGTGGATACTGAAACGCGGGATGGAACAACGCTGCCCGCGTATCGCGGAGACTTGGTGAATGAACCGGAGTTCACGACGGCGAGCCGCCGACCTGATCCGGTGCGGCTGCTGCGCGGATATGAACGCGCGGCGTTGACGCTGAATTTTATTCGTTCACTTGTGGACGGTGGCTTCGCCGACTTGCACCACCCCGAGTACTGGGACTTGGACTTTGTGAAGCACTCGCCGCTGGCGGCTGAGTATCAAGCGATGGTGGATCAGATCGGGTCAAGTTTGCGCTTCATGGAATCGCTCGTGGGAATGGACCTGGCGCAAGTGCATCAGGTGGACTTTTTCACAAGCCACGAAGGATTGGTGCTCCACTACGAACAGGCGCAGACCCGTCAAGTGCCACATCGCGCGGGCTGGTGGAACTTAAGCACGCACTTTCCGTGGATCGGTGTTCGCACAGCACAGCTGGATGGTGGGCACGTGGAGTTCTTCCGCGGTCTAGAGAATCCGATGGCCCTGAAGGTTGACGGGACCACAGAGCCGGCCGCGCTGCTGAAGATGCTGGATGTGCTGGACCCGCGCAATACGCCGGGTCGAATGACACTGATCACGCGCTTTGGGGCGCACAAGATTGCCGCGCATTTGCCGCCGCTCCTGCAGGCCGTGAAGCAGAGCGGTCGCACGGTGGTGTGGATCTGTGATCCCATGCACGGAAACACAGAAACGGTGGTGCCGCAGTCAGGTCCGGGCAAGGGAGTGCCTGTCAAGACCAGGAAGTTTGGTCACATTCTTGCGGAAGTGGAGCAGGCCTTTGAAATCCATCGTGCGGCGGGCTCATGGTTGGGTGGTGTGCACGTGGAGCTCACCGGCGAAGATGTCACGGAATGCACAGGAGGTGCGCGGGGCCTGAGTGACGACATGCTGGCGCGCGCCTACCACTCGCTGGTCGATCCCCGATTGAACTATGAGCAGTCGCTGGAGCTTGCCATGCTCATTGCGCGGCGAATGCGATAGCGCCTACATCACGCGGCAGTGCAGGAGCGGCTTGTACGCAAAGTTGCGCAGCAGTTTGCTCGGGAGCGACTCTTCAACCACTGCGGCGGCGGCATTGGTGGCGCGCAGCGCGGCCACATCGGCTGCAAGGTCTCCGCGGTATGCGGCCATTTGAGCGGGAAAGATCTCGCGATGGATCCAGTCGTACAGCGCTTGATCGAGGGTGTTGGCCTCTTGAATGATGCTGGTTACCTCTGGCGACTTGAGGTAACTGGTGTCCACCCCCGCCTGTGCGGCCGCGCGAGGTAAGCGTTGATGCCCAAACTTGTTTCGCGACTGATACTGAGGGCTGAACCCGGGTAGCGCCAGCCACTGCCCGAACATAAGGAGCGATTCGTCGAACCGTTCAGTCAGCCCCACAAACTTCACACGGCTGCCGATTTGGTCCATGGCGTGTTGCAGGTTGGATTCACCGGCAATCATGCGCGTTTGCCAGTTGTGCATCCACGGTTGCGCAATCCATCGGTCAAAGTCGGGGCGTTGATGGCCTTGCCCGCGATTCAAGAAGTGTGAGCGCGTTCGAGCCACGGGGTCACGGAGGAATGTAAAGAACCGAATCTCTGGACACGCCTCATGTAGATCGGCGTATGGCTTCACATTGTGTCCTGCGATTCCGCACAACCTGCGATAGAGCCAGCGCACCCGTCGAAGGTCAGCCGCGCTCACATGCTGCCGCGCCTCAACTCCGTCAAAGGGGCGTTTGGAAATCGGCAAGCGCATGTCGCAGTGCCCGGCGCCGAATGACTTGCGAAGAACGGAATTGAGCGTGGTGCCGGCCGTCTTTTCAATGTGGACAAAGGCGTACATCCGTGGATTCCGTTGCAGCGTGCGTGCCGTGCTGGAAAAGGGCCATGGTAGTGAACGGGTGGGCATGCGACAGGTGGGCGCAATTTCCGTAGCATCTCTCCCTCTATGCCCCGCAAGCGTCGTTCAGTGGTCATTACAGGCACAGGCACGGTGACCCCCTTTGGTTTGGGTACCGGTGCGCTGTGGGCAGCCCTGTGCGAAGGGCGCTCGGGCATCAGCCGCTGCCGCACCTTTGATCTCAGCGGGTTTCCGACCCCCTTTGTGGGGCAGATTCCATTGGAGGCCTTCGATCTCAAGAGCGTGGTGCCCAAGAGCTATCGCAAAGCGATGAAGGTGATGTCACGGGACATTGAACTCGCAGTTGGCGCCGCGCACGCCGCGCTTGCCGAAGCCGGGGTGGTGACCAAGGCCAACGAGCAACCGCCCGTGAGCATTCCGCCCGATCGATTTGGCTGCCACATTGGTGCTGGACTCATTGCCGCGGAGGAGAATGAACTCACGGCCGCGCTGGCCACGGCCCGTACGGCTGATGGCAGGTTTGATGTCACCGCGTGGGGCGGTGAAGGCATGAAGAATCTCACGCCGCTGTGGATGCTCAAGTACCTGCCGAACATGCTGGCGTGTCACGTGACCATCATTCACGATTGCCAGGGGCCCAGCAACACCATCACGTGCTCAGAGGCGAGCAGTCTGCTGAGCATTGGCGAGAGTTTGCGCGTGATCGGGCGAAATGATGCCGATGCATGCATCAGCGGCGGTGCGGAGAGCAAGACCAACTTGATGGGCGTGCTGCGGCAGCACTATGCCAAGCGGCTCGCTGACACTGGGGCAACTCTTGAGGGCACAGGTGTCATACGGCCGTTCGCACCTGATGCGATTGGCGGGCTCCCCGGTGAGGGTGGCGGACTGATGGTTCTTGAAGCCGTGGACACCGCAGCCGCGCGCGGGGCTCGTGTGCTTGCGGAACTTGCCGGATTCGGCGCGAGCCAGAGCTTTTGCGCGGACACATTGGGCGTTGCCGCACAAGAGGATGGCGAAGGCATGGTGGACGCCATGCAGGCGGCGCTTGCCGACGCGGGCATGCGCGCCGAGGAGGTGGATGTCATCGTTCCATTCGGCTCGGGCGTTGCCGCGCTAGACGCCAGCGAGCGCGCGGCGTACACAACGGTTTTTGGCGCACGTGCGGCGACCATTCCGCTGGTGACCATCATGCCCGCACTTGGCAATTGTGGAGCCGGGCACGGTGCCATCGCGGCTGCCGTGGCAGTGCGATGCCTGGTGGAGCAAAAGATTCCGGCGCGCATCAACACCAAGGGTGCGGTGGGGCTAAATGCCAACGCGGCATACGCGGCCTCAGCACAGGTCCGATCGGTGATGGTGGTGACTCCCAGCTTGGGCGGGCAGAATGCGGCAGTCATTCTTCGGAGGTCGGCATGAACAGCGATCGAGTGGTGGTCACGGGCACAGGCTGGGTGACGCCGCTAGGGCACGACATCGATGGCGTGTGGAAGCGGCTGCTGAACGCTGAGAGTGGCATGGGTCCCATCACGCGCTTTGACGCGCGCAGCTTTCCCACCACTTTTGCAGCAGAGGTTCGGGACTATTCCATTGAATCATTTGTACGGGACGCTGCCGTTCATGCCACCGCTGGGCTCAACAGTCAGTTTGCGCTAGGCGCGGCCGCGCAGGCTTGGAAGCAAGCGGGATTTGCAGCAGCCCCACCCAAGGACCCGCGTCGCACCGGCATCTACCTGGGGGCCGGCGAAGGGGTGCTTGATTTTGACAACTACGTCGGCGCCAACGTGGCGGGCTGGGACCCTTCGACCAATGCCGTGGATGGAGTCAAGTGGGCGGCCAACGCCATCAAGATGATGACGCCCGCACGTGAGATTGAGCAGGAACCAAACATGCCGCTGGCGCACCTGGCGCGAGAGTTCAACGCGCGGGGGCCCGCCTACAACTGCCTGACGGCGTGTGCCGCGAGCACGCAGGCCATCGGCGAGGCGTGCAGCATTCTGAAGTGCGGCGACGCCGATGTCATGATGGCTGGTGGCACGCACACCATGATTCACGTCTTCGGCGTGACGGGTTTCAATCGCCTGACTGCGCTCAGTGAAAGCAAGGGTGACCCTGCCGGTGCCAGCCGTCCATTTAGCCTTGACCGAGGCGGCTTTGTGATGGGTGAGGGCAGCGGCATGGTCATTCTCGAAACACTCGAGCACGCACTTGCCCGGGGGGCCACGCCGCTGGCTGAAGTGGTGGGTTATGGCAGCAGTGCGGATTCCTACCGAATCACAGACATTCAGCCGGAGGGGCGCGGCGCCGCAGCGGCGATCCAGATGGCGCTTCGCCAGGCTGGCATTGATCCCGCAGCCACTCAGGCGGATGGCCGGCCGATGGTGGACTACATCTCCGCGCACGGCACCGGCACCAAGGAAAATGACGCCATCGAAACGCGCGCGGTGCGGCGGGTCTTCGGAGACTTGGCGCCCAAGATTCCCATGAGTTCCATCAAGAGCATGATGGGGCACTTGATCGCCGCCGCCGGAAGCGTTGAGTTCATCACCTGTGTGCTGGCCATTCGTGATCAGGTGCTGCCACCCACGCGCAATTTGCAGACCCCCGATCCGGAGCTTGATCTGGACTACGTGCCCAACACGGCGCGAAAGGCCAAAGTGGATACCTGCATCTCCAACAGTTTTGGCTTTGGCGGGCAGAACGACACGCTGGTACTCAAGCGATACAAGGCATAGGAACCCGCCGTGGACGCGCCTCACGCTCCCGCTGATTCGAACGGTCCGGTGAAACCGGCACGCGATCACCGCAGACCGTGCGCCATCATCGCGGGCTGCGTGCTATTGGCAGCACTTCTGTTAGCCGGCTACATGTTGGCCAACACGGCGCCAACTTGGTGGAACGCAACTCCTGACACCGGAGAGAGTGCGCTCGACATCTCACGTGCGCTGGAGCAGGGAGTGGCTAGCCAATTGACCAAGGTGCGAGGTCCTGGAGCCCAACCGTGGCGGGTGAGCGTGCGCACCGAGGATCTCAATGCGTGGCTCAATGCGCGGCTGCCACAGTGGCTGGCCCATGATGCAAGCCTGCCTTGGCCTAAGGATGTACGGATGCCGCAAGTCCACATCGAGCCGGGTGGCATCGAAGCTGCGGCAGAGTGGAATGGATGGATCGTGGCCAGCGCGTGGGGCGTTGAGTCTGGAGGCGCAGATCAGGCCGCACGTTTGGTGCCTGCGGGAGCGACGGTGGGGCGACTGCCGGCGCCATTCGCATCGGGGGTAGGTGCGTGGTTTGTGCCGCAGTTGGCTCACCCGGTGCCTCTGGAGTTGCAACTCGGCGATGGACGTCTGGTGCGCGTGACCGGCGTGACGTTTAGCGAGGGTCAAGCGGTGATCGACTGCACCACAATCGCCCGCTGAAGTGGCCCCATCACCCCGCTACACTTTGCCCTCTATGCCCCAGGTCACGATCAACGGCAAGGCTTTCGAATTTAGCAAGGGTGAGCGGATTCTTGAGGTGGCCCTGCGGAACAACGTCACCATTCCGCACTATTGCTACCACCCTTCGCTGACCATTCCCGCGAATTGCCGCATCTGCCTAGCCGAAGTGTGGGCACCCAATCGCGCGGGCACGTTGGAGGCCATGCCGCAACTCAAGGCAACCTGCCACACGGAATGCTCCGAAGGCATGGTGGTTTACACCGACAGCCCCCGGTCGCTGGCCAATCAAAAGGCGGTGATGGAGTTCCTGCTTATCAATCACCCCGTGGACTGCCCGGTGTGCGACAAGGCTGGCGAGTGCTACTTGCAGGACTACAGCTACGAGTATGGGCGCGGCCAGAGCCGATTTCTTGAGGAGAAGGTGAAGAACCCCAAGAAAGACATCGGGCAAAACATCTTGCTGTACAGCGATCGGTGCATCATGTGCACGCGCTGCGTGCGGTTCACGCGCGAGGTGAGCGGTACCGACGAACTCATGGTTGATGGCCGGGGTGATCGAGAGATGATCGATGTGTTTCCTGGGCGAGCACTCAACAACGAGTTAGCAGGAAACGTGGTGGACATTTGCCCCGTGGGTGCGTTGTTGGACAAGAACTTTCTCTTTCAGCAGCGAGTGTGGTTTCTCACGCGCACCCCAAGCATCGACGGGCTTACGGCCAGCGGTGACAACATCTTTGTGGGTCACAATGGCGGCGCCGTGCATCGCATCACTCCGCGCACCAACATGGACGTGAACACCTGGTGGATCACAGACGAGGTTCGTTACAGCTGGAAGCATGTGCATTCCGAGCGGCGCCTGCGCATGCCGCGCGTGAAGGGTTTGCCGGAGTTTGGTCGCGACCAATCGCAGCAAGCGTGGCGGGCCGGATTGAACAAGGCTGTAGGTACCGTGGCTGACGCGGTGAACGCGCGCAAGGGCACCGCGTTGGTGGTGAGCCCCATGCTCTCCTGCGAGGACGCTTTTGAGCTGGCCACGTGGATGCTTGCCATGGATCCCGCGGCCGTTCTGGCCGTTGGCCCGGTTCCATTTCAGGGTGAGAACAAGACGTTCAAGAGTGGCTTTACGCTCTACGCGGAAAAGGCACCCAATGCGCGTGGGGTGCGGCGAGTGCTCGAAGCGCTGGTGCCGCAGGGTTCGCGCGTGCTTGACTTTGCAGCATTCCAAGCTGCACACCGAAGCTCAACCTTCGGTGCGGTAGTGATCACGGGCAACTATCCCAGCGACTGGGTGACGCCCGAACTGCGCGACGGTCTCATAGGTACACCCCTAGTCCTGATCGACACCTTGGAAACCGTGCTTTGCCAGATGGCGGATGTGGTGCTACCGGGAGCCACGTGGTGTGAGAAGGAAGGCTCCTTTCAGAATGTCAAGGACAGGCTGCAAGCCTTCGAGCGCGCGATTACGCCAGTCGACTTCTGCAAGAGTGAATCTGACATTGGTGCGGAATTGCAGCGTGTGGTTGCTGCAGCCTTGCCAGGCACGCGCACTCACCCAGCGGGGGCTCACGCGCAGTTGGCGACGGTGCACGCAGGCGATCCACAATCGCATGTCACGCAGTCCGCGCGCGCGGTGTCTCCACGACTGCACGCGCAGGGCATTCGCAGCCGAATGTGGCAGGTGAATGGGCTCGCCTCCATGGCCGCTGAATTGCATCAGCCGTCCACGTGCATTGAGCAGTCCAGCGACATGGCGTTCGCCGAGCTGTAACGGTGAGGCGCACACAAAGCCCGCTTGCAGAATTTGCGCTCTTGGCGTGGCCCACGGTGGTCACCATGCTCAGCTACACGCTGATGCAGTTTGTGGACGCCATGCTGGTGGCGCAAATCGGCGCCGATGAGTTTGCCGCGCAAGGCAACGGAGGAATGTGGAGCTTTGTGCCCTTGGCCTTTTTGTTTGGCGTGATTACGGTGGTGAACACGTTTGTCAGCCAGTCATTGGGGGCGGAACGCCCAGAAGAGGTGGCGCGGTTTGGGTGGGCGGGTATCTGGGTTGCCATTCTGAGTTGGGCAGTGGTCATGGTGCCCTTTGGCTTTTTGCTTCCCTACGCCTTTGATGCCATGGGGCATGAGCCGCGCGTGGTGGAACTGGAAACGCAATACGGTCAGATCTTGGTCTTTGGTGCTGTCGTCACGCTGCTGGGCAAGGCGTTGAGCAATTACTTCTTTGGCCTCCATCGGCCCGGGGTCATTGCCTGTTCCGCCATCGTGGGCAACGTGGTGAATCTGGTGGCGAGTTACGCCATGGTCTTTGGCGCTCAAGGCCTGCCTGAATGGGGATTGCCGGGTGTGCCGGGAGTGCCCGCGCTGGGAGTGGCGGGGGCGGCGTGGGGCACGCTGCTCGGTACTGCAGCTGAAACAATCATTCCCTCCCTGATCTTTCTGGGCAAGAAGATGGATGCGCAGTACGGCATTCACCACCGGTGGAAGCCGGATTGGCAAGCCATGCGGCAACTACTAAAGGTGGGCGCCCCCGCGGGGCTGGCCCCCGGCACCGAGATCTTCTGCTGGGCCATCTTTATGGCGGTGCTGGTGGGCAAGTTTGGCACCGAGGCTATGAACGCCAGTTGGGCCACGCTGCGTTACATGCACATGGCATTCATGCCTGCGGTGGGCTTTAGTGTGGCCACCACCAGTTTGGTGGGGCGATACATCGGGGCCAAGCAGCCGGATGTTGCCGCGCAGCGAGTGCGTGTGGCCATTGCGGTATCCATGTCCTACATGGGTGTGTGGGCGGTCGCCATGCTGATCTTCCGCGAACCCATGCTGCGCCTGTTTGCCGATGGCGTGAACAACACTCCTGAAGTGGCCGATCGAATTGTGGCGGTCGGTGGGGGCATCATGGTGGCGGCTGCGGTCTTTCAGATCTTTGACGCGCTGGGGATCGTGCTCATCGGTGCGCTGCGAGGTGCCGGTGACACACTGTGGCCAGGAGTGATGACGGTGGTATTGAGCTGGACACTGATCGTGGGGCTGGGATGGATGATGGTGGAGTTTGCGCCGGGGCTTGGCCCCGTCGGACCATGGGTGGCTGCGGCCGTCTACATCGGAGTGTTTGGGGGCATCATGCTCTGGCGCTGGCAGAGCGGTGCCTGGCGGAAGATTCGGCTGCTGGATAGCGAGGAGCGACCGCAGACACCCAAGCAGTAACCCCCCGGGGACGTTCACGGCGCGCTGCGGGGCTCAGTTCACCCACCCGTGGCGGGGCGTCGGCGGGCCGCGCTACACTGGGCGATTCCCCCGGCGACTATGCCGGAAACATGGCAAACCTTTCGGCGAAAGTTAGGAGCAGCACGACACATGGCGCATCCCGGTCTTGACACGGTGATTGGTGGTTCGATGGTGGCACGCGATCCGGCTGGAGCGGCTGCCGCATTCAGCAGCGGACAGCGGTTTGAAGCCGCTGGCGACCGGCTGGCCGCCATCGATGCCTACCGTGAAGCGAGCGACAAGGATCGCAAGACCGAGTACCTCTTCCGTCTTGCGTTCATGCTGGATCTGGTGGGCGAAGAATCCGAGGCGCTTCAGTTGCTGCAAGAAGTGTGCTCGCAGGCAGAGCCCCCCATCAACGCCCTGATGAACCTAGCCATATTGCACGAAGATCGTGGTGAAGTCCACGCTGCTGAGCGCGTGCTGCGCAAGGTGCTTGAGGCGCAGCCCGATCACCAGCGCGCGCGGTTGTACATGAAGGACATCATGGCCAGCAAGGACATGCTGTACGACGAGGGCAGCGAGCGCGAAGGGGCCAAGCGCAGCGCCATGCTGGACACCCCCGTCACAGACTTCGAACTCACTGTGCGCAGCCGAAACTGCCTTAAGAAGATGAACGTGCGCACCTTGGGCGATCTGCTCAAGATCACGGAATCAGAATTGCTTTCCTACAAGAACTTTGGCGAAACCAGCCTTACTGAGATCAAGCTCATGCTCTCTCAAAAGGGGTTGCGCTTGGGCCAGGGGCTGGACCAGGGTTACTTCCAGCGCGCCAACAAGGAGTACATCGATTCGCTCCGAGCTCAGGTGGATCCCTCCGTGCTCAGCCGTCCTGCGTCCACGCTGGATCTGTCCGTGCGCGCACGCAAGGCCATTCAACTGCTCAATGTCCAGTCCATTGGTGAGCTGGCTGCCCGTACTGAAGCCGAACTCATGGGAGTGAAGAACTTCGGGCAGAACTCGCTGGATGAGATTCGGGGCAAGTTGGCTGATCTTGGCTTGAGCCTGCGCCAGATTCAGTAGGTGCAGGGGGGGTTGCGCTCCCCGCGTCCGCTCTCCGGCTAGGCTGCTTTTTCTGCCGCAGGACGCGGCGCGCCGCCGATGAACGGACTCATGCACCCAGATCGAGTTGGACTGCGCTCGGCGCTTCTCATCATCGCCGCATTGATCGGTGTCGCCATCGGCGCCTTGGCCGGGTACGGGTGTTCCCAGTCCACTCAGCGACGCGATCCATTGCCCGTGGCGACCGCGCACCGCACACCGCGAGTTGCGCCTGCCGCTGATCCCCCCGAAGCCATTCGCTCGCCGGTGGAGAGCCCCAATGCTTTTGAAGAGCGCCCCGCCGTTCCATCGGCCGAGCCGGACGTGCGTGTGCGCATCGCGGCATTTCGCGAGCCGGGTGCTGCGCCGCGCTTGACGCACGCCAGCGGCACGATGCTGTTGGTGAACGCCAGTGGTGCTGCGCGCACGGTGCGCTCCCCTGTTGAAGTGCGGTGCTCTCAAGACGGGCTGACCATCACTGAAGGCGCTGGAACATCAGGCGCTCGCGTCACCAACACGGAGGGGCGAAAGCCTGTTGAGCTGCGCGCTCCAAGGGGCGCAAACGCGGTCATTGCGTTTGGCGGCAACGAGTGGCCGGGAGCGGTTCGCGTGGTGCCGCTGGCGGAATCGCCCGCCGCCATGGATTTGGTGGTGGACGTTCCGATCGAGCGATACCTGCCCGGAGTGTTGGCGCGCGAACTCTTTAAGAACTGGAGCCCGGAGACCTTCCGCGCGCAGGCCATCGCTGCGCGTAGCTACGCCATTTGCGAACAAGCGCACTGGGAACACTCGCGCCACTTTGACCTGATCGCCGGTGAAGCCAGCCAAGCGTGGATCGGTGAAGTGAAGGACCCTCGACCGCGCGCCGCCGTGGCAGACACTCGAGGCATGGTGCTGGTGTTCGACAACTTGGTGGTGCCGGCCTACTACTCCAGCACCTGCGGCGGCACACCCGCCAATGCAGTTGATTCACTCACGCGCAATCCGCACTACGGAATCGCACCGTTGCTGGCCGGCACGGATGTGGGCAACGCACATCGAGATTGCTGCAAGGCCGCGCCGCGCTTCAGGTGGGAGCAGACCATGCCGGTGAGCCGGGTGCTCACACAGCTGCGCAAATGGTCCAAGGATCAGTTGGCCGATGGCCGAACGGCAGTGGCGCGCGCCATGGCCGCGCCGACCCCTTCGAGCGGGGCATTGCTTCTTCGCAGCGAGGTTCCGGTACCCGCCGCTGAACTCGCTCGCGCGGCGCCTGCCCAAACTGTGGTTGAAGGCGCTCCTTCACCCGCTGGTGCGCCTTCAGCCATTGAAGAAGTTGCCACGGACGCTCCGCTGAATGAGTTGGTCAAGGTTTCAGGCTTACAATCCATCGTGGTGCTTGCGGCCAACCAAGCCGGCCGCCCCGTGCGAGTGCGATTGGTTGACGCCCAGGGCCGGGTGCTGGACATGCGCGCAGAGGACTTTCGCCGTGCCGTGAACTATGCCGCCGAGGGTGAGCCAACGCCCAAGGACAGATTGAACAGCAGCGCGTTTCAGGCCGAAGTCGTGGGATCGGTGGTGAAGTTCAAGGGGGCAGGGTTCGGCCACGGGGTAGGAATGTGCCAGTTTGGCGCAGAAGCCATGGCCCAGAAGGGGGCGTCAGCACCGCAGATTCTGCGCACCTACTATCCCGGCGCAACCATCCGCAAGGCGTACTGACGCGCCGGGCGGTCACGCGCCAAATGTTCACAGGAATCATCCAACATGTTGGAAGCGTCTCTGCGCTGCGCACAGAACCCTGGGGTGCGCGCCTCGGCATCGAGTGCGTTGGCTGGGCGCACCGCATTGCGGTTGGAGATTCCGTGTGCGTGAACGGCTGCTGTTTGACAGCAGTGGCAGTCGAACATGGCGGCGGTCAATTGGAGTTTGATGTGGTGCCCCAGACGCTCTCGCTGACCACATTGGGGGCACTACAACCCGGGGAGCCCGTGAATCTGGAATCAGCCGTTTTGGCTTCAACTCCTATGGGCGGGCACATGGTTCAAGGCCACGTGGATGGCGTGGGATGGGTGGTGGGGGTGGACACCAGCGCCGGCGGATGGCGAACGAGAATAGAAGCTCCTGCGAGTGTCTCGCCGCTTCTCTCTGAGCGGGGCAGCATCGCCGTTGACGGCGTGAGTCTGACGATTGCGGCAGCAGGCGCGGGGTGGTTTGAAGTTGCGCTCATTCCTGCCACCCTTGATCACACAACGCTGCGTTCCAAAACCGCAGGCGCCCGCGTGAACATTGAGGCAGACTGCATGGCCCGGATGGTTGCGGAACAAGTTCGCCGTTACATGGAGAACATCAAAGGCGGATAGATGTTTGATCGCCCAGTTCTGGCGGCGGCGCGGCCACGCCAAACAGTCGAGCAATGGCCCCCTCTGGAAAGGTGCGCAACCGTTCCAGAAACACTTGACGACTTTCAACCTCAAATCCGCGCGCGAGTGCAATGCGATCCTCAGTGGCTGAAAGTTCAGATTGCAACTTCAGGAATCCCCCGTCAGCCTTGAGCTGCGGGTACGCCTCGGCAAGTGCCGTCAGAGCCTTGCTCGATGCTTCGCCCGCGCGCAGTTTGGCCACCGTTTCTTGGACCGTGCGTTCATGGAGCGCATACGTGCGCGTCACCATCACCAGATTGGGGATCAGATCGCTGCGGCGTTTCAATTCCACATCAACCAGGCTGGCCGCCCGCTGCCAGCGGGTGCGCACGCGCACCACGCCGTTTCGCATGACCGCGGTCCAGAGCGCGGTGGCCAGCAGCACGTAGAGGCTCGCACTGGCGATCGCGCCCCACAGAGCGGGCCCGCGATCGTTTGCTCCCAGTGGACTCCACGACTCAAACAAGAAGTGAGTTCCCGTTCCACCCGCACCTGCGGCAAGAAGACCCACGATGAAGGCTGTGATCCCCCACGCCAGCCGGCCGCCTGCAACGGACTTTTCTGGCGCTGTGCTGATGATGAGCAGGTCATCTTCAGAGGTGTCGCGCTTCAGCTCAAGGGTGCTTCCTTCTTCGCTCACTGCTGCGGTGGCCACCACATAGATGGAATCGTCAATCGCCACCACGTCTTCTTGAAAGGTACGTACGCCGGTGCTTCCGCTCACGGAGGTGTTGGGCGCTTTGGTGTAGTACAGCGGGTGGTCGGTCGTGACATCCTCACTCACAGTCGTGCGGGTGCGCCAGTCCGCACCCTTCACCCGAACCAGGATTGAGCCAGAGTCATCACGAAGTGTGAAATCGATGGTCTGCCCTCCCGAGGCCACCACGTCGGAGCCGGTGACGGTGCGCGTTCGTGAGCGACCCTTGGAGTCTGTGTAGGTCTGCAAGCGCCTCCAATGCTCGCTCACAGACCACTGGTGGTGTACGCAGGGCACATTGCTGATTCCGCCGTGAACGGGGCGATCGCAGGTGACGCGACCGGTGGTCTCTACGAGCCCCACAAAGATTCCGCGGATCCGAACGGTGGGCAGGTCCCTCAGCAACCGGTAGAAGCGAACGCACCGCCACCACGCCCAAAGCAGCAAGAGCGCAACCAGCCAGCCCCCGCCAATCCACGCGATGTAACCCCCGAGGTCGCCCTCTCTCACGGTTTGGGCTCCGACGATCGTTCAATCACGACCAAGGTCAGGTCATCTGCTTGGTGCAGGCTTCCAAACTGCATGTCGACACGGCGGCCGATGTGCTCCACCATGCGGGTGGGGCCGTCCAGAGATGCCAGCGCTTCAAACTCTTCCAAGTAACGCTTGCTGGGCAAGCGCGAGCGGCGCGAGCCAGTTGGATCTCCGGGGAACGCCTGCTCAAATCCATCGGAGTAGATCAAGAGGCGATCACCTGAGTTCAATTGCAGATCCGCCTCCGGATAGGTCTCGCCGTCAAAAACGCCAAGCAATCCACCGCCGGTTTCCACCAATTCACTGCCACCTGCGGCGCGCAGCAGCACGGGCGCGGGGTGGCCTGCACTGGCGATCTTCACATGGCCGGTGCGGCCATTGATGACGCAGTACACCGCAGTGGCAAAACGGGTGGTGCGCCCTTGATGGTTGATCAGGTCTGCGTTGATTCGTGCGAGCGCTTCTGCGGGGGGAACGATTCGATAGGACTTGTCCCCTGTCTCCTTGGCGGGGAGCGCGCGGCAGATCACCATGGTGAGCAGCGCGGCGGGAACACCGTGGCCCACAGCGTCAGCCACAAAGACGCCCAAGTGATCCTCATCCAGACGCATGACGTCGTAGATATCACCGCTGACATAACTGGCGGGGCGCCAGAAGGCGTCCAATCGCACGGTGCCAACTTGAGGGAAGGACCGCGGCAGAAACTCGCGCTGCACATGGGCGGCCAGTTGAAGTTCTTCTTGCATTCGCGCAATCTCGCCGCGCAAGCCGCTGGTGAACCGTGTGGCCACGCCAAGTTCGCGATTCAGGCGATCGACCTCACCCTGTCGTGAGAGCATTCCGCGAATGCCCGCAGCCACGGTTTCCGGTGGAGCATCGAGCCGTTCAACGGCCACTTCTTCTGCGGCGGCGCGACGGCGGCCGCTGTCATCAATGAGCATCATCACTGGCACGCGCGCGGTTTCAGCGGCGTCCAGCAGTCCTGTGAGACCGGTAGGCGTGTCGCGCCCCCCCAGAAGCAGCACCACCACGGGGTTGATCTCTGGGAATGGTTTGGTAGCAGCGTCAGCCAAGTCCACCACGCGCGCGGAGGTCTCTCCGCCAACCAATCCAGGGAGCGCCGAAGCCAAGGTGGCTGCATGCGCCATTTGGCTGGGCGTGGCCGCCAAGATCACAACGGCCGTGTGAATGCGGGGTCGCCGAGTTGGCGCGGCAGTCATTTGGCCACGGCCCTCAGCGCGGGAATGTCCAGCGGGAGTTTTTGCCGAGTCTTGATTCCAAGTTCGGCGGCGCGGCCCTTGCGAAGCTCGATGGCAAACTGTGCAGGGGAGAGACTTTCGTAGCCCACCAAACGCGCTTCGTACGCCTCCAGCGATTCATTTGGCCCCTGAGGCGGTTGCGCGGTCATCGTGTGAACTGCAGTCACATACCCCAATGGATCCACAAACACAATGTCCATGTCGGTGATGCAGCCCTTCATCCAGAAGCGGCGCAACTTTGAGTCTGGAAAGGCGAAGATCATTCCGCCGTCATCGGGAATGCTGGCCACTCCGCCCAGACCCTTTGTGCGCGAGGCATCGTTGGCAGACACTTGGAGTGCAAAGGTCTTGCCCCCCAATTGCATGGAGTAGGTGCCGCCATCCACCAGTGTGTGATCGTCGCAGCCGGTCATTGACGCAACGCATGCGGCCACCGGTAACGCAAGCAGGCCAATGATGAACGAAGAAGGATGGGTCATCATGAGTACAGCCACTCCAGGTGCTGGGCGGTGAACGTGGGCGGATACCCCACCGCTCTGGCGCACCAAGTGCGCAGCATAGAAGGCGTGAGCAAGTGCCGGAACGCTGCCGCGTCCATCGGCTGCAGATGTCGCTGGGCGCCAATCCACTGGGCGACGAGTCCAACGAGCTTTTGGGGTGCCACCTTGGCGGTGCGAAGTGCGCTGAGCGACTGGCTGCCGCGGCGTTTGGCCATGCGGCTGCCACTGGCGTCAACCACCATCGGCAGGTGCCACCAGCGGGGTGGCGGAAGATTGAGCGCGCGGTACACCAGTGTTTGCAGGGCGGCGGAGGGCAACAGGTCACTGCCACGCACCACATCGGTCACGCCCTGCGCGGCGTCGTCAACCACCACCGCCAACTGGTACGCGGGGTACCCGGACTTGGTCCAAATGATGAAGTCTCCATCGCTCGCGCTGGGCTGGTAGATACGTTGGCCGTGGAGTTCGTCGGTCACTCCAACGGCTTCATTCTCAACTCGAAGGCGGTGATTGACATCGGGCCGTGTGAACCCCCACATGGGTCCGTCATCTGGCCGAAGCGCGGAAGGAAACGCGCGCGTACCACTGTGGGGGGCGCTGAGCGCCTCCGCAGCCTCGCGCACTTCTGAACGCGAGTGCGGGCTCTCATAGATCACTCCTGCGTGCGCCAGAGTGCGCATGGCGTGTTCATAGAGTGGCATGCGTGCGCTTTGATACACAGGCTCGCCGTCACAATGCACTCCCAGCCAATCTAGGTCGGCCATGGCTTGGCTGGCCGCGTCTGCGCTGGCCGCGCTCACGCGGGGGGCGTCTAGGTCTTCAATTCGCAGGTGTAGCGTCCAACCCAAGTTGCGTGCGAGCGCCCAATTCACCAGGAATGTGCAGGCGTTTCCAACATGCAGCGGGCCGGTGGGGCTGGGCGCGATGCGCGAGGCAGTTTCGTGCCGATGGGCTGGCATGGTCATGCAAAGGTATATTCGTTCCCACTATGGCGCGTCTGACAGCAAAGCAGGTTGAATCCAAGCTGGCGGCACTTTCAGAATGGACACAGAGCGGCGGAGTGATCCAGCGCACGTTTGCGTTCCCTGATTTTGTGAAGGCAATGGCCTTTGTGAATCGCGTTGCAGAAGAAGCGGAACGCGTGCAGCACCACCCCGACATCATGGTGCGTTACAGCAAGGTGAGTCTGGCGCTCTCCACGCACGATGCCGGCGGCATCACGCAAAAGGACATGGACTTTGCGGCGGTTGCGGACGGATTGTTTGGCAGGGCCAAGGGGTAGCAGGGGCACCGCGTGCAGGTTCACGCCGCGCCTTACGGCCGCCATTCACCGAGGCAGGTTCGCGCGGCGCGGGCTCGGGCCTCGCGCTCGTCTTCATCGTTGTCGATTGTTGGGTGCGCCTTGCGCAGGTGCGAGGGCTGAATGTCAACGGTCAGCCGGCGGAGCGCCTCGAGCGAAACACAATCAACCAGCCCCAGGCACACCCCCAAGCGCACACTGCTCAATTGCTTCATCGCCTCATCGAGACCTAGCAATCGAGCTGCCTTCAACGCGGCCAAGCCTCTGAAGACGCGATCTTCGACCAGTCGTCGCTGGCTGTCAAACATGATTCGTCTCGCCTCGCGCTCATAACTCACCACGGTGGGGACGATCCGCGATGCAAAGTCGTCCAGCAATTCTTCTTCCCGCACGCCCAGCGTGCGTTGATTGCTGATTTGGAACCAATCGCCGATGGCATCGCTGCCTTCACCGTAGAAGCCGCGCACCGCGAGGTTCAAATCTTTCGCAGCCCGCTTCACCCGCTCAATCTCGTTGGTTTGACGTAGCGCGCGCAGATGCACCATGACGCTGATGCGAATGCCACAACCCACGTTGGTGGGACACGCGGTGAGGTAGCCCAATCGCGTGCAAAAAGCGTAGTCCAGGTGCTCACCCAAGGAATCGTCGATCTCCATGGCGGCGGCAAACGCCTCGCGCAGCGCTGAACCTTGGCGCATGGACTGAATGCGCAGGTGGTCTTCTTCATTCACCATGACGGCCAGTTGCTCGCACTGAGTCAGCGCCAACGCGCGCGGAGAGTCGCCCTCGGCGAACTGCCGGGAGACCAAATGTCGTTCCACCAACAGTTGGCGGTCGCTGCGATGGAGCGGCTGCATGTCGATCCACTTTGATGCGCCCGCCATCAATCGTGGCAGAGGCGCGGCCCGGACGGTCTCAACAACCTCGCGTCGCTGCGGATGCGAAGCGCGATTGACAAATGGAAACGCCGCCAGATTTCGCGCCAATCGCACGCGGCAGCTCATGACAACGTCAGAGTCGGCCACGGGTGGTGCGCCGTTGGTGTGGCGGTCAGTCATGCCGCGCCGCCTCGCCGCGGGTTGGTGCCGCCTCGCAACCGCCTGGGCGCATGGTTTTGATTTGGTCGCGCAACTTGCAAGCGCGCTCGTACTGTTCTGCCTTCACTGCTTCTTCAAGCTCGCGCAGCAATTGCTGCAACGCGGCTGCACGTTGTTGCCAATCGCCAACTCGTGTGGGCGCCTTGCCCACATGCTGCGTGGCGCCGCCATGTGTGCGCTCAAGCACCACATTGAGGGTGGTGGCAAACGCTTGATAGCAATCGGCGCAGCCCAGCACGCCGTGCTGGCGGTGCTCCCCATAGGTCATGCCGCAGCGTGTGCACGTGGGCCCCTTGGGGCGCTCCACGGCGGTGGAGACAAGTTCGCTGATCAACTTGGCAATTGGGGGCGCACCGGGAATCTGAATGCCCGCCGCGCTGGCGTGCTCCTGGCACAGGTGCACCTCATGCATGACGCCATTCACGATGACCGTGTTGTGCACTACAGCCGCCCGTTCACAATGATCGCAAGATTTGAAGGGCTGTGCCATTGGCGCTGGTTGATTCTAGGCGCGCTCAGCACCGATCGCCGCTCGCGAAGCATCACGAACTGCCGCCAACTGCGCCAACAGGTCCGGCATGGCTTTCAGCGGCTGAATCGTTCCCGCATCGCTCTTTGACCGTGCGGGATCGGGGTGGCACTCGATGAACACTGCGTCCACTCCGGCGGCCACCGCCGCGCGCGCCAGCATTCCGCAGCGGTCGGGGCGACCTCCGGTGGCGGTTCCCGTGGCTCCCGGCAACTGCGTGCTGTGCGTGGCATCCATGCACACGGGTGCGCCCAACTCCATAAGGTCGCCCAAGCCGATGAAGTCAGTCACCAGCCGGTGATAGCCAAAAAACGTGCCGCGCTCCGTCAGCATGGAGCGGGTGCATCCACCCTCGGCCAACTTGTCCAGCACGTTTTTCATCTCGCTGGGGGCCATGAACTGCCCCTTCTTCACGTTCACCGGGCGGCCCGTTCCCGCGGCCGCGGCCAGCAGGTCAGTCTGGCGGCAAAGGAATGCGGGGATCTGCAGCATGTCCACCGCCTGGGCCGCGGGTTCCGCCTGTGACGCTTCATGAATGTCTGTGGTGACGGGCACACCCAGCTCGCTGCGCAAACGCTCCAACTCGCGCAGACCATCCTCTAACCCTGGACCGCGAGCGCTGTGAATGCTGGACCGATTGGCCTTGTCAAAGCTGGCCTTAAAAACGTAAGGCAGCTTGAGCGCGTGGCACGCTTTCTGAATTGTGTGACCCACCAGCGAATTAAGTGCAGAATCCTCCAAAATGCAGGGTCCGGCAATGATGAGCAGGTGCTGGCGCGGTGCGGCAAAATAAGTGTCGAGCACGGGGTGAACCGCGGCGGGGCGTTGGCTGATGGACATTCCGTGCGTACTCCTGATGCAGGCGTTATGACCGGACGCTCAACAGGCAAAACTACCGGAAGCGGCCTTCCTCCTGTGCGCCCCGTAATGCACTGTATGCGTGGAGCAGCATTCCCCCCTGCACCCCGACCCAGGAGGTTCCCATGTCAGTCTTGCCACCCACGCCCGAACTGTTCAGCCAAGTCGTTCGCGAATTCGTTCAGGGGCGCTGGCCTGCCAAGAAGGTGGAGTTGGCCACGCCGCTCCTGCTCTTGGTTGACGGCCGCCATCTTGGACTCGAAAACCTGTGGCGCACCGTCCAGCGCGCACCTGAGGAGTGGCGCCAGACCATGGAGCACCACATGGAGCGCGTCATGGAAGGGGACCAATTGGCCAACGCCGATCTGCCATTCTCCGCCGCGCGGTCGCGGGTGATGCCACGCATTCAACCCGCCACGATCTTTGAGACTCTGGACCGCGAACAGGTGGCTCACGTGCCATGGGTCAATGACACCGCCATCGTCTTTGTGCTGGATATGCCCAAGTACACCGTGAGTCTCTCCACTGAACAGATGGTTCGGTGGGGGGTCACCGCAGACGACCTGGAAGAACTCTCGCGTGAGAATCTTCAGCGTTATGCCCCTGAACTTGAAGTGCAAGTTGTGCGCTCAAGTGAAGGCGGCCGCGCGGGGATCATCGCGCTGCATGACGGCTACGACGCCGCGCGACTGCTCTTGGGAGACCTGCATCAGAGGCTGGTAAGCCACCTTGGATCCAGCTTCTATGTGGCGGCCCCGGCGCGCGACATGTTTGTGGCCATGACGGATGGCCCAGAGCCATTCCTTGACCGCCTGCGCACCCGCGCCGAAGAAGAGTTCAAGCGAATGCCCTACCCCATTTGTGCCGACCTCTTTGTGGTGACGCGCGACGGGGTGGCGGGCACCCGTGACGAGAGTGGCTCCAATCGGGCGGCGGCGTAGGACGCAACTCTGTTGCGCAACTGCGCTACCCTTCGCGGCTCGTGCTTTTGCTCATCGACAATTACGACTCCTTCACCTACAACTTGGTGCAGCGGTTTGCTGAGATCAATCCGGCGCTGGAGATCCGAGTGGTTCGCAATGATGCCATCACCCGGGAGCAGGCGGAGGAACTCGCCCCCACGCACTTGGTGATTTCACCGGGTCCGTGCACCCCTAAGGAAGCGGGGGTGTCCGCAAGTCTGGTGCAGCTCTTCAAGGGGCGCATTCCTGTGCTCGGCGTTTGCCTGGGGCACCAGACCATTGGCCACAGTCATGGCATGACCATTTGCCGAAACGATGTTCCGGTGCACGGCAAGACTTCGCTCATGCATCACGATGGGCGGGGGGTGTACGCGGGGCTCTCAAATCCGTTTGTGGCTACCCGCTACCACTCTCTGGTGATCGATCCCGCAACCGTTTCTGCAGAGTTTGAAGTGAGTGCGTGGACTGATCGCGGTGAAGTCATGGGTCTTCGGTGGAAGGGGCCGCCCGGCGCGCGGCCGCTAGAAGGCGTGCAGTTTCATCCTGAGAGCTTTCTTACGGTGGAGGGGCCGCGGCTCTTAGCCAACTTTCTTGCCATGTAGCTCGCCGAGGCCACCGGTCCACGCGGAGCATGCCGCGCACGCGATGCACTCCCCCGCACGCGATGCGGAACCCACTACACTTTCGAGCCTATGACGGTTGCCGTTTCTGACATCGCCAGAGTGGTGCTTGAGCAAGTGATCCCTGGCTCGCCTGCACGAGTGGTGCTTTCAGTCCCCCGCAACGAGTATCGACTGGAGCTAGTGCTCAATGCCGATGCTGCAAGTGTTGCGGGCCGCGAAGGCAAACGCCTGCAAGGAGTCATTCGGGGCAAGGCGCTGCGCGTGTGGACTGCTGGCGCTGGCGGCTGCTTTATCGAGCCAATCTGGGGACATCCGCGCATCGTTCAGGGGCGTGCGCTGGCCACGGATCTTGAGCGCAATGCAGTGCTTCTAGACCTGGTGGTGCCAGCGTGGTTTGAACTCGAAGCGGGGCAGAGCGCGGCGGAGTTTCAGACCGGTGACATGCTCAACTTCTATGTCGAGAGTGGAGTGAGCTTCACTCCTTCGCCGGAAGTGGCGCACTCATCACCTTCTTAAATGTGCCAGTTGAGTTGTAGACCGCGATCTCCCCTGAGCTCACGGTATCCACACCCATTCGGGCAATCGCGACGCCGCGCGCGTTTCGCAAACTCAGCGCGCCACCTTGCCCGTCCTGCGCCATTCCAGCAACCACCACGGGTTGTCCGTTCAGGTCCAGCAGGTTGAGCAGTCCGCCATTGTCGCTAGCACCCATGGCAGCCACACGTCGGTCATCGCGGTAGGCGGAGATGGTTCCCGCCGTGCCGGATGCTTCTGCCACGAAGGCTGGCCCGCCGGTGGAGGTGGCCACCATCAGGCGTCCGCATCCATCTTCTTTGCTGTCCAAGGTGACTGCTGCGTGGCCCGCGCTGTTCAACAGTTCAAGTACGCCACCCTTGCCGGCACCGATGCTGGCGAGGGCCGCCACAGCGTTGCCCGCGCCATCTTTGATGGTGATCGCCCCGCCGCCGGTGCTGGTGATCGCCGCGGTTTGGTTTCCCGCAGCGTCAGCCAAACGCAGGACCCCGGTTTGATCCGTCGCTCCGCCTGCGAAGAGGATTTCCTTGCCAGATTCGTTCACCATGCTCAGCACGCTTGTTCCCTGCGCCACGCCTGCGAGCAGGCCCACTTGTCCGTCGGCTCGGCGCATGCTTAGCACGGCGCCCGCCGCGCCAGCTTCGGCGCGGAGGCTGCTGGCCTTGTCGCCGGGGCCGCTCAGGATGAGTGCGCCACCCTCTTCACCGCGCTCCATCTTGGCCAGCGTCACACCCGCGGCATCACCGATTTCCACGCGGCCGCCGAGTTCAGTGGCGAACAAGCCAGCCACAGGTGCGCCAGCCGCACTCCACACCGCCACGTCTCCGCCGGATGCATTGCCTGCGATACGCACGATGTTGGCGCCGTCCTTGTTCCACACGTCGAAGCGGCCACCGCCTTCGTCCGCTTGCAGCATGAGCACTACCTTGTCTTCCGCCCCCACGATTTCAACGCGCTTCACGCGCAGCACGTCCATCACACTGGCGATGCCTGCCGAACCCGCTCCACCTGCATCCTGCACCGCGGCGGCCATGAGCGATCCAGCCAACAGCGCGCCGCACACACACGTGCCGGTACGCCAGTTTCTGGCGCTGCGCTGCGCGGACTTCAGGTCAGCTTCAATGCGTGAGAGACGAGTGTTCAGGGTGTCCATGATGCTTCCTCTGATAGGGACTGAATGAGCAGGCAAAGGTGCGTGAAAGCGGAGCGTTAGCATACGGCCCCGCACTTCCACAAGGATGGCCATCATGGGCAGCCGCACCAACACTCGCACGCAAACGCTCGGCATCGGACTCGTAGGCACCAAGTTCATGGGAAGGGCTCACAGCAATGCGTGGATGAGCGCGCCCAAGTTTTTTAACCTTCCGCTGCATGTGGTGATGCGAGCCGCAAGCGGGCGCGATGTGAAGGAACTGGCTGAATTCTCGCAGCGATGGGGGTGGCAGTGCTGCAGCGACGACTGGCGAGATTTGCTTGAAGACCCCCAAGTAGGGCTGGTAGATGTGTGCACTCCCAACCACGTGCATGCAGAGGTGGCGATCGCCGCGTTGGAAGCCGGAAAGCACGTGGCTTGTGAGAAGCCGCTGGCGGGAACACTGTCGGACGCGCGGGCGATGCGTGATTCGGCGGTGAAGGCGAGTCGGGGAAAGGGCAAACTCAAGACGTTCGTGTGGTTCAACTACCGGCGTTGCCCCGCGGTAGGGCTGGCGCACCAATTGGTGAAGGAGGGAAGGCTGGGGCGCATCTTTCATGTGCGCGCCGCGTACCTGCAGGACTGGGGTGGCCCCGACACTCCCTTGTTGTGGAGGTTCCAGGGCAAACTGGCGGGCAGCGGGGCGCATGGTGACTTGAATGCACACATCATTGACATGGCGCGTTTCATGACGGGGCAGGAGTTCAAAGAGATTGTGGGCGCGGTGGAGGAGACGTTCATCACGGAACGAGAACTGGTGGATGTGGGTGGTGGGGCGATCAGCGGCAAGGGGGCAAAGAGGGTCAACGCTGGCACGCGCTCAGGTGCACGACGCGGTCGCAGCACCGTTGATGACGCTCTGCTCTTTCTCGCGCGGCTCTCGGGTGGTGCGGTGGCCAGCTTTGAGGCAACCAGGCTGGCAACTGGAAATCAGAATGCCAACCTCATTGAGATCAACGGCGAAAAGGGCAGCGTTAAGTTCAACTTTGAACGCATGAACGAGCTTGAGTGGTGGGACCACACGCTGCCGGCGCGCATGCGCGGGTGGAGCCGGATCATGTGCACCGATGGAAGCCACCCCTACGCGGGCAGCTACTGGCCGGCCGCGCACGTGCTGGGGTACGAGCACGGTTTTGTCAGCCAAGCGGCGGACATCGTGCAGGTACTCGGGGGAATGAAGCCGGTGCTGGCCCTGCCGGATTTTGCGGATGCCTACGAAACACAGCGGGTGTTGGAGGCGGCGGTGAGGTGTGCTCGCACGCGGAAGCCCGTGGAATTGGCGCACGTGAAGTAGGGTTGCCATCGGTGGCCGGGAGAAAATCCTTCTACGCGGCTACGCTGTTTCCCCCAAACCTCTGATCCCCGTGCCCACTGCCATACCACCACGCTTTGCCCCCGATCCCACCATGCCACCGCGCGCGGGTGGTGCAGTTTCTGCCGCTACCTCAGCCCTCTACTCCCTTCAACACGCAGACGGCCACTGGCGGGGCGAGCTCGAAGGCGACTCGATCCTTCAGAGCGAGTACCTGCTCATGAAGTGGATCCTTCACCAAGAGGACCAGCCCATGGCCGATGGGCGACCCGGTCGCGACGTACTGTCGCGCATCCTTGGCCACCTGCGCACTCAGCAACGGGCTGATGGCGGATGGGGGCAATACCCAGGCAGCGGCGTGGACCTGAGCGCCACCGTCAAGGCGTACTTCTGCCTCAAGCTCTACGGCGACAGTCCCGATGCTTCGCACATGAAGCGCGCACGCGACCTCGTTCTGAGCATGGGCGGCGCTGAACGCTGCAACAGTTTCAGCAACTTCTATCTGGCCGCGCTGGGGCAGATCAGCTGGAACGCCGTGCCCGCCATTCCGCCCGAGATCATCTGGCTGCCCAAATGGTTTTACTTTCATATGGATCGCATGAGCGCGTGGAGCCGCACGATGATTCTGCCGTTGGCCATCGTGGCCACGCTGCAGCCCACGCGGTCTCTACGCCCCAGCCAGAGCATTGACGAACTCTTTGTGAACCAGATTGACCGTCACCGGCTCAAGATGCGCGCTGACGTTCCAACCATCTGGCGCACGTTCTTTAAGTTTGTGGACTGGAAGCTCAAGCTCATCGGCCGCCTGGTGGGGGCCGGAGCCCGCCGACGCGCCATCGATGCGGCATACGCGTGGATTCTGAACCGCGCCAGCCAGGACGCGCCCGCGCCTACCGAAGGTCTGGGTGCCATCTTTCCCCCAATGGTCTACATACAGATCGTGTTCCACGCGTTGAACGTGCCGCGCCACGATCCGCTGGTGGTGCGCGCCGAGCGGGACCTTGACGCGTTCTTCATTGAAGGCGCTGACACCATCCGCATCCAGCCCTGTTTCAGCCCTGTGTGGGACACCGGCATCGCGGCCTACGCCTTAACCGATTGCGGGCACACCGCAGAAACATGCCCACAACTTGCTCGCGCTTGTGATTGGCTTCGTGCCAAGGAAGTTCGTTGGGTGGGGGACTGGGCCGCCAATGCTCCGGCGGGCACTCGTCCTGCTGGGTGGTTCTTTGAGTACCAAAACACCTGGTACCCCGACGTTGATGACACCGTCATGGTGGCCATGGCGCTGCAGCGCGCGGGCGGCACGGAGAACTGTGCGGCCGCACGCCGGGGCGCTGAGTGGGTGCTGGCCATGCAATGCGAAAACGGCGGCTGGGCGGCCTTTGACAAAACTCGCCACCACCAGTTGTACGAGTACGTGCCCTTTGCTGACCACAACGCCATGCAGGACCCTGCCTGCCACGACATCACCGGCCGCACGCTGGAGTGTTTGAGCTGGCTGGGCTATCGCACAGACACTCCAGCCATCGCGCGCGCGGTGGAGTTTGTGAAGCGCCATCAGGAACCTGAAGGCTGTTTCTACGGCAGGTGGGGTGTGAACTACATCTACGGTACGTGGCAGGCGGTCATCGGGCCCATTCGGTGCGGAGTGTCACGCACCGAACCTTGGATTCGACGGGCTGGCGCGTGGATGAAGAGCGTGCAGAAACCAGACGGCAGTTTTGGTGAGACGGCCAATACGTATGAGAATCGCTCTCTCATGGGCACCGGGCCCAGCACCGCCAGCCAAACTGCGTGGGGAGCAATGGTGTTGCAAGAAATCTACGGTGCGGATGACCCTGATCTGTGGCGTGCGCTGAATTGGCTCGCACGCACGCAGCTCACCGTTGAGCAATCCAAGGACCCTGCACAAAATCCGGACAACGACCCTGCGGGCAGTTGGGCTGAGACGGAGTTCACCGGTACAGGATTCCCTCGCGTCTTTTATCTGCGGTACCACATGTACCGTCTGTACTTTCCGCTGATGGCCCTCGGAAGAGCGTTGGCGGCGCAGCGAACGGCGAGTGCCGTTTAGGAAGCGCTTGCACCCCACGAGCCCAGCAAGATTCCCAGATCCGCACCGTCCACGGTGAGATCCCCATTCAAGTCCGCCATGGACACACTGTTGGTGCCCCAGGCGCCGAGCAACGCGCCGAGGTCCGCGCCGTCAACCTGTCCATTTTCATTCAGGTCCGCGGGGTGGTACGGGGATACCAACGCAACCGTGTGATATCGGCCCGTGGACACTTGCAGCACGCGGCCCGTCATGGCGGGCACATCGCACTCGCCGTGATCGTTGCGGCCCCAGGCCGCGACCGTGCCATTGGCTCTGAGCCCCACCGTGAAGTCACGCCCTGCAGTGAGGCTGACGCAGGGCCCCAGAGTGGCGGGCGGATCGCACTGTCCGTAGTAATTGTCCCCCCAGCCAACCACAGAGCCGTCGCTGCGCAACGCCAAGGTGTGAAAGAGTCCCGCAGCAGCGCTGACAGCATCGTTGAGTGACTTGGGGGGTGTGCACTGTCCAAACGAGTTGTCACCCCAGCACACCACCGAGCCGTCGCTCTTCACTGCTGCAATGTGGGTCCATCGAGTGGCAACGTGCACCACCCCGCTCAAGTCCGGAGGCACCAGAAGTTGCCCATACGTGCTGTTTCCCCAGCAGCGCACGGTTCCGTCCACTTGGAGCGCCACTGAAAGTTGCTCGCCCGCCGCGACCTGCATCACAGGACCCAAGTCGTTGGGCACATTGCGTTCACCCCAACCGTTGTAGCCCCAGCAAGTGACGGAACCATCAGGCAGAAGTGCAATGCCGTGCGCTTGGCCCAGCGCCACTTGCACGTCCCGGCCAAAGACAGGCGAACCGCCGCTCTGTGCCCCGTTATCGGTGAATGTGTTGTGCCCCCACCATGCGGCGAGCTGGCCGTTGGCCTGCCACGCAGCCGAGATGTCTGCGCCAGCGGCGACCTGTTCAGGAGCGGCTGGATGAATGGGCACGTTTGACTGGCCGTGGATGTTCCAGCCCCACGCGTAGGGAGTGCCATCGGTGCCAACGGCCATGGTGTGCGCTCCACCCGCTTCAACAAATGCAATCGGTCCCACTGAAGGTGGCACCTGGCTTTCAAGGTAGTAATCGCTGCCCCAGCACACCACGGTGCCGTCAGACTTCAGTGCCACAGAGTGCAGACCGTCAGCGGAAATCTGTACAACCGAACGCAAGTCGCCAGGGGGCACGTTGCCCCATCCCCAACTCACCACAGTGCCGTCGGATCGAAGCGCAAGTGCGTGAATGTCCCCCAGAGCAATCTGCACGACTTGGTCTAGGTTCGCCGGCGGAACGCATTGGCCATAGTCATTGAATCCCCAGCACGCCACAGTTCCATCAGACTTTACGGCGGCGGTCCACCCGTAGGAGCGGTTGCTGGCGGCCACATCGATGGCAGTGCCCAAGTCGCCGGGCACTGCGCATTGGCCCCAATAGTTGTCGCCCCAACAGACCACCACGCCATCGCTCTGCAATGCCACGTTGTGAGCCCAGCCAGCACAAACGTCAGTCACCTGCCCCAACTTTGGTGGAACATTGAGCTGTTGCGCTGAGTTGTCGCCCCACGCCACCAGGCTTCCGTCAGTCTTTCTGGCGATCATGTGAGACCCGCCTGCAGAGATCTGCACAACAGAATCTAAGCCAGCTGGAGGGTCACACTGGTGGTCATAGTTGTAGCCCCAGCACAGCACCGTGCCATCGGACTTCAACAGCGCGGAGGAGTGCGTGTTGGCCGCTGCGGCCATGGCAGTGACGGGCCCGTTGGGAATGTTCACCTGACCGAACAAGTCCCAGCCCCAACAGGCGATCTTCTTGTCAGCGGCTGTGGCGGTGGATGCAAGTGTCACCAACGCCGCAGCACCCAAGAGCTGTGCGCTGATCGCCGAACCGAACGAGAGGTGTGCCATGAGGCAAACGGTATCCCGGCGGTGCCAAAAGGCAAAGATTTCGCGGCCAAGAACCGGGCCCCGGCGCGCGCGCGGCCCTCCGTAGGGCCCTGGACTACTCCGCGTGAGCCCTTCCCATCTGTCGCAGCCAGCGGAAGTGTGAGGCCACCCCCGCGCGGAATGAGTCGTGCTCTGTGTACTTCACGCCGTATTCCCTGCACGTGGCTTCCACCACCTGAGAGATCGCCGGGTAGTTCACGTGGCAGATTCTGGGAAGCAAGTGGTGCTCAATCTGAAAGTTCAATCCGCCCAACAGCCAGTCTGCCACGCGGCTGCGGCGCGCAAAGTCAACGGTGGACTCCACCTGGTGAATCGCCCACGCGTTTTCCATGCGGCCCGAATCTTCATCAGGCAGCGGAAAGGCCGCGTCTTCCACTGCATGCGCCAATTGAAAGACGATGCTCATGCTAATCCCCGCCACCAGCGCCACGATTCCATAGAACAGAAGTACGGTCCAGAGTGAGTGAACCAGCGAAGGAATGACAAACGCAATGGTAAAAAACGTTGCCTTGCCCGCAATGAACACAACCAAGTCCCACCCCTTGGGGCGGGGGAAACGCAATTGCCCGATGCGGCCAGTGATCACGTCGCGAAAGTCGCTGACCAAGTGCCACTTGATGGCGAGCAACCCGTAGAGCGGCCACAGATAGAAGTGTTGCCATCGGTGGAACTTCCACCGCTCTTGGTGTGGCGTCAGGCGACCGAGCATTCCCAAGTCGATGTCTGAATCGTGTTCGGTGATGTTGACGTAGGTGTGGTGAAAGACCCCGTGCTTCCAGTGCCACACGTAGGAGCTGCCGCCGATCAGGTCCAAGGTGAGCGCCATGGTCTTGTTGATCCACGGGCGACTTGAGTACGCCTGATGTCCACCATCATGCTGCACGTTGAAGCCGATTCCAGAGACCACCAGTCCCAGCACCGCCGCCAGGGGAATGGCCTGCCACCACGCATGAGCGAGAAAGACCAACGAAAGGTAAAGCGTGGCGAACGTCGTTAAAAAGATCGCGGTCTTCAGGTACATCTGCCAGCAGTCGCGAGGGCGCCGGCCGGTTTGGCGCAGGAATTCATCCACGCGATGGCGCAACTCAACCTGAAATGTGTTGTTGGTACCAAACTTCAGGCGATGGCCGTGGTCTTCCGAGCGTGTCACGGGCTCGGCGACGGTTGTAGGTGCTGTGGTCATAAATGGAAGGGCGCCGCCAGCCACTGCCAGCGGCGCCCGAGAGATGAGAAGCGTAGCCCTTCGGAGGGCCATTCGGCGGGGTTTCGGGGGGTTTGGATCTGATTTTGCAGGGGTGCCCCAGGCGGCCTTGACGGCGCGCGTCCACCGTCCTAGTGTATGATGACACTAGTACACCATGCCCCTTCCCTTTGTGGTCAATCCTTCGAGCCCTTCGCCCATCTTTCGGCAGATTGCCGATGGGTTGCAGGCCGCCATCGGTCGTGGAGCGTTGGCCGCGGGAGACCTGCTGCCCAGCGTGCGCGCCATCGCGGAGGAACTTGGGGTGAACCCCAACACCGTGCACAAGGCAGTGGCTGAATTGGAGCGTGACGGATTGGTCAGCGCCGAACGAGGCCGGGGCATGGTGGTGTTGGCGGGATCGCGTCAGCAGGCCAAGGATGCTGGTGAGGATGCCGTTCTGGAATTGCTCAATCACGCCGCGCGACAAGCCAGGGCGGCAGGAATGTCTGCGGAGCGCATGGAACAGCTGTTGCGGCGTGCACAAAAGGAAGCGGCCTCAATGCGTACGGGAGTGCAACGATGATCACACATGAAGACCCAGGCATCGGATTGGAGTGCCGGGAAGTGTCCAAGCGATACGGTCGCACGCACGCCCTTAGCGGCTTGAACCTCACGCTAGACGCTGGGCTTTCGCTGGGGCTGGTTGGCCGGAACGGGGCGGGCAAGAGCACGCTGTTTCGATGTGTGTTGGGTGCTGAAGCACAAGACCACGGCACCATTGTCTCTCTGCCGGGGCTGCCGCGAACAGAGCTGCTTGCGAGAACGGGGTTTGTGCCAGATTCATTGAGCGCCTACGACTGGATGCGCGTTGGGGGTGCCATTGACTACGTGGCGAAGGTGCAACCGCGCTTTGATTCTGAGTGGTGCAGTGAATTGGTGAACCTGCTGCGCTTGGATCGCACTGCCAAGATCCGCGCGCTGAGCCGCGGCATGCAAGCTCGCCTAGCCTTTGTGCTCGGGCTGGCGCACAAGCCGCAACTGGTGTTGCTTGACGAGCCCTTGCTGGGGGTTGACGCGGTTTCGCACGACTCAATCCTTGAACTGCTTGCCCGAATGTGGAGCATTCAAAAGTGCACCATGCTCATTGCCTCGCATCAGTTGTCCGACCTAGCCCGTCTTACTGACCGGGTGGCCTTTTTGGATCAGGGCAAGATCGTGGAGCAGGTCGCCACGGATGAGTTGGTGCAGCGAACCAAGAGAATCGTGGTTCGCCCGGCGCCCAGCGTGGCGTGGCAGCCACCCCCGCAGGCGATCTTGCGCTTTGACCGCGACGGGGCCACCGCGCTCACCGTACGCGACTACGACCTCAGCGTGCTTGACGCCATTGTGGCCTCCGCCCAAGGTGCCCATGTGGATGTCATCAACCTGTCAATCGCTGAAGCATGCGCCGACCGATTGCGCGCATGGGAGGTACAGCCATGAGTGCGCGCGCAACTCTCTTTCGCAAGGACCTTCGCTTGGCGGCGGGGATCGCAGTGCCGGCGCTTGCAGTGCTGGCTGCGGTGTGTGGAATTGTGTTGTTTGGACATCATCTGCCGGAGGTCGGGCGTGAGTTGTGGGGTTATCGCGGGGAACCACCTTCGATGAGTGAGCGGATTGCCGCGTTTCACCCGGTTTTGTTTTGGGCCCTGTACATCATGGCGGTGTGGAGCGCCGTGGTGGTGTCGCTGGGAGATCGAATGCGCCGCGCTGAGTTGCTGGCATGTGCGGTACCTGCTTCAGATGCGTCCAAAGTGTTCAGCAAGTATGCGGCCATGATGTCAGTGGCCATTGCGTTTGCCGTGCTGCTGGCGATCAACAATTCGTTGGGAGAGACACCCTTCCGTGGACCCTTGGACCGGATTGGCGTGTGGTACATGCTGGCCCCCGCACCAATTCTGGGCGCGCTTTGCGGATTTGCAGCAGCGGGACTGGTGCGCAACACGACGGCCGCCGTGCTCTTGGGTCTGGCACTGCCCATGGTGGGCGTACCTCTGGGCTGGCTGGCGGGTTGGTTGTTCGTCAGACTGGGCAGCGCTGAAGCGGTGGCTCGACTGTGGAGGGAGGACGCCTTCCCCTACTGGCTGCTTGACTCTCTTCGAGAGGTGGTCTTCGCGTGGGCGACGATGGTTGCTGCCATCGTCCTGGTTTTCCTCATCGCGGTGTTTAGAACCCAAGGGCTCGCCAGCCGGACGCCGCGTTCAAGGGGATGGCGAACGCTTGCCGGCGCCACGGTGGCCGCGGGGATTGCGGCATGTGTCACAGCAGCTGTGGTGGTGGAGCAAGATGGTCGACTTGAGATCTTGCGGCGTTCCATTCTCGCGCGGGAAGAAGCCCGACAGGCGGCGGCCACGCTGGATGCCGACGAACTGTTGGTTCGCCTTCTTGGAATACCTCATCGGCAGCAGGGTGCGGCCCGCAGTGAAACTGACGAGCGTGACCTTCTGCGCGCGTTTGTGCTCTACGGAGTGACGTGGAGTGAACTTCGGAACGGGGGCTACCTGCAAGAGAGCAGCAATGAACAGTGGGTGGGTGAAAACCACTTCGTGCGTGAGCCATACCGTGTGGAACTTAGGAGCCGGCACATTCAGAGGGGAAACGCGTTTCTCAACGCAGGTCAGCAAGCTGTTCGAATGCTCATCACTGACGAGTCTTGGCCGTTGATGACACGCATCTCTCTCGCCGCAATCAGTGGCCTGGGTAGACCCATTCCCGACCGCGCTGCCGCCCTTCTCGCCGCGCGTAACGAGTTCGAGCGTGCCGTGGCCATCATTGCCATCGCGGCGCTGGGCCAGTGCGGTGAGGTGGCGATCGCGGTGAGGGAGTCGCTCAACTGGGAAGACGCTCGTGATTGTGCACGACGAGTGCTGGAGTCCGTGCTGCCGGGGGCGGCAACGGATGACCGAGCAGTAGCTCTGAGGTTTGGATCTGTCACCAGTGAAGACGAAGAGCTAGTCCGCAAAGCGCTCTTGCTGGTTGACCAACCCCTTCCCGCGGTGGCCGCTGAAATCGAACTCATGCAGCGCGAGCGCCAGAAACTTAAAACGGAGTCTTCGATGCCATTTCCAATCGTTCCCCGGTTGCGGGATGAGTGAACGCCAAGCGGCTTGCGTGCAGGCAGAGCCGCGGCGACCATGCCACCACCTCTGGCGGCGCGTAGAGATCGTCGCCCACGATGGGGTGCCCAATCGCTAACAGGTGCACTCGCAATTGGTGGCTGCGCCCAGTCACGGGCGTGAGCACAAACCGTGTGCGGGCTGGTTGCTGCAACCGCTCCTCTACCTGCCACCGGGTGACGCTTGGTCGCCCATGCACAAAGTCCACCATCTGCTTGGGGGTGTTCACCAAGTCCTTGCGAAGCGGCAAGTCAATCTCCCCAGCGTCCTTGGGTGGGTGGCCCGCTGCTAGAGCCACGTATTCCTTTTCGGTCTGCCGTGCTTCAAACTGCATGCTCAGGGCCCGATGCGTCTGGGCGTCCATGGCTACAACCATCACGCCGCTGGTGTCGCGGTCAAGCCGGTGCACCACTCGCGCACCGGGCCACTCATGCTGCAACCGAGAGATCAAGCAGTCAGCTTTGTCCGGCCCGATGCCGGGCACGGTGAGCAGACCGCACTCCTTGTCCACCACCAAGAGGTGGGCATCGTGATGGATGATGCGAAAACCGTTCATGCGTGCCGCAGAATCTAGCGGCACAACCGCCGTGGGCTAGCGGCCGCAGTCGCCCCACGCGCCCAGCAGCATGCCCAGGTCAGCGCCGTTCACTTGGCCATCGCCATCCAAATCAGCTGGATTGGTGCCAGCAACATCTCCCCAGGCACCCAGAAGCGTGCCCAGATCGGCACCATTCACCATGCCATCGTTGGTCAAGTCGCCCAGGCATGGAATGGCCACCAGCGCGCTGGTGTTGTTACCACCACCGCAAATCCTTAGGGCTGTACCAAGATTGGCCGGGGTGTTGAGTTGCCCAGCGGTGTTGTTGCCCCAGCCAAACACGGTGCCGTCAGTGCGCAGCACCAGCGTGTGATTTGCTCCCGCGGCGATCTGCTGAACATCACCCACATTCTGTGGCACGTTGCATTGACCGCTTGAGTTCCAACCCCACGCAACCACAGTTCCATCCGTGCGCAGAGCCACGTTGTGATCTGCGCCGCACGTTGCTTGGGTGCAGGTGCCCACATTGCCGGGCACACTCGCTTGGCCGTAGAAATTGAGTCCCCAACAAAGGATCACGCCGTTGGACTGCAGTGACACCGTGTGATTGTTGCCAGCGGAAACCTGAATCACAGGTCCGATCCCGCCCGGCACGTTGCATTGGCCCACGGTGTTGAGCCCCCAGCAACGCACCACACCGTCGGATTGCAACGCCACAGAATGGAATGGTCCTGCCCCCGCCTGCACCACAAATCCCAAGTCGCCGGGGGGCGTGCATTGGCCGTTGGAGTTGGAACCCCAGCACTGCACCGAGCCGTCCATCAAGACCGCAATGGTTGTGCGCTCACCAGCAGCGATAGTGGCCACGCCCGACAAGTTTTGGGGGACGTCAATCTGGCCATAGTTGTTGCCACCCCAGCACCGCACTGTTCCATCGGACTTCACCGCGGCGGTGTGCACACCACCGGAGGCCATCGCTTTGCAAGCACCAAGGTCGCCGGGAACAGCTGTTTGGCCGGAACCGTTGGCTCCCCACACTTGCACTGTTCCGTCCTCGGCACGCGCGCGGCCTGCGGCAAGGATCATGGCCGCGACAACAGATGCGGCTGCGATGGTGGTGAGAGAGCGCAGATTCGTTGGGGTGGAGGCCATCACCCAAGACTACTGCGCGTGCGGCAATTTCCAAGCAACACATAACCTTTTGACCATCGAGCCATGGTGCCGGCGCCGAATTCGCCGGAATAACAGCCGGGCGCGGCGTTGGTGGAATCACATCGCAGATGCAGTCGTAGACTTGGCGCAATGCTGAACGCAACAAAGGCGGCTTTTTGGACAGGAGCAGCGGAGCGGGGTTCTCTTCGCATGGCAGGGGCTGCCGTGGTGGCTGCGTCTTTGGCCGGATCCATGGGCTGTCAGGGCTCAGGCGGGTCGGGAACCAGCCCGAGTTCTGGGGGCGCACCAGTTCCAAGCGCTACCGGGCACACACCGCCTGCAACTGACCATGCTCAGGATTGGCGCTTTACCGAAGCGCCAACGCTCACCAACCACACACAGCTCACCTTTCCCGACCGCTTTGTGAAGGCGGGTGAGAGTTACTTCAGCCCCGACGATTCCCGGATCATCTTTCAGGCGATCGAAGTTCCCAAGGGGAACTCTCCTCCCAGCGACTTTTATTCCATGTACGTGGCGACTGTGGTGCGCAACAGCAATGGCAACATCACGGGGTTGAGCGACATCAGGCGCATCAGCCCCGAGGGCAGCGCCAACACGTGCGGATGGTTCCACCCTACGAACTCCAACATCGTGCTCTTTGGCAGCACCATCACGCCGCCCAGCAATAAGGAAGTACCGGGGTACCAGCGGCTATCGGGGCGATATCGCTGGCAGTTTCCGCCAGAAATGCGAATCGTGCAGGTGGATTTGAGCAAAGCCGATGGCACTGCCGAGTCGCTCACCACCATCGTGGGTGACGGCAACGGCTACGCAGCGGAAGGCAGCCTGAGCGCCGATGGCCGCACGCTGCTCTACACACAAGTTGATCCCAAGACGCAGGGCGACCTGTGGGTGCTGGATATTCCCACGGGCACGCGCACTCAAATCGTCAACGCACCGGGTTATGACGGTGGGCCGTTCTTCAGCCCAGATGGCAAGCGCATCATTTACCGCAGCGATCGACGAAACGACAATCTGTTGCAGATCTACACCGCGGATGTGGTCTTTGACAATTCCACCGGTGCGGCAAAGGTGACGGGCGTTGTGAATGAACGCCCCATGACCAACAACAAGCATGTGAACTGGTGCCCGTACTTCCATCCGGATGGGCACCACTTTGTGTACGGCACCAGCCAGGCGGGTCACTCCAACTATGAAGTGTTCATGCGTGACGATCGCGATCCCTCCAAGTTGGCCCGAATCACGCAAGGAATGGGTGCAGACGTCCTGCCCGTGTTCAGCCACGACGGCAAGGTCATGATGTGGACCGCACAGCGCGGGGCTGACCGTACGAGCCAAGTGTGGGTGGCGGACTTTGACTTGAGTGAAGCCAGCAAGAACTTCAAGCCGGATACCACGCCAGAGTCATGAGCATTTACAACGACCGCCGCTTGCTGATTCCATTTCGCAGCACGCTGCTGCCGCAGATCTTTACTGATGTGTTGGTGATTGGCAGCGGTGTGGCCGGGCTGCGCACTGCGTTGGGCGCAGCCGCGCATGGCGATGTGATTGTGCTGGCCAAAGAGGCGGTGGACTTTTCAAACACCAGTTGGGCGCAGGGGGGTATTGCATCGGTGCTTGGCAGCTCGGACACCGTGGAGAGCCACGGCCGCGACACCATTGATGCAGGCGCTGGGCTTTGTGAAAGTCGCGCCGTGAGCGCATTGGTGGAAGGGGGGCCCGCTGAGATCCGCCAACTCGTGGAGTGGGGCATGCGCCTGGATTCCGGCCCCGACGGTCACCCCGCGCTGGCCTTGGAGGGTGGGCATCGGCAGGCGCGCATCGTGCACACAGATGGCGATGCCACCGGTCACGAATTGGCACGTTGCCTCATTGAGCGAGTACGGCAAGCGCGCGGCATTCGCATCTTTGACCGATGCTTCGCCATTGACCTATTGCGATCGGGCGGCCCCAACCCGCGCGTGCTGGGGGCCATCACGTGGCACCCGCGCTTTGGGCTACAGATTGTTTGGGGGCGTGCCACGGTGCTCGCCTCGGGCGGCGCAGGGCAGGTCTATCGCGAAACCACTAATCCTCGAGTGGCAACGGGCGACGGTATGGCCATGGCGTGGCGTGCAGGCGCTGAGCTAGCGGATCTTGAGTTCATGCAGTTTCACCCCACCGCGCTCTATGTGGCAGGCGCAGGGCGACTGCTGCTCAGCGAAGCGGTGCGCGGGCACGGCGCCTACCTGGTGGACCGGCAGGGCAACCGATTCATGACGGCCTTTCACGCCATGGGCGAGTTGGCGCCTCGCGACATCGTGAGCAAGAGCATCGTGCGTCATTTGGCCACCACCGGCGAGAGCCACGTCTTTCTGGACTGCCGGCACTTCGGCGCGGGGGTGTTTGGGGCGCGCTTCCCGGGGCTGGCACGCATGCTCGCGGGCTTTGATTTGGATCCCACTCAGCACCTGATTCCTGTGACCCCCGCCGCGCACTACACGGTTGGGGGTGTGCGCTGTGACTTGGACGGACGCACCAGTCTCGCGGGCCTCTACGCGTGCGGCGAAAGTGCGGCCAATGGCGTGCACGGCGCCAACCGGCTTGCCAGTAACAGTCTGCTGGAAGGGCTGGTGTTTGGCAAACGCGTTGCAGAAGCCATTGTTCGCGACGCGCACCCCGATGTGCAGCCCCGCTCCATCGTGAGCGAGGTGCACACCAGCGAGCATGGCGAACTCGACCTTTCCGACATTCGCTCAAGTTTGCGCAGTGCCATGTGGCGCAATGTCGGGATCGAACGTACGGGCAGTCGGCTGAGCGACGTGCTGCAAATGTACGGCTTCTGGGGCCGCTACGGAATGGACGCCATCTTTGACGAGCCTGCCGGTTGGGAAACACAAAACCTGCTCACCGTGGGCTTGCTCATGACGCGTGCAGCGCTGGCGCGAAAGGAAAGCCGCGGCACACATCAACGCGTGGATTTCCCCGCCACAGACGCCGCGCAGGCACATCACGTGTGCTGGCAGATTGATCGCCGAGAGCCAACGCTGCTGCCGGTTGGCCGGATGGATCGTGCAGGAGCGGTGGCGTGAGCCCGCGCGGCGCATGGCGACCGTGGGCTGCAGCGTGTGTGCTGGTGTGCGGCTGTACCCCCACGCGTACGGAGTACCAGTATCGCCCTGGGTATATGACGGATCCCAATGCGCCCACTGAGATGACGCTCGCCGATGGCACGCGCGTCGTCTTTGTTGACACGCCGATGGGGCCAAGCGTCATTGACCGCGATCGTGTGAAGAATGCCAAGCCCCGCCCAGTCAAACTGGACGCGGACGGCAAGCCCATCCCCGTGAAGCAGTTTGAACCCCGAGAAACCGAGGACGATGGCCGCGTGGTGTTGCGCAATTTCACCGCCGATCATGTTGTGGCCAACACCATGGCATGCATGCGCAACGAGGAGTACCAATTGATTTGGGATCAACTCTTGGCGCCTGAAACGCGCGATGCCTACGAAGCACAGGGGGGTTATGCCAAGTTTGAAGAATGGTGCGTCGCCAACCGGCGTCCCACGATGGAACTCCTCAACCGCATGCGTTTCAACGCCATGGGTTCGGATGTGGTGCTCGACAAGGTGGGCCAAAACGGAATGCGCGCCCGTGTTTCCCCCCACCTGTGGGAGCAGTTCAAACTGCGGGTGATCGAGTTTCGATACACCGATGACGGCATGAAACTCGTGACCATCAAGCCTGAATAGAAAAGCCCGCCGGCGCTCGTGAAGATCGCCGGCGGGCCGAAGCTGGAATGCTCGCTTCAGTTGGTTACGTTCCGCTGGTGGCCGGCAACTCCTTGGGCTTGCTTGAATCTCCGGCAACGCCCACGAAGGTCAGGTACTCCTTACCTTCCTCGCGCGTGGCCGAGATAGCTGTGCCATCAGGGAAGTCTCCGCTGAGCAGGCGCTCAGCCAGTGGGTCCTCGATGTACTGAGCGATGGCGCGACGCAGAGGGCGGGCGCCAAAGTCGGGGTTGTAGCCCTTGTCGGTCAGGAAGGCCTTCGCCTCTGAGCTGACCTCCAGCGTCATCTTCCTGCTGCTCAGGCGCTCTCGCACCTTGGCCAGTTCCAGGTCAATGATGTAGTCCAAGTCCTCGCGCCCAAGCGGGCGGAACACGATCATGTCGTCAAGACGATTGATGAACTCGGGGCGGAAGAACTTCTCCGCCTCGCTGTGCAGCATCTTCTTGATCTTCTCGTAGTCCTGAGTTTCTTGGCGCTTGCTGAAGCCGAAGTTGGCGCCACCCTTAATGATGTCAGAACCGATGTTGCTGGTCATGATGACGATGGCATTGCGGAAGTCCACACGACGGCCAAAGCTGTCCGTCAGATTGCCTTCGTCCATCACTTGCAGCAGCATGTTAAAGACGTCTGGGTGAGCCTTTTCAACTTCGTCAAAGAGCACCACGCTGTAGGGGCGACGACGGACGCGCTCAGTGAGCTGACCGCCCTCTTCGTAGCCCACGTATCCGGGAGGTGCGCCAACCAGTCGGCTGACGTTGTGCTTCTCCATGTACTCGCTCATGTCCAAGCGGATCATGGCATCGGGGTCGCCGAACATGAACTCCGCCAGAGCCTTGGCCAGCAGAGTCTTGCCCACGCCGGTGGGGCCGAGGAACATAAACGAACCCATCGGTCGCTTGGGATCCTTCAGACCGCTGCGCGCCTTGCGAATGGCGCGAGAAACCTGCTTCACAGCCTCGTCCTGGCTGATGACGGTCTTGTGGAGTTCAGCTTCCAATTGCAGCAGTCGCGAACTCTCGGCATTCTCCAAGCGGGTGAGCGGCACGCCAGTCATCTTGCTCACCACCTCGGCGATGACGTCTTCATCAACCACCGCGTCAACCTCATTCATGCGGTCGCGCCAGGATTGCTGCATGCGCTCCTTCTCCTTGCGGAGCTTTTCAGCCTGATCGCGCAATTCGGCGGCACGCTCATAGTCGGCGTTCTTCACCGACTCGTCCTTTTCAATGGACAGGCGTTCGATCTTGGCCTCCAAGTCCGCCAAATCTGGCGGCTTGGTCATGCTCTTCAATCGCAAGCGTGCACCTGATTCGTCGATCACGTCAATGGACTTGTCTGGCTGTACGCGACCGGAGATGTACCTGCCGGACAGGTCCACCGCTGCGCGCAAGGCAGAGTCAGTGATGCGCACCTTGTGGTGCTTTTCATACTTCTCGCGGAGGCCCTGCAAGATCAGGAAGGTCTGATCTGCATTGGGTGGTTCCACCGCGATGGACTGGAAGCGCCGTTCCAACGCCGCATCCTTCTCGATGTACTTGCGGTATTCATCAAAGGTTGTGGCGCCGATGCACTGGATCTCGCCGCGGGCCAGAGCGGGCTTGAGCACGTTGCTGGCGTCAATGGCGCCTTCGGCGCCTCCCGCACCGACGAGCGTGTGCAACTCGTCAATGAAGAGAATGATGTTTTTGGCGCGGCGCACCTCATTCATGACCGCCTTGATGCGCTCTTCGAACTGTCCGCGGTACTTGGTGCCAGCCACCATGCTGGCGAGGTCAAGCACCACCAGCCGCTTCTCAAAGAGCAAGTCGGGCACTTCTTGGGTGACAATCTTCTGGGCCAGACCTTCAACAATGGCGGTCTTGCCAACGCCGGCTTCACCCAGCAGCACCGGGTTGTTCTTTGTGCGCCGGCTCAGCACCTGGATCAGGCGTTCAATCTCACCTTCGCGGCCGATCACCGGATCAAGTTCGCCGCTCTTGGCCAATTCAGTCAGGTCGCGACCAAAGCTGTCCAGGGCGGGAGTCTTGCTCTTACCCCGGCGCGCAGAGGGCGAACCCTCCGTGGGGCCGGATTCCTGCGCGGGAGCTTGCGGCTCTGCAGAGGGGGGAGCGTCCTCGCGTTCTTGGTCGGCGCCCGCACCCAGCAGGTTGAGCACCTCTTCGCGGACCTCTTCAAGCTTGAGGCCCAAGTTCATGAGCACCTGCGCGGCCACGCCATCGTGCTCACGCAAGAGCCCAAGCAGCAAGTGCTCAGTGCCGACGTAGTTGTGGTTCAGGTTGCGCGCCTCTTCAATGGCGTATTCAATGACCTTCTTGGCGCGGGGAGTTTGAGGAAGCTTGCCCATGGTCACCATCTCTGGGCCACTCTTGACAAGTTTTTCCACTTCAAGGCGGACCTTGCGAAGGTCAATGTCCAGATTCTTAAGAACATTGGCGCCTACGCCGGATCCCTCCTTCACCAGCCCAAGCAGAATGTGCTCAGTGCCGATGTACTCGTGGTTAAAGCGCTGGGCCTCTTGATTGGCCAGAGCCATCACCTTGCGGGCTCGATCGGTGAGTCGTTCAAACATTCCAGCCTCCTTGGCGACGGTTGGTCCGCCGCAACTACAGTACGAAACGAGTTGGCGAGATGGTAGGAAAGGCACCCATCATTTCGCCCGAATCAGTAGCAAGCCCGTTGCCAAGCGTGGGGATTGCTACGCAAGACTCGTCTTTGGAAATCGGCGTCTGGTGCAGGAATCTGAAGCGGAACCCCTGAATGTTGGGGGTCTGTGCAGCCTGTGCGCGGCGCCTGCGTACTCTTCTGGAACTGTGTGCCGGAAAGCGCGGATATTTCAAGGAATTTTCCTCCCGCATGGGTGTGGCCATGGCGGACACAATCGGAGGATTGTGGTCACTTTGACTGCCATTCTGGCGCTAAGTTTTTTTGAGAATTCTTTGCCAAATGCGGGGGCGGAGCCGCCCACGCCGCCCACATCGCCCGCGGCGCCAACGGCTCCCGCGCCACCCGCCAAGCCTGAGCTCTCCTCCAGCACTCTGACGCGCCCGGTGCAGATCCGTGGGCGCCTTCTGAGTGGTGGCACGTTCGCAGGCATGCTTGAACGATGGGACGGCCGCGCCATGTTTGGGAGCTTTGGCCAGCGCCTATGGAGCGAGCTGGTTGCCACGGACATCAAGCGCATCTTTCTGCAGGTGATGGATCGCAAGAGTGGGGCGCAGTGGCTTTGCTTGGCTGAACTTCTTGCCAGTGCGCCTGATGGCACTCTGCTCGCCGAAGACGCATTGAAACAAGCGGCCGCACATGGTCAGTCCCCGGAACAGATTGCGGCCGCACGAAGCCGCGCGGCGACTGCGCTGAGGGAGCGCCAAGACCAAGAGGCGCGCGAAGCGCAGCGCCGGCTCCAACCCGCCGCGCCGGGCGCCCCCGTTGCTCCAGCTCCCGGTTCCACCGGAACTCCCCCCCCGGCGCCGTGGCCAACGCTCACGCCAGAAGAGCAGACTGCCGCCACTGCGCGCGTTCGGGCCTCTGCCCGGAACGCGCTGGAAGTAACGGGCATCCACAGCAATGTGCTTGAGGGGAGGTTCTTTCTGGTGTGCGGCGACCTTGCGCAAGAACAGCTCCAAGCGCTGGTGCAAGAGTTGGATTCCAGATGCGAGCTGGCGATGAAGGCGCTCGGCTTGCAACCAGAAGTGAACCCATTCAATGGCCGCGCCCTCGTGCTGGCACTTGAACGAGAAGACACGTTTCGCGTGGCAGCAGCGGCCGTTTTGAATCTGAAGGTGGAGCCGGGGCAGAGAGGGGCTCTCCACGTCAACGAAGGAAGTGTTTCCATTGTGGCTTGGCGGGGCAACCAAGAGCAGGCCTTTCGCACGGCGCTCTTTCAACAGGCAGCGCAGGGGTTGCTCTATCGAGCGGTGAGCGCTGCGCCAATACCGGAGTGGGCCGCGGAGGGATTTGCGCTCTGGTGTGCGCGGTCGCCCGGGCCCGGGTCTTACGTGGATCAGCAATGGAGGCCGGCGGGATTGAAGTTCATCCGGCAGGGGGGAAACACCGCGCAGGTTTTGCTCTCCTCGACCGCCCAGGGCACATGGCCCGGCCCCAACGGCGTGGGGGCGTCGGTGGGCTATCTGGTGGTTGAGTTCATGCTGGCTGAACTGCCGCAGCAGTTTGGACCGTGGATTCAAGCCATCAAGAAGGGCACACCCTGGCCTGAAGCGCTCAGGCAGACCTATGGCACTGATCCAGCAGGTTTGGCGTTGAGCGCATCAACGTGGTACCGCACCAACGACGGGCCGCCGCGCCGTTAGCATTCTCGCCCCCTATGGCTCGTCGTTCAACCTCTGCATCCAAGCCTTCATCGACCCGCACCACAAAGATCCGAAAGGGCTGGCGCACCGCCGCCACCAGCGATCGCCATGAGCTCTACGAGCGAGCAGTGCAAGAGCCCGAAGCGGAATGGAACTTTGTAGATCGCGTGTACAAGGAACGGCGCGGCACTCTGCCGCACGTTTTGCGAGAGGATTTCTGCGGCACGGCGTACGCCGCCGTGGACTGGGTGAAGCGCCGCGCCAAGAATGTGGTGACCGCCGTTGATCTTTCGCAGCCCACCATGGACTGGGGCAAGCGCAAACACGCATCGCTGCTCACCGCGGAACAGCGCAAGCGCTTGCACTATGTGAAGGGCAATGTGCTCACGGTGAAGTCCCCGGCCGCCGATGTGCTGGCGGCCATGAACTTCAGCTATTTCATTTGGAAGTCGCGCGCCGACTTGGTGCGGTACTTCCGCGCGGCATTCAGCAACGTGGCTCCTGGCGGCCTGATTGTGTTGGACGCATACGGCGGATACGAGAGCTTTAGCGAACAAACCGAACGCCGCGACTTAGACGGGTTCACCTACCTCTGGCACACTGAGAAATACAACCCCATTACCGGCGAAGTGCTCAACCACATTCACTTTAAGTTTCCGGATGGCACTGAGATGCGCAAGGCGTTTACCTACGACTGGCGGTTGTGGACTCTGCCCGAGATTCAAGAGGCACTTGAAGATGCAGGGTTCGTGAAGCCCGCGGTCTATTGGGAAGGCACCCTCAAGAACGGCGAGGGTGACGGGGTGTTCAAGAAGTCGCGCCGAGGCGAGGCCTGCGCGGGGTGGATTGCGTACATCGTGGCTGAACGGCCGCTCCGCTCTACACTCAAGCGCTCGAATGCTTAAGTTTGCCGATCAAGATCAGGCTCTGGTGGCCTTGCTCATGGAGCATCAGGCGGAGGCCAGTGCGCTCTTTGAGCGTCACCTTGCCAGCGATCTTCCTCCGGTGAACACCCTTTGCCTGCATGTCGAAAGGTATCGCGGCAAGATGTTGAGGCCGGCGATGGTCTTTCTCTCCGGCATGGCGTGCGGAACGGTGGGCAAGCGACACCACCTTGTTGCCGCCACCTGCGAGATGATCCATATGGCCACGCTGGTGCACGACGATGTGCTCGACGAGGCCGAGATTCGCCGCAAAGGGCACACCGTCAACCACCTCCGCGGCAACGAGGTGGCGGTGATGCTGGGCGACTACCTGATCTCCAAGGCTTTTCACCTGTGCAGTCAAGCCGGGGATCCTGCCATCAACCTGCGCCTGGGCCAAGTGACCAACACGCTTTGCGAGGGCGAATTGGTGCAACTGCATCATCGCGACGATCTGAGCCTTGACGAGGCCACGTACTTTGAGATCGTGCGCCGCAAGACGGCGGTGCTCATCGGCGCCTGCTGCGAAATGGGCGCCACGCTGGCGGGGGCGAGTGCGGAATCCACCACCGCGCTTTACCGCTACGGCGAGGGGCTAGGAATGGCCTTTCAGATCCAAGACGATCTGCTGGACCTTGAAGGACATGAGGACGTTGTGGGAAAGAGCCTTGGCCGCGACCTTGAGAAGGGCAAGATGACGCTTCCCGTGATTCTGCACTTGGGTCAGGCGCAGGGGGCTGAGCGAGAACTCACCATTGACGCCATTCGTGCGCGCGATGGAGCCAGGCTCATGGAACGATTGCGGGCCAGTGGCAGCGTTGACGCCGCGCGCATGCGCGCCGAAGCCCTCTGCGAAGAGGCGCGCGCGCAACTGGGGGTGCTCGGCGATAGCGCAGCGCGATCAGCGCTCAATGCAGCCGCGGACGCAGTGATTCAACGGCAGTTCTAGCGGGCCGTTGGGGACGTGCCCTTGACCCATCCGCGTTGGCCGCCCCCGGAATTGGCAGCGGTCTTGCTCAGAGCACGATTGGCATCCACCAGTTTCTGCAGATCCGCATCCTGAAGTGTGGCTGGATGCCCCTGCCACCGAACCACCATGTCTGGTGAAAGAATGGCCATGTGCGGGATACCGCCGGGGCCAAAGAACTTGTACATACGTTGTGCGGGGTCAAGCGCCAACGAGTACTGAAACTGGCTCTCTTTCAGATCCTGCTTCTTAAGTCCTTGCTCAAACTTGCTGGAAGTTTCGTCGCTCACGCCCACAACCAAGATGTCGTTGCCGAACTTGGCTTGGATTTCATTCAAGTGGGGAATTGAGGCTCGGCAGGGTGGGCACCAGGTAGCCCAGAAGTCAATGGCCACCAGACGCCCCGCGGGGTCGGGCTGCCGAGTGATCCACTTTTGCACGACAAACTGCGGCAGGGTCTTGCCGCGCACATCGATGCCGCCCACCGCATTGGTGAACGTGGGCCAGGCAGTTGGAGCGTCTGATGCGGCCACGGGTTTGGCCACCACATCGGGCTTGGTCTTGGCCACCACGCTGTCGTCTACTTCTTCGGCCAAGAGCGCCTCGAGTTTGGACTTCAGCCCGAGGTCGCTCAGCCCCACAAAGCGCACCGCGCCCGTTTTGTCAATCACCAGATTCACGGGGCGCTTCCAAATGCCCAAAGCATCGCACCATTCGCCATTGCGATCCACGGCGATGAGGCAGGGTGGATTCTGCCCGAACACGCCCTGCGCCTTGTCCGCACCCTCGGGAGTGTGCAGCCCCAAAAGCATGACACCCTCGGGGAGCAACTTCTTTACTTTTTCCGCAAGCGCTCTACCACCGGCGCGGCCACCCAGCGATTGAATCACCGTGACCTTGCCGCGGAAGTCAGCCGCCATGAGTGCATCGCCACCGATCCACTCAAGCTGTCCTGCGGGGGCAGGCATCAGGTATCCAACGTTGGCTTGAAGCGCCTCGCGGTCCGCTGGGTCCAGCTTGTCGTAGTACTTGGCTTCTGCGGGTGGAACGACGGACGCGGGTGCCTTGGATTCCACGCCTGAGGGCGGGGCGGAGGGCGCCTGCTTGGCGGGGGTCTTGCCGTACTGAGAGATGGGTTCCGGATGTGCGGCTAGGGGAGCGGCAGTTGCAACGCTCGCAAGAGCCGCAAGGGCACAGGCGGAGGAAAGAGTGGTCAGTCGGCGCATATGTTCTGGTTGATCCTACAACCGGTCCGCAGCAGACCTAGTTTTGGCTGCGTACTTTCGCCTGCATGGGCTTACGAGGGGCGCGAAAGCGGGTGCCGCCATACTTACCGCCACTCGCAGGCCCCGTAAATGTCTAGATGGAGCGGTTGTCGATCAGCCGGACCGACCCCAAGCGAGCGGCAATCAAGGCTTGCAGGGGGCGCCCGGGTTCCAGGGGGGGCTCCAGGGTGTGTGCGTCCCGAATCACGGCGTACTCGGGCGCCAACAGGTGGTCCAGCAGAGTTTGGCGCATTGCCGCTTCCGCCGATGGCACCGCGTCGGCGTGGTGGTTCGACGACTGAATCAATGTGGCTCCCGTTTCCAACGCGCGGCAGAGCCCCAATGCCTGAGTGCGCTGCGCCGGATGTAGGTAACGGTTCCGGCTGCTGAGCGCCAGACCGTCGGAGTCGCGAATGGTTGGGCACGCTTGAATCGTGAGGCCCGGCCAGCGCTGATGGTGTTGCTGAACCATCGCGGATACAACGCAAAGTTGCTGAAAGTCTTTCCGGCCAAAGAACGCCCGGCTGGGGCGGGCCAAGTCAAAGAGACGAGCCACCACTTGGCACACTCCGCCAAAGTGCGCAGGTCGAGAGGCGTCCTCAAGTTGGGGGGCGGTAGCCACGCGCGGAAGCTCCCACCGCTCAGCTTCTCGCCTCGCCGCTTCCGCACCCATTGGATAGATGTGTTCAAAGGAGGGAGCAAACACCGCTGCGGCACCGGCTTGCTTGGCGAGGAGCAGGTCCTCTTGAAGTGTGCGCGGATACGCGGCAAAGTCCTCCGTGGGGGCGAACTGAGTTGGGTTCACAAAGATCGTGACCACGGCAGGACGACCGCTAGCGGCGGCCTGCTCCACCAATGAAACATGGCCCGCGTGCAGTGCCCCCATGGTGGGAACCAGCGCGCACCCCGCCCATGGTGCCAGTTCGCTGGGAGTGTGCAGAAGCAACATCGGCGCGAACCATAGCGGGGCGGTGGGGTGCTCGGAGGGGCCGCAAACCTACAACGGCGGGTGAAAACGGCGTAGAATCGGCGCTGGCACGCATGTGTCCGAGAATGATTTCGGAGACTTTGTCGCTGGCTCCTTGGAACGCCCGGGAGGTCTCCTACACTGTGTTGCTGCGACTGAGTCTCAACACCCGCTGACGCCCCCCTGATACCCCGAAGGCACTATGGCCACCAAGCTTCCCATCTACCTAGACAACGCCGCTACTACCCGCTGCGATCCCCGCGTGGTTGAGGCCATGCTTCCGTACTTCAGTGAAAAGTTCGGCAACGCCGCCAGCCGTAACCACAAGTTTGGCTGGGAGGCTGAAGATGGCGTGGATCATGCTCGGGAACAAGCCGCCGCGCTGATTGGTGCCAACCCCAAGGAAGTGATCTTTACCAGCGGATCCACCGAGAGCAACAACCTCGCGATCAAGGGTGCCGCGGAGATTTACGCCAAGGCACCGGTGGGCCAAAAGGGCCGTGGACACATCATCACCGCCCGGCATGAACACAAGGCGGTTCTGGACCCCTGCAAGCGCCTTGAGAACGCTGGCTTTGACGTCACCTTCTTGCAGCCCGGCGCCGATGGCGTGATCACCGCAGCCATGGTTGAGAAGGCCCTGCGCCCCGACACCATTCTGGTGACCGTCATGTGGGCCAACAACGAAATCGGCACCATTAATGAAGTGCCACAGATCGGCAAGTTGTGCCATGAGAAAGAGATCATCTTTCACACCGACGCCACGCAGTGGGTGGGCAAGATGCCAACCGATGTTGAGCGCGACAACATCGACCTGCTGAGTTGGAGTGGGCACAAGATCTACGGCCCCAAGGGGGTTGGTGCGCTCTACGTGCGTCGGCGCAAGCCTCGCGTGCGATTGGAAGCCCTGCTCGACGGTGGCGGCCATGAGCGCGGAATGCGCAGCGGCACGCTGAATGTCACGGGCATCGTGGGCTTCGGCAAGGCGTGCGAATTGTGCCAGCAGGAGATGGAACATGAGCGTGAACGCCTGCTCAAGTTGCGCCGCAAGCTTGAAACTGAACTCTGCAAGAGCATTGAAGTCACTCAAGTGAACGGCCACGCAGACAAGCGCCTGCCCAACGTCACCAACATCAGCTTTGGCTTTGTGGAAGGCGAGAGTCTGATGATGGGCGTGAAGGACATCGCCTGCTCAAGCGGCAGCGCATGTACCAGCGCCAGCCTGGAGCCCAGTTATGTGCTCAAGTCACTGGGTATCGGCGACGATATGGCTCACAGCAGTCTGCGGCTGACTCTTGGCCGTTGGACCACTGAAGAAGAAATTGACTACGCCATTGGGGCGATTCAAAAGGCAGTGAATCACCTGCGCTCCATGAGCCCCTTGTATGACCTTCACAAAGAAGGCATTGACATCAGCAAAATCGAATGGCAGCAGCACTAACTGCGCCTTGAAGGAACACACACTATGGCTTATTCAGAAAAGGTCGTTGACCACTACCAGAACCCGCGAAACGTGGGCAGCTTTGGCTCCAGCACAGATGTGGCCACGCGTCGCGACGTTGGCGTGGGCATCGTGGGCGCACCAGAGTGCGGCGATGTCATGCAGTTGCAGATTAAAGTGAATGAGCAGGGCGTCATTGAAGACGCCAAGTTCAAGTGCTTTGGTTGCGGCAGCGCCATCGCAAGCAGCAGCTTGGCCACCGAATGGATCAAGGGCAAGAAGCTGGACGATGCCATGACCATCAAGAACACGCAGATCGTGGAAGAGCTGAGCCTTCCTCCCGTCAAGATTCACTGCAGTGTGCTGGCCGAAGACTCAATTCGCGCCGCCATTGCCGATTACAAGAAGAAGAATGGTCTGGCACAGGAAAGCCAGGCGCACACCGCATCGCACTAGGAATTTGTAGAAGGACCTTTCATCATGCCAGTCATCATCACCGACACCGCCGCCCGCGAGATTTGCAACATCATCAACCAGCAGAATCTGGATGCAGAGAAGATCCGCCTGCGCGTTGGCGTGAAGGGGGGCGGCTGCAGCGGTTTCAGTTACATCTTGGACCTCACGGAGGTTCAGAAGGACACAGACGAACTGTGGGAATACGCCTACACGCCATCCGCGGACGGCAAGGGCGTCGGCCACGTGCAACCTCTTGCTGCGGGCAGCGGTGGCACGGCCACGGCCACCCTGGCTCCGGGTTCACTCACGCTGCGCGTGATCTGCGATCCCAAGAGTTACCTGTACGTGGACGGCACCACGATTGACTTTAAGGATGAGATCATGGGCCGGGGATTTGTGTTTAACAATCCCAATGCCACCACCACGTGCGGATGCGGTAGCAGCTTCAGCGCGTGACGTCTGTTCTGGTGTCCGGCTTGTGGGCGTGCGCACCGCGCTCGGCTTGAAGGGCAAACTCAGGTATGGCATCCGCCGCGAGCGGATGTGAGATCAGGTACCCCTGAGCGGCATTCCATCCGCGCTCAGATAAGTAGGCCCATTGGGCGCCATGCTCCACCCCCTCGGCCACGCAGGGCACGTTCAATTCGTGCGCCTCGCGAAGCACGAGGTCTGCCGCTGCACGATCTTGCGCGTTGCCCGGCAACCGGCGGGTGAGTGAGCGGTCAACTTTCAACTCGTCCACGGGTAGCGAGCGCAATGTTGGCAGCGCCAACGCCCCTGCACCCACGTCCTCAATGCTCACGCGGATGCCCGACACGCGAATCTCAGAGAGCTGATCCCGGATACTGCCGGAGTCCCGCGCCAACGTTGATTCGCTCACTTCAACCAGCAGTTGCTCGCCTTGCAAGCCGCTCTCGCTGAGGGCCATGCGTGCTTCATCCACAAAGTCTCCTCGGCGGAATTGACCGCTGGCAGCGTTGACATTGACCGCGATGTGCAATCCATCTTGCGACCAGCGCGCAGCTTGGCGACATGCTTCGCGGAGCGCCCAGGTGCCCACTTCGTCAAGCAGCCCGGCCTCATCGGCCACGGCCAGCAGCCGTTCGGGTGCCACGGATTCACCGGTGGGCATGTTCCAACGGATGAGCGCTTCAACAGCGGTCACGATTCCCGTGGGAATGGCCACGATGGGTTGATAGACCAACTGAAATCGCCCCTGTTCTGCGGCACGTTGAATGAGCGTTGCCAATGCCAGGTCGTCCAGTGTTGAGCGCGCATCGGCAGCGTCGTAGTCGCGCACTTGCGGGTGACCCCCTTCGCGGGCGAGGTCAAGTGCAAAGCGGCACTGGCGCAGGAGCATGGCCGCAGAAGGCACCGGGGTGTCGTGATCAACCACCGTGGTTCCGATGGCCGCACGGGCGCGGTACTCCGTACCGTTGGCGTGGATCGGAATCTGGCCGGTTCCCGCAATGGCGGCTAGAAGTGGCCTTAACTGTGGCGTGTTTGGGGGTAGCACCAAGGCCACTTCTCCGGGGCCGATGGTGAACACACTGGCCGCATCGCTTGCCAGCGCATGAACGCGCGCACGCCAGGAGGTGGAGAACTCCTTGAGCGCCTCAGGGCCAGCCACGGCCGCGAGGGCGTGCGCATCCTGAAGAGCCACTAGAGCGATCGTGACCGGTCGGGAGCATGATCGCAGTGTTGCACTCATGCCTTCCAAGGCTCCATCGGGAGCTTCTGCGGGGGAGGGAATTGTGGCAGCTCGGCGTTCACGGGCGCGCACGGCTTCAAGGAGTCCCGCTTCAGTGAAGGGCGCGGTGATTGCGTCGTCGGCTCCTGCCAAGAGCGCGGCGCGGACATCGGTGTGACCCTCGGTAAGAAGTGCCACCACTCCTGCGTGCTTTGCCAGTGGCAGCGTGCGCAGCGTGGTGACCACTCCGCTGCCATCAGCGCACTTCAGATCCAGTGGAGTGATCACAACATCCGGGCTCCACTCTTGTGCAGTGTTCAGGCCAGCAACAGCATCCGCCGCAGAACGTACAGAGTAATGCGCACGGTGAAGGCAAAGCGCAAGGCGATCGCGCAGCGCGGGATCGGGTTCAATGAGTAGCACGCGCGTCATGGGGTTTGCTCGAAGAAGAGAGAGGCCAGCCATGGACGCATCAACAGCACGGCTGAGATGCCAAGCGCGGAGGTCATGACCCACGTCACGGGGGTGCGCGGGAGCCGCGCGTTGAGTTTGGCACCGATCCAGCCACCGGCCAGCGCGGAGGGAGCCAGACAACCGGCCATGACCAAAGCGCCCGGGAGCATGCTGCCCCCCGGGGGAGCGGAGGTTTGAGACATCGCCCACATTTGTGCGGTGGCACCCACCGCCACCGTTGGAAGAACCATGGCCATGCTGGTACCAACGGCACGTTTCACGGGCATCCGTAGCCACTCTCGCAGAATTGGCACAAAGATCACGCCTCCACCCACGCTTAGAACCCCTGAAACCAATCCAGCCGCCGCCCCCGTGGCCGCTGCGGGCGCTTGGGACAGGGGTCGAACCGTTGGGGCCGTTGCGGGAGGTCGCAAGAGCACCCTCACTTCGTGGGCCACCATGATCAGAATGAACGTGCCAAAGAGTCCGCGATAGAGCACGGCGTCAATGCCTGCGCTCATCCAAACGCCCAACGCAACCGTGGCCATCGCCCAGGGGGCGACCTTTCGAACGGTGGGCCAGTCGATCTGCTTCGCCTTGGCGTAGGGATAGATGGCACCTGCGGCCACACAGAAGTTGCTTGCCATGGCCGCAGAGCGCAAAAGTTGTGAATCTGGCGCTAACGCAAGCGTGGCCAGAGGAATGATGAATGTTGCCCCGCCGAGGCCCGCCATGGAGCCAAACGTTCCGCCTGCGAGTCCGATGGCCAGAAAGCCCAGTGCGGAGGTGAGTTCCACGGAGGTGGAGCCTACAACTGCATCGTGTGCGGTGGTGGTAGGTGGTGGCGGCCTCTGCGGAAGTTTGGCGCAAGTGTGTCGACCGGCGGAATGGTCACGGCATAGTGCCCGCGTGCTGATTCGAATCCCAAGCTTTGTGCTGCGAGGTATTGAAGCGGTGCGATGCGATGTGGAGGTCGCCTTGCAGTCCCGTGGGCTGCCCCGCATCGGATTGGTAGGGCTTGCAGACACTGCGGTCAAGGAGAGCATTGAACGTGTCAAAAGCGCTCTGGCATGCAGCGGCTTTGAGCCGCCCCGGCATCGGGTCACCATCAATCTCGCGCCTGCGGATCTGCGCAAGAGTGGACCGGTGTACGACCTTCCCATCGCACTGGGGCTGCTTCTGGCTCGTGAGGATGCCGACGCGCCCGCGCGCGGAGGTGCCGCGCTGGTTCCCGGGGAATGGTTCGTATGTGGAGAATTGGCGCTTGACGGGCAACTGAGGCCGGTGCGCGGAGTGGTGAGCATGGCGCTGCTGGCGCGCGCGAGTGGTGCCCGCGGGGTGGTGATTCCCGCGGCAAATGTGCCGGAAGCTGCTGTGGTGGGCGGTTTGGATGTTCGCGGAGCGCAGGGTCTGGCAGACGCCGCCGGGTTCTTCTTGGGTACCGAGCCCTTGCCCCGCGCTCAAGTCGTGGATGTCGCGGGTGCACTTCGCGCGGGTCGTGCCAGTATCGACTTTGCGGATGTTCGGGGGCAAGAGGCGGCCAAACGTGCGCTGACTGTGGCCGCCGCGGGTGCGCACAACGTGCTCATGATTGGTCCCGCAGGATGCGGCAAGACCATGATGGCGCGCGCATTGCCTGGCATCCTTCCCCCGTTGGAGGCAGACGAAGCGCTTGAGGTCACGCGAATCTGGAGCGCGGCCGGGGCGTTAGGTGGTGGGCGTTCATTGGTGCTCGAGCGCCCATTCAGGGCGCCGCATCACACGGCAAGTACGGTGGCGCTTGTGGGCGGCGGCGCCGGAGGCGTACCCCGCCCAGGGGAGGTGACGCTTGCACATTTGGGGGTGCTGTTCATGGACGAGTTGCCAGAGTTCGGCAGGAGCGCACTAGAAGCCCTACGCGAGCCGCTGGAAGATGGCTTTATCACCGTTGCGCGAGCGCACGGCTCAGCCAGATTCCCCGCGCGCAGTTTGCTGGTCGCGGCCATGAACCCCACCGCGCGCGGGGACCGCGCGGCGGGCGCTCGAGGTGACGCGGAATCCGCCGCATACATGGCTCGAGTGAGCGGCCCCGTGATCGACCGCATTGACTTGCATGTTGAAGTGCGCGCAGTGCCCTTTGACAGACTGACTGCCGCGCGCGCCGGTGACAGCAGCCAAGATTTGCGCGCGCGCGTGAGCAGTGCGCGCACGCTGCAGCGAAGGCGTAACCGCGGCAAACTCAACGCGCAGCTCAAGGGTGGGGGATTGGATCAGGTTGCGGCTCTGGACCAATCGGGCAGGGCACTCTTGGGGGATGCGGTCAGTCGCTTGGGGCTTAGCGCGCGGGCGTACGACAGAATTCGGCGCGTGGCGCGCACCATTGCGGATCTTGAATCCAGCGAATCCGTCCACGCGCATCACGTGGCGGAAGCTGTGCAGTACCGCGTGCTCGACCGGCACGTGGCATGAGTAGTGCTAGGAGGCAGGCGTCACCGGCGGGGCAGGCGTCACGGGTGGGGCAGGCGCCTTTGTGTGTCCCTTAAAGAACTTCACGATGAGTGCTGGGGACTGCTTGGAGAACTCATGACCGCCCTCGTGGATGAACTCCACAAAGGGAGCGCCGATCTCAGACGCGTACACCGTGCATCCAGGTGCCCACGCCGTTCCCTCAGCAGCGCACTTGTTGACGCCGCGCATGAACTTCATCATGCGTTCCTGCCCCGCAAATGGAACGATTTTGTCTTGCTTGCCCGCCAGATGCAGCATGGGTATCGGTTTGCACTGTGCAAGTTGTATGGTTGCCGCCGCGCTGGGGGCCGCCGCCGCAAGAACATCGTTGCGTACGCCGCTCAGCATGTAGGTCATGGCCCCTCCGTTGGAGTGGCCGGTCACGTAGATCCGCGCAGAGTCCACCAATCCCTCGGCGCGCAATGAGGCCAACATGGCGTCAAAGAACTTGAGGTCTCGGTCATCACCGTCACCAGTGCCCAGTTGCCAGCCAGCACGCTCTCCTTTGGGGTCAAGACGGGTTTTGGCTGCTAGCCCCTGCGGGTAGAGAACGATGGCCTCAGGCCAAAGGTCGTGCAGGGCGAACCCGCGTTCCACATTGCGCGCACTTCCACCATGGCCGTGAAAGACAAAGATCACTGGGCTTCCCCCTTCACGCTTGGTACCCGGTTGATGCACGATGGCTGTTCGCTTCACGCCATCGACGGTCCACTCGCGCAGAGTTGCGGTGGCCTCTGGCGCGGGGATGGCGGGCAGCGAGCGCTTGGGTGGCGGGGTTGGGGCGGGAGTGGGGGCGCTTTGTTCGGGCGATCCGGTCCACAGGCTGAACAGGAGCGCAACGAGTGTGCAGAGAAGGGTCATGGCAGGGGTGACAACGCGCGTGGGTGGGGCGTGTTGCAACCCCGGTCGGTGGTTCTGCGGTCTGGCGTTCCTACAGACCCGGGGCAAACCCACGGCGCATCGTGTTTTCGCAGCTGGCTCTGGGTTCCACAAACTGCAGCAGGTAGTCCTTGCCGCCGGCCTTACTGCCCACACCGCTCATGCCAAAGCCGCCAAATGGCTGACGCCCCACCAACGCACCCGTGATTCCGCGATTCAAGTAGAGGTTGCCCACGCGGAATTCGCGCTTGGCTTGTTCCAAGTGGCTGGGGCGGCGGCTGAAGACTCCACCGGTGAGTTTGTAGGGGCAGTCATTGGCGAGCTGCAACGCGTGATCAAAGTCTTTGGCGCGCAGCACGGCCAGCACGGGACCAAAAATCTCTTCGGTGGCCAGCCGATGTTCGTGCTTGATGTTGCTAAAGATTGTTGGGCCCACAAACGGCTTGCCCACGCGCTCCTGCAATCCTTGGGGCACCGGGTGGCTGATCTCCAGCTTTCCCTCTTGCTTGCCGATTTCGATGTACTCCTGAATCTTGGCGGCGGAATCCGCGTCGATCACGGGGCCGATGTCCGTGCCGGGCAGTGTGGGGTCGCCCACCACCAGTGCGCGCGTGGCTTCCACCAGACGATGCACGAATGTGTCGTAGGCGCTTTCAACCACAATGACGCGGCTGCATGCACTGCACTTCTGGCCTTGGAAACCAAACGCGCTCTGGCGCACGGCAAGCACCGCTTCATCCAGATCTGCACTCTCATCGATGATCAGGGCGTTCTTGCCGCCCATTTCGCAGACCACCTTCTTCACAAAGTGCTGCGTTTCAGGGGTGACGCCGGCGGCATGAATGATGTCTAACCCCACGGCCTTGCTGCCTGTGAAGGCAATGAGCGCAACACGCGGGTGGCGCACGAGTGCGGCGCCTGCCGTCTCACCAGGGCCCGGCAAGAACTGCAGCGCGTCACGGGGAACGCCCGCCTTCCACAGGATTTCACACATGATGCGCGCGATACCCGGGGTCTGTTCTGCGGGCTTCACCACCACGGTGTTGCCGGTGACAAGCGCG
>CAZXGD010000012.1:0-82102 GCA_964640485.1 uncultured Isosphaeraceae bacterium | reverse complement strand
ACTTGAGCAGCTTCGCATCCTGAAGATCACGACCGACCTGGTCTTCTGTGCACACTTTCGCCAAGTCCGACGCCAGCCCCAGCACCTGCATCACTGCGACGTACGCGCCCATGGTGACCGACGCGTCGCCAGCCTCGAGATTCCGGAGCGTGGAGCGAGACATTCCTGCACGCTCCGCCATTTGCTCAGCCGTGATTTGGCGGCGTCGCCGAGCCTTTGTCAAGGAAAGTCCAAGCTGCTCGATTGCTCGTTGGCTGGCTGGCAGTAGTCGTGAGACTTGTCGTGACATTGGCAGTTATTCTAGCCATCAGATGCTAGTTTTGGCCAATACAACTTCCAGCGGACTTATTGAAGACGCTGAATGTCGTCATTGGCATCCAGGAAGAACTGTTCATGCCCAGGACCGCCTGGGGCGCGGCTATCGCGCTGGAGCAGTCGCGACTGCGCGTTGTCTTGGAGCCACTTCACAGGTACTACGGTTACTAACGCCCGAGATGGTATCGGTGGCGCGATCGCAAGATATGCCGGCGACCCGATAGTCAATTGCGCTAACTGCACATTTACCGGCAACTCCTGTCTGCTTCCGTCGGCGACTTTGACAACAGCGGCCTGGTCGTCAAAACCAGACCGTCCTGAGCGGACTGGATGACCTTCTCCGACTGAAGCACATAGGAGTTCCCCCAACCTCCAAGAAGGACCACGGCTTCAAACACCTGCCCTGTTACGAAATCACCCTCTCGCAGGAGTCCTTGCGGCAGGCGTGCTCCTTGCTGCTGGATGTCAGCCCTTGAAACTGTGGGGCTATGAGGATGATGAACTGCCTTTGGCGTAACACTCATCCGCGCCCATTGCGCCACGTGCGCTGTGTGAGATGACACCGCTCCGTAGACCTTGTCGCGCATGAGGTCGCCTCACCCGAAGGGCTACAACATTGACCAGCGAGCGCAACGAACATCTCACGAACGAAATCGAAGTGTGGGTGGACATCGTCTACACCTTCCGCGAACGGATCCTGAGGATCATCGAAGTCCGCACGGCGAAGGTCGGGGCGGAAGTTGAAGACTTCCCCACCAACGTATGGAGTCCTGCCACAGACGAATACTGTTTCGCTGACACGCTAGCTAAACCTCGCGCGTCCACCGGTATGAATGCGCTCGGCGACATCCCCGTCACTCACGACATCCGACAGAGCGTGAGCCATGCGGGCCAAGTCGTGCGCAACCGTTGCAGATCGAGCGCATGGATGGAGCCCGGTTGGCGGCACCAATGCTTGATCACGCGGTGCAGCTGAACGTGCGCGGTTTCGACGGGTTCTTGGACTGATGGCGACGTCCGCGTCAGGGATTGGCGCAATTTGCTTGGACTGGCCTAGAGCCAGACTAGAATTGGCGCGGGGACTCGATGTGGAAGCAATTGACGCAATCTCCGGTTGTGTTCAGCATCCCGCTGGCGTTGGCTGCGGTGGGGTTGTCGCTTGCCGGCGACACACGGCCGCCGTGCCTCTATTCGGCGTCGCACGTGGGAGACGGGTACGACTGTGGCCCGTTTGACGGACCGCGCGGCCTGCAGCCGAGGGCGCTGAACAACTTCGGCAACTGGGCCGGAAAGCGCACGCGGTGTGAGTCGGAAGGCAACACTACGCTGCCGATAGCGATTCACTGGACACCCGAGCTTGGCGTACAGGTGTTGCCTACGCCGCCAGACTCAACATGGTCAGAGGCCACAGGAATCAACGATGCAGGAATCGTCGTCGGCTGGCGAAACGGAACTCTGAACGGCGAATCGGGTTGGTGGGGTTGCGTATGGACCGATGCTGGCTTGATTGACATTCCGCACCATCCGCTCGGCGACACGAGTTTCGCTTTCGCAGTCAACAACAGCGGCATTGTTGTCGGATACCGTGACTTGACGAGCGGCCCGGTCGAAAGGCTTGGTTTCGTATGGGACGCGGGCAAGATTGTGGACATCAGTCCCGCACCATTCGGGCGAAGCAAATTAGAAGCGCGGGCGATCTCCAATTCGGGCTGGGTGGCTGGCCACTTAGGGCTGGACACCTCAGTAAATGCGCATGCAATCCGGTGGCGGGACGGCAAGACCGAGCTGCTGGGCGTGCTTGCCGGAAGCGTGGCCTCCCGCGCGTATGGCGTGAACAACATCGGGCAGGTCGCAGGCTCATGCCGATTTGCCGTCCCCGAGTTGCCCGGCTACCGGTACCAACCTGTCATCTGGACCATCGACGGCGGGCCGCATGAACTTCCACTACTTCCGCTGTACACCGGAGGAACCGCAATCGCCATAAACGATGCCGGGGTCGTACTTGGCTACATGACCGCCCCTCCCGGCACCGGGCTCTTCACACGCCGATGCCTTTGGATTGGTGGCCAACCCCATTGGTTGTCAGAAGTGGTAGACGACCCCACTTGGGGTCCCTACATGCAAGGCATTGCTCTGAACGACTTTGGTGAGGTCCTTACGACTGGTCCTTCGCAAACGGTGAACGCCGCTGCCGCCTACGTCTTGACACCGCAACTTCGATCGCCTGCAGACCTTACGAATGACTGCGTGGTTGATGGTTCTGATCTTGGCGTGCTGCTGAACGCATGGGGACCGTGCTCAACCACCGCCCCGGCGGATCTTGACAAAAACTTGATTGTGAATGGAGCCGATCTCGGATTACTGTTGGGAGCGTGGACGATACAGTGATCACCCAGTCGTGCTTGTTCCGTGTGGGACATCGCGAGATGACTTTCCGAGAAAGGGAACCAACATGTGTTTCAGTCCGAGGAGTTTGGCAGCCGCTGCGTGTTTTTCATTGGCCGCGCTGACGGTTAGCGCCCATTCTGCGCCTCCAGGTGTCCGATGCGTTCAACCTGACGGGGACAACATCAATGACGGCGATGACTGGGGCACCGACACGGCTTGGGAAACCATTGAGTACGCACTTGCCGAGATGAATGCGAGTGGTGGTGCCATCACGGAGATCTGGATCGCGAAGGGGACGACGGGCTTCAAGTGGAATCCGCCTGGTGCAACGGTCTTGGATAGTTGGTACATCTCCGCGCCCGTCATCATCCGTGGTGGATTCGCGGGAGTGTTCGGCGAAGAACCCGAAGATCGTCCTGATGGTGCGGTAACTGTCCTGAGTGGCGACCTTGGCTCATCCACCTACGGCGACCGATTGGTGCTGGTGGAGTTGGTGAGTACAGAGACCAGTGGAGTGACGTTCGACCGCCTTCGATTCGAGGATGCCGGGGTTCCGTTTGATCCAATGCACTCCCCGCCGCTCAGCCCTACCGATGGCGTGACCGGCGCCGCGATTCAAGCTACTGACTACACGAACAGCAACCCGATCTTCCTGACCGACTGCGAGTTCAGCTCCAACACGTCTTCTGAGCACGGCGGCGCGATCCATGCGACGGACTTCACCATTCTTGATGTTCGCCGGTGTGTCTTTGAGGAAAATGAGGCCTATGGCAAGCCCCCCACTACTGGTGGGCTGGGATCACCGGGCACCGACAGCTTTGGAGGTGCGATCTCGTGCCATGGATCGGATGTGATGATCGTGCAGTGCACGTTCACGGGCAACAATGCGGTCAGCGAGGACATCGAGTACGGCTATACCAACGGCGGCGGTGCAGTGCACCTTGGCTCAACCACGGGCGACGCAAAGTTCATCAACTGCGAGTTCCGCGGCAATCACGCCGAGTGCGGCGAGTTCGAGCTGGGGTTTGGCGGCGCCGTGCACGAGTAGAAGGTCCACACGGCCCCGGCCACGCAATGGATCAACTGCCTCTTCGCGGAGAACTTCGCCGGGGATATCGGTGGAGCCGTTTACACGGAATCGAAGTGCTATGTCCTCGACTGCACGTTGTCGCTCAATGAAGCGACCAATACGGGGGGCGGGATCGCGCTGAAGGGGCTTGGGAACCGCGACACCATCATCAGCAACTCGATCTTGTGGGGAAATTTGGCTGGAGATGCGGCAAGCACTTATGACGAGCAGGTCTACATGACGTCAGGGACTGGATATCTGCTCAGGTACTCCTGCGTTGAGGGCCTCGGCACCATCAGCAACGGAAACATCAATACGGACCCGCGGTTCCGCAGTCCAAGTGCCGGAAACTTCCGATTGAAGTCGCAGTCCCCCGCGATCGGATTCGGGCTCGCAAGTCTTCTTCCGGACGACTTTGCGAACCTCGACCAGGACGGCTCCTCTAGCGAGGATCATCCATACGACTTGGATGGCACCTATGACTCGCCGAGCGACCGATTGAAGGGAGCACAACTTGACATGGGGGCCTACGAACGCCCGCTTGTCAATGACGGGTGCCCCGCCGATCTAAACGGCGATGGTTTTGTGGATGGCGCTGACTTGGGAATCCTGCTCGGGGAGTGGGGGACCCTAGGTGGCTATGACATCGCCGACTTCGATAGCAATGGGATCGTGGACGGAGCCGACTTGGGATTCTTGCTCGGCGAATGGGGCACCTCCTGCAGCGAATCCATGATGTCCGGCGAAAACGGCGGCAGCGACGGGATTGCCGCGCTGATGGAGTACATGGGTGTGGAGGACATCGCCGCGTTGGCGGAGGCACTTGGAGAGTTGTCGTTCGAGGAAATGGCCTCGGTGCTTCAGGCCTTCCTTGACGATTGAAATTGCCATCAATCAGTCCGATGCGAGCGAGCCCCGGCAAGCACTTGCCTGCCGGGGCTCTTTCTATACGCGCCCACCATCACGCTGCAGACTTGTCCCTGTTCCGCTTGGCATGCCATTCCTGCCGACACTTCTCCTTGAGAAGCGCCGCCCCTCTCTTGAAGAACTTGTACTGCTCGTCTAGGGACACGCTCAAGACGCGCTCAAGCGTTTCAAGATAGGCGTGATCAACCTCCGGGCCTTCCTCCAAACCCGCGGTGGCGCCTAACGGATGGCTGACCGGCACGGCCGCGTTGGACTTGTCCCTATCGCTCCTGGCACGCTTCTCGCTCAAACGGTCCTCCTAGTGCCCGTGCGTGGTGAACGCAGGACAGGCGTCTGTTGTCTGACACTCTGATTCTCATCCAGCGCGGTCACGGCAGAGGGCATCCAGATGGACGAGGATCTTGGCGCGCACATCGGCCTGGAGCGCGGGCCATGCCGTCACCAAGCGCGCCAATTCCAGTTCTTGAATAGGGTCCTGCGTGGCTGTCACCACCGGCGTCACCACCTCGCTCCCATTTCCTTGGTTTTCGCCTACACATACCCCGCGCGGTTGTGTCCCGATCAGGTCCACTCACCCGCCCCAGCTTTCACCGGGGCGTCTGACTTTTTGCCATTTCGTGATTCCCCCCCACACCCGTACACTTGGCCCCGTTCCCCTTCAGGAAAGCGCGCCCTCCGCGCATTCCGCCCCCCCTTTGCCGCCGAAGTTCCTTCGGCGGCCGGAGCTCTCGCCCATGCGTTGCCCCCGCTTGCTCGCTTCCGTTCTCAGCGTCACCGCTGCCGCCGCCGCCATCGCACCGCTCGCTCGCGCGGAGTTCGCTGAAGGCAATCCGGTGTGGATCCAGGGCATCGCGGGTCCGCAGAATGGCTACACCTATTGGGGCACCAACATCAACGGCCAGTATCACGATTTGGGCGACGCCAACCAGCAGTACCAAGACACCTTTAATCCCAACAACTATGTCAGTGTCACCTCGTGGGTAAACAGTCCGTGGTCAGTGACGTTTTCGTTTGACTTCTCCGCGTACTCGCCCGGCACCTACTCGTTGCACGCGCTTGAGATCATCGGCCTAAAGAATGATGGCTCGCTCTCGTCAGTCACTGCTTCTCAAGGCGCCGCATATGTTCAGGCGGGCAACAAGATCCGCTGGGATGGAAACGGTGCAGATCTGGCCAACGCCCCCAAGCTGGTGTTGGTGATTGAGCAGGTGCCCGCGCCAGGCGCATTGGCGCTGCTGACGCTGGGCGGATTGACCCGTACTCGTCGCCGCCGCTAGAAGTTCACCATGAGCCGCATGCCCAGCACCACTGCGGTGCTGGTGTTCGGCTGGAATGGCGAAACCAACTGTAAATCAAGGGTGAGCGCAACTGCTGGCGTGAGCGCGATGCTGTAAAAGGCCTCAAAGGCTTGCGTGTTGTCTTCTACACCTGCGGCCGAGAGAATTCGGCCCGTCTGCAAGTTGACGTATGAGTAGCCCACACCAAAGAGGTCGTCTTCACGCCCGGGCAAAATGCCTTGCCCACCAAGTCCGGCGCTGACCGTCCATCCCATGGGGTTGGTGTCTTCGTCAGCCACGCCCACCCGCGTGAACACCCCAACACCCTGAACGTTTGGCGGACCGTTGTCCAAATTGAGCGGCCCCTTTTGTTCCTCAGCGGTGTGCAGGTATTGCCAGCCCGTCCACATGAGCGCCCATGTATTGTCGCTGCGCGGAGCCACGATGCCTTGGCCGGGCTTGAATGAGAATCGACCATTGATGTTCAAGTAATCGTTGTCTCCGGCATAGATGAAAATGAGATTCTGTCCACCAGGCAGTGTGCCAAGCCGGTACTGAAACATCGCTTGCGTCGACCACGTCCAGCCGTCACCGAGGTTTTGAAATCCGGTGGTTGTGGAGGAGTCCGCCGTGCTCATGACAGTGCTCGTGATTGAGATGTCGGGTATGGGCTGCACGATCACGCCCGTGGCCAGCGTGCTATATGGCACCGCCATCACAGCGATGGGGTTGAACACAAAGTTGGAATTCATGAACTGTGTGTTTCCACGACCTGATGCAAAGGGGGTCAGGTCTGCATCCAGTGTGTCAATCTTGCCTACGAATGCGCCGAATTGCGGGCAAAAGAACTGGTAGTACGTGAGATCGGTGATGGTGAAAGGAATGTCATCGGCGGACAGGGGAAAGAACCCGTCCGTACTCACAGGGGCCAGCGTGCCTGGAAACCGATTGACGTCCTGCCCATATCGAGTCTCCGCGCGCAACTTGACTAGACCTCCGGGTACCAGTCCCATGCGATACAGGTCAGCCATGATGACGTAATCAAGTGAGCCACCGTAACGCGTGCCGTTGCTCAATCCGCCAGACGGGACTGACTGCAGCGTTTGAACCCAATCCACGTTGATCTGGATTCCCTTCTCCGCCAAACTCTTGCGGGCGCCGCCCCAGTCTCCTGTGAGGAAGCGGCGGTTGAGCAGATCCCCGGAGTAATCCGGAATTGGCAGGATGCCCTGGGACGAAACGGCCTCAACTCCACCCGCCGTTCCCGTGGATGCTTCTGCAGCACCAGTGCCAGCACCCGCTGCGGCTGCACCCTCTCCGCTGCTCGGCGGAGTTGTGGGAGTCTCACTCGCTGGCGGCGTGCTCTGCGCCAAAACAGTGCAGGCCAACCCCAAAGGTAAAAGCGCGGCACACCGGCGAACAACTGAGAACGTTGCAGTGGGCGAAGTCATGGGCGCGCATGATATGGACGGTTCGTCGACGCGGGCCCCGCCCTATTCTGGCGCGAATGCAGCAGCACATGTTCATTGGCGGCGAGTGGCGCAAGGCGGAAAGCGGCAAGACCTTTGCGGTGTACAACCCCGCGACCGATGAACGTATTGCGGACGTCCCTGAGGGCAGTGCCGCCGATACAACTCGTGCGATCCAGGCCGCCGCGGAGGCCTTTCCGGCTTGGAGCACGGCTACTGCGCTTGAACGCAGCACCCGCATGCGTGCGTTGGCCGCGCTCATGGTGAAGAATCAAGAACGACTCGCCGCTCTATGCACCGCTGAGTGCGGCAAGCCTCTGGCCGAATCTCGAGGTGAGACTCTGTATGCCGCCAGCTTTCTGGATTGGTTTGCAGAGGAGGGTCGCCGCACCTACGGGCAAGTCATTCCAGCTGCAGACGCTAGCAAGCGTTTGCTTGCCCTTCGACGACCTGTTGGTGTGGCGGCCGCCATTACGCCGTGGAACTTTCCACTTGCCATGGTGACCCGAAAGATGGGGCCCGCGCTGGCCGCGGGTTGCACGCAGGTTGTGAAGCCCGCTGAGCAAACCCCGCTTTGTGCGTTGGCCATCGCAGAGCTCGCCCTTGAGGCGGGCATTCCTGCGGGCGTGCTGAATGTGGTAACCGGCTCCAATGCCGCAGAAATGTGTGCGCCATTCTTTCGTGGCATGACGGTGCGCCATGTGAGCTTTACGGGATCAACTGAAGTAGGCAAACTGCTCATCCGCCAGAGCGCGGAGAGTGTTGTGCGCCTGAGCCTAGAACTGGGCGGCCACGCGCCATTCATCGTCTTTGACGATGCGGATATCGACCAGTCTGTGGCCGGTGCCATCGCCAGCAAGTTTCGAAACGGCGGGCAAACGTGCGTGTGTGCCAATCGCTTTTTGGTGCACCGCGCCATTCGCGGGGAATGGGTGGAGAAGTTCGCCAAAGCCGTGCGCGCGTTGAAGGTGGGTTTAGGCAATGCCCCCGACACGAACGTGGGACCACTGATTGATGACGCGGGCTTCCGCAAGTCGCAGGATCATGTGAAAGACGCCTTGGCACACGGGGCGACACTGGTGTGCGGGGGCAAGGCTGTGCAGGTCTCGGGTGGTGCAGCACGATTCTTTGAGCCCACCGTGCTGGACGGCGTTCTGCCCCAGATGCGTTGCGCCACTGAAGAGACATTCGGACCCGTGGCACCCGTGATGGAGTTTGAAACGGAAGCGCAAGCACTGCAACTGGCCAACAACACGGTGTTCGGCCTCGCTTCGTACTGCTACACCCGCGATGGTGCGAGAATCATGCGCATGGCCGAAGGGTTGCAGTACGGCATTGTGGGTATCAACGATGCGTTACCCGCCTGCGCGCAGGCGCCCTTTGGAGGCGTAAAGCAAAGCGGCTTCGGCCGTGAAGGTGGGCCGCAAGGGATCGACGAGTACTTGGATGTCCGACTGGTGAGCTGGAAGGTTGGCTAGGTTTTTAGCTTCTTCAGGGCGTCCACTGACCGAATGTCAGAGAGCTTGTTCATGGTGCGCACCGCCACAAAGACGCTGAGTGCCACGATAAAGAACTGCATGACAGAATCGCAGAACGCACCATAGCGAATGGCCACTTCCGGAACCGCCGCGATGCCCTCCGTGGTGTTGGCCGCCACGCCCTCCTTGAGCACCAGTTTCAGGTCGCTGAAGTTCACTCCGCCGATGAGCCAGCCCAGTGGCGGGTTAAAAATGTCCTTCACCACTGAATCCACAACCTTGCCAAAGGCGGCACCGATCACCACACCCACGGCTAGGTCAACGGCATTGCCCTTCACTGCAAATGTCTTAAATTCTTGGATGATTCCCATAGTGGCGGGGAGGCTACGCGCAACTTTGGCCGCATGCACAAGGTTCTGATCCAAGGTCTGCGGGCCACTACGATGGCCCCCCGTGCGCTACCGCCCCCTCATGATCTGGCTTGTGGTGTTGGTGGCCACTTGCGTGGCAGCGGCAGCGCTGCTCACCACCTTTCTCACAAGTCGGGTGGAGTTTCGAAAGGAGCTCCAAGGGCAGGCGCTGGCCTTGGCGCACACTGCGGCGTTGCACGTGGATCCTGCCGCCAACGCGCGTGCCTACGCGGCGCGTTCTTTTGGCGATGCCGACTACTTGGCGATTGAAGTTGCACTGCGAAGACTGAGGAATGCTTGGCGTCACGCTGGCGTGGACGTGCGCTTTGTGTACACGATGGTTCCTGATGCCTCGGTTCCTTCGGGGCTTGCATATGCCGTTGATGCCGAGGAAGTTCGTGCGGACAAGAGCCCGCCCGGCGAGGCGTGGAAATCACTTGTTGCAGACGTGGCCGTGTTTGAGTATCGCCGTGCACAGGCCTTTGAGTACACGGATCGCTATGGCACGTTTGTCAGCGGATTTGTGCCTGTGCGCGATGCGCAGGACAACGTGATCATGGTGGTGGGCGTGGATCTGAACGGCGCGCTGGTGAATGAAGGCAGCGCGCGCCTTCTCTATATGAGTGCGGGTCCGGTGGCGGTGCTGGTGATCTTGGCCGTGCTGGCCTCTGGAATCCTGGGCCATCGCTTGGTGCGGCCGCTGGAGCGGCTACGCGTCTTTGCGGAACGCGTGGGACGCGGTGACCTGACCGCCCAAGCGGACCGAAATGCCCCTGGTGAGGCGGGTGACATCGCACGAGCGCTCAATCACACCTTGGGTTCGCTCCGAGAGACCGTTCGCAACGCCGACTCCACCGCTCAGCGCGTGGAAGAAGTGTGCGATCGATTGCTCCGCGCAGGACAAGAGCGAAGAAAAGCCATCAAGTCGGCCTCGGAGCGAACCGCCGATGCTGCACGTCGTGCGCGGACGGTGTCGGATCTGGCGCAAGGAGTGGCAGCCGATGCGGTGGCTGCGGGCGCTACTGCCCGCGCGATTGCAAGCGGTGCCCTGCAAACCCTCAGTGATGTCGATCAGATGCACGCCGGAGTGCAGCAGGTCATCGGCAAGGGTCAAGACTTGGCGCGTAGCCTCAAGGTGATCGGCGAACGTGCGGCCACCGTCGACGCAGCGCTCGAAGCCCTTGTTCAAGTGGCTAACCGTTCTAGCGTGCTCAGTTTGAACGCAGAGATTGAAGCGAACCAAGCCGGTGAATCAGGACGCGGATTTGCTGTGGTGGCGCGTGAGATCCGCCGCCTCGCAGAGCAAGCCGCAGCGAGCAGCATGCACATTGAACGCAATGTTGCCGGAATGCATCAGGCCCTCGAAAGCGGCACTCGAGCCAGCGAGGGCTTCAACGAAGCCGCTTCAACCGCAGGGGAGCAGTCAGCGCGGCTTTCGTCAAGCATCAATCAGAGCATCCGCCAATTGGAACAGTTGGGGCCGCGCCTGCAGTCCGTCGGCGATCGCGGCGAGTCAAGCCAGCGCGAGGGCGCGTCTATGAGCAACAGTTTGGGAGAAGCAGAAAGCACCGTGAATGAATTGCAGGTGTTTCTTGAGAGTTTTGAGGCCACGCTCTCTGAACTTAGCCATCGCTCCCAGGAAGTCAAGCGCCTGCTTTCAGAACTCAAAACCAGCGAGTAGCAATGTTTCTGCAGACGCCTTCTCTACCCCCCGTTCCGCCTCCGCCGGCGTTCATGGAAGTGTCCAAAGCAACAGGGTTGGGCGGGCGATCTGACTCTCGAATCGCGATGGTGGACTTGAATGGCGATGGGCGCCCCGACCTCGTGCTCGGACGGCGAATGGTGTGGCTGAACACGCCCAGCCCAACGGACGAGCACGGCTTTCACTTTGTGCAATCGCCGACCACGCTGCCCGATCTAGGTGTGACCGCCGTCACAGCGTTCGCAGATTTTGACAATGATGGCAAGACTGACGGGGTGATTGCGGCGGATCTGGACCCAGCGCTGGAATCTGATCACGCAGTTGTGTTTTGCAAGGGACATGGAGATGGCACATTTGCTGCGCCCGTTTCCATCGCTGCGTTGCGTCCCGCGCACTCGGCCGCACTGGCCGTGGGCGATGTGAACGGAGACGGCCGGCTCGACCTGTATCGGGGCAATTGGTATGTGAAGTACGGCGAAGGCCTTGAGGGAACTCCTGACGACTTGCTGGTGCAACAGGGCCTTCTGCAGATTCCGGAGTGCTTTGCACGTGTTTCCCTGCCCGAAGACCGCGGCGCATTCACTGAAGAGCAGGATGCGGGCGGACGCCCCACCTACGGAGCGATGATCGCGCACTTGGGGCGCGCACCGCAGTCCATTAGCCCAGTGCAGATTGCGCAACTGAGCTATGGGCGTCGCTGGAATCGGTTGTACAGCCGCACTCCTGAGGGGTGGATGGACTTTGCACACGAGACCGGTTTTGATGGCGATGGCAATCGTTCAGGCACGTACCCCGCGTGGTTGACAGAGCGCGCGAAGACCGACAAGCGATTCGATCGTCCAGACGAGAAGCCCTTCCGCTCCAATGGAAACACTTTTGATATGGCGGTGGCCGATGTGAACGGCGATGGGCAGTTTGACTGCTTTCTTGCCGAGATCGCCCACGCGTGGGCGGGGGAATCAAGCGACCGCAGCAGGTTTCTGATCTCTGAACCGGCGGCGAATCAGCTGAACACCCGCTTCGTGACTCCGGCGTGGGCATGCGTGGACCGCATTCCCTCGGGCGACGGCCCGGAGTCCCGGGGGTGGAATCAGGGCGATCTCTTCTGCGAGCTTGCTGACGTGAACAACGATGGCATGGTGGACCTGATTCTGGCCAGCGGCGATTACCCGGATGCTGCACCCTTTGATGAACGCCTGCGCGTGTTCCTTCAACGCGAGACTCCCGGCCCCGACGGGCGCAAGTTTGTAGACCACACGCAACTCATGGGGATCGATCTCCCCGGTGCCGCGCAATTGGCCGTGGGAGACCTTGATCTTGACGGCGATGTGGACATCGTGTGCGGCCAGAGTTTTACGCGGTTCACCCCGGCCATGATCCAAGCGGCGGGTGGAACACCACAACTCCGCGTCTACCTGAATACGGCGAGTCAATCCCATGCGCTGGGCACCACGCTCCTCTTGACCGGTGACCCCGCGCAGCAGGTGCCACGCGATGCCATCGGCAGCGTCATCAGCGCGTCAACGGTGAGCCCCACCACAGGCAAGCCCTCTACGGTGGTGTCGCAACTCATAGGCCCTGGCGGCCACAGTGGAAAGCAGCGGGCGTTCCAAGTGCATTTTGGGGGTACCACACCTCAGACCGTGTTCCACGCACCAAAGGGCGTCGCGCTGAAGATCCATGGTCCGGGGGTTGTTGCGGATTCCCCGCCATCACCTGTGGAAGGCAAACCATGACAACGCAGTTTGATGGTCTTGCCGCCACCTACGCCGATGCTCGCCCGGACTACCCGGACGCGGCGATGCACTTTGTTCTTAAGGGTTTGCCTACAAGGACGAGTGCACTGCGCGTTGTCGACGTGGGCCACGGCACCGGTATCTCAGCCAACGCGCTGCTGCGTGCAGCGGCCACCATGACTCCGCCACGAACCTTGCACATTGAGGGGGTGGAACCGGGCGCGGACATGCGCCGAGTTGCGGGCGAACGCGGCCCTCAGATCGCCGCCCTGCACGCCACGCGCGCGGAAGCCACGGGTCTGGCGGCGCACGCGTGGGACGTGGTGATGTGCGCACAGACGTTTCACTGGTGCGATGCGCACGCAGCCCTTGTGGAGTTCCATCGAGTACTGGTGCCTGGCGGGCGACTTGCGTTGATTTGGAATCTTCGCCAAGAAGGGGCAGACCCGCTCACCGACGCCTACAACCGAGTGGTGACCACCAGCGCTCAGCTTGATCCGCTGCAGGCTTCCCGCCGCGCTGAACTGGCACAACCATTACGCCAAAGCAGGCTGTTTTCAGACATTCGCGACGCGGAGTTCCCCAATCCGCAACGCGTCACCGAGCAAGGGCTGCTGCAACGCGCCACCAGTGCCAGTTACTTTCCTCGCGCTGAACCTGAGCGATCAGCCGCCTTGGCGGAGTTGCGACAGGCGTTCCACCAATATGCACCTTCGGGGCACGGATGGCTCTTGCATACCTGCCAGGTGACTCTGGCGACCGCATAGAATTTGTGCCCTTCCTTTCATTGAGTTACTCACATGGCCAAGACCAAACGCAAGACTTCGTCCCGTCGCGCCCTCGCATCTCACGGAGCCGGCAAGCAGCGCGCCGAGACTGACAGCATGGGGTCCATGATGGTGCCTCACGATGCGCTCTTTGGCGCCACCACGCAGCGCGCAGTGCTCAACTTTCCGGTCTCGGGGCGCGCACTGCCCCCCCAGGTCATCGCGGCGTATCTGGAACTCAAGCTGGCCTCCGCGGTGGCCAACGCCAAGCTTCATGAACTGCCGCGCGCAAAGTCCAACGCCATCGTTGACGCGTGTCAGAAGCTGCTCGAAGACTTTGCCGACCGCCGAGCGGAAGTCATGCGTCACTTCCCCATTGACGTCTTTCAGACTGGATCTGGCACCAGTACCAATATGAACGTGAATGAGGTGATCGCCAACACGGCCAGCGTGATGGCCGGCAAGGCCATCGGAAGCCGTGATCCGCTGCACCCCAACGATCATGTGAATTACGGCCAGAGCTCCAACGACACGTTCCCCTCCGCGATGCAGATCGCGGGCGCGGTGGAGATCCAGCTTCGGTTGATTCCGGCGCTCAAGGCGCTGCATAAAGCGCTGGAGCAGAAGGCGCGTGCGTGGGACAAGTTCGTGAAGATTGGGCGAACGCACCTGATGGACGCCACGCCAGTCCGAGTAGGGCAGGAGTTCAGCGGCTATGCAGCTGCGGTGGCATTGGGTGTTCAGCGGGCGGAGCGCGCGCGCGATGCCATGGCGCACAACCTGCCCATCGGCGGCACCGCCGTCGGCACCGGTATCAATACCCACCCGCGCTTTGCACGCGAAGTGTGTGCCACGCTCAGCAAGGACCTTGGCGTGAAGTTCATAGAAGCCACCAATCACTTTGAGGCGCAATCCACGCGCGATTGCGTCGTGGAAGCAAGCGGACTACTCAAGACCATCGCCGTTAGCCTGAGCAAGATTGCCAATGACATTCGATGGATGGGCAGTGGCCCCCGATGTGGCTTGGGTGAACTTACGCTCCCCGCCACGCAGCCAGGCAGCAGCATCATGCCAGGCAAGGTGAACCCGGTGATCTGCGAGAGTGTGATGCAAGTGGCCTGTCGCGTGGTGGGCAATGATGCCTCAATCACACTGGGTGGCTTTGGCGGCGTGGGTAGTTTGCTGGAGCTCAATGTGGCCATGCCGCTAATCGCCGACGACCTCTTGGAGTCGATTCTGCTGCTGGCCAACGTGTGCGATACGTTTACTGAGAAGTGCATTGCCGGCTTGGAGCTCCACCCTGATGCCATGCGAACGGTGGAGCGCAGCTTGATGATGGTGACCTCTCTGGCACCGGTCATCGGCTACGACACCGCCGCCCGAGTGGCCAAGGAGGCGTACAAGAGCGGCGAGACCATCCGCCAGTACGTCTTGAAGCACAAACTGGTGGACGTGAAGAAACTGGACCGTCTGCTGGACCCCACAGCCATGACCAAGCCGGGCGGCAAAGGCCCCGGTGGTGGCTAATAATCCATCGCCTGCCAACTTAGCGTCCCAAGAATCTGCATTCTGAGCGGCTTCTTGTCTTGTGCAGGTTGCTCCCGAAGATATTGGGGTTACGGTGGGGGAGTCCGGTCTGCCCATTCATTTGGGCGGCACCGGCCGTTTCAGCGAGAAACGTGATCTGAGGAAGGAAAAGAGAGGACTAGCCATGCGTCTTTTTATGGCGGTTGCGGTTGGCACGAGCGCTCTGTGCGCGTCCACATCGCACGCGTATGTCACGATTGCATCCAATCAGCCGGTGCCTGCTGTTCCACAAGGGCAGTTCATGGTGCAGAACGGCGAGTTCAGCGATGCGCTCAATAGCGGTGGAACCAACTGGTACGGGCTGGGCCTTGCGCAAGGATTCACGAGCAGCGGCGGACACACTGTCGATCGCCTAACCGTGTGGGGTGGCAGCGAGTACCAAAATTCACAGACTCCTTGGAATGAACTGCAACTCAGTGCCAACATCACCGGCTTCCAGATTGTGCTCATGAAGCAGAACGTTCTGGGCGCCTACATCACGCAGCAGTCCTGGATCGTCAACACGCCCTCGATCACGCAGCTGGCAACCGGCAATTACACATCTGACACGCTGAGTCCTGTCTTCCAACTGTCCATGGACCTCGGCGGAAGTTTCATGCTGGGATCCGGCGTTTACTACCTAGCGGTAGGAGCCATTCTGGCGGATGGCGATGGAGATGCTTGGCAGTGGATCGACGGACAGTGGAGTGGCGCGGACCCAAACAACCCCTTCATCGCCACAACGGGTGACACACCGACATCATGGGGGCAGTGGGCCCCAGTTTCCAACGGTTCCTCGGGATCCATGCTTCTTGAAAGCATCATTCCTGGACCTGGCGCACTTGGACTCATGGCCGCAGCCCTACTGGTGGGCGGCCGACGACGGAGGCACTGAAGCTAACGCTTTGTGTGCCCTGAACCATCTGGCGCGTGCCGCTCCCCTCGTCCACCGGAGCCACGCGCCTGATGTGTTTTTGGGCGCGCTAGCGCGGTTGACGCGCACCATGGCACGCCTGCCACGCCGCAAGCGCCTGACGATGAGCCGCCACATCGTGGACGCGCAGCACATTGGCACCCTGGCTCACCGCGGCCAGCGCTACCGCCACTGAGCCCGCGCAGCGTTGCTGCGGATCCTGCACGCCCGTCACCGCACCGATGAAACTCTTGCGGCTGGCCCCAACCACAACGGGGTATCCCAGTTCAGCCAAGGTCTGCAGTTGAGCCACCAGCAGAAAGTTCTGCTCCACATTCTTTCCGAAGCCAAGCCCCGGATCAAGCGCGATGCATTCGCGGGCGACGCCAGCCCTTTGAGCGAGTTCCGCACGCACAAGGAGCCAATCGCGCACTTGCGCAGAGACGTCTGAGTACGCCGGGGCCGATTGGTGCTGATGGCTGTAGCAGTCCGCGTTGGGCGGCACGAGTCGATGCATTAGCACAAGCCCCACCCCAGATTCCGCGGCAGCGGTAAACATGTCCGCATCGTCCGTACCCGCGCTCACATCGTTCACGATGTGCGCGCCAGCCTGAATAGCGGCGCGCGCCACGTGTGCGCTGGTGGTGTCAATGGAGATCACCGCGTGCGCAGGCGGCTGAAGTTGAAGCGCCTGGATGATGGGAACGGTGCGCCGGATTTGCTCTTGGCAGGGCACATGCTCGGCCCCGGGTCGGGTGCTTTCACCGCCGATGTCGATGATGGCCGCGCCCGCCAGCGCGCACTCGCGAGCAAACTGCGCAGCCGCTGTGGTGTCCGCAAGCATGCCGCCATCGCTGAAGCTGTCTGGCGTGGCGTTCACGATGGCCATGAGGAGCGGGTCGCCGCCCAGTGGCAATGAACTTCCGCGAACGCGCCATCCAGTCGTCAAGGCGGTGGCTCGGCTCATGGTTCTACGGGCGGCTCACGTGTGGGAGCCGCTGAACCTTGAACCCGGCGCATCATTTGCTGCATGGCTGCGTCAAAGCCCAAACCCATGACGGTGCTGGGCACAATGAGCGCGGCCTCCCACGCACCATCGCTACTTCGAAATGCGCCGCCCACTGGCTCCACTGGTACTTCCGACTCAGGAAACACGATCTCCGTGCCGCCTGGGAACGACGCCGCGACCTGCTGTACGGCGCCCATCAACTCGCCCGCGCCCACAAACACGACTGCGTCCGGTGAAGGCAGGAGCCATGGCGCGTAAGACTTAATGAGCCCAGCAGCGGCAAGTGTTCCTGACGCGGCTTCGGGTGCGCCACCCAGCCGGGCAGCCTTCAGCGCACGCTCCAGCACGTCAGTGCGTTGGCTGAGCGTCACGACTAAAGCGCCCGGCACTTCAACGGCAAATCCATGCAATCCTCGCGCGCCCACCATCACCTGTTTGGCCATGAGGTATGCGGTGCCTCCGGCGTCAGCAGGTTTGACCACCGACTCCTTCACCGCGAACGCCGCAGCGAGACTTCCATCCTTCAACTCACGCGAATCCTCCCACGTGGCTTCAACCTTCATGCCGGCCCGCTCACCCTGTTGCGCCGTTACCCAGTCCTTCAGTGCACCCTTCAATGCCGCTGGATCCTCGCTTTTGAGCACCAATGCTGAGTCGTTGAAGAGGCCTCCGGTCAGTACCGCAAGTTTGCTGGGGTACATGGCCATTTGCACACCTTGAATCTTCTCCTGCACGGCATCGAACCAGGCGGGGAGCGGAAGTTGGTTTCCCATGGGAAGCGCCTGCAACGCCCTGTGAAGCTTGGCCACTCCCCCCATGCGCTGCACGTCGATTCCGAACGCAAGATAGAAGCGACCACCTGGAAGGCAATTCAAGAGCATGGAAGGTGCGGCAGTGGGGACCGTTCCTGCGGAAGCATCCGACGCTGCGGCCGAGGGAAGCGCTGCCTTAGCCAACTCACTCTCTGGCTGAAAGCGAATGTAACTACGCAGCCCGATGCCCATGGCGTCAAAATCAGCGGTGATGACCACGTCAGCAATTTGCTGCATGAAGGCCGAGTCGCCTTCTGGAATGCCTGCTGAAACCTGCTTGAGCGCTTCAGGTCTGGCCCACAGCAGCACCTCACCCAAGTGCGCCACCGCCTGACCTCGAGTGTTCAGTCGAGTGGCCAGCACACTTCCCAAGCCAGATCCTGGAGAGTACGCACCGAGCGCTGTCGCGTCGGTGGTCACCAGCACATGCTTGCCCACTGCGCGCGCAAAAACCTGCGGGCCCCCGTCGCCAAACAAGTATGGCCCATCGGCGTTCGAAGGCGCTGCGACCTCTTTACGGACCAGGGTGCTCTGGATGAACGCTTGGGCGTCGGTCACTGGAATCATTCCAAACCACGTCACACCCTGCGCGGAGGCTTGCGACCACGCCACCAGCATTCCCTTGTCATCAAAGCCGGCGCCGATTCCAAGCTGCGCACGGATCAGGTCAATGGGGCGGCCACCAAGGGCCGCCTCGGCACGCCCCATGCGTTCAATGCCCTGTTGCAGTTCATCGCTTGCCTGCTTGGGGTTGGGAACAACCACCGCGCTCAATGCGTCTGCGGGAATCAATGCAAGCGCATCGTCCATTCGGTCCGCGTGCGCGGGCGTGGCCGCCCACATGATGGCCACCCAGCCGCATGCAGCAATCGCCTTGGACACGAACCCAGAAATGCTCATGAACCTGTTCCTTTCGGTGCGGCCGCTGGCGCTTTGAGTGCGGCTTCAATGGCGGCAGTGAGTTCTTCACCCTCTGGTGTCACCCCTGACTTGTAAAAGGCAATGGGCTGGCCATCGCGACCGATGAGGTACTTGCTGAAGTTCCAGGAGGGGAGCATTCCTGTCCGCGCTCCGAGATACGCAAAGATCGGGCTCTGTTCCTTGCCTGCCTTGGTCTGGCACTTGGCCATGAGCGGAAATGTGACTCCGAAGTTCTTGGCGCAGAACTCCTGAATCTCTTTCGCGGAGCCTGGCTCTTGCAGGCCAAAGTCGTTGGAAGGGAAGCCGATGATGACCAGCCCTTGATCTTTGTACTTGTTCCAGACTGCTTCCAGCCCCTTGTATTGCGGGGTGTAGCCACACTTGCTGGCCACATTCACCACCAGCGTCACCTTGCCGGCATACGTGGAGAAGTCAACGGGCTTGTCATCCAGCGAGGTGGTCTTGAACGTGTAGAAGGAAACGCCCTTCCACTTGGCGCCTTGGTCAGGGGCGTCTGGTGCCCTCTGGCCGCTGCCGAGCCCTGTGACGACGGCGAGCATTCCCATTGCGGCTGCGGTGAGTGACTTTTTCATGAGGCGTCTCCGGGTGTGAGCGTGATTACGAGGCAAAGCGGCGCAGTTCTTGTGCGCACGCCTGAAGCAATGCGGTTTCCTGGCTTGTAAAGGTGCGTTCGCGTGCGTTGGCCACGCCCAATGTTCCCATGGAGCGCCCCTGCGCGTTGCGAATGGGAACCACGATGGCGCCCTCCATTCCGGAGAGCTTGGCGCCGGGCCGAACCACGCCCGATGCATCCTGTACCAGATTGCACATCGTGATCGGCTGATTGCGCTCTGCGCACACTCCAGCCATGCCCTTACCAGCGGGCACCACGCGCACCATGTCAATGAGCGGCGGGGGCAGCGGGCCGGCCGTAGCGGCGAGGTGCAACACTCCGTCACTTGCGGCAAAGTGCACTGTCCCGGTGTCCGTGCCCAGTGCCTTCACAATCAGTTGCAGCGCGGCCTCTACGGTCTGACTGCCGCGCACCGCGAGGACTGCGTCCGCAGATTGCGGCAGCGCGCGCACAAGGCCCATGCTTGCGTCAAAGTGTGCGCGCACCTCGTGCACGGAGTCGCCGCCAAACTTGTTGAGAAATGCGCTTGCCACGTGAAAGGCAACCACGTTCTCCATCACGACGCTGGCCGCGGCGATGGCGCTGATATCGCTCCGCTCGTACTGGCTCTGTTGCGCTTGGCGGCTCACCAAATCCACGCTGGGCATTCCGCGCAGGAGCGTGGAGATCGGTTTCATGGTTCCCTTTACGACGATGGGCATGCCATTGGTCATGCCGCCCTCAAGGCCACCCGCGTTGTTGGTGGGGCGCATGAATCCAAGGTGGGACTGGTGAGTTTGGTCGGCCTGATAGTCAATCGCGTCGTGCACCGCGCTGCCAGTGCGATTGGCGCACTCGCGCCCAAGGCCAATCTCTACCGCTTTGAACGCTTGAATGCCCATGACTGCCGCCGCGATCTGTGAATCAAGCCGATCACACCATTGCACGCACGATCCAAGCCCAGGTGGCACGCCAAAGACATGCGTTTCAACCACGCCCCCGACGGTGTCCTGATCCACCTTGGCCTGATGAATTCGTTCAACCAGCGCGGCGCTCGCAACGGGGCAAGGGCAATAGACTTCGCTTTCATCGCGCACCACCTGCAACTGTTGCCAGTTGTCCGGCGTGACGGCCACATCCGTGGCAACGTTGAGCCCGCCGCGAACAAACCCGAAGACTTCAATGCCAAAGGCTCGCAGGAGCAAGCGTGCCATAGCGCCCGCCGCCACTCGGCCAGCAGTCTCTCGTGCGCTGGCGCGTTCTAATGTTGTGCGGCAGTCGGGGGTAAGCCACTTCAGGCTGCCCGCCAAGTCGGCGTGGCCAGGTCGGGGCCGCGTGACTGCGGGCGTGCGAGCGGCATCGTCCATGCGGCTGTCGCGATTGGCTACCTGCAACAGGAGCGGTGAACCCATGGTGACACCTGAGCGCACGCCGCTGAGCACTTGCACGGTGTCGCTTTCAATGCGCTGTCGAGCGCCTCGCCCGTACCCCCCCTGACGTCGGTGAAGTTCCCAATTGATGAACTCAAGATCCACCGGGATTCCTGCGGGCAGCCCCTCCACCAGCGCAAAAATCCCTGGGCCATGCGATTCACCTGCGGTGCGGTAGCTGAGCATCGCGTGGGATGATAGGCGGCATGGCAGACTCACCCACTTCGGCAGCGCGCGTGCCACTCGCCGCCCAGACACGATCCACTGAACTCAAGGGGCGCGTTGCGCTGGTCACCGGCGCATCAGCTGGCATAGGTGCGGAGTTCGCTCGCTTTCTGGCAGAACGCGGCGCCAGCGTGGCGCTCGTGGCCCGACGGCTCGATCGTTTGCAGGCCGCGGCGGAAGAGTTGCGCACAAAGTACGGTGCGCCAACCCACGCAATCTCCGCGGACCTTTCGGAGCCGGAGGCCGTGCCCGATGTGCTGCGTGAGTGCCGCGCGGCGTTGGGCGCAGTGGACATACTGGTGAACAACGCGGGATACGGGCCCACCGAGTCCTTCTCAGAGGCCCCCTGGGAAGAGCACCAGAGATTCATTCAGCTCATGATGACCAGTTACGTGGAGTTTGCGCACAGCGTGATTCCAGAGATGAGAAAGCGGGGCTGGGGGCGCGTGGTGAATGTCAGCAGCGTGGCCAGCTTTACGCCAGAACAACGCGGCAGTCTGTACGGCCCCGCCAAACAGTTCGTCACCGGCTTTAGTGTGGCGCTTGCAAAGGAGATGGAGGGTACGGGCGTGCATGTGTGCGCCTCATGCCCAGGATTCACTCACAGCGAGTTTCACGATGTGATGGGTAATCGCGCGCACATGAACAAGTTGCCCAAGTGGCTCTGGTCCACCGTGCACAAGGTTGTTCATGACAGTTGGGTCGCGGTGGACAAGGGCCAGCAGGTGGCGGTCATCGGCGGTGTCAACAAGTTCATGGTGCTGCTCTGCCGCGCCTTACCAGAGTCCGCCGTCCACGCGGTGAGCCCCAAGGCGCTGCGCGACCGAGGCGATGCCAACCGTTAGTTTCGATACTTGACGTGACAGTCCTTGCAGGATGCCACGAGCGACTTGAGCGCGGCGCTCCGCTGCTGCTGGGTGGAGTTTCCATCAACCACTCGGCCTTCTAAATGTTGCGCCGCTGCGGTGCTGGCCGTCAGTAACTCCATGAATTGATCGGTGCGAGTGCCCGCGCATTCTTGTTCACAGAGCACTCGCAGGTGATCTGCCAACAGGCCTGCGATCGCGGGGGGCACCAAGTCTGCGTGTTGCGCGGGAACCTGCCATCCTGCCTTTTCCACTTCCTTCAACTGGTCCACAAGCTCATCGATGTGCACCATCGCCTGCACCAGAGTGCTGGCAACATGCACCTGTGGAAACTCGTTGGGCGCGCTGTCCAGTTCTTGAGCGGTGGCCACTGTGGCTGCCGACACACAGGCAAAAAGCCCTTGGTACTCCGGCGCTGTTCCGCTGACGTGCATGCGCGCGATGGCCCCAGACGTCTGAATGCGGCCCAGCGTGACAGCCGCGGCAGCCGCGGCGCCAGCGCTTCTGTGTTTGCCGTGGTGACAGTGAATGTAGATGGGTCCCGGCAAGTCGCGCACCGCGCGCGCAAGTTCAAGCCGTTGAGTTGCGTCAAGCCCGTTGTACCCCATGGGCAAGTGCACATATCGAATGCCGTGCGCAGCCGCGCGCTCAACGTCCGGAGTCGCACCGTCAACAGAGATGATGGTGACGACCCCCCATGAACGCAATGTGTCGAACGCGTCATCACCCTGTGGGGCGCCGCCGCTTATGAGTCCTGGCACGTACGTAACCACGTTGTGAAGCCCGGGCGGGTTGGTGGGTTCGACCGATTGGGGCGAGGGGGGAGCGTGGCACGCGTCTAACACCAGTGCACAAGCCAGCAATGCGCACCTGCAAACACGGGCGTGGGGGAAGCTCGCACTCGGCCACAACTTACGCATCACCATTCATCTCCGGCCGCACATTCGTCCATCGTTCAAACTGCCTTGCGGCCTGCCGCATGAACATGCCCCAGCCGTCAACAATGCGTGCGCCTGATTGTTGGGCCGCCTGAAGCAGCGGTGTCATGCGCGGCGTGTAGACGGTGTCCATGACTAGGGTCGATGGCGTTAAGCGCACAGACGCTGGAAGCGGGCTCTCCTGCGGTGCGGGCCCACCGTTCATGCCCACAGGAGTGCAGTTAATGAAGGCGTGATAGTCGCCCTGTGCAATCTGCTCCAGCCGCCCGGCGATCACTCTTCCTTCCATGGGTCCGCACACACCCTCGTCCGGATGTTCTGCAGACATCACTTCTTGCGCTAATCGTTCAGCCTGCGCTTGAGTGCGATTGAACACGACCACCCTAGCCCCGGCGTCGGCCAAACCCACGGCGATGGCGCGCGCCACGCCGCCCGCGCCCAGAATGGCAACACGCATGTCCGTCAGGTCCAGAGGATTGGCCATGGCCGCACGCAGTGCATCAACGGCGGCCGCAGCATCGGTGTTGGTGCACACGAGCGTTCCATCGGGCTCAACGATGAGCGTGTTGGCGGCCCCGATGCGAACGGCCAGCGGTTCAACACGGCCGCCCCGTTCACGCACGAATCGCACCAGGTGCTCCTTGTGCGGAAGCGTGACGCTCGCACCGGAAAAGTGCAGCGGTACGTAGTCCAGCAGCGCGCCCACGCTCGCCTTGAAGTGTTCATATTCAGGTGGCACGGGTATCGGTACGTACACACCGTCCACACCATGGCGCGCAAACCAGGCGTTGTGCGTGGCGGGGCTCTTGCTGTGCGCCACTGGCCAGCCGATCACTCCGTACACACGCGTGGCCGCACCCACGCGCGTCACGCCATACTCTTGCACCAATTGACGAACCGTCGGCTGCCCCGCCGCCGTGCCGGCAGCCACGCCTGCCGCTGCTTCTGCATCTCCAGGACCACCAGCCCGGGCGAACGTGAGAAACGCTCCAAACTTGGGGGCCAGAATCCTGCTCATGACTCCGGCCTCCCCCATGCACAACGCAATCATTGGCTTGGGGCGCGCGGACAACAGCTCAAAGGCTTCAAGATTGTCGCGAACGCTGCGCGCGCGCCACACCAACTTGGCCACAGCGCACGCATCGGTGGCCGCCATGCTGCCAAGCATTCGCGTCAGCGTGGGTGGCCGCTCTTGAAAGTCGTGTGCACTCAAGATGAGGCGGGCGCCAACCTGCCGCACTTGCCCCGCGTGCTGCACGGCCAACAGAATCTTCTGTCGCACGTTGGCACTGCGCTCAAAGTCAGCAAGTTCAAAGTCAAAGTAAGCGGGAGCCGAGGAGTCCCCTGTGCCGAGCGCTTCCAGCAGGCTCACTCGATCCGACTCGTCACCGTGGTACGCGCCGCCCTCGCGCGCGCCGCGAATAGTGACGATGCAGGGGAGCGAACTCTCACGAATCAATCGACGGATGGCCACTAACGCATCTGGCTCCTGCGCCAACGCGTCCACCCGCCACTCCACCATTGTGGCGCCATCGGCGTGCGCACGCCGCAGCGCCGCGAGCGCTTGGTCAACGTCGCCACTGTGATCCACCGCGATGGCCACGCAAATGTGCGTCACCGGGCGGGCTCCGTGGCAGCCGCTGCGTCGTCGGGGTGAGGCTTGCATCCCCACATCGCGCCGGCGATCCAGATGACCGCGCCCGCCGCAATGCAACACGGGATCACCAGAAAGGCTCGGTTAAACGCTGGTACGGCGCCCAGAGTCGGCGCATACACATCCGCCAGCCATCCGATGAACGGCACGCTCGGCACATCGCCAAGCAAATGGATGAGCGTGGTGCTGACGGCGATACCCGTTGCACGCTCAGTGGGCCTGAGCACATTCACGATCTGCGCGTTAATGGGCCCCACGCTCATCACCAAGAAAAAACTCCCCAGTGCCACAAGCGTCCACATCAGAACGCCCGCGTTGACAAATGGCACCAACGCCACGCACGGAACTGCAAGCACAGAACTCAAGGCACACGTCCACAGCAGTGCACGGCGATCGCGCCGCAGCCAACGATCGCCCAACCAGCCGCCTGCGATGGTGCCCAGCAAGCCTGTCACCACAATCACGGCGCCGAATGTGGTTGTGGCTGCTTCGGGCGAAACACCTTTGGCCTGTTCCAGATAGCTCGGCGCCCAGATCGCCAACGCTCCAAACCCTGCCGTCTGTGCCACATAGCCCAGCACCGGCAGCACAAACTGTTTGCGTGTCAGATTTCGCGCAACCACACGCAAGCTCTCTCGCTGCGTGGGCTGCGAAGGATCAAGCGCGCCCCGCACCGGCTCCTTCAGAAAGAAGACCCAAAACGCAAGCGCCATGCCGGGAACGCCCGCAACCATCAACGCCGCACGCCAGCCATAGTCCGCCACCATCAGTCCGCCCAGCATGAACCCCAGCGCAGCTCCTATGGGAATGGCCGCATTAAAAATGGCAAGTGCGCGGCCACGAGATGTTCGCGGAACCAAATCGCTGATCACTGAGGGTGCGATGCTGGCGTATGCGGCCTCGCCCACGCCGGTGCACGCGCGCGCCACCAGTAACGATGCCATGCCGATTGCAAATGCACCGGCTGCCGTGGCCACGCTCCACAGCGCCACTGCGCCACCGATGAGCCACATGCGCTTCCATCGGTCTCCCACTACTCCAAAGATAGGCGAGGTAAGCGCGTACACAATAATGAATGCCGAGTACAGCTCACCCTGCTGCGCTTTCGTTAAGGCCAGTCCGCCCGCGGCCACGGGCTTTTCAAGATCGGTGAACAGTGCGCTGAGCACAAACCGATCCACGTAATTGAAGAGATTGATACAGGTGAGCGCCGCAAGCGTCACCACCGCAGGGCGCGTCCACTTCCATCCTGGGGTTGCTCCCAAATCAGGGGCGGGCTGCGTGGGCGGATGGAGTACCTGCATTCCGGCGCCATCGTACGATCGGCGTGGAATGAACGACCCCATTGTTGACGAGGCCTACGACTACCTGCGCGGTCATTTGGTTGGCCGCATTCGCTTTGGGCAGGATCGGCTTGAAATGCGCGTGGCGCCCTCCCCCGATGGCACCTTAGTGGCCAGTGTGATGGTGGCCATGCTCCGCAGCGTGGACACAGTGTTGGAATTGCCCGATGACAGCGACGACTCCCTTGAACTTCAGGTGACGCTGGAGGAACTGGATGAACACGGACCATTCGCCGCGCTCTGCGATCGATGGTGCATTTATCACGGCGAGCCACCCGATGTGCGCTGGGCGCGAATGCTGATCGACGCCGGCCGTTACAAGGGGCACTTTATTGATGGAGTGGGGCTCAGCCGGGCCAATCCGTTTGCCGAGCAAGAGGTGGCTCTGTGCAAGGAGATCAACACGAAGCACGCCGCGCTGTTGGCACCCGCCGCGTTTGCTGCGGGAGGACACAAACTGTCCTCGCCGCGCGTGGTGGGTGTGGACCCATGGGGATTCGATATTCGTGGACAACTAGGCGTGATTCGCGCCTGCTGCCATCCACCGATCCCAAGCGCGGCACACGCATTGCCCCGCCTGCAAGAACTGGCTGCGCACAGCGGCCCGGTGGACCTAGCATGAATCAGATGGAGCCCCGCTCATGAATGGAAAGACGTCCAGCAGCCTGAACCACGCCATGATCGACGGTCCGCAAGGTAAGGCCGCGCAGGAATATGTGGACCAGTTCGGCAAGCCCGGATTCAATGACATTTCTCGTGCGTTCATTCAACAGCAATACTCTGGATACACCGCAGAGAATCAAGAGACGTGGCGCGTGCTCTATGACCGCCAGATGGCCTACTTGGCGGATCACGCCTCAAACGTCTATCTGAACGGCGCCAAATCCATTCGACTGGTACGCGATCACATTCCGTACCTCGAGGGTGCCCAGTCAATCAACATTTTTCTGAAGCAGCTCACCGGTTGGCAAAGCAAAGCGGTGCCCGGATACTTGCCGGCCAAAGCGTTCTTTGCGTGCCTGGCACAGCGTGACTTTCCCACCACGGTGGTGATTCGACCCAAGGAGAGCATTGACTACTTGCCGGAGCCGGACATCTTTCACGATGTCTTTGGACACGTTCCTCTCCACGCTGACCCAGTCTTCGCCGATTTCCTGCAAACCTATGGCAAGGCGGCGCTCACCACCGACGATCCCGCGCACACCGAACGACTCTCTCGGCTCTTTTGGTTCACCGTGGAGTTTGGATTGATCCGCGAAGAGGGGCGCGTCAAGCTTTACGGCAGCGGGCTCATCAGCAGCCCCGGAGAAAGCCACCACTCGTTGAACTCAAAAGACGTTGAGCGTCGCCCGTTTGATCTTGAAACAGTCTGCAACACGGCCTTTGAGATTGACCACTATCAGCCCATTTTGTACGTGCTGGACAGCTTTGAACAGTTACGGGATGCCATGAACACCTACGCCACTCGGTTGCTGGAAACAAAGCAGCCCGCAGGGGCCCGGCGCTGAGAAGATTGCGGGGCGCAGCCCCCTCCGCCGCTCTACACTTTCCCGTCCATGTCCGCGAACAGATCCCTCTTGATTCGTGCCGGTGGCTTGGCTCTGCTCGCGGCGCTCCATGGATGCATGATCGGCCCCGATTACGCGCGGCCCGAGATCCCCACGCCCGAAAAGTTTGATCGCCCGCTGCCCAAGGGCATGAGCGCGGACGTTCCCCGCACTGAACTCTGGTGGCAGGACTTTCACGACCCGCTGCTTGAGGATTTCATCACCCGCGCGGAACTGCAAAACTTGGACTTGAAGTCCGCGGTCGCGGTGCTTGAGCAGTACCGGGCGCAATACGACATCGCGTTTTCAAATCTGTTTCCTGATATCGATGCGGATGCCTCGTACAGCCGAGTTAAGGTGAACTCCAACAGCGTTGGTGCCGCGGGTGCGGATGTGGCTCCTTTCAATCGCTGGACCTATGGCATGACCATGGCGTCGTGGGAGATTGACGTGTGGGGCAAAATCCGCCGGCAGATCCAGGGTGCCGAGGGCCGGTATGCGGCCACCGCCGAGGAGTACCGCGCGGCACTGGTGAGCGTTCGTGCGGATGTTGCACAGGCCTACATTGCGGTGCGTGTGTTGCAGGCGTTGCGAACCAACGCCGTCGAACTCTCGGCCGCGCTTGAAAAGGTGGTCAAAGTCACCGAAGCGCAATTGCGCTACCAAACTGCCAACAAAATCGACTTGGCCGAAGCTCGCGCGCGCTTCTCCGCGAGCCTTGCAGAGGTGGCCACCATTGAAGGCAATCTGGCCAGCCAAATCAACGGTTTGAGCCTGCTACTCGGCGAAATGCCGGGCGAGGTGCGCAGGCAGATGAACGAGCCCGCCGCCATCCCCATGACCGACAGTGAATTGGCGGTGGGGATACCCGCGGAACTCCTGCGGCGGCGGCCGGACATTCGTGCCGCTGAACTCAACTTGGCTGCCTCCACCGCAGACATCGGCGCAGCGGAGGCCAACTACCTGCCAGAACTCTCGCTCACCGGCACCATCGGGGTGGACGCGGCGACATTTAGCGGTCTTGGCAATGTCAGCGGCAACTTGACCTACTTCTTTGGCCCGACGCTTCGATGGGACTTCTTTCGCATTGTGAAGGGGCAGACTCAGGCTGAAGTGGCCGGCGCCAAGGCGCGCGCCAATGCAGCGCTTGTGGGTTACCAACGCGCCATCCTGAAAGCCATGAAGGAAGTGGACACTGCCATTGCCAACTACAGCAGCAGCCGCGGTGTTCGCGACAGTTACGCGGCCGCCAACAGTGAGGTGATGTCCGCGTACGACCTTGCCATTCGCAAGTATGAGATGGGCACCATCGACATCACGCAGCTCATTCAGTTCTTGCAGATTCTCATCCAGAGCCGCAATGGGCTGGTTCAGGGCCAAGGGCTAGTGGCTCAGAACTTGGTGGAGGTCTACCGATCGCTGGGTGGTGGATGGGAGACCTCTCCGCTGCCACCGGCAGCCGACCCCGTTGCACCATTGATTGCCCCTGATGCTTCGCCTGCTACCACTGCGGCTGCCGGGAAAGCTGCACCATGACCGTTCGCGGAACAACCCTCATGAATCACCCCGTACTCTTGGTTTTGGGAATTGTCGCAACAAGTGCTGTCGCCGCGTGCTCCAAGCCCGCCCCACCCCACCAGGAACCTCCCGCTCCGGTGGTGACAGAAGCAGCCACCACCGCCGATGTTCCCGTGTTTCACGAGTACCCAGGCACCGCCACCACCGTGCGCATGGTGGAGATCAATGCTCGCGTGGAAGGATGGGTGACCAAGCAGAACTTCACCGACGGTCAGACGGTGCAGGAAGGGATGATCCTCTACGAGATCGATCCCCGCCCCTTTGAAGTGGCGCTGGAACAATCACTGGCGGACTTGGCTGTCGCTGAAGCCGAGTACAAGAACGCCAAACAAAAGGTGGAACGCAACCGCCCACTGGTGGATGTGGAAGCCATCAGCGTGGAGCAGTTTGAGCAACTGGTGGCCAATGAGCGATCCACCAAGGCGCAGACTGAAGCGCGGCGCGCTGCGGTGGATCAGTCGCGCCTCAACCTGAGCTACTGCACGGTTCGGGCGTTGAGCGCGGGCCAGATTTCCAAGACTCAGGTGTATCAAGGCACGCTCGTTGGCCCCACGGTGAACAACCGTATGACCAACATTCAAGTACTGGACCCCATTTGGGTGGAGTTCAACCCCATTGCGCAGGACATTCCGGCCCTTCGCACGCTCATGGAAAACCGCAAGGATGCGGTCGACGTGACCATGCCGCCAGGAAACTGGAAGGGCTCCGGCAAGGTTGTCTTTATTGACAACCATGTTGATGCCTCCACCGACACCATTCTGGCACGTCTTGAACTGGCCAACGCGGACCGCAGCTTGGTGCCCGGCGCGTATGTCAATCTCAAGCTGCCAGTGCAGATCATGAAGGATGCCGTGACCATTCCAGAGTCCGCCTTGGTCTATCAAACCGCGGCCAGCTTGGTGTGGCTGGTGCAAGCCAACAACACCGTGAAGTCAGTGGTGGTGCAAACAGGTCCGCGTGGTGGAAGCGGCATCGTGGTGACTTCCGGGCTTAAGGCGGGAGACCGTGTGGTGACCCATGGCCAACAAAAGCTTCGTGAAAACAAGGTGATTCACGAAGTGAAGGCGCCCGCGCCGGACGCGGCGCCAGCGGCGCCACCGGCACCAGCGGCACCCACTGACGCCGAAACGGGGAGCGGCGGAAAGTGATTCCATTCTTCATCAAGCGACCGATCTTTGCGGCGGTGATCGCCCTGCTCATGCTGTTGGCGGGCGCGCTCTCAATTCTCTTTCTGCCCATCGCGCAGTTCCCGCAGATCTCGCCTCCAACGGTGCAGGTGACCTCCACCTATCCGGGCGCCAGCGCAACGACCACGTCCGACGTGGTGACGCGCCCGCTGGAGCAGGCCATCAACGGCGTGCAGGGCATGATTTACATGTCCAGCGTGAGCACCAACAACGGATCCAGCGTCATTACCGTGACGTTCGATGTGGGTTACGACCTGGACATTGCGGCGGTTGACGTTCAGAACAATTCGTCTCCCAGCATTCCGCAGTTGCCAACTGAGGTGCAGCGCCAGGGTGTTACCGTGGCCAAGCAGTCCACCGACTTGCTGATGGTGGTTGCGCTGGTGAGCCCGGACAAAACTTACGACGACATCTTTCTCAGCAACTACGCGGACATCAACGTCACGCAGCCGCTGAAGCGAGTTCCCGGCGTGGGTTCGGTCACTAACTTCGGCCTCCGCCAGTACAGCATTCGCATCTGGCTTGACACGCCCAAATTGGCCGCTCTGAACATCGCTCCCGAGCTGGTGCAGGCCGCCGTGAGTGAGCAGAATCAACAGGCCGTGGGCGGACAGACGGCAGCCGCTCCCACGGTGGGTACGCAGATCTACACCATGCAGGTGAACACGCTGGGCAGACTGACCACCGCCGAACAGTTCGAAGACATCGTGGTGCGCACGAAGGACCAAGGCGGGCTGGTGCGCCTGCGCGATGTGGCACGCGTGGAGCTGGGGGCAGCCAGTTACAGCAGCGTGGGTCAGCAGAATGGCGTGGGCGCAGCGTTGTTGGGCATCTATCAGCTTCCTGACGCCAATGCGTACACCGTAGCCGAAGGCGTACGTGAAACCATGCGCCAACTGGAGCCCGGATTCCCCCCCGATGTGGTACAGCAGATCAACTTTGACACCACCCGCTTTGTGAGCGCCAGCATTGATGAAGTGATGAGCACCTTCTATGAGGCCGTGGTGCTGGTGTTGCTGGTGATTTACGTCTTCTTGCAGAGCTTTCGAACGACCATCATTCCCATGGTGGCCATTCCGGTCTCCATCATCGGCACGTTTGCAGTTCTGCTGGCGCTTGGCTTCAGCATCAATCAGCTCACGCTGCTGGGGCTGGTGCTCGCCATCGGCTTGGTGGTGGACGACGCCATCGTGGTGGTTGAAAACGTTGAACGACAGTTTGAAGAGGGCATGACCGATCCTCACAAAGCAACCGCGAAAGCCATGCGGGAAGTGGCCGCCCCCATCGTGGCCACCACGCTGTGTCTGGCTGCAGTCTTTGTGCCCGCCGCCCTCATGCCGGGCATCACGGGCCAGTTGTACAACCAGTTTGCACTCACGATTGCCATCTCCGTGATCCTTTCTGGAATCAACTCGCTCACACTCAGCCCCGCGCTGTGCGCACTCTTGCTGCGGCCCGCCAAGCACAAGCGCGACCGCGGATTCTTTGGCGCCTTTAACAGGGGTTTTGGCCGCACCGAGCGCATCTTTGAAGAGAGCGTGGGTTGGCTCGAGCGCAAGTGGTGGGTGGCGGGCGTGGCATTCCTGGCGCTTATCGCCTGCTCTGGCCTGCTGTTGCTACGCACTCCCACAGCGTTCATTCCTGATGAGGACAACGGCTATTGCTTCGTGCCCTTCCAGTTGCCCGCGGGTAGCACGCTGGATCGAAGCGTTGAAGTCTCAGAGCAAATCCGCCAGGTCATCGCCTCTCAAGAAGAGGTGGAGAACATCATCCAGATCACAGGCGTGAACTTTCTAACCGGCGCATCAGCCACCAATGCCGGGTTTCTGATTCCCGTGCTCAAGCAGTGGGGTGAACGCAAGGGTGCCGAGCACACCACCCAAGCACTCGTGGAGCGCCTTCAGGGTCCGCTCTACATGATTCCTGAAGCAAACGTCATGATCTTTAATCCTCCCGCCATTCCTGGACTGGGCACCGTGGGTGGATTCCAGCTGCAGATCAACGATCAGGGGGGCGTTGGGCTTGAAGCGCTCGTAAAGGCCACCAACGACTTGTTGGCCATCGCCAATGACAAATCCAAGACACCGGCGGTGGGCTTTGCCAGCACCACATTCCAGAAGGACGTACCACAGGTGTGGCTGGATATCGATCGAACAAAGTTAGAAACGCTGGGTGTGGGCGTGGGCGCAGCATTCAACGCGCTGCAGTTGAATTACGGTTCATTCTTTGTGAACCAGTTCAACCGGTTTGGTCAGGTCTATCAGGTGTACATCCAAGCTGATGCTCAGCACCGCATGACGTCAGAGGGGCTAGGCCAGATTTACGCGCAGAACAACCGCGGAAAGATGGTGCCCTTTAGCGCCTTCAGCACGGTGAGCAACATGACCGGGCCGGACAACCTGCCCCACTACAACGTCATGAACAGCATTCCCATCAACGGTCTGAGTGCACCCGGATTCAGTTCCGGCCAGGGCATTCAAGCCATGGAAGAACTCTGCGCCACCACGCTGCCCCAAGGAATCACCTACGACTGGACGGGAATCGTCTTTCAACAGTTGAAGTCGGGCAACCTGGCGCCGTTTGTGTTTGGCTTGGCCATCATCGCGGTCTTCCTCTTCCTCTCTGCGGTGTATGAAAGCTGGACGCTTCCGGTGTTGGTGATCATCACCGTTCCACTGGCCGCGCTGGGCGCACTGCTCATTCTTCGTCTGTTCAACAGGCCCCTGGACGTCTACGCACAAATCGGGCTGGTGATGTTGATTGGTTTGGCGGCCAAGAACGCAATTCTGATCATTGAGTTTGCCAAAGAAGCACGGGAGCGCGGAGCCACGGCCATCGAAGCCGCGCGGTCCGCAGCGCGACTGCGACTTCGACCCATTCTCATGACCGCATTCAGCTTCATCTTGGGAGTGGTGCCGCTAGCGCTGGCCACGGGTGCGGGGGCCAACAGCCGACAGTCCATCGGACTCACCGTCATCGGCGGTCTAAGCGTGGCCACCTTCTTCACCCTCATTCTGGTGCCAGTCTTCTACGTGGTGCTTGAGAACATCCGAGAGAAGGTCTTTAAGATCGACTCCGTGGCGGCCAAGAAGCGCCTCGACGAAGTGTTGGACTAGAGGGCGGTACGCTCTGCCGTCTATGGCTCCCTCCAAGAAGTCTGGTACACGCTCCGCGCCCTCCATTGCTCCCGCTGAGTTCAACAAGCGTCGCCAGCGTGTGCTGGCGCAGCTCAAGGGCTCGGCTGGCCTCGTGCTGGCGGGCGAACAGGACCCTTCACTGCACAATCCGTTTCGCCCGCACGCACACTTTGAGTACCTGACTGGAATCACTGATGAGCCGGGGGCCATGCTTCTCTTGGATCCGGCAAACCCGGTGGAGGCTCGCCGGTCCATTTTGCTGCTCAAGCCACTCAATCCAGAAGTGGAAAAGTGGGACGGATTTCGCCACGAGTTGGGAAGCGCACTGCGAGAACGCACTGGTGTGGCCACGGTCATGCGCACCACCATGCTCCCCCGGCTGCTCCTTGAATCGGCAAGGCGCACCCGCAAGTTTTCCTGCCTGATGCCCTTGGCCGCGTACAACGCTCCGGTCTCCGGCGATCTGGAACTCTTTCGCCGGCAGGCCGAGCGCATTCCCGGGCTGGCCATTGACGATCGCACTGATGTCATTGCCACCATGCGTGCAGCCAAGAGCACCGCAGAAGTTGCCTGTGTGGAGCACGCAGGAGCCATCACAGCGCACGGCTTTGCGGCGGCGTTCAAAGGCGTTCGCCCGGGCATCAACGAATTCGACGTTCAAGAGATGGTGGAGCACGCGTACCGAACCAACGGAGCGCGAACGCTTGCGTTCCGCACCATTGCGGGGGCGGGCTTTAATGCCACAGTGCTTCACTATCACGCGAATGACCAGCCCCTAGTCGCCGGCGATTTGATGGTGCTGGACAGCGGCGCCAGCCACGCCGGGTACAGCGCCGACGTCACGCGCACCATTCCCATATCAGGGCGATTTAACGCGCGGCAACGGGAGCTGTACACCATTGTGCTCAAGGCGCAACTCGCAGCGATCGCTGCTGTTCGCGCAGGCACAACGCTTGGCAGGATTGACTCAGCGGCGCGCGGGGTCATCACCAAGGCTGGGCTCGGTGATGCCTTCATTCACGGCACTGGCCATCATCTGGGATTGGAAACTCACGATGTGTCACCCGATGCCCCGCTGCGCGAGGGCGCTATCGTCACCATCGAGCCCGGCATTTACCTGCCCGGTGAACGCACGGGCATCCGCATTGAGGACGATGTGGTGGTCACCAAGAGCGGATGCCGAGTGCTTACCGCGCACATTCCCAAGAGCGTTGCTGACGTTGAGCGCGCAATGAAGCGCTAGCGACATTCAAAGTGCAAAGAGCTGCCAGTGCCACCCGATGAGCACCGCGCTCCAAAGCACGGGCACGCCGTTGAGGGCGGGCCCGCACCATGCCAATGCGTGGCCAACTTTTGGTTTGGTGCGGCCCACTTCCTCGCAGATGACAATGGCCACGGTGACAAGCGCAAACTTAAAAACCACCGCGCCGGGCATGCCCCATGCATCGATCACCATGCTGGCCACAGGGTTCACTTCTACGCCAGCGCGCGCAAGTATGAGCCAGGTGAACATGATGTCCACCGAGGCCAAAAAGACCAGCCACAAGTAGGCCTGTTGAAAGAGCATGTGGGGTACATCCCAGAATCCCGGACGCAGGGTCTGGGTTTCAGCCGCTGCGCCTGAGTTGGCACTGGGCATCTCCACGCTCCTTCTCTTCGGCTCATACGTTCCGAAAGTTTCGGAAGTTTGGTGGCTCCCCTAAATCACGCTGTCGTGGCTGGGCAGGTTGTGAGCGGGCGCCGTGTTCAGTTGCACCAACTGGGCCGCCTGCGCCTTCTGGGCCGTTTCTGGGTCCACAAAGTCGCTGTGACAGGTGGCTTTGGCGCCCGTTTCGGCCCCCACCGCCTTTCGAGTCTTGCCCGCCAACCGATGGATCTCTTCGGGGGAGAGCACCCCCCGCTTGGCCAGGATCTCCTGTTGTTCAGGGGTCAGGGCCGCGCTGCGCACCGGTTGGCCGCGTTGGTACTCCTGCTCCTTGCCGCTGGCAAACTCCTGAATCTCCTTGCTAATGCGAACGCTGCACCAGTCGTGACCGCACATGGCACAGAAGTCCGTGTCAACGTCCAGGTCCTCATCGTGATAGGCGCGGGCGGTATCCGGATCAAAGCTCAATTCAAAGTGGCGCTGCCAATTCAGCGCAGCACGCGCTTTGGTGAGTTCGTCATCTCTGTCACGTGTGCCCGGGATACCAAGCGCCACATCTGCCGCGTGGGCCGCGATCTTGTAGGCCACGCACCCTTGCTTGACATCGTCCTTCTTGGGAAGCCCAAGGTGTTCCTTGGGAGTGACGTAACACAACATGCTCGCGCCGTGATACGCCGCCGCAGTCGCGCCGATGCAGCTGGTGATGTGGTCGTAGCCCGGAAACATGTCCGTGACCAAGGGCCCCAGCACGTAAAAGGGCGCGCCGTGGCAGAGCGTGCGCTGCAACTTCATGTTGAACTCAATCTGATCAAAGGGCACATGCCCGGGCCCCTCGACCATGACTTGTACGCCCATGCGCCAGGCTCGCTCCGTGAGTTCGCCGATGGTTTCAAGTTCGGCCAACTGCGCACGATCTGTGGCATCTGCCAAACCGCCCGGTCGCAAGCCATCGCCGATGCTAAATGTCACGTCGTACTTGCGCATGACGGCACAAATCTCTTCCCACCCTGAATACATCAGATTCTGCTTGGAATGCACCAGCATCCACTTGGCCAAGAGGCTTCCGCCGCGGCTCACAATTCCAATCAGTCGGCGCTTGATGTACGGCAGGTGTTCGCGCAACACACCGGCGTGGATCGTGAAATAGTCCACCCCCTGCTGCGCCTGGTGTTCCAGCGTGCGCAGCACCATAGCCATGTCCAAGTCTTCAATCTTGCGCCCGATGATCATGCTGTAAATCGGAACCGTTCCGATGGGCACTGTGCTGCTGCGGATCAGTGCGTCGCGGCACTCGTCAAGATTGCCACCCGTGGAAAGGTCCATCACCGTGTCCGCCCCCCAGCGCTCCGCCCAATGAAGCTTTTCCACTTCTTCATGGGTGCCACTACTCACCGGGCTTGCACCCATGTTGGCGTTGATCTTGGTGCGGCTGGCGCGGCCGATGCTCATGGGGTCCAGCGAATACCCAAGATGAACTGTGTTGGCAGGAATCACCATTCGTCCGGCGGCGACTTCGTCGCGTACTTGCTCTGCGGTCAGGTGTGGCTCTCGTTCTGCTACGCGTCGCATCTGTGGAGTGACGGTTCCCAATCGAGCGTGTTCCAACTGGGTGATCGCGACAAACCCAGGCGGAGGAACTGCGCGGATGAACTGGCCCGCCGCGTGACCACCGTGCCCCGCGCATCCTTCCGCGTGGGTTGCCGCAGAACACACGCTCCAGCCCGTGGGCAGAAAGTCCCACGCGGTCAGGGCGCTGGGCGCGGGCATGCCCGGAGTGTCCGGGCTGCTAAAGGAGAGCGGTCCACCCACCTTCGCGGCGTTGGCAAAACTCCCAGGAGTGGTTCCCTGCGCGTGCGTGGAAGGGTTTGCTGCGCCGCGGAGCGGCAGCTGGTAGGCGTCAACAGGATTGGAATGCTGGATCATGGCGTGCTCCTTGCTGGCTGGCCCACGCGCAGAGTGTGGACGAACAGCGGCAAGAGCGAACGCTCTTCAGCCCTGTTCGCTTCCCTACGCCGGTGCGAACCGGATCAGGTTCCGCGGGTACTTCTCAGCGCCCCTGTATGCCGTGGGGAGCGCCCCGAGCGAACAACCGCAGAATAGTGGCGGGATAGCGTCTGGCGGGGCTACCCCTCCACAATCCTCCGTATTGTGAAACCTTTCACGGTCCAATGCGTATAGAAGGCTGCAAATCGCTGTATTTTTCCATGGTTCTGAAACTGAACAGCACAAAAGTGGGAAAATGGCCTCGTGAGTGGTGTGTTGGTGGGAACTCGCAAGCCGAACGCGACCTCATACCCAAGGAACCAAACATGCTGCAAACTCCTCCCCGATTCACTGATCTGTCGTTGCCGCCGCTTGACGAGGCTGACCTGAAACTGGTCTCGATTCTGGTTCGGGACGGCCGGGCCTCAGGCCGAGACCTAGCCATGGCCACTGGTATCAGCGAGGCCAATGTCAGCCGCAGATTGGCCCGACTGTTTGAGGAAAAAAGCGTTCGCGTGATCGGCTTTGTGCCGCCGGAGTATCTGGGCTACCACGTTCAGTTCGCGTTGTTCCTCCGTTCACGCAGCGACTCAGAAGCATTGGCCAAGCGACTCGCCAAGCATCCGCAGTTTGCCATGGTCATGACGTGCTTTGGATTCTGCGATGTCATCGCGTACGGCGTGGCGGCGACTGGACCCGATCTGGTGAACATACTGGATGCACTGGTGTACGGCATGCCGGATGTCGCCGAAGTGGACATTCGAACGATCCTTGAGTTCTCAGGTACGTCAGCTCAGCCCGCTGCGCTGGGGCCTGCGGGTGCCCCAAGGCACTTGGACTCCACCGACCGCAGAATCATCCGCGAAGTGCAAACACTGGGCCGCATTTCATTTACTGAACTGGCCACGGCAATCGGCATTTCACCAACGTCAGCTGCGGACCGATACCGCAGGTTGATCTCCGATGGAATTGTTCGCATTCTGGGAATGCCCGACCCGCATCGAATCGGACTGCTCCTTACCGGGTACATGCACATCATGGTGGACCGACCCGCCAAAGACGTGCTGCGCGATCTGGAGAAGATTTCCGAGCTGTCCTTCTTTGTCATGATGTCTGGCGAATGGGCCCTAGGTTGCGAAGTCATGGTGCGCGACGATGCTCACTATGACCAAGTCTGCCGCCAAGTCATGGACATTCCAGGCGTGCGCAGACACCGCGTGGCGCTCCACCGTCGCGTGCACCGCATGAGCTTTGTCTTTGATCCGGTGGCGCCCCCCGCCACCGCGGATGTCATGCCAGACGCAGCGCCAGTTTCCGCCTGATCAGGTAGGGTTGAGCGCCCCCCGGCGGATACCCTGCATGACATGCACACCATCCACACCATTCGCGATCTCTACTCGTGGCTGCAGTGGTGTACGCAGCGCACAACCGACGCCGCACGAACTCTGACCAAAGAGGAACTGCACCGTGAGTTTCCCATGGGGCTGGGAAGCGTCATGGGAACGCTCGTACACATGTATGGAGCAGAAACGCTCTGGCTGCGCGTGCTTGAGGGCACCGCCACCTCAGCGGTGATGCCCACCGCCAAGGACTTTGCCACACTCGACGACTTGGCCACCAAGTGGAGGCAGACTCGGTCGGAGTGGGACGTGTATCTGGGCACGCTCACCGACGCTGAACTCATGCGCGTGGTGGTGCGAGTGCGCGAGGGGCGAGAGTTCAAACAGCGCGTGGTGGACGGACTCTTGCAGGTACCCACGCACGCGCTGTACCACAATGCCCAATTGAGCAACATGTTTCGGCAGATGGGTCATCAGCTTCCTGACAGCAGTTACATCATTTGGGCGCGAGAGCAGATGCCCAGACACGCAGCCATTCACGCATGACTCTGGCCATTTCGCTCGCAGACGTTCAGACGGCCGCCACGCGCCTCGCGGGGCGAGCCGTTCGAACTCCCCTCTTGCATTCCTTGGACCTTTCAACTGAGACTGGGCGCGATGCGTGGATGAAATGCGAGTGCATGCAGCGCACCGGGAGTTTTAAGATCCGTGGCGCAGCCAACGCCGTGTGGGCACTTGATGACGCCACTGCCGCCCGGGGTGTGGTCACCCACAGCAGCGGAAACCACGGGCAATCATTGGCTTTTGCGGCCCAGGGGCGGGGCATCGCCGCACATGTGGTGATGCCGCACGATGTCTCAGCCGTCAAGCGACAGGCGGTCATTCAGTATGGCGGCACGGTGTACTCCTGCGGATCCGGAGCAGCAGAACGCAATGCTGAGTGTGCGCGCGTGCAAGCCCTGACCGGTGCCACCTTGGTTCCTCCTTCCGACCACCCGCTGACGATGGCGGGCCAGGGAACCATCGCGCTTGAAATCATGGAACAACTTCCGACTGCTGGCACCATCGTTGTTCCTATCGGAGGGGGCGGATTGATCGGCGGTATCGCCGTGGCCGCGCGCGCACTGCGACCGGATGTACGAATCGTGGGCGCCGAACCTGCGCTCGCTGACGATGCTGCTGAATCCATGCGAACTGGCGCCATCGCCGCTCAGCGGCCCCCCGTGACCATTGCGGACGGCCTGCGCGCGCCGTTGGGTCCGCTCACCTTTCCCATCATTCGCCAACTGGTGGACGAGATCATCACCGTCACCGAAGAAGAAATCGTGCAGGGAATGCGCTACATCTTTGAGCGTGCGCGCATCGTCATTGAGCCCAGCGCTGGCGTGGGAGTGGCCGCGCTCAGGTCGCAGGCCATGCGTCTTCGCGCGCAACAGGACAACGCGCGCGGCCCCACCGTGGTGGTGCTGTGCGGAGGCAACGCCAATCTGGGGGCGCTGCCCTGGACTCGCAGCGCCTTAACTCCAGTTGCCCAGCAACAGGCCTAGATCTGCACCGTTGGTGGTTCCGTCGGCGTCCAAGTCGGCGCCCGCTGTGCCCCACGCACCCAGCAGCAGCCCCAAGTCCGCGCCATTCACGATTCCATTTCCGTCGAGGTCACCCGGGGTGCCGATGAGCACTCCTGGCGCGCTGAGTTCCGCGGAGATATCGCTGGTGATCGTTCCATCGCCAAAGGTTCCGGAGACCAGCAGGTGCGCGGTGCTCCCGGGCGGAAGAACGGTGGGCAAGTCAAAGGGCTGCGCGTCCAATGTTCCGAGTGAGGGCACGGGCTCGCTGCCGCTGGCGGTCACGCTCACGGTCACCTGAATGCCTCCCGGCACCACCGTGAGTGTTCCGGTGAGTGCCAACACAGCAGGAACAGGATCGCCCCCAAATGGTTGCCCCAATGCGGTGCCTTGGATCATGTAGTCCACCGGCACTGCGAGCGCAAAGGTCCACACTCCCGCACCGACGGGCACCCCGCTTCCGACAGAAGCCCCAGTCTGCACCGCGTCTGCGCGCGAGAGAACCCCCGAATCAATGGGCAACGTGAGATTGGTGACGCCTGGATAAATGGCCGTTGGAGCCACTGTATGGAAGGAGCTATAGGTGAGCACGAGCGATGTGTCGATGCTGCCCTTGGTTCCCGAAAGTGCGTCCAGAAACAACTTGCTCACTTCAACAGATCCGGTGGCCGCGTCGAATCCCAGCTCAAATGATCCGCTGGGATGGGAATTAGCCACCGCGATGCTGGAGACCGCCGTTGAGGTGTAGGGAATGGCATTGTTGCCACTACCGCCAAAGAGACCCGGGATCGTTCGTGTTCCAGTGGGGTTAGTCTTGGCGTTGTAGTTGCCAATCCACGTGCCTGCCAGAGGAATGGAGAGCGACGAGTCTTGATTCAGTGTGCTGGTGGGCGCCAGCGTGCACTGGTAGTGAAGCGTGGCGGCAGGAGCCAGAGTTGCCGCAGCCAGCGACAGGCCGCCGACCAGCAAAGACGAGTGGAGCAAGGTCATGCCGCCAAAACTAGCACGGCTTTGCGCAAAGGCGCACAAGTTCATGGCAGAACGCCCCACAACGCGTTGCAAATGCTTACGAAACTGGCCCCCAAGCGCCCAGCAGCGTTCCCAAGTCCGCTCCATCAACAGTGCCGTCCCCGTTGAGGTCGCCAGACACCCCGCCACTGAGCCCCCAGTGCCCCAAGAGCACTCCCAAGTCAGCGCCATCTACGGTGCCATCTCCGTTCAAGTCTGGTGACTGTGCACACAAAGAGAGTGTGCAGCGAATGAGATACATTTCGCCGTCGTACCCCGGGGTCGGCGGGGGATCCTTGGGATCCCACGGGTTCTCTGGATCCTCCACGGTGCATGGCTGCCCTTGCCGGATGGCGCCTGCGGGCGAGCCCATGGTCACCACGGCGTGCCACGGGCCGGCGCCGTCAATGCATGCTTCAAGAGTGACGGGCGTGCATTCACCTCCATGCACCAAATGCGTACCCATCAATGGCCCCGCAAATGGCCCGTGCACAAGGTGAACTTCGCACGGGAATTCGGCGTTTACTTCCAAACGCACTCGCCGCTTACCTGAACCGGGCAACCGATACCAATCAGTGTCTCGAGGTGATCGCGTTGAGCAGGTTCCACTCACCGCCTGGCCGTTGGCGATGTCCGCCACCAAGTCTCCGGGATAGTTCGGACCGTCATTCAACTTCTGATAGCAAATCTCTCCCTCATCAGAAGCATCCGGCGGAACCTGCACGGTGCAGGGAGGCACGCCGCACACATCTGCCACGCGCTGCACGCAAATGTGATCCCACAATTCCTGGCAGTACCCATCCAATCGCGTGATCCGTTCGCAGCATTCCGGGTCTTGGCACCCGGGGTCGCTATGCACCTCACTGCAACTGCCGTACTGCGGGCACACCATTCCCGCGCACTCGCTCTCGGCGATGTCAACGCACAATTGGTCCCACGCCACGTCGCAGCATTGTGGGTCAAACCCGCACACCGTTTCGCAGCAGGGCGTGGTGAAGCAGCCGGGCGTCAAGTGTGGTTCATCGCACCGGCCACCGGGGCCCGCCGGGCCGCAAGAGGCTGGCGCGTCAAAGAACTGTGTGGACGCGGCACGGTCTGGGGGTGCGCCAAAGCTTGCCAAAAGCAGAGCCAACTGTTCACTCGTGTTGCCCCGGGCTTTGAGTGCGTTACCCAGCGCAGCGGCAGCCAGTTGCTGCGGGTCGAGCGCGTTGGTGGCCAATGTTGCACCGCCAGAACGCGTGCCACTGCCATGCGCGAGGCCGTTGCCGCCGCAATCGCGCAACTGGCGATAGACGCGAACTGAGTTCCCCGCGATCTCGGCGTAGGCGATGTCAAGGTCGCAATCAGAATCCAAATGCCCGATGCAAATGTCGCGCACAAATGTTCCGCTTCCCAGCGACTGCGGGGGCGCGAACTCAATCTCCCCCTCCGGAAGGGTGATGTTCTCCCAGACCAGCACCCCGCCCGGGAGAGCGGTGCCAGTGACGACGTCGAGATCCCCGTCTGCGTCCAAATCCCCAAGTGCTGTGCCCCACCCCAATCCAACCTCAGCTCCCATGAACATTCGGTTCTGCGGAAACTCACCTGCGCCATTGTTCACAAACACCAGAAGCGGCTGCGGACCACTTGACGCGATCAGCGTGACGGCTACGTCCAAATCTCCATCGCCGTCAAGATCCCCGAGCGCAGCGGTGGTCACTCCAGGTCGGGAATCATCGGCCAAGTCGGGCGCCATCCATGCGACCGGTGAACCAAACGTTCCCGCAGCAGAGCCAAACATAAGGTCGATTCGCCGGGTGCCCAGCATCGTGCCCACAAGGTCTGCGTGGCCATCCCCGTTCATATCTCCGACCAGCAACTCCTGCGGCCCGGCCGTTCCGCCGGACCAAGGCTCCACCGCGATGCGTTGCGCAATTGAGAACTCACCCAATCCATTGTTCATGAGGATGAGTATGGCCTGATTGCCGTACTGCGTTGTGGCGAGATCGGTGGCGCCATCGCCATTCCAATCTCCGGCCACAAGTGCGCGCGGTTCACGGTCAAGTTGTGTCATGATGGGCACGGCGGCGAGCCCCTCTTCTCCGCGCAGATACACCGCCAACCGGCCCGAATACGCGCGCACACTGAAAGCCACATCAGGTTGGCCATCGCCATTAAAGTCGCCGATCACCGCCGCATCGGTCTGCCCCGGTGAGGCAAACTGCTGCATGGTGCCGGGCACGCCTGCGGAGTCTAACGGCACCCAATTCACAAGAGCGTTGGAGTCGCGCCCCGGCAAGAGCAAGTCAAGCATTCCGTTCTGATCAACGTCAGTTGCAACCACACGGGTAGGAAGATGACTGGGAGTGCACGCGCGTGAAACGGCGGGTGCAAAGGTAAAGCTCTGCGCTACGCAGGGCGATGCCAGCGCTGCTGCTGCGGCCAGCGCTGAAATGAATGTGATGTGCCTGTTCGAACCCATGAGAGATACATGAACTGCAATCGATCAAGGAGCGGGCGGCAGTGGTCGTTCGTCCACCCGCCATCCCTCGGTCTGCCCCGCAGCAAGGGTAAGCAGCGACTTCTGTTCGGCTGTGAGCCCCGCGTTCACTTTGCCATCTCTCAGCACCACGACTGTCTTGCCGTTGCGGCGTTCCGCTTCAACTCCAACGGGAGCCCTGCTGCGAAGGTCGTACCACACGATGGCCTTCACCAAATCGCGATCAGCCATGCCAGGCCTTGGTGTCATCACCACCCCCTGAATGTCAGTGAGTTTGGCCAACGCAGGCGACTGTGGCACGTGCACGGTGGACACCTCAAAACGTTTGAGCACATCCGCCTTGCGCTGGCCCACCGGCAAGGGAACCGGGCCCTCGCCTGGCTTCAGTGGGTCGTAAGGCTCACCAGGTCTGGCCAGTTGCCGCCGGATGAGCGTTCGCTGCGTGAAGTCCGCCTCGGTGAGCCAACCATCTGCGTACAGGTAGCGCACGGGCTTCTGATCCACGCGTCCGGAACTGTCAATGAACGTGGAGAACACCACTGCAAAACTGCGCGTCTCTGGCTTGCCCGCCTCTTGCACAAAGACCACCTGTCCATTCCGGCGCTCCGTGTCTGAGGTGACATCGTCGGTGGTTTCCAGCGTGATGGACGCGGAGAAGTCTGTAAGCGATTGTGACACTCGCTCTGCGGCGTCAAGCAACGCTTCGGCATTGGGGTACTTGGCGGCCGGCAACCGTGCAGACGGTGGATCGACGGGTGCCGCAGGGGTCGCAGGTGCCGCTGGTACAGCAGCTGGGGGAGCGTTGCCAGACGGTCCTGAACCGGGCGCAGGGGGCGAGGAACAGGCCGCGCAAACTGCCGCAGCGCAGATGGCAGAGATCAAGGGCATTCTCCTACTGTGTACGCGCCGCGCGCTCATTTGATAGGAACAGTTTCAACAATCTCAAGACCAAACCCGTGCAGCCCCGGTAGAGGCTTGGGGTGGTTGGTAAGAAGCCTTAGTTTGCTAAGTCCTAGATCTCGCAGAATCTGGCTGCCAACCCCCAGCATGCGCTCGTCCATGGGCTGGCTCAGCGCTCCATGTGCTTCCGCGCGCGCCAAATCGGGGGCATTGGGGTCGAACAGTTCAGGGCGCTTCACCCGAGCGATGCGATCGGGCAGATCAACGCCGAATCCATCGGTGCGCAGGTAGAGCAGCACGCCCTCACCCGCGTGCTGAATGGCCCGCAGACTTGCTCGCGCGCTCTCTTGGCCGCTGGGTTCGTCGGCCTTCCAGCGCACGCCAAAGACGTCGCTAAGAATCTCACGACGCTGAACGCGCACAAGTACGGGCTCCATGATGCTGCGCGCATTGCCCTGCGCATCGAGTTGGCCCACGCCACCCAGTGTGAGCGCCAAGTGTGGCAAGGAATCCAAGTGGCTCTCCCACGCAAACAGCTGAAACTGGCCCTCGGGAGTTTCAATCGGCGTACCACCGAGCGGATCCATGCGCCGCACCAGCGCCTCGCGCGCCACCCGATGCTTGATGATCTGCTCGACAGAACACATTCGTAATCCATGCTGAGCGCAGATGTGTTCCAAGTCTGGCACGCGGGCCATTTCGCCGTCGGCGCGAACGACCTCAATGATGGCGGCCGCGGGCTTCAGCCCCGCCAACCGACACAAATCAAGGCTTCCTTCGGTTTGGCCGGTTCGCACCAGCACACCGCCGTTGCGCGCGCGGAGTGGATTGATGTGGCCCGGACGCACAAAGTCATCCGCGCGGATCGCCGGGTCGATGAGCATCTGAATGGTGCGAGCACGGTCGCGTGCGCTGATACCGGTGCCCACACCATGTCTGGGGTGGCCATCCACGCTCACCGTGAAGGGCGTGCCGCGCACGCTGGTGTTGCTCACCGTTTGCGGGTGCAAGTCAAGGCGGTCGCACGCTTCTTCTTCAAGACTCACACACAAGTAGCCGCCGCCAATGCGCGTGAGAAAGTTGATGGTTTCAGGGGTGACAAACTCTGCCGCCACCACAAAGTCGCCCTCGTTCTCCCGGTTCTCATCGTCCACAAGCACAACGACCTTGCCCGCGCGAAGGTCATCAAGAATCTCGGGGATGGCGCTCAGGGGCATTCCGCAAAGGTTAGGCGATGGCTTGGTGCCGTTGTAACCCCCAATAGACTGCCGCCGATGCACGCTGCCTCATCAGAACCCCGGTCACAGCGCCTTTCTGTGCTCATGCAGGTTACGCAGATCCCCACCGCTGCCGGCCGCGAATGGCGGGTGCACGAGTATGTCGAGCGCTTTCTGTCGCGGCACGCGGGCAAACTGCAGATCCAGCGAGACTCCGTGGGCAATTGGCTTATCTGGCAGACCGCGCGTGCCGCAAGTCAGCGCACGCCCATGGTGATCACCGCGCACTTGGACCATCCGGCGTTTGTAGTGACGAGCGGTGTTGACGCCGGCTCGCAGGAGCTGGAGCTTGAGTTCCGCGGCGGCGTGAATGATCCGTACTTTGTGGGTGCCGCCGTTTCGATTGTGAATGCACAGCAGGAGCAGTTTCAAGCCACCATCACCAGCTTGGATGCCAAGGCCACGCCCTTCAAGCGGGTGCGCGCCCGGTTGGAAGGAGGCTCGCCTGCCGCCATCGCGCCCGGCGACATTGCGCGGTGGCACTTTCCACGCGCTGAAATCATTGATGGCTGCATTCACACCGATGCGTGCGATGACTTGGCTGCAGTCGCTGCGGCGCTCTGCGTGCTTGAAGAGATGCTGAGCATTCCAGAGGCGGCGCACGTGGGCGTGTTGCTGACGGTGGCAGAAGAGGTGGGCTTCCTAGGCGCTATTCATGCCGCACGCAATGCGTGGGTGCCCAAGAATGCGCACTTGATCTGCCTTGAAAACAGCAGGAGCTTTCCGAATGACAGCCCCATCGGCGCGGGTGCCATCTTGCGCGTGGGTGATCGCTTGAGTGTCTTTACTCCAGATCTCACCAACGAGCTCACGCGCCTCTTTGCCGAAGAGAAGAAGCGCAACCCAGCCTTTGCCTATCAACGCAAACTGATGGCGGGTGGAGCTTGCGAAGCCACCGCGTTCGCCGCGTACGGCTACCAAAGCACCTGCCTTTGCCTGCCGCTGGGCAACTATCACAACATGGTTGATATTGACGGAGTGGCGGCGGGCACGACCCCCGCCACAGTGGGGCGAGAGTATGTAAGCGTGGAGGACTTTCACTCACTCTGCGCCATGCTTCACTTGGCCGCGGTGCCGCACGCCACCACCACGGTGGAGGCGTACGACGCGCTCATGGAGCGGCTCTACAGGGAGCGTGCAGACATCATGAGTTCGCCCCGGTGCTGACGGCCCCACGGGCGACGCGATCGGTCCAACCAGAGCACACGTATCCAACTGAGGGCAACCACAGCAGCCACCAGGGCCACGAGCGCGCTGCCGATGTAGCGCTGCTGCTGCGTGGATTTTGCCAGTTTCACGCGCTCCGGCGGCTCAAAGCTGGAGTGCGAGTTGCCCCAGACGCAATGATCGTCGGTGGCACCCCCCGCCAAGATGCGCAACATGAGCGGCGCAAGTCGCTCGATCTGCTGTTTGGTGAGATCTGGAAAGGCAAGCGGAATCAGCCGGCTCAGCGTGTTCAATGAGTAGTCGTTGCGCAGATCAAGTGATACTCCCCAATGACCACTTGTGATGTTGCGAGCATCCGTTGACTCCACCATGTACCAGACGCCCGCTGGGCTGCGCTCATAGTCTCGCTCAATCACAATGCGCGCTGGGCTGCTGCTTTCCGCCGCGGGCACGTCTTCCAACGGTGCTGTGCGCTGCCGCGGAGTAACAGCGGTCACCTGCATCCGTTCAACCTGCATTCGGCTCCGCGACTTTGAAAACGCCTCCTGATCGGTGTGCCAGCCTTCAACACGTACGACCATCTCGACATCGCTGTCACTCCATTCGGTGCCCCGTGCAGCCGTTTGCATAGGGCCAAACCACACGGCATTCACAAACGGCTGGGTCGGAAACAGCCCAACTGCAAATGGCGTTCCCCACACAAGGAGTACCGCCGCAGCGCCAGTCATTACCCATTGTTGAACCAGCCACGTCCGACGACGACGCTCCAAGGCGTCGGCGGTCATCACAAACACACGAGCGCTTCCGGGGTCACCCGGCCGCCAGGTTCGGCCACACTCGGGGCAAACCTCTTGCGACGGATCCAACTGATGCGCGCATTTTCCGCAGCGCATGGGGCCCACGCCACGCCTCATGGCGCGCCGCCTCCAGGCGCGCACGGTCATCGCAAGAAGGAACAGAACTGCACTCGTGGTGAGCAGAATCACGCTGGCTGCCGCACCCTGACGGCCGCGTCCTTTCAGCACTCATGCTACGGGCGTGGCAGGTTCAAGCCATCAAGTACGCTTGCCCAGATGCACTCCGCCGATCCCGTTGCACTGCTTGACGACGCCCTGCGCGGCGCCATTGCAACCGCCACGGGTCGCGCGCCCGCACAGTGCGATCCTGCGCTTCGGCCCAGCGGCAATCCGCAGTTCGGCGATTTTCAGGCCAACTTTGCCATGGGTTTGGCCAAGGAACTCGGGCGCAATCCACGCGAGCTAGCCACACAGGTGCTTGAGTTGGCTCGCGCCTCGGGTGCGTTGAACCGTGTGGCCGACGCGGACAAGACTGCCGTGGCTGGCCCTGGGTTCCTCAACATCCATCTTTCGCAAGAGGCGCTCGCTTCCATGCTGGACGCGCTTGACGCCCCACACTTAGGCATTGCTCCGGTGCAGTCGGCCTACGCCGTGGTGGTGGATCTTTGCGGCGTGAACGTGGCCAAAGAAATGCATGTTGGTCACTTGCGCGCCACCATCATCGGGGACACGCTGGCGCGCGTGCATGAACGACTGGGCCGTCTGGTGAAACGCGAGAATCACCTGGGTGATTGGGGATTGCCCATTGCCATCACGCTGGCTGCGCTGCGCCGCCAGAACACCAACCTCGACGCGCTGAATCTGGAGCAGTTGAATCGCGCCTATCGCGCCGCGCAACTTGAAGGTCAAGGCGACGAATCTGGCATGCGTGCCGCGTTGGCCAGCGGCGCGGGGCCTCACAGAATTGCCGAACTTGAAGCGCAGAATGCCGGCGCCGCCTTGGTGCAAGAGGACGCCCGCTCCACGTTGGTTCGGCTGCAATCCGGCGAAGTCGAGTTGGTGACCGCTTGGCAGAAGCTCATTGACTGCACCATGCACGAGGTCTTTCAGATCACTGGAATGCTGGGCGTCAAACTCACCTCAGAGCACAGCCGGGGCGAAAGCTACTTTCGCCAGGAGCTTCCCAAGGTGGTTGAAGCGTTCGTCAAGGCGGGGCTGGGGGTTGAAGACGATGGCGCCATCGTGGTGCGATTTGCAGACCGCGAACGCCCACTTTTGATCCGCAAGCGCGACGGTGGCTTTATGTACAGCACCACGGATCTGGCCGCGGTGAAGTTGCGCGTGCAGGAACTTCACGCCGACCGCGTGGTGTACGTGGTTGACGCACGTCAACGCGATCACTTTAAAGACGTCTTCGACGCCGCGCGGCTCATTGGCTGGGAGACGCTCCCCGATGGCACGCATGCGCAACTGGTGCACGTGGGTTTCGGCGCCGTGCTGGGCAAAGACAAAAAGCCGCTGAAGACTCGCAGCGGGCAGAACTTCACCCTTCGCGCCCTGCTTGAAGAAGCGTGCCAGCGCGGCATTGCAGAAGTTCGCGCGCGGGCACAGGAACCCAACGCCCCCACGGCGGGCATGAGTGAAGATGATTTGTGCGCCATCGGCCGATCTGTTGGAATCGCCGCAGTGAAGTACGCGGACTTAGGCAGCGACGTCACCCGCGACTACGTCTTTGACTTAGATCGAATGGTGAGCTTTGAAGGCGACACCGGCCCATATCTGCAGTACGCGCACGCGCGAATCGCCACGCTGTTGAGCAAGGCGCTTGCAGCAGCCGCAGAGGCCGGCGCTCGCCCACACTTCATGCCCCGTGAACCCGCAGAACGACAACTCGCTCTTACGCTTCTGCGCTATCCCCATGTGGTGCGCGATGTGGCGCACGCTCTTGACCCCAGCCGACTGTGCTCATATCTGCATGAGTTGGCCACGACGTTCAATGCCTTCTATCAGCAGTGCCCGGTACTCAAGTGCCCAGATGACGCCGTGCGCGCCAGCCGCCTGCGTTTCTGTCTGCTTTCCAAGCATGTGCTCGCTGATGGGCTGGGGCTGCTGGGCATCTCAGCGCCCGAGCGCATGTAACTGCGCCGCACGCACTTTTCGTTCATACCGAACGCCCGCCTCCTGCATCACTGCTGTGGCTTTGGCAATGCTCTCTTGCCAATGCGCATCCCCATCGGTGGTGTCGTAGGTCACCACGCGAACGATTCCTGACTGCACGATCGCCAACGTGCACTGCACACAAGGGCTAAAACTGGAGTAAAGCGTGCACCCCACCGGGCTCACACCATTGCGCGCGCACTGGATGATGGCATTGAGTTCTGCATGGCACACGAGGTCATATTTGGTGGGGCGCTCCAGGCGTTCGGGCAAATCCGCGATCCCGCGTGGAAGCCCATTGAACCCAGTGGCCACGATCTGCCTTTGTTGGCTCACGATCACCGCGCCTACGCCCCGCGAAGGATCCTTGCTCCACAGCGCAATCTGATCCGCCAATCCGAGGAACCGCAGGTCCCATCGGCCGCTTGACTCTGCCTCTTGGCTCACTTGGGAACCTCCGTTTGCTCGTTGGCTTTACGCGCGCGCGCCTTTTGTGCTTCGCGATCCCAGTCTCGCTGAACGCGCTCCATGTCGCGGAAGCGCAAGATGGGAACCATTCGTTCAAGCAAGCGCACGACATCCATGCGCGACACGCGCACTTCACGCAGGTTCATGATCGGCCCGCGCGGTCGGTCAAGAGGTTGAACTCGCACCAACACTGGGCCCGCTTCTTCAAAGAATGATTCCCCCGCCCGGCTTGCCTGAAAGTCGGTCTCGTCGGGGGTGGGCTTGATGCGAACCGTAAAGAGCTCGCCAGCCACAAACAAATCCACGTTGCCGCCGACAACTCCCAGCGCGTCAATGTGAAACTCGTAGCGGCCTGGGGCGGGCACGTCGAGCACCCACACCGCCACATCTTCTGGAGAGGCCCACCCCTGAATCACCTGAAAGTCATCCTCTCCCTGCAGTGTGATGGTGGGTCCGTACAGGCGTGCTTGCCCGGCACTCAGCACTGCCCGGCCATCGCTGCGTATCGCCACGGGCGTGAGCACCGTTCGCAAGTCAGGCGGCTCCGCGCTCTGACCCTCGGCCGCCGCTTGCAGCAAGCGCTTCAACGCCTCACTCACCGTTGCTGATGACAATGCGTACGTCTTGGTGCGATCCGCGCGCGCAATGTTCAGCCCCACCACCTGACCCGTACTGTCCACAACGGGCGCTCCCATGGCTTCCGCTGGAACAACTCCGTCATGCTGAATCACCGGCCCGAATCCTGTGGCTCTTCGGCTGAGCGCCGCGCCCACATTGCCTGGCCCCATTTCAATCGGGGGGCGCTGCAGGCGAACGCTGGCCGTCTTGCGGACGCCGCCGCGCACATACTCAATCTGAACGGTGTCCCCTGGGGCATGCTGCCTGAGCACCGCTCCGGGAGCATCCGGTGAGGTGAGCGCTACACCGTCCACCACCAACAGGCCGTCCCCTTCACGCAGCCCTGCTTCCTTGGCGCCGGATCCGTCCATGACCTCCACCACAACCACCCCCGGTGCGGGCAGCCGGTCCGCCGTTGTGGCGGGCCTGAGCACAACACCGATGAGCGATCGACTGGCTTGATCTGATGCTCCCGCGTCGTAGGCCCCCAGAGAGCGAAACCCGACTGCGGCGGGCGCCATTCCTTGCCCGACAGAAATCACGGCCGCGCCAAAACCTAGCTCGGCATCCACAAATTGAATGGGGTCGCTGTCTGTCACGCCGGTGGCCAAGAGCATCAAGTCCAGTCGTTCATCTTGAGCGATTCGTTTGGCCCCAACGATCTGGCCATCAGGCATGGCCACCTGCACGATGCGCGGACCCACACCCACCTCACTGGCCTTGGTGAGAATGTGTCCAGCGTCGTCAACCACCACCCCCAGAGCCGCCGCGCGCGCGTCGACCATCACGGTCACCACGCTGTCAGTGGCCGTAAAGACCAGCGGCGCCAGAACTTCATTCACTTTTTGCTGCCGTGCCCGTTGCGCTTGGTGCGCGGCGGGAGCAAATGCATCGTCCAAACCCACCATGGCCGCGCCATTGGGGTCGGCTGCACCCGTTCGCTGCGGCTGCTTTAGCGCTTCCAACTTGCTGTTTACAAAATCGACCGTAACCGCAGCGTTGACGTCAGGGCGGTGGCTGGCCACGCTGGTGACGCCCACGATTCGTCCATCAAGATCCAGCACTGGTCCGCCGGAGTCACCCGGCGTCACCGGCGCATCCATCGCCAGCACTGTGCCCTCAAGTGCCAGTATGTGACCAACACGAAGCGGCGGCGGCCGCCAAGGCTTGAGTTCTGGACCCAACGGATGGCCAAACACCAGAATGGGGTCCCCCACCGACAGGTTCTTGGAGCTGCCAAGAGGCAGAAATGGCAGCGCCTTGCCCTGCGTGTCCACCTTCACCAAACCTGCATCTTGATCTTGATCAAGGTGCTGACCCATGGTGACTCCCTTGAGCTCTGTTCCATCGGCCAGCAACACCCGCACGTCAACACCGGGCTTAGCACCCACGTGACCTGCGGTCAGAATCCATCCATCCGCAGAGATGATCACGCCGCTTCCCGCACCCATCTGTCCATCGGGCGCAAGCAGCAATCCCACGACCGCTGGCAGCGCACGCGCGGCGGTCTTCATCACTCGCTGCTCAAGTGCGCGAAAGGCCTCCACTGAATCTGGTGCACGCGCCGCCACAGCCGCGGCGTGCGCTTGAATCTGTTGAGGCGAAAGTCGGCTCGCTCCTCCCAGCTGGCCCTTGGAATCAGCGAGTTCCTCAAGTCCATCGCCGGGGTCCTCCTGAGGAAAGGCCCATGCTGCAGAAGTGGCGGCCGTTCCACACGCCAGTGCCAGCACCATGAAGGTAGGACGCATCATCACGAATCACAGAGTACGCCCATGTGCGCTCATCTCGATGCGACCGGGCGCCCCGCCAACCTAATTGCTGCGGCTGGGTTCGCTGTCGTAGGGCCGATTGGGTGCGGCGTCGCTGCCCATCAATCCTTCCAACTCCGCCCCGGCACCCGTTCGGGCGCACACTTCGGCAATGCGTTCAAAGCGATCCGCCATCTCGTGCATGCTCTGCACGCGCTGCTCGGGATGCACCTGAATTGCCTCCATGGCGAGCGCGGAAAGCTCCGAGGGGATACGGGGATCCTGCTCGCTGGGGGGCCTTGGAAGGCGAATCTGATTGCTGTCCAGCGCAGCGCTCACCTTGCCGTTGCGGCTGGGTAGTGCACACGGAATCTCTTCGCGCAGGAGCACCCAGTAGAGCGTGGCGCCGTAGTTGTATACATCCGTGAGCGGAGTGACTTCCTTGCGATGCGCCTGCTCCGGAGCGATATAGCCCGGGGTGCCCTGGATGCGCTTCTTCACGCTGCCCGTGGCACACGCCTGGCCAAGATCAATGATCTTTACCGTGCCGTTCTCGGTCACCATCATGTTGGAGGGCTTCATGTCCGCGTGGACAAAGCCGCGTTCGTGCATGTGCGCCAGCGCGTGCGCACCCTGTGCAAAGTAGCGCGCGATATCTGCAGCGCTGGGGCGTGCCATCACGTCCAGGGTGGAGGCATCCACCAACTCCATGAGCAACGCCACATCAGTCACCGGCCCAAACATGAATCGCTGGTTCTTCAGGTACTTGGTGATGGCCCGAATGTTGGGGTGGTCCAGCTTTGACCCCACCTTGTACTCCTGCTCGATCTGCTCGATGAAGCGTTGGTCCTTTTCGCTGCGCCGATGCACATGCTTCAGGGCCATAACTTGGCGGGACTTGGGGTCCATCACCGCGTACACGCAGCTGGCCGCACCTTCTCCCACCTTGTCAACAACCTTGAACCCAAAGAGTTCAACGGGGATGGCACTGAGGCTTGACATAAAAACTCACCAAGAGCTCGCGGGGACACACCCCACGCAGCGCTGCGAAGACCAGAAAGCCTATCGGAACGCCCAACACGCCACAAGATTGCGGCCGATCAGTACCGCCCCTGCATTGGTAAATCTACGGCAAAATCTGCGACATCACTTCTGCGGAAGGGAAAAACTGGCCAGGACTTGCCACCCCACTCAGGGTGCTGTGCAGGTGGACCTGAGAGGCGGGAATGCCCAATTCAGCCTGCAATTGGCGGGTCAGTTCAACCAGCTGGTGAACCTGGCGCTCTGTAAAGGCGCGTCGTTCGCCATTGCCCACCAAGCAGATGGCAACCGCGTGCTGATTGAAGAACTGTGCGGAGTCTTGAGTAGTGCCGGCCCGCTCCAAACTTTGAGCGACATGCGCCCCGGCCAACTGCCGATCCCACCGATATCCCACCACGATCTGCCCGTCCTCTAATCCCTGACCGTTGCCAATGATGAAGTGAAACCCCAAGCCGGTGAGCCCATCTTGGACGTGCTTGCGTTCGAGGCTGGCGGCATCTCCTGCCGGAGTGCCGGAGTGGTGGATCACAATGCATTTCCACCGCTGGCGGTCGATGTCAGTGAACCGTGGCGTGATCGTGGTTGCCCGGAAGGCACCCGGGGCAGCAAGCGGGGAGTGACCGTTGAGTGCGGCTGCTGAGGGAGTGATCGCAGAATTGGAGGCAGAAGCCCGAACACCCTTGTGGGAGAGTTGCAGAACTCCAATGGCGCTCACACTGGCAAGCACAAAGACTCCCCACACGGCAAAGGACCGACCTAGGCCCGTTGGAGAGGTAGCAGCAGCATCGGCAGCGGGTTTCGGCACGTTTGACATCACAGTAGATTCAGGAGACCTGTAGGTTCTTCCATCGGCCCGGGAGGGTTCTCGCCTAGAGCCAACGACTGGGACTGGCACAGAGGTGGCACCTACTGCGGCGTCTTGGGGGTGAGCCGCGCACGAAGCGCAGGTTGAGGGCGGCCAAAGACGTCGGGTTCTTCCTTGGCCACAGTGCCAGACCGCAGGGCGTCGTACCGCTCAAACTGCGTACTGGGTGCATTCTCAGGAAAAAGCGGCTGCTGGCAACCCGAGCATGCGACCAGAAGCGCAGCGGCGCCCGCCATGGCACACACTACCAAGCCAAACAATGCTTTCGGCTCTTGGGCAACTCCAGCAACGACTGCTTTCTCACGCACGGCCACAGTATAGAAACGGCCTTTCAGGACCGCTTTCCCTTCCGGACCAGAAGCCGATTGGAGTTGGTTTCTCCCACTTCAAAGGCCAGCTTCTCAAGCGCTCCTGTGAAGTCCACATCGACGGTCGGTACTCCAGTCTTGAGGTCAAGCCGCCTCGGGGCAAAGTTCAGTAGCCCACGAACGCCAGCGGCCACCAGCGCATTTGCCACCTCTTGGGCGGCTTCGGGTGGCACCGCAATCACTCCGATGGAGACCCCTTCGCGCTGAATCACCTCGCGCAGCTTGGTGAGCGGTTGAACAGTCAATCCGCCAGTGCGCGTGCCCACCAGACCGGGAGCTTGGTCAAAGATGGCCACGATCTCGAAGCCCTCCTCTCGGAATCGCCGGTAGGAGAGCAGCGCACGTCCGATGTTGCCGATTCCCACCACTGCCGCACGCCACTGCCGGTGCGTTCCCACAATCTCACGTAGCCGCTCCCGCAGGGAGGCCACGTCATACCCCACGCCCGGGCGGCCAAATTGCCCGAAGCACGCAAGATCTTTGCGAACCTGTGTGTCCGTTAGCCCCACCGCAGCACCAAGCTGCTTGGAACTCACAGTGGGGCGCTTGTCTGTACTGCGGCCGTTGAGCTCACGCAGGTACAGGCTCAGGCGTTGCGCCGTAGGTTTGGGAATGCGCGTACGACCCGGCATGTGCACCGAGTGTAGACCCATGCGGCCGTAGACTTGCCCCATGCACATTTCTGACGTGCTAGCCCGCGATCGCCTGAGTGCGAGCTTTGAGTTCTTTCCGCCCAAATCCCAGGCGGGCTGGAATGATCTCTTTGGCACCATCTCTCGTTTTGAGGAGTTGCAGCCAAGTTTTGTGTCCGTCACCTACGGTGCCGGGGGCAGCACCCGCAATCAGACGCATGATCTGGTCATGCGCCTTCGCCAAGAAACCAAGCTGGACCCTGTGCCACACCTCACCTGTGTGGGCCACTCTGAAGAAGAGATCATGCACCTGTTGGAGCGGTACGCACGCGCGGGGGTGAGCAACATTTTGGCGCTGCGGGGCGATCTGCCAACGGGAAGCAACGAGGCCACCGCGTGGACACACTTTCATTACGCGGCGGACCTCGTTCGGGCGATTCGCTCAAGCGGGGCACGCGTGGGGCATCCCGACTCGCGCGGCTTTGGCATCGGTGTTGCGGGCTTCCCCGAGGGGCATCCACAAACGCCTAACACATTGCTGCAGATGGATCACTTGAAGGCCAAAGTGGATCAAGGGGCCGACTTCATCATCACGCAACTCTTTTTTGACAACAACGCCTTCCTTGATTGGAAGGCAAGATGTGAACTGGCTGGCATACGAATCCCCATCGTGGCCGGAATCATGCCCGTAACCACCCTGGGTGGCCTGCGTCGCATGGCAGACTTGGCAGCGGGCGCACGATTTCCCGCACCACTTCTGCGCGCACTTGCGCGGTGCCAAGATGACGCTGAGTCGGTGGCGAGTGTGGGGGTGCACTGGGCCGCCGAACAGTGCCGCGATCTGCTTGACCGAGGCGTGACCGGCATTCACCTCTACACGCTCAACAAGAGTGACGCCACAGAGCGGATCTACAAGACGCTGGGATTGCGCGGAAGGGTGGGCGCGGCTCAGGGGGCAGGCGGCTGAGCAGGTGCCGGGGGCGATGAATCCTCGGGCAGCCACACCTTTTCCAACACTTTGACCAACGGGTCATCGGCTCGTGCGGCTCGCATGGCTGACAGCCCCTCGTTCACCACCTCTGTCTCATTGAGTTGGTATCCGATGTAGGCAATGAGAAGCCCGTAATCAAATCGGTCTCCGGCCAAGCGCGGGCCGGCATCCGGTGCCGACGCGGCGCGCAGCCGCATGCGGGCAGCGTCAAGCCCGGTCTTCATTCGCGCGGCGGCGGGCAGCACCTCGGGTCCAAAACGCGTTCCGATCATCTCTGGATGCGCCGCAAAAGTCTTGCGAAGCGTGAGTGCGGCACTCAGTGAAAGGCCCGCTCCCAATTCAGAATTGGCCACTCCTGCCAGAGCAAGAGGATGCCCGGGAATCACGCGCAGAACACTTCCAAAGAGTTCCTCCGCGCGGAAGTAATCCCCTCGCTGCATGCACTGCGAGCCCAAGTCCATCATGTCATGGATGTAGCCGGCATCTTCAGGAACCAAACTCTCCATGCGGCCGCCATGTCGAAGGATGAGCGCCATTTCCTCAATGGTGCGTTGCTCGGGCTTGCCGTCTGCTTTCTTGCCATCGCCACTGGAACCTTGCGTGGTTTTTGCCGCATTGGTGCCATCAGGGGATTGTGTTCCCTGTTCGTTGGTCGTGCCGGTGCCGTTGGGCGAGCCATCGGTTCGATTGCCACCCGCCTGAACATTCGGCTTCACAAGGTTGGTGGGGTTCATCGGGTCTCTGTCGCCGGTGCGATCCAACCGAGCAGAATCAGGGCCACTTCTGGAGAGCTGAAATCGCAGCCAATCCATTTCTTGATTGAATCGCTCGGCTTCTGACGTGGATGCTGCGGTTGGAGTGCTCGCCTTCACAGGGGCTGCGGGATCTGTGGGATCTGTGGGATCTGGTTTCGTGGCGCCGCGCCAATCAGAGCCCGGCTCGCGCGCTTCCATACCCGCGCGTTGGCGCATGGTGTCCACCACCGCTCGATACTCCTGAGGCAGAACGGGGTTTAGACGTTGCGAGTCTGCCAATGATCCGGGCACGATCATGGCCGAGCGGTCGTAGTCCTGACCCACAAGGTTCATGTTGGTCCGACCGCTCAGCACGTCTTGCTTCAGTCGCTGGCGCTCATAGGTGCTCAGCCCCAGCCGTGAGAGCATTGAGTCCACGGGCACCGCCGATGGCACCCCCGCCGCAGATGCTCCCGCCGCCCCCGCACCAGCCTGCGGGCCCACATCCGGAATTTTGCCCTCCACGCGGTAGTTCACGCGCGACGCCGTGTCCAACGGATTGGCAGCGTCGATCAAATCCGCCTGCCGCGACATCTTCATCCCCGACGCCGTAAAGCGGTCGAAAGCAAGGCGCGCATCCAGCGGCTGTTGATTGGTCAGAATGTCGCGCGCGGCAGCATCGGCGTAGGCGCGTGAATAGAGCACCGCGCCGTACTGCTGCGTGGCCTTGTATGGGTCAAGCCCAGAGCGAATGGCCATGGGGCTACTCATCACGCTGTAGGCATCCCACTGGCGCGATGCGTCTGACCCGGTGGCGGCTGTGAAATCGCTCTGCCCCACGTATCCCACGTTTCCACGGAATCCGCGACCCCCCGCCACGTCGCCAGTAACGATGAGATTCCTGGAGTAATAGTCGGTCCTAGGGGCATTGACATTCACCCGCCCCGCTCCCACCTGGCTGTTGGCATCCAGAGCACCGGCCCCTTGACCATGCCGTTGCTGCATGGTCAGGTCGCGGTCAAGCGCGTTGCCTCCACCCAGCGCATTCTGCGCGCTGGCCGCAGTGGCGCAGGAGACCAGCACTGAGGCGCCAAGCGCAATCCCTTGCAATCGGGTCAGAGAGTCCATGCCCAAAGCGTAGCATCGCAGGCGCGTTCAACCGCTGAAAGAATTCCACATGGGCCCCTTTGGATCTTTGCGAAACACCCAGATAAGCCCCACTGCAGTGCTTCTTACCGGCGCCGCAGTAGTGGCCGCCATGATCATCGGACTCACCGGCCCGCGCTTGCGCGATAGACACGGCACTGGAGTTGAGGAACTGCCCATCGGAGAGTTGGCGTACATGGCTGAACTCCTCGAGGCGCGTCAGGCATTTGAAGTGGCCCACGCGCGTGCCAAGCCAGCCGCGGTTGAGGAAGCGCAAGCAGGGGCAGAGGGGGGCGATCAGGCAGATCCAGAAGAGAACGCAGAGGGCGCGGCTGATGCACCCGGCCAAACCCCGGATCGTCCGCCCTTGCAATCGGCTACGGCCAGCAGAGTGGCCGTCATCACACAAGAAGCGTTCGGGCGATCCATTGCGGCTCCTGATCTGTCAAAAGATGGATTCACGCCATTGGACGCACGAATCGTGCAATTGGCTCCCAATGCTCGCGCACTTGCGGTTTTGTATGAACGAGCGCAATCGCGAAGTCGCAGTGTGGTCACCGTCTATGCCATGCCAGATTCCGGGCGGATTGTGCGCATTGACGGATTTGGCGGCGCACGGCCGTTCGCCCCCGGCGACGAATGGGCCAGCGCAGGAATGGCCGAACGCGATGGGCCTCCGCGCACCATTTATGCCACCACGGATCAGGACACCCTGTGGCTGCTGCTGGCCCCCGACCCCAGAACGGTGATGCAACTAGCCCCGCTCTTGGCCGGCGGCATGGGTTGAACTCCTATCATTCGCCCCTTCATGCCCTCCACTGGCACAGCACGGCCCGCGGCGTACATCACAACGCCCATCTATTACGTGAACGATCGGCCGCACATCGGCCACGCCTACACCACCACGCTTACTGACATTTGGGCGCGAGCTGCGCGCCGCATGGGGCGGGACGTCTTCTTTCTAACCGGTACAGACGAGCACGGCTCCAAGGTGGAGAAGAGTGCGGCTGCGCACGGCGTGACTCCGCAAGTGTGGGCCGACGAGAATGCGGCAGAGTTTGTACGCGTGCTTCGCGTGTTTGGACTCACCAACAACGACTTCATCCGCACCACTGAGCCGCGACATGAACGGCAAGTACAAGCGCTGGTCAAGCGGCTGCATCAGAGCGGCGCCGTGTACTTGGGCACCTTTGAAGGGTGGTACGACGAGGGACAAGAGGAGTACTACACCGAGACTCGCGCCAAGGAACTGGATTACAAGAGTCCGGTTTCAGGCAAGCCGCTCGTGCGCGCCTCAGAGAAGAACTATTACTTCAAGCTCAGTGCGTTTCAGAAGCGGCTTGAGCAGTTCTTTGCAGAGCACCCAGACTTTGTGCAGCCCAGCGGGCGGTTCAATGAAGTGTTGGGACGATTGCGCGATGGTCTTCAAGATGTGCCCATCACTCGCACCAATTTCACCTGGGGCATTCCCTTTCCCGGTGATGAACAACACGTGATCTACGTGTGGATTGACGCGCTCTTCAATTACATCACCGCGCTTGGTTACGGCGACCCCGAGGGAGCGTTCACGGGTGATCTGTATGCCACGCGCAAGCAGTATTGGCCCGCCAGCTATCACGTGATTGGCAAGGAGATCCTGTGGTTCCACGCCGTGGTGTGGCCGGCGCTGCTCATGGCGCTGGACCTTCCTCTGCCCCACCGCGTACACGCGCACAGTTTTTGGATCGCAGACGGCCAGAAAATGAGCAAGAGTCTGGGCAACTTTGTGGATCTGCCAACCATTGAGGAGTACTTCAATCGCTACGGACTTGACGCTTGGCGCTGGTACATGGCCACGCAGGGACCACTACAAGCCAGCGATGCGGACTTCCGCGCTCAGCACTTTCATGACACATACACCGCGGATTTGGTCAACGTGGTGGGCAACTGCCCAAGCCGAGTGACGGCGATGGTGGGCAAGTACTTCAATGGAGCCATGCCCGCAGATGCCACCAACGGCGGCCCCTGGCCCGCGCGTTGCGCTGAAGCTGTAAGCGAGTGGGAGCGCGCCATGGGCAACATGGATCTCGTGCGCGCGGCGGACGCGCCTATGAAACTGCTGCGTGAAGTGGACGCATTTATCCATCGCACCGAGCCCTTCAAACTGGCCAAAGATCCCGCGCGCGCAGAGGAACTTGCCAGCATTCTTTCGCAATGCGTCAACACCATTCACCTCGCCGGGGTGCTGTTGGAGCCATTCCTACCCGCCAAAATGGCTGAACTCGCCACGGCCCTCGGCCAAGGCCAGACGGCAGAAGTGCCCTGGAAGGAGCGCGTGGCTTGGGGTGCCATCCCCGCAGGCGCGCCGCTGGCCAAGGTGGCGCTTTTCCCCCGCGTTGATTTGAGCAACACATAGCCAGTGCATGACGGATTGAGCCGGGCGGCTCCGTTTTGGGGTTGACGCGTCCCGCGTCCGCACTCCCGCTGGGGTGCGCCAATGGAGACTTCCAATGATCACCTCTGAACGCCCTTCGTCTGCTCGCACCCTTGTGTTCGCCACCACAGTTTTGGCGCTCACGTTCGCATGCGCATCGAGCGTGGCGGCAGCGCCCGGTCCTCAGAGCGATGCGGCAGCTCGGCAGGCAGAGCAGCGGCAAGCGGCACAACAGATGGCGGACGCACAAGCCGCCCGGGCAGTAGCCCAGGCGGCCGCCGATGAGAGTCGTCAGAGCATCGTGGTCAGTGTGGGGCGAAACGCTGGCGACATCGCACGCGCGGTGGCCGTCGCGCTTCAGAACACGGTGAATGCCACCAGCATCGGAAACTCAGTGGTGGTGACAGGAGAGCGCGAAGTAGTGAAGAAGGCACTCGTGCTTCTTGAAGAACTCAAGGCGAACAGTGAAGCCTACGACCGCGAGCGCAGGGCTCAAGAGGAGGAACTGCGCGCCCTGCGCGAGATGGAGCTTGCCAAGGAGCGCCAGTCCGTCTCCGAACCCATCTTTGACGTCAATCTGGGCCCCACTCTTGAGGCTTCGCTCACCTCAATCTCCAACGCACTTACAGATTGGGGCGCGCAAGGCCTCAACGTGGTCTTTACCAACAGCAGCGACGCCACTCTTCCGGTACGAGCTGTGCAATTGAAGCGCGTGAGTCTGGCCTCTGCCATTCGCACATTGCAATCCATGCAGCAGGATCCCGTTCGGGGGCCGCTGGTGCTCATTGAAGTGGGGGCCGTTGCCTCTGCAGAGGAACGCCCCGTGGTGACCGTTGAGCCGGGACCCAGCACCGGTGCCGCGGTCGAGGACAGCGTCTATCACACGGCGGTGTTTAGACTCGATCCTCTCCATGCTTCTGCGAATGAGGAAGATCGCGCTCGTGATTCTCAAAGGCAGAAGGCAACGCTTGAAGCGATCGATGTGGGGCTGGAGGTTGTTGGTCGCACCCCGGATTTCAAACTCAAGTTGCATCCTGAAACCGGCATGCTCTTTGTGCGTGGAACCCGCGCACAATTGCGCGTGATCGCTGAGATCCTCGACGTGGCAAACCCGGTGCCGCCGTTGGTGGCCCCAGCCGCTCCTCAACTTCCCACTGCCGCCCGATAGGCCCCGCTTGGTAAACCATGGTTGTGCTGCCCGCCAGATCACTTCCACTTCCAGCCTCACTGGTGCAATCCACAGCCCAATCCTTGGCTGAAAGCGCGCCTGCCGATGCACGGGCATTGCGGCTCAGTAGCAGCATGGTGCAGGGTGACCGGCAAGCATTGGCGGAACTGTTTGAGTGGCGATGTGCACTGGTTGAAGTTCAAGCCTTGCGATCGATGGGTGCGCGGTCCGCGCTGGCGCCCGATGCCGCCCAAGAAGCATGGTTGCGCGTTGCTCGCACGCCAGTGGTGTGCTCCACCCTCGCGGCACTGGATTCGTGGCTGCGACGAGTGACGGCCAGCGCTGCCGTTGACTTGCTGCGCAGTGACCTTGCGCGCAGGGTGCGCGAGAGGCGGGTGGCGCGATCGCGTCAAGAGGCGTGCGCCTTCCTTCAAGACGCCGCGCACCTTGAAGTCGCACGGCACGTGCTCTTAGAACTCTCTGCCACAGATCGATCGCTGCTGGAACTTCGTGCACGCACGCAAGCCACGCTGGTGCAAATGGCACGAGCCGTGGGGCTGGGCCCCGCCGCATTGGAGAGTCGGCTACGCCGCGCAGTGAAGCGCGCAGAGGCTGTAGCCAGGGAGATCCAAGCATGAGCCAGACGCCACCGCACAACTCAGCTTCTGAATCCAAACGCTCACAGATGCTCCATCGAGCCCTTGCGGAGTTCGATCGCGCAGTCAACCGCCGCAGGGCGCGTCGCCGTGCGGCGGCCGTGGGAGTATCGCTTGCGCTGCTTCTGGCCGCTGTGGTGGTGGCGTGGCCCGTTCGCATCGCGGACTCAACGGCCCACCCCGACATCACCCAGACGCGAGCGGCCAAGGCCGCTGCCAACAACGGCTACCCATCATGCGTGGAGGTTCTAGACACGCAAGATAAGTTGCTGCAAGCCATTCAAGAGTTTGGGGCGTGCGAAGGCGTGGGGGTTGACAGCGGACGCATCTTTATCGTCGAGTGCGCTGGGCATCCAGTTTCACCGCCCGCGTAATGCGCTTTTTGAGAGCGGGGGTCATGGTGCCCTTTCTGAGATGCCGGCATGCGTCGGCGCCTACATCGAGACTGGCCAACACCTGGCGGCATCGTTCACAGAGCAGTTCTGGTTGCATGGGAAAGTCCACCCCACGATCCAATGCGTCCATCTTGGCTTGCAGTAACTGCATGCAGATTGAACGGTCGTAGATGGCGCGCGGCACCTCCTTGCGAGGTCGCGTACTCATAAGGATGTTGCGCAACAACAACCGTCCGCGGTGCACGCGCGTCTTCACCGTGGAAGGGTTTACTCCCAGGACTTGCGAGACCTGCATGATCGACATCCCCGCAATCTCCTTGAGCACCACCGCACTCTTGAACGGCTCCTGCAAAGCGCCCACGGCTTGCTCCACCCGCGCTCGAGCCTCTTGGCGCAACTCTCGCGCCGCGCGCGAATTGGGTGAAAAGTCTGCCGCCGCAAGCTGCTTGTCAACAAAGGGGCTGCTCTTGCCAAAGTCTTTCGTCACCGCGCGCCTTCGCGCTTCGAGTTTGCTCCGTCGGAGTGCCGCTCGAACTGCGATGGAATGGAGCCACGTGCATGGCTTGCTTTGCCCCCTAAACTTGCGCCAGTGTTGATACGCAAGCACAAAGGAATCTTGAACCACATCATCCGCATCCGCTTGATTGTGCAGAATCCGCCGCACCACCGCGTGAACCATGGGCCCGCACTCTTCAAGCAGTTGGGGGATCGCCTTGGCTGGATCCTTGGAAATGTAGGTCACTTGCACAGAGTACCCACACATTGTGGGAACCTTATGCCACCGGTCGTACTCTAAAAACTGCCATGACCACAATGCCTCATTCAACTTCGGATACGGCTTCTGCATCCTCACTCCAATCGGCGTCGGCCGTCACTCCCGAGCGGGCCTCAGCCCTGTTGGCGGCGGGTAAAGCCTGGATCGCCGATGTGCGCGAGACTGACGAGTATCGACAGCAGCACATCGCCGGAAGTGTTCTCTGCCCCACATCGCTCATGGGCGCCGAGGACTTTCCCCCGGCGCGTCCTGGCCAAGAGATGCTGGTGCTTTGCCGCTCAGGCACCAGAGCCGGTCACGTGGCGCAAGCTCTGCATGCACTCGGTCGCGCCGACGTGCATGTGATCCAGGGCGGAATCAGCGCGTGGGCCAAGGACGGATTGCCTGTGGTGACCAATGTTCGTGCGCCACTTCCCATCATTCGTCAAGTGATGGTCACGGTGGGGACACTGGTGCTGGCGTTCGTGGCTCTTGGTGCATTTGTGCACCCGCTGTGGTTGGTGGGTGCTGGTGCGATGGGTGCGGGCTTGCTGTTTGCGGGCGCCACGGGGATCTGCGCCATGGCCTCGCTGCTAGGCAGGGCTCCCTGGAACAGATCGCCATTGGTGAAGCAGTGTCACCAGTGCCACAAGAACTAGCAGGGCGGCAAACACTCGGCGAAGCGCACTCTGCGGCATGCGTTGCGAGACTCGCGCGCCAGCCACGCTTCCAATCACTCCGCAGAGCGCCACAATGGCCACAGCCTGCCAATCAGGATGCACGTCGCGGGGATCACCCACGCGATTGCCCACAAACCCCACCGCCGAATTGAGCGCGATGATGGAGAGGCTGGTGCCGATGGCCAACCTCATGGGCACACGCAGCAACAACGTGAGCGCGGGCACCAGCAAAAAGCCGCCCCCCACCCCCACGAGGCCTGTAAAGACACCAATGCCAACGCCCACCGCGACCGCCGAGGCGCGTTCCATGGCCAACGATCCCCGCGGCCGCGCTTCTGACTCATGCGGTTCACGCTGTGCCACCATCCTCCACGCCGCCACGAGCGCCAGCGCTGCAAAGAGCGCCATCTGGACAACGTCGTTCAACCAATGGGCGGCCCAACCCCCCAGCGCCGAGCCCATCATTCCTGGAACGCCAACCAGAGCGACCTTAGCCCAATCCACTTGGCGGGAACGTGCTGCGCGCATCGCCGATACCGCGGCCACTGCGCAGGTCACCAACAATGCCTCTGCCACCGCGTCCTTGCTCTGGTGCCCCAGCAACACAGCAAAAATGGGAACACTCAGAATGGCGCCTCCGGCACCCACCAGCCCCAAGCTTCCACCAACGATCAAACCGCCCACTATCTGAATGAGCAACTCAGTCACGCGCGGCACCCGCCGCTGGCGCAACATTGCTCTGCACCCTTGCCCGGTGCTGGTGTGTGCACTGGGAGTTGAGCCTTGCGCCACGCTCCAAATCCGCCCTCCACATTGAGCGCGTCAAACCCTTGGCGACGCAGATACGCGGTGGCCGCAGCGCTGCGCCCGCCGGCTGCGCAATGCACAAGAATCCGACGATCCGTGGGCAGTTTCGCCAACGCCTGCGGCAGCCGTGTGTACGCCACGTTCATCGAACCCTTCACCGCTCCCGCCGCGTGTTCGCTGGCGCCGCGCACATCAAGCACAAACGCCGCGCCCGCTTCGGCAGCGCGCGCCAAGCCCTGAACAGTTTCTTCGGGCTCTTGCACCAACTCGGTAAATGTCGCCACGGCGGTCGGAGGAACAACGGCCACAATCTGGTCGTATCCAATGCGCACAAGGTCGCGAACCAATTCGTCGCTGCGCAGCGAATCACAGATCAGCACAATGGGCTCCTCCGGGCGCACAAAGCTGCCGACCACCATGGGGAACATCTTGCCCGGCACGGCATGCAATGCCCCCGGGAGATGGCCGCGTCTGAACTCAACCCATGGACGCGTATCAACGACCACCGCAAGTTTGGGGTCAGTGAGCTCTGGTCTGTTTGACACATCCTGCACCAACGGCGGTTGGGGCAAATGGCCTAGCACCGGAACGCCATCGCGATTGAGCACCTTCATCCGCGCAAAATAGATCGGTGGCTCTGGTTGGCCGCTCAGAATGTCATCCACAAACCTCTGCTGATCTCCCACTAACTTCAGAATGGGGCTGGAGATCTTTTCGTATCCCACCGTGCTCTGCGGAACGGCGCCCAAGGCTTTGCCGCACGCACTGCCGGCGCCATGTGCGGGCCACACTTGCAGATAGTCGGGCAGCGCCACAAAGGCGCGGGCGCTCTTCCACAACTGTTGGGCGCTGGGCTCCGCGGAGCCTTTGGTTCCTGCGGCGGTTTCAAGCAGATCTGGTCTTCCTAAATCACCCACAAAGACAAAGTCGCCGGAGATCACCCCCATGGCAGGAGCCTGGGCTCCGCCTGAGCCCGTGTCAAAGACCATGTAGCTCATGTGTTCAGGTGTGTGGCCGGGAGTGTGCATGGCCTTCAAGCGAATGTTGCCCACCTTGAACTCATCCCCATCGTGGAGCAGCGTGTGCTTGTAGGGCGCTACCCATGCGCTTTGCCACTCCGGACCACCATCGCCGCTGACATACACATGCGCATGCGCTCGCTCCGCCAACTCACGGGCGCCACTCAAGAAGTCAGCGTGAATGTGTGTTTCTGCCACGGCCACAATGCGCAGGCCCTCGCGGCGTGCGGCGTCCATGTACCGATCAACATCGCGCTGTGGATCAATGATGATTGCCTCGCCGGATCGCTGGCATCCAATGAGGTAGGCGTATTGAGCAAGCTTGGGGTCATCGATTCGGCGGAAGAGCATTTGAGGGGTTTCCTTACGTCATGGGATACCGCCAGAACGCGCTTGGTTCCCGCCCCCCAAACGGTTTTGAACGAAACGTTTTCCGAAACTTGATCAGCTCGCTGCACGCACTGCCGGGGCAAGCCCCAGGCTGCATGCGGGGTCTGCGTCAAATCCACCGGGAATCACCACGGGAAGGTCTGCCCGGCGCCACGCTTCGTAGCCGCCCGCCAGATTCACAGCGTCCACGCCACGCCGACGCAGCACGCTCGCCGCCGTGGCGGACTGCGAGCCCAGCGAACAGTGAACAATGACCTTGGCTCCAGCAAAGTCTGGAGCACGCTGCACCAAACGGCTGGGAGGTACGCGCAGCGCGCCCGCAATCATTCCCCGTGCACACTCGGCGCCGTCACGCACGTCAATCACGTGCACCTCGCCAGTGGTCAACGCCAGCACTGCGCCCTCAACGCCAACCTCAGGTGCGGACTGCAGCCGTTGCCGCTGTTTGTGAAGCAGTGCCGGAGGCAGGACCGCCTCCACGCGGTCAATTCCCACGCGCACGCATTCGCGCACCAGTTCGTGGGCGTGGTTGGGGTCGCACACCAACACCACACGTTCATCGGGCTCCACAAATGCTCCCACCGTGGCGGACAGATTTCTCCCGAGAGGCGCGTGGATGGCGCCGCGTAGGTGTCCACTACGAAACACCGTCCACGCACGCGTGTCGATCACCGTGCAGATCGTGGGGTCCAAGAGTTCGGGACGCTCGTCCAAACTTATCAGGATGTATGGATCGGGCATTCGTGTCAGCAGCGGCACGCCCTCGAGATTGGTGGCACGAACGCGCGCGCAACATCCGTCGCCTTCACGACACACTTCAGTCACGGCGCTGGCAAAGGCAGGCGTGTCATTCATGATTTGCGCCAAAAACCCATACCGGCGCTCATAGCCCACCGTGGTTTGCGGCAAGCCCCCCGAACTTGCGATCGTGTGACGCACCGGGCGCAGCGGCCACACCTGAACCAAGTCTGGAAGCGCCAGGAATCTCTCAATGCTTTCCTGCCAGAGGTGAACCGCTCTGCGTTCAGCGGCGATGGCAATGGGCGAGCCCGAGGCATGCTCGCTTCGCACCAGCCCCTCAAGACTCAAAAAGTCCCCCACGACAGCGCCGACAGGCTCTTCGGCCCCCGACGTGTGGTCGTACACCAAATAGATCAACTGTTCGGGTGAAGCTCCCGGCACATGCATCGCCTGAAGGCGCACCCCTCCGACGTCGTGTGTGTCGTCATGGCGGAGCAATCGGTTGGCATACCGATTCACCCAGCGTGGCGTCCACGCGGCGCCCCCGGCAGCGCTCACCAGAACCACAGCGCCAGTGCGTTCCGCAAGTTCGCGCGCACCGCTTAAAAAGTCAGCATGAACATGTGTCTCCGCCACGGCGGCAATGCGCAAACCCTCACGGGCGGCCACTTCAATGCATCGATCCACATCGCGTGGAGGGTCAAAGATGACAGCTTCACCAGACCGCGCACATCCCACCAAGTAGGCGGTACGCAGTTGCCGTGCATCTTCGATCCTTCGAACCACCAGGCTCATGCCAATGGTGTCGGTCAGTCTGCACTGTTTCTGCAGGGCAAGGGCGGTATAGCCCCACCTGTCCACGGCGGTATCCGCCGCGCCACCCGCGCCAGCCGCACCAGCCGCACAAACGGAATCTCAGCGCCTACGGCGTCCTGTGAGTCCAGCAAGCGCCAGAAGCCCCAGCGCCCCCGGTGTGGGCAAGTACTGCAGGTCCACACGGGCGGCGTCCAGTGACATGTGCTCACCGCTGGCTGCAAATTCAATGCGCCAGCCACTGGCGTTGAATCCGGGGTTGAGCCCCGTCCAGGAATACGCGATGTTCTGTGTTGACCCAAATGGAACGGCAGGTGCGTCATAGCGCAGGTCCGTGACCGAGGGTGCATACGTTGCGTAGCCACCAACGTTGTTAAAGAGCGTCAGCCGAACGCTGGGCGCGGCAATGATTGTTCCTGCGGTGGCCACGTTGCACACCACTTCAATGGGTGACTGATTGTTGCCCAACGTTCCGCCCGTCATCATGATGTACAGCGGTGAACCCGGGCCGTAGATGTTGCCACCGCCGGTGATCACTGCACCGGGTGCAAAGTTAAAGAGGCTGAAGGCGTTGGAGCCCGGCTGGTCCGGCGCGTTGTTGCCGCCCATCGCGCTGGTGAAACTCTCCCATTGCGCGTACTGCGTATTGGGGCCCTGAGCCCATGGGGCGATGTAAGCGTCCACAAAACCAGCCGACGCACCACCAGCAAGGGCGGCGGCAGCCGCAAAAGCAGCAACAGCACAACGCATGTCCTTTTCCTCTCTCTGTCGAACAAGAAGCAACAACCACTCGAGGTGCGCGGTGCACCACCAGCGGACGGGCGTATTGTGGCCCAAGAGCCGGGCCGCGCAAGCAGCACCGGGCCAATTACCGCACCAAATTCGCTAGAACCCCGCCCGTGGAAGGGGTGCGTGCCAAATCCGGCCCGGTTATCGCGCCACAACCTCAGGCCAGCGGTCAATACGACTTTGCCCACACCACGCGCTTCTGCGCGGGCTTGCCGGTAATGACACAGGGGCCGGGATCGTCCGCGCCCTCCACCGGAATGCATCGCACGGTGACACCCAGACGGTCCTTCACCTGCACTTCAATTTTGGGGTCGCCACAGAACCGCGCCAGCGCAAATCCACCGTGAATCTCTGAAGGCTCGTTCTCGTTGCCGGGGCGCTTGGGTGTAAAGAAGGCGTCAAACTCTTCAAGCGAATCAATCCGCTTGGTGTTGCGGTCGCGGAAGCTCAACGCGCGCTGAAGCAGCGCGTCTTGCATCTCTTGCAATAGCGTGGCCGCATTGGCCACAAAGGCCGCTCGCCCCACAGACTCCTTTTCCTTAGCGCCACGGTCCCGGCGCGCCACGAACACGGAGTCTGATGCAATGTCGCGGGGCCCAATCTCCACTCGAATGGGTACACCCTTGCGCACCCAGCCCCATGTCTTTTCGCCACCGCGAATGTCACGCGTATCCACTTCTACTTCGATGGCGCGCCCCGCAAACTGCTGCGCACGCAACTCCTTGGCCAGCGCGTTGCAGTATGCCGTGACTTCTGCAGCAGCCTCGGGCTTATGAATGATGGGCAGTATGACGACATGCGTGGGGGCCAATCGGGGAGGAAGCACCAGGCCTTCGTCGTCGCTGTGCGCCATGATCATGGCACCAATCAAGCGAGTGCTCACACCCCAACTGGTGGTCCACGCAAGCTTCTGCTGACCGTCGGCATCTAGGAACTTGATGTCGCTGGCCTTGGCAAAGTTCTGGCCCAAAAAGTGGCTGGTTCCCGCTTGCAGCGCTTTGCAATCCTGCATGAGCGCTTCAATGCAGTACGTGTCCACTGCTCCGGGAAACCGCTCAGCCTCGGTCTTGACCCCCTGAATCACCGGCAGAGCCATCCATTGTTCAGCAAACTCCGCGTACACACGCAGCATCTGCATGGTCTCTTCAACCGCTTCTTCCTTGGTGGCGTGCACGGTATGCCCCTCCTGCCACAGGAACTCCGCGGTGCGAAGAAAGAGCCGCGTGCGCATCTCCCAGCGCACAACGTTGGCCCACTGGTTGATGAGTAGGGGCAAATCACGATAGCTCTGAACCCACTTTGCAAAGGTGGCGCCGATGATGGTCTCGCTGGTGGGGCGCACGATGAGCGGCTCGTCCAGTTCACCATCGGGTATGAGCTTGCCATTGGGGCCCTGCTTGAGTCGATGGTGCGTCACCACCGCGCACTCTTTGGCAAATCCCTCAACGTGCTCCGCTTCCTTCTCAAGAAAACTGAGCGGAATAAAGAGCGGGAAGTAGGCATTCTTGTGCCCAGTGGCCTTGAACATGCCATCCAGAACACGCTGAATGTTTTCCCATACTGCGTAGCCCCAGGGCTTGATGACCATGCAGCCGCGCACAGGGCTGGTTTCAGCCATTTCACCAACGCGAACAATGTATTGGTACCAATCGGCGTAGTTGCCTTCGCGAGTGGGCGTGTTGGCAGCTTGCGGCTTGGGATTCTGCTTTTTGCTTTGCTCGTCCTGGGCGCTCATAGAACTGCAAAGGTTACCGCCTTTGGCTCAGCGATCCGGCGCGCCGTGCCAGCCTTCGCACTGACTTGCGCTCTGCCTTGCGCGCGGCCTTCTTGTCGCCTCGGCCAGTCGAGAGCAGGCGCCGAATCTGGCGGGCCTTGGGAGCAAGCGTCCGCCGGGCGCGCCTCCGTGCCCGCTTGAGCAGTTTGGCCCGGCGCGAACCGATGTGAAGCAACATGGACTCCGCTTGGCGCGGATCAGGAAACTCACTCTTGCGTTCGCGCAGCCGCAATTCAAGGAGCGCAAGATCACGGTCCTCCCCCAACATTGAAACCACCAGCGCAAGATCGGCGCCAATCGCTCTCAACTGCCGGCGCGGACCCAGCGGAGAGAGCATCTGAAACTGCAGCGCAAGCCTCTGGCAGTCCTTGCGAACTTCATGCAACTGTTCAACATTCTCTGAGACTGCCTTGTCATTGGCGCGCCGCCGTGCCCTTCGCCAACGGCGCTCCACCGCCGCGGCGATGGAATCGGGTCCTACCGCGCGCATGTCCACCGCGAGCATGCGTTCGCGGAGTGCGGAGAGAGATGATTCAAGTTGAGTTCCCGCTGCTTGCCAATCGGCCGTGGCGGTGGTGGCTTTTTCAGGGGCTACGAGCGCGGTGGTGATTGCGCGCACGCTCCGCTGACTTGGCTTGGGAAAGATCTGCGCCACGCTGCCGATGGTGTCCACCAGCACATCGCGATCACGCTGCGCCGAGAGCCGTTCGGCAGCGGCGCGTACCTCCTCTTGCACGGTACGGACTGCAGCGGCGTCTACCGCCCCTGCACACAAAGAGGCTCCCGCGCGAAAGCGCTTCAGCGCGCGGCGCATTTCATGCACTGCCCCTCGGCGCTCGGCTTGTTCCCAGCTGGCCAGTCGGCGGCACTCCTCAAGTGCACCGTCTAACTCACCCAGCAGCGCGGAACGCAGACCTTCGTCCACGGCGAGTTTGGGATCCAGCAGACTTGGCTTTCGGGGGCGCATGACGGTTGCCAACTCTAGCCAACATCTGCGGTCATGGTGGCTGCCCACACCAAGCTTGCCACTCCAACGCCACCCACCACTAGGCTCACCGCGCCATTCACCGTTGTAAACGTGGCCGCGATACGAAGTTTTCCCCACTTGTGGACCGTGGCATGCTCCACCAGCAGCAGCGCTCCCACCAGCGCCACGGCGCACCCAAAGAGAAGGCCAAACTCAGGCACGTCCTGCCAGAGCGACACCAGGAACAAGAACGCCGCAAGGTGCAGCGCCCGCGCACACCACAGCGCGCGCGTGACCCCTAGCTTGCTAGGAATGCTGTGGAGCCCATCACGGCGATCCACTTCAACATCCTGCAGCGCGTAAATGATGTCAAAGCCCGCCACCCAGCACAACACCATGGCGGCCATCAACCAGGGTGCTGCTTCGGTGAGCGACTGAGGATCCACGGCCAACGCCGCCGCGGGCGGACTGAGGGCCAGGCTTGCGCCCAACCACAAGTGACACATCATGGTGAATCGCTTCAAGAGCCCGTACACCGAAATCCACAGCAACACGGGAACGGCCAGTGCGAGAGGCCACCAGTTCTGGTGCAGAGCGCCGAAGAGGGCGGCACAGCCCACAAATGCAATTCCCGCCACCGCGTACGCAACCACCGCGGCAAACACACTCAATCGACCGGCGGGAATGGCGCGCGATTGGGTGCGCGGATTGGCGGCGTCAAGTTGGCGGTCGACAAGTCTGTTGGCCAGCATGGCGGCGGTGCGTGCACACACCATGCACGCCAGCACCAACGCGCCGTCGAGCGCGAAGGCCGCCCAATCGGGGTGGGCCGTGCGAGTGACCGCGTACACCGCACCCAGCGCCGCAAAGGGCAACGCAAAGACGCTATGAGTGAGCTTGATATCCCTGGCGATCTCACGCGCCGCGCCAAACGTTGGCGTCACGAGTGCGGCGGCCCCAGAAGCGGGCGCCGCTCCGCTCACTTGTTGGGTTCCTCTGTCTTGGCGCCACTCACGGGGGGCTTGCCAGCACCTGCGGATGGAGCCACGGTGGCATCGGGAGTTTCGATCGGTGTCTTGCCCTTGCAGTTGCGCGCCACCACGTCAGCGGGTGTGTTGCACACGGGGTCCTTCACAGGAATCCGCCAGTACTGAATGTACTCAGGCTTGTAGCCAATTCCCGCGCTGGCGTCCTTCATGTGAACCGTGATCAGTTGGTAGAAGCCATCGCGCGTTGGGCATTCAATGTCCACCTGAGCAACGCTTCCGTCAATGCGCGCCTGGCGAACGGTCCACACCTTGGCGTCTCCCGGACACATCGGTTTGGCGGGTTCCAGCATGCGCTCGTAGGTGGTCCACGCTGCGGCATTGGTTTCAACGGGCAAGTTGAAGACCATGGCCGTCTTGGGCGCGATGGCCTTGTGCGCATAGTTCATCGCCTGTGTGATCACTTGCGGCAGCGGTGGAGAATCCGCCGAGAGCCCCTGTGACCCAGATGCGGAAGGAAACGAGCGCGGCATGGAACAGCCATAGGCCACCATTCCCAGTGCGGCGCAGCCAAGGACCAATCCTGCAGCGATTCGTGACATGGTGCGGCATTCTACGCCGCGCCAAGTTAGGTGCCGGCCTTGGCCACCTGCCAGTACTCCACTTCCACCGGAACCTGACGGCCGAAGATGGTGACCAGCACCCGAACCATTCCCTTGTCGGGCACGGTGCTCTCCACAGTGCCCTCGTAGTTCTGGAAGGGGCCTTCCTTGATGGTGACGGCGTCGCCGGCGGCAAACTCCATCTTGACCTGCGGAGTCTCCTCGGCAGGCAAGCTGTCAAAGAGCATTTTCTCGACTTCGGCCACGCCCATGGGTGTGGGGCGCCCTGCGGTGCCCACAAAGTCGCCCACGCCAGTGGTTTCCTTGATCAGAAAGAAGACGTCTTGCGGAATGCGGCCATCGCTCTCTAAGCGCATCTCAACGAACACATAGCCCGGGTAGAGCTTGGTCTCCGTGATGCGCTGCTTGCCGGCCTTCAAGGTCTTGGTCTTTTCAGTGGGCACCATGATGCGCCCCACGAGGCGTTCCATGCCTTCAATCTGAACCTTGCGCAGAAGAGTCTCGCGCACGTAGTCCTCCTTGTTGGAGGCCACGCGGAGCACGAACCAATTCATGCCCGGACGGAACATGGGCAGCTCTTCGCCCTCGCCACCAGAGGCGGAAGCCTCAGTGCCTTCGGTGGCTGTCGCCACACCGCTGTCGGCAGCGGCCTTCTTGCCACCTTTTCGTCCGGCGCCTGGATGGAGAGCCTTGCCGGTCTCCACACCAAAGTCGCTCAGGCGCGGACCTGCGGAACGCGCGAGCGCATCGCGGCCGCGTGCCAGAGTCTTGCCGCTGTCGGTGGTGCTGGTCTGAACCTCGTGCTCGTCCGAAGCGCCTTCGGCGGAGTTGCTGTTCTGATTGGTCAGGTCCATAGTTCGGTCGCCGTGAGTGGATTAGCCGCCCGAGCTGAGCACGCCGCGGTCCAGCACATTGATGGCCAGAAAGAACGCCGCAAAGATGCGGTCGCACACAAAGCAAAAGATTGAAATGGCAAACATGGTGAAGATCACCACGCCGGTGGATCCAAAGATCTCACGACGGGTAGACCAATTCACCTTCTTCATTTCGCCCTCGGTGGCGATCAAGAAGTCCACGCTTCGATGGTTGTGCCCCAGGTACCACCACATGATTCCGGCCACCATGGCCAGAAACAGCAGTGCCGCCGCAATGGCGATGTACTTGCCGTTGGTCTGATGGGTGGTTGCACCCCAGCGGTCCCAGATCCAGTATCCGCCCAGCAACGCCAGCATGCCCATGGCTGCTGCGGACATCATGCGGGTCCAGTAGCCCTGACCGCTCTTGTAGATGACTTCCGACATCTGCGCTCCACCTGCGACCTACGGGCCGCGTTTACGAAACACGCCAGGAGTGACTTGAACACTCAACCTGCGGATTTGGAATCCGCTGCTCTGCCAATTGAGCTACTGGCGTATGAGACAGGGTTACTTGCGCTTGATCTTGTGCAACGTGTGCTTGCGCAAGCGAGGGCAATACTTCTGAAAGCCCTCTTTCACCTTCTCGGAAATGCCGCCCTTGACGCGAATCTCCGTGCGGTAATTCATGTCACCAGTCTCGGTGCACTGAAGCCACACATACTCGCGATCCATTGCTCTCTTTGCCATATACCCAGTCCTTTCGGGCTCTCAGAGCCCTGAGAACGCTTATTGCGTGATCTTGACAACAACGCCGGAGCCCACGGTGCGGCCACCTTCGCGCACGGCGAAGCGAACGCCTTCTTCCATGGCCACGCCCTTCTCGCCCAGGTCCACGCGCATGGTGACGTTGTCGCCAGGCATGCACATCTCGGCGCCCACCAGTTCAGTGATGTCACCGGTGACGTCCGTGGTGCGGAAGTAGAACTGCGGCTTGTAGCCCTTGAAGAACGGCGTGTGACGGCCGCCTTCTTCCTTGGTGAGCACATACACCTGAGCGTCAAACTTGGTGTGCGGCTTGATGGAGCCGGGCTTGCAGATCACCTGACCGCGTTCGATCTGATCCTTTTCAATGCCGCGGAGCAGGCAGCCGACGTTGTCGCCAGCGATGCCCTGATCCAACGTCTTCTGGAACATCTCCACGCCGGTGACGGTGGTCTTCTGGTTGGGGCGCAGGCCCACCAGTTCAACTTCTTCGCCAACCTTCACCACGCCGCGCTCGATACGGCCGGTCGCCACGGTTCCGCGGCCCTTGATGCTAAAGACGTCTTCCACGGACATGAGGAAGGGCTTGTCAATCTCGCGCATCGGCTCGGGGACGGAGGTATCGATCGCCTCCATGAGCTTGGTGATGCACTCAGATGCGGCAGGATCCTTGGGATTCTGCAGCGCGGGGAATGCAGCGCCACGAACGATGGTGATTTCCTTGCCGGGGAAGCCGTACTTGGTGAGAAGCTCACGCACTTCCTCTTCAATGAGGTCCAGCAGCTCGGGATCATCCACCAAGTCGATCTTGTTCAAGAACACCACGATGGTGGGCACACCGACCTGTCGCGCAAGCAGAATGTGCTCACGGGTCTGGGGCATCGGACCATCAGTGGCAGCGACCACAAGAATGGCGCCGTCCATCTGGGCGGCGCCGGTGATCATGTTCTTCACATAGTCGGCGTGGCCGGGGCAGTCCACGTGCGCGTAGTGACGATTGGGAGTCTCGTACTCAACGTGGCTCGTGGCGATGGTGACGATCTTGGTGGGGTCGCGGCGACCTTCACTCTCGCTGGCCTTGGCCACCTGGTCGTAGGCCACAGGGGCGCAAAGGCCCTTGGCGGCTTGAACCGCGGTGATGGCGGCGGTGAGGGTGGTCTTGCCGTGGTCGACGTGGCCGATGGTTCCCACGTTAACGTGCGGCTTGGTACGGTTGAAAGTTCCCTTTGCCATAGCTAGGAATCTCCAGTGATCTGAATGCGCCGAAGCGCGTTGCCTACTCAACCGCGACACTTGACCGGGGAACACAGGTGCGGTCTCGCCTGTGAACCCCAAGCCACCGAAGGGGCTTGAACCCTCGACCTCACCCTTACCAAGGGTGTGCTCTACCACTGAGCTACGGTGGCCGACGATAGAAAACGCCCCCCGTTGTGCGGGGGGCGAAGGAGCAATCCTAGCGAAACCACGGAATAGGTCAAGCGGAGGGCAGAGCCGCGCGACTTTCAGGCCAATAACTTCCTAGTTCTGGTCGAGCCGCTCAATTCGGATGGGGCGAGAGTTCTGCAATTCCGCCAAGTCCTGCCATTTGGACTCCGGGGTCACGTGCCCATCCAAGAAAAGCATGATGGCGACGTCACCGATGTAACGGAACTCAACCTCACCCAGCGGAGAGTCGGGGAGCCACGCTTGCGCCGTGGGCGCGATCGTTTCGCCCGCACGCGAATCAACCAAGTACATGCTGTTGGAGGGACGACGAATCATGTCCGTGGTGTACCAATCGCCTGCCGTGGAGTTAAAGAAGTCATTGGCTGCAAAGTAGCCAGGCTGACCCAGTTCGCGCAGACCCGCCCCCAATCCAAAGGGAGTGGGCAACTGATCGTCCACCGCTTCTCCAAATGGCTTCATCAATGGTTGCGTGGAACGAAAGATGTCCTTGTCAATGGCGTCGGCGCCTCGATATGCCCAGTAGTCGGGAGAGTCGAAGCGGTAGTTCCAATCAGGGTCGGGTGGTGATTCGGCGGGGTCGTACTCCAGCGCAACGGGCCCGATGTTTTGCGTGGTCCACAAGATGTCCGCCCAACTTCCCACGGAGAGTGGGCCAATATTGGGAATGCTGCCGGCGGGCGACGCGCTGCGAACGAGTGACTTGCCAAACACTCCGGAGTAATTGAACTGGCTGGGCACGATGTACCCACGGTTCTCATTGGAGTAGTTGGTGAGGTACATGAACATCTGCCGCATATTGCTCTGACTGGTGGCAAGCTTGGCCTGGCCGCGGATCATCTTGAGCGCAGGGAACAGAAGCGCAACCAGCGCTGCGATGATGCCGATCACCACCAAGGCTTCCACAAGAGTCATGGCGCGTCGATGGGAACTGGTAGAGCGTCTATGCACAGCATTCTCCTAGGGCACCCGAACTCCAACAGGGGGCGGGTGCAGTCAGATATACGGATTCCGGCCTAACTTAGAGCCATCGTCATGAGGAATTCGGCGTTGCTCTTGGTCTTGGCAACCCGGCTCCTGAGCAGTTCCATGGCCTCTACGGTGTTCATATCGCTCACCACCTTGCGCAGGCGCACAATGAGCTCAAGTTCCTTGGGGTCTAGGAGCAGTTCTTCGCGGCGGGTACCGCTGGCGGCGATATTGATCGCCGGGAAGGTGCGCTTTTCCACCAACTTGCGGTCCAGGTGCAATTCGGCGTTGCCCGTGCCCTTGAACTCCTCAAAGATCACTTCATCGGCGCGGCTGCCGGTGTCCACCAGGGCGGTGCCCAAGATGGTGAGACTGCCGCCGTTTTCGATGTTGCGCGCCGAGCCAAAGAACTTCTTGGGCTTGATGAGCGCCGCATTGTCAACACCGCCCGAACCGATCTTGCCCGACCCAGGCATGGCGTTGTTGTATCCGCGCGCCAGTCGAGTAATGGAGTCAAGCAGAATCACCACGTGATCGCCAAACTCCACCATGCGCCTTGCCTTTTCTGTCACCATCTCCGCCACCTGAATGTGACGGCTGGCTTCTTCGTCAAAGGTGCTTGCCACCACTTCAGCCAAGCCCTTGGTGTTGCGGCGGAAGTCTGTGACTTCTTCGGGTCGCTCATCCACCAGAAGCACAATGACGTGCACGTCTGGATGATTCTTGGTGATGGCGATTGCCAACTGCTGCAAGATCACCGTCTTGCCAGTGCGGGGGGGCGCAACGATCAGCGCACGCTGGCCAAATCCCAGCGGAGTGACCATTTCAATGATGCGCGGTTCGATGCGCTGCGGCTGGGTGATGTCTTCGAGATGAATGCGCTTGTTCGGGTGGAGCGGGGTGAGGTTTTCAAAGGTGGGCAGATCATGCAGCACCTTTGGGTCGCGGCCGTTCACCGTATCCACGCGCAGCAGCGCAAAATAAACCTCTTGATCCTTTGGAGGCCGAATGATTCCCTTGACCACATGCCCCTTTCGCAGGCCAAAACGGCGCACCTGACTGGGGGACACATAGACGTCGTCTGCGGAAGGCTGGTAGCTGTATTCAGCGCTGCGCAGGAATCCGTAGCCGTCTGGCATGATCTCCAACGTGCCCTCGGCCATCATCAAGCCCTGCTTGTTGGCGCGGGCTTTCAGAATCTCAAAGACCAGTTGCTGCTTGGGCAACTGTGTTTGATCTTCAAGACCTTCCTTCTTGGCCAGTTTGAGCAGCTCTTCACCGGACATGCGTTGGAGTGCGCCCAAGGTCAGATCGTCGCGCTTGGCAACGTCGTACTTGCCCTTCAGGTCAACCTCTAACTGTTGCAGCTCCTGTTCCAACTGCTCGTCGGTGGGCAGGGCTCCCGGTGTGGTGATGGCCGCGTGATGGCGCTGATGCATTTCTGGCATTCCGCCTCCACCACCACCCTTACGACGACGACGACGCTTGCTCATGAATGGCCTCAAGTGATCTTTTCCGCACCGCGCGTAGGTAAGAATTGCGGCGCACGCTTAGCCGAGTAAGGATTGAAGTGTTGGAGCTCGGCTGCTCCGTTGCAGGGCGAATGCTCTGCGATCCGCACCATGGATGGCCCAAACAATTGGACAGTCCCTGTGGAATCAAAACCGTGAATTGAAGAAGATTGAAGTAACCGGGGGGGATGTTCCGGATGCTGGGAAGCGTTCATGCGCCGGAAGCCCTAATGGCCCGCGCGCACCTTGCTCAGCACCTGGCGCACTTGCGCTCGCAACGCGTCGGAACTGCCATCGTTGCGCAGTACATGATGCGCGGAAATGCGCTTGCGGTCAAGGGGCCATTGGTGAGCTTCTCTACGAGAAAGTTCCTCGGGGTGCCACCCCCGGGTGGAAAGCACGCGAGATTGGCGCTGATCAAGGGGGGTGTCCACAAACAGAATGGCATCGCATTGGCGATCCAATCCGGCTTCAAGGAGAAGTGGAGCGTCAATGACCAACGCCACCGTGCCTTGGGGAGGATTAGAGAAACACTGGCGACGACGGCGCTCAATCCACGGGTGAATCACCGATTCCAGTTGCGTGCGCTTGGTGGCGTCCTGAAAGACCAGATGAGCCAACTGCTTGCGATCTGCGGCGGCATCACCCCACCATGCGCGCAACTGCGCTGCGATTGCGGGATCCGCAAGAGCCTCGCGCGTCAGGGCATCGCTGTCGCAGACCATGCAGCCCTCATCGGCGAGCATCTTGGCTACGGTGCTCTTGCCGCTGCCGATTCCGCCCACAAGGCCTATCACCGGCAGCGGGTAGGCGCGGGGCGAAGGCGCGTGCGGCAGAGACGCAGATGGCATGGTGCTGAGGCTACCTACGGTCTACGGTGCCGGCGCTTGCACGGAAGTGTCCGCGGGCCTTGCGAGTCGCCCGAGCATGCGCGCGCCGGGAATGCTGCGCGCACATTGCGGCGGCACAAGCAGGCAGACGGACTCGAAGGCCAGCGCTCGGCGTGTTTGATTGCACGAGGTGGGCGCACGGAGCCGGAGTCCTAACTCACGAAAGGCAGGGTCCCAATCCAAGACCCACGGCGGTTGTTCACGTTCGGCCTGCACGATCGCAAGTACGCGGTCACCCGAGCGCCCGATCGCGGACTGCGCGGATTGAATCTGAGCATCCACCCGGGCTTGGATCTCGTCTGCACCTTCCACGCCAATCAGGGCTTGGTGCGCAGCGCGCTGCAGGCTCGCCAGTTCTGGATAGATCTGCGGCCAGCGAGTGGCTTTCACCCAGGATTCCCATGCGCCCAATTCATGGGGCGGAATCAGTGCGGTGAGCCTGTGAATGGCATCGGTTTCGGCAGCCTTCCAGCTTTCTGTAGCCCGCGCCACTTGTTCCTGAACGGCCGCGGCGTGATTGGCTACGTCTGAGGTGGCGTGGCCCTGCTGAACTTCCCATGCCACACCGCTTCGATTCAGGGAGTACAGGGCTAACTTAGCCGGCAACATTTTTGAGGTCAAGTCCCGCCATTGCGCGGCGGATTGGGCTAACTCTTGAACAAGCAATGCGCGTGTCGGGGCTGAGACGGGCGCATCCAAAGCCAATGCGATGACGTTTGAGCGAATGCCAGGGCGAACATTCCACTGCGTGCCCAGACACTCTTCCACCCGAGGAAGAACTTCTGCCAACGCAAGCGCGTGGTGGCTCGCGCCATCTGGCAAAGCGGCGCGGAGCGAGTCAAAAAAGCGTTGGTCAACGGCGGCGCACAGCCGCAAGGCTTCTACTCGCGCATCAGCCGCGCGCTTTTGTTCGGCAAGCCACGCGGCCTGTGGATCACGCGATACGGAGAGTTCATAGTCCCATTTGGCTTCCAGCTTTTGACGCATGGGCTTTACTTGTGCGTCCCATTCCGCTTGCGCATCAGCCGCCATCACTTCAAGTACCGCGCGCAACTCGGCTGGCACACCAAGCTGCACGCCAAGCGTCTCTGCCCGGCGATCACTGGGTGGCGCAGGCTCAAGCTGCATGAGCGCGCGGGCGCGCTGTAGGTGCGGCGCCACTTGACGATCTGACATCACCTGGCCAAACTCGTTGGAGTCCTCTCGTGAGAGTTGGTCTGCCAGTGGCACCTTGGAGAGTCCAGAGGTTGGGGAACCATCATCCAATGAGACCAATGGATGACCCACAGCGTCGCCCAACTTCTTAAGGTGTTCACTGTTCAGGGCATGACTATCGCTGTAGTTGTTTCCCAGCACGCCCTCTTGGACGAATTTCTCCACGCTTTGCCGTGTCAGCTTGCGTTCCGCCGTGATGAACTCCCGCCCAAGGGCGCGAACTTTGGCTCGTTGTTCGTCGGTCAAATCGCGAATGCGCAGAAGCGCTTGCACCACGTCTCGTGGGGTGTGATAGGACTGGTCGTCAGGTCCCAGTACGTACACTTGATGAGGCACATTGGCCAGCGAGGCCACCCAAGAGTCCAGCAGTTGCGCCTGCTGCCATGGATTCAACGTGGACTCGCATGCACGCAACGCCACCAGTTGCTCGCGCACGAATTCCTGCTGCGCTTTCACGGGCGCCTCTACGCGCAATGACTCTATGGCACGCTGGCGCTCTCGGATGCGCTCTATCTCTGCTTGAAGCTCTTGGCCTTGCAGGCCTCGTGCCGACTCCCAGCCCGCGCTTATCTCGCGGTTCAGGTCGTCTTGAGTCTTGCCCACAAAGCCTGCTGCTTCCAGCCGCTTTGCCTGATCCAGGCGCATGTCATTGGCGGCCTTCCAGAGTGCTTGGCTGGCGCGCATGCGCCCCTCGAGGTTGGCCTGTTTGGCCTCAAAGACGGCAGCGCGCGCGGCGCCGGAGTCTGCGCGTCGAGCTTCGTCCTGATCGGCCTCAGAAGTCACCCAATAGTCGGTGACAAACGCGGCTGGCCCAACGGTGAGCGCCATTGAAATGTCTTGCGCGCGCATGATCCCCTGATAGCGAAACTGATCACAATAAAGCCGAAGCTTTGCCAATTGAATGGTGGAGTCCACGCGGGCTGCACATTCCGCAGGCACCAATGCCTTCAACTCCTCTGCCAAGAGATCAAGGACCTTCATGTGCTCCGTGAGTGCGGCACCCTCAACCTCAAGCACCTGCCGCACTTCGCGCGCGCCCAGATAAGTGCCGGGCGGTGTCTTGCTTTGCTCGCGGATTCGCGCGAGCTCGGCGTCGGCCTTCCAGTACAGATCTTCAAATCTGTCCATGTAAGACTGGTAGGCCACGATGAACTGCGCAGGTGTGACGGGCACTTGAGCGTCGGCCAGCGCATTGACTGCATACGTGCAGTCAATGAGCCCTGGGCGGGGCATCGCTTGGGCGTGGGCCGATTGAGCGCCGATACACCACGCAA
>CAZXGD010000011.1:0-86302 GCA_964640485.1 uncultured Isosphaeraceae bacterium | reverse complement strand
TGCTGCATGGCGGGGGCTGGCGCAAGAGCGCGCAGGGGTGCCATGAGGTTCGCGGTAGGACACTGGGAATCGTGGGATACGGCCGCATTGGCAGCCAACTGAGCGTGCTGGCCGAATCGTTGGGAATGGACGTTCTGTACTACGACCTTGAAGAGCAACTGGCGCTGGGCAATGCCCGCAAGGTGGGCACACTTGTCGATCTCTTGCGCCGTTCAGATGTGGTGAGCCTGCATGTTGATGGAAGACCAGGAAACACAAACCTCATTGGTGAGCGCGAACTCAAGCGCATGAAGCCGGGTGCCCTGCTGGTGAACCTGTCTCGCGGGCAGGTGGTTGACCTCGATGCCCTAGCGCGCAGCCTGCGAAGCGGTCACCTTGGTGGCGCGGCCATCGATGTCTTTCCGGAAGAGCCGCTGAGCAATCGCGATCCATTTACGTGCCCGTTGCGCGGCATTGCCAACGTCATTCTTTCTCCTCACATCGGGGGGAGCACCAGCGAAGCGCAGGAGAGCATCGGCACATTTGTAGCTGCGCGCCTGATTGACTACATGAACGCAGGGCTCACCGCTGGGGCCGTCAATGTGCCCAATATTGCCCTGCCGCCCACGCCGCGTGCGCATCGCTTTCTACACCTGCACCGCAATCAGCCCGGGGTGCTGGCCAGCATCAACGGCATTCTGGCGCAGCGCAGGATCAACATTCTTGGCCAGGCGCTTAGGACTGATGACCACACCGGTTACGTGATTACAGACGTCAATCGCAGCTATGACGAGGCGGTGGTGAGTGAGCTTCGAAAGATCCCGGGCACCATTCGGCTACGGGTTCTGTACTAGGCTCTCACCGGTAGCATGCGCACTGTGCTGGCGCGCCCAGAATCCGCAACGCAAGTGCCACACGCGCTGAACGGTTCGCCGCGCGCCGTGGCTGCCGAGGTGATTGTGCCGCTCTACATGGAGCGCACCGTGATCCACAAAGTGCATGGAGCTCTGGTGGCCTTCGTGAATCGCCACCCCCATTGGCGCGTGCGATTTGTGGACGATGGAAGCACCGACGGCACTCCGCATTTGCTGGCCACGCTCCTTGCCATCAATGACGAAGTGGGTCGTCTGACTCTTGAAGTATTGCCCTCAAACCGGGGCAAGGCCGATGCCGTGGCACATGGCATCCTGCGTTCTGAAGCAGCACACGTCTTTTACATGGACGGAGATCTCGCCTACGACCCGGAACTGCTCATCGCACTCGATATCGCGCTCCGCGATGCGGACATGGCCATTGGATCCCGAGCAATCGATGCCTCCAGCCGCGCGCCAGGCTTCATGCGAAGGACGATGGGAGGCTCCTACAACGCCATGGTGCGCGGCGTGCTGGGCCTTTCATACCGGGACACACAAGCGGGCATCAAGGGATTTCGGCGCGCAGCCGCGCAACAACTTTTCAGCGCACGCCGCGCACGCGATTTTGGCTTTGATGCCGAACTGCTCTTTCTGGCCAAGCGATTGGGGTTGCGCGTCGCTGAGATTCCGGTGACGGTGAGCCCCGACCACGCTGAGTTGGGGTCGAATGTGCGGCTGATCCGGGATCCCATCAAGATGTTCACGGGAATGATGAGAATTCGGGCGCGCGCCACCTTTGGGCGATACGGTCGCCCCCAGTAGGGCGAACCTTCGCACCAATCACGGTTGATAGATCAGGAGCGACCAGCCGCGAGAGTGAATCTGCCGGGTAGGGGTGGCGAGCTGTGGAATCCCCAGTATTCGCTGCGCTGCACCCGTTGGTACCGCCACGGCCACCGCACCACGTAGTGTGGATGATGCCACACGTTCAGCCAGCGCATCCTTGTGCACCAGACGATTGTCGTTCGCTTCAATCTTAAGGCCGTTGTCAAACTCCTCTGGCGCGCCGTAGATCAAAAAATCGTGGCGCCCCAGGAACCACGCGCATGCGTGCCCCATCTTGGGGTCCACGATGAGCGTGGGCGCAGCCAGCATCTCTTCGCGGTTGGCCATGATGCTGCGTCCCGGGGCCTTGTAGTCGTCAATGATGGTGTCGGGAAACAGCAGTCCAAAGCAAGCGATGGCTGCCACGGGAGCCAAGCCCAAGCGCATGATCCGCTCGGGGCCAACGCGCGAAGCATTTGCCCACCAGTCTCCCGCACCCCACACGATGAATACCACTCCCAACAGCGCCGCGCGGGCGTGCGCCCCCTCCGTCCAGACTGCAGCAATCCATGGCTGCGTCCACGATCCGCCTGCACCGATCACAAGAGCCGCTCCACCCAAGAACATGAGAATCGCGCCAACCACTCGGGGAGCGATACCACTCGTCCTCATGAGTTGGGTCTCAAAGTGCTTCAGCAATCCAATGGTGATCAACCATGCGAGGGGTGGAAAGACGGGCAGCGCGTACGTGGGCAGTTTGCCACTGCTGGCTGAAAGCAGCAGCAATGGGCCCACCGCCCAACACAACGCAAATCGCGCACCAGAGTCAGATCGAAGCAGCCCGGGCAACCATCGCGCCGCAGTTGGCGCCACGGCGAGCCAGGGAATCATTCCAAGCGGCACCACCAGCAGATAGAAGGCTGGAGACTCTGATGGTTGGTTGGCCTGTCCACCCATGAACCGCCCGAAGTGTTCATGAATGATGAAGCGCTCCCAAAACCCAGGCTCCATCAACGCCATGGTGATTCCCCAAGGTGCGACCACCACACCGGCAACGATCAGTGGAATCCAAGGCAGGATGAAGAGATCACGCCACCGCCGTTCCCACACCAACCAAGGAACGATGGCCAGTGCAGGAAACGCGATGGCAGGCAGTCCCTTGGTCATGAATCCAAGTCCTGCGCACACGCCTGAAGCCACAAGCCAACCCACACGCGCCCGGTGCTTGTACGGCGGCTCCGTGGCTGCCATGAAGAAAAGCGCACACGAACCGGTGACAAATGCGGCGATCGGTGCATCCAACGTCTGCAGCCCCGCACCAATGGCGGGGAGGAACATGGTGAGAGACACAAGTGCGCCGAGCGCGCCTGCAGTCGCCGCCACGTCGGGGCGCCGCCCCAGCAGGCGCGCACCACGATGCATGGCCATGGCCAGCGCAAGGGCTCCGAAACCGGTGCACAGCGCCGCCGGCAATCGAATGGCAAACGCGTTGTGTCCAAACACGCTGATGCTGCTTGCAGTCATCCAGTAATTGAGCGCCGGCTTTTCGTAGAAGTGAAAGCCACTCATGCGCAGGTGCAGCCAGTCGCCGCTTTCCACCATCTGCGCGGCAATACTGCCGTAGCGGGCTTCGTCGGGACTGAGCACGGGGCGCGTACCCAGCATGCCGATGTCCATCACGATGAACGCGAGGATGACAGCCAAGATGGCTCGGCGCGGCATCAGTAGCAGGGAGCCTAACGCATTCGGTAGTCAAACGCGTCCACGCGCTGACCATCTTTCACAAAGCGCTGCCGTAAAACGCCAACGCGCTCAAATCCGGCCTTTTCGAGCGCTCGACACGAGGCTTGGTTGAACGTGAATGGCAACGCACACACTTCTCCAATGCCCAGCCTTGCGCGACAGTGCGCAACGAATGCCGCAATGGCCGCGGGCATCAGCCCCTTACCGCGGTGTTCCAGTGCGATCCAGTATCCAATCTCAGCAGGTGAGCCTTCATGGTGCAGCGAGCGGTCAGGCTGCACGCTGGTGAGGCCGATACCTCCGATGAGATACCCATCGGGACGCCGAATGGCAAAGTGAGTCTCAGGATCGCACGCATGTTCCATGCGAAACGCAATCCACCAATCCGCGTCTGCTTCGGTGTACGGATAGGGAACACGCAACAGATTGCGAGCAATGGCAGGATCCGTAAAGTGCGCCAGATAGGCCCCTCTGTCAGAGCTCACCACGGGTGACAGGTACACGCCGTCGATCAAGTCAATGTGCTGCACGGCATGTTTATAGCATTGCCTGCGGCCCGCGGGCTATCCCCGTTTGGCTTCTAGTTCTGCCCAGCGGGCATAGAGTCGCGCCACTTCAGATTGCGCAACTTCCAACTCACGACACGCGGCGGACATTCGCCGATGATCAGCAGTTGCCTCCGGACTGTTCACTTGCTTTTCTGCCAGGGCCGCCGCGCGCTCTGCCTGTTCGATCTTCGCTTCCATCCCGTCGAACTCTCTCTGTTCCATGTACCCCAGTCGCTTGCGCCCCACAGCTGCTTCTGTTGGTTTGGGCGCCGCTGCGACCGCCGGTGTCACAATCTCCCGCAGTGAATCTGCGGCCTGCTGCTCCACCTGGCCAAGCGCGGCAAGGGCCTGCGACACACTGGCGACCTGCCGAACTTCACCCGAGGGGCTACCCAGCACCAGAATGGTGGTGGCCAACCGCTCAAGCATCGCCCGATCGTGCGTGACCAGAACCACCGCGCCCGGGAATGACTCAACGGACTCCTCAAGCACCTCAAGTGTTGGAATGTCCAGATCATTGGTCGGTTCGTCCAGCACCAACACGTCGGCGGTCTGAAGCATCATGCGAGCCAGATGGGCGCGCGTTAGTTCTCCGCCCGACAGAGATGAAAGCGGCTGCAACAACTGCTCATCCCTAAAGAAGAACCTTCGAGACCACGCTGAGATGTGCATTTGCCGCTCACGAAAGATCACCATGTCCCCCGGCGGACCGATGGCTTCACGCAAGAGTGTTGAAGGGGGCAGTTCCTGGCGCTGTTGCGTAAGCACAACCACACGCGGTGCCGGATCGGCCGCAATCACGCGGCCTTTGTCGGGCGCAAGTTCACCCGTCAGCACGCGCAGGAGAGTGGTCTTGCCACTGCCGTTGGGGCCCATGAGCCCCAGTCGGCTTCCAGGGGTGACTTCAAGGCTCACATCTGTGAACAACAGCCTCCCTCCCATGGACTTGGCAATGTTCACCGCCGCCACCAGTTTGCGCGTTCGCCGGCCTGTGGCACTGAAGTCAATTCCTGCACCTCCGGCCGAAGCCGCGGCATTGCGCGCAGTCAGCGCGGAGAGTTCACTTCGCCGATCCGCGCTGTCTTCAATGCGAAACTTGGCCTTGGTGCGACGGGCCTTTGCGCCGCGTGCCAGCCAGGCATCGTCAACACGTACTTCGTTGGCCAGACTCTCCTGAGCCTGCGCTTGAGCGCTCAGAAACTCTGTGCGGCGTCGCTGGAACTCTTGATAGTCCCCCTCAACCTGAAACGTCCCTTGGGGATATGCCTGACTGAGCTCCACCACGCGTGTGGCCACCGTCTGCAGAAACACCCGGTCATGCGTGACAAAGATGCATGCGCCAGCGCGCGCATCAGGGGCGCCGCGGCGGAGCAGGTGCTCAAGCCAACGCAACCCAGCCACGTCGAGGTGATTGGTGGGTTCGTCAAGCAAAAGCAAGTCCGGCGTTCCCCCAGCTGACGCCAGAGCACACGCCACCGACAGACGCTTCTTCCAGCCTCCGGAAAGCGCATCCGCCATCTGCCCGATGCGCGCCTCATTGAATCCAAACCGCCCGAGGAGCATGGAGGCCAGCCTTTGCGCGTCATGCACATCGCCATGCACTGAAGCGGCTTCTAACGCGGAATGCGCACACGTGTCCAGAACCGACACTCCCGGCGCGAACACATCGTGCTGCGGCACGTACACCGCCTGCACTCCCCGAGCCAGTTGCACGGTGCCAGCATCTGCTGGTTCGCGCCCCGCCAGAATCCTCAACAGCGTGGACTTGCCCGTGCCGTTGGGGCCGATTAGGGCGATTCGTTCTCCGGGCTCGGCGCTGATGCCCACGCCGCGGAATAACTCTCGGAGCCCATGAGACTTGGAAATATTGGCGGCGGTAAGTAGCACGTGAGGGGGAGCAAGCGTACTCACACGGTGCACTCTGCGATCCCCAGTCAGTGCGCTTTGCCCAGATCACCTTGCAATACAGCGCGGCCTCGCCCGGAGGTGGGGCGAGGCCGCGACTGATCACTCTGCGTGTGCGTTCACGCGTGCCGTTATGAGCGGCGACGCCGAGTACCTGCAAGCCCCGCAATGCCTAACAACGCCAGGGCGCCAGGGCCGGGAACTTGGAAAATCTTGAACTCCACGATTGGGTTGTCAGCCACGGAGACACCGGCATTATCCCAGTGCACGCTGTTTCCATCTGTGGTGATGGTGCCGTAATTGCCGGAACCTCCAACGATGGATCCATCACTCTTCAGGCCAAAGATGTCAATGGAGTAGTAGCTGTAGTCGCCAGCCACAAACAGGCTGAAGTCAATGGTAAAGACCACCGAATTGGGGTTCACCACCATGGAACTCACGAACACTGGCAGAGTTGGGCCATACACGTCATCCCAATAGTTGCTCTGCCCACCAAGCTGGTGAGGACCTTGGCCTGCCCAAGTACCCCATGTGGTGTCCTGAATGTTTGGATTCGCAGAGTCAGCCGCTGTGCCGTTCACGGCCACGGGCTGACCTGGATGGAACTCTGCGTTCGCCGCAGTTGCGATCGCGGCCGCTGCAAGCAGCGTTGCGACTGGACTTCTGATCTTCATGTTGGGCTCCTCAAGAGGGAAAAAGGGAAACGAAACTCGAACGGCCGAACGCACTTTGCGAACGACCGACAGATCAAGATTCCTTTTCCAGAGATCCCTCAGGGCCCACAACATCTTCAAGGGTCCTAGTTCGGCGGAAACTGCGTCATTACACAAGCCTTCGCCGCTCATAGTTTGACGTGAGCCACGTTCTGGTCAAGGGGGGTTCCTTGGATTGACACTCTTTTCAATTCTCTATTTTCAATGTTTTTGCCACTTCTTGAGAATCAGTGCCGCTCCTGTTTCCCAGAGGGGGCTTCGTGTGGGTGACCCTTCCGTTAGTGAAAGTCCCGCGACTGCGATTCAACCTCAGTTGCGTACGAAAGATCCGCTAGCGAACGCACCAGCAGGTGCACCACACCTGAGCGCCGCTCCACACGCCCCTTGGCCAGCAGCAGTGTGGCCTGCCGCGCTACGGCCGGGTAGCGCTCATACACCTTTGGGCGCACGATTAGATTGGCTACGCCGGTCTCATCCTCAATGGTGACGAACATCACTCCTGAGGCGGTCAGCGGGCGCTGCCTGCACAGCACGAGTCCGGCCACCGCAATGGTCTCACCTGGCTGCACCGCCCTTTCATTGGCAAGATGCGAACAAGGGCGAGCCCCTCGGCGCTGCAACACCGGGCGTGCAAACTGAACCGGATGCCAGTTGAGCGACAGCCCGGTTGATGCATAGTCCTGCGCCACTTGCCGGGGCAAACTGACGGCGGGGAGCGGCTGCGGCCGCATGTCAAAGAGCATGGCCCCCTGCTCCGCCGCATGGTCAAGCACAGGTGCTTCACGATCGCGCAGTGCACGAATCTGCCAGAGTGCCTGCTGACGGGAAAGGCCCATGCTCTTGAATGCATCGGCCAGAGCCAGGCGACGCAGTGCATGCATGGTGCACCCCGCGGCGCGCCAGAGGGGTTCAATGCTGGCAAATGGCCCTCGCTGTTGAACCGCACGAATGATTGCCTGTGCATCTTCTTGGCGAATGCCATTCACCATGCGCACGCCCAGCCGTAGCGCGGGTGATACGGCCGCGCACCCCTCCACTTCACACCCCTCCACTTCACACGCCTCCAGCGTGCAATCCCATTCGCTGGCATGCACATCAACACCGCGCACGGTCACGCCGTGTTGGCGCGCATCACGCACCAACTGCGCAGGGGCGTAGAACCCCATGGGCTGACTGTTCAGCAGTGCGGCGGTGAACGCCGCCGGGCGATGCCGCTTGAGCCACGCCGAGACGTACACCAAGAGCGCAAAGCTTGCGGCGTGGCTTTCTGGAAACCCGTAGCCGGAGAACCCCTGAATCTGCGTGAACACCTGCTGCGCAAACTGCGGCGTGTATCCGCGTTCCAGCATGCCCTTCTCCAACTTGTCTTTGAATGCCAGAATCTTTGAGCCGCTGCGCTTCCATGCAGCAATGGCGCGGCGCAGATGGTCTGCTTCACCCGGCGTAAAACCAGCCGCCTCCACCGCCAGAGACATGGCCTGCTCCTGAAACAGCGGCACGCCCATGGTTCGGCCCAGCACGCGCTGGATCACACTGTTGGGATAGTGGATGGGTTCCTCGCCATTGCGCCGCCGCAGATAAGGATGCACCATGTCCCCTTGGATGGGCCCCGGCCGCACGATGGCCACCTCAACCACCAAGTCATAAAAGCACTGCGGGCGCAGGCGTGGCAGCATGCTCATCTGTGCACGGCTTTCGATCTGGAACACACCCACGGTGTCTGCGCGGCAGCACATTTCATAGACCGCCGGATCCTCGGCGGGCACTTGATGAAACGCCAACGGCTGAAAGCACGGACGCCCCGAAGCGGTCTCCATACTCAGCGCCTTGCGGATGGCGGTCAGCATGCCCAGCGCCAGCACGTCCATCTTGAGCATGCCCATGGCGTCCACATCATCCTTGTCCCACTCCACGATGGTGCGTGCGTCCATCGTGGCATTGCGCACCGGCACCAATTCACAGAGTGGCTCCGAAGTGATGATGAACCCCCCCACATGCTGCGACAAGTGGCGGGGAAAGCCGCGCAATTGCTCCACCAGTGCGGCCACACGGGGGGAAGCGGTTTCTTCAGTGCATTCCGGTTCTTCCAGCACCTTGGCCACGTCGCGGAAGGCACTACGACTGCGATAGCAAATCACCTCAGCGCACAGTGCTGCGCGTGCACGCCCATAGGTGCTGTAGATGTGCTGAATGACTTCCTCACGCCGCTCGTGCTCAAAGTCAACGTCAATGTCCGGAGGCTCGTTGCGTTCACGGCTGATGAACCGCTCAAACAGCATGTCAATGCGCGCGGGATCCACTGCGGTGATGCCCAAGCAGTAACAGACCGCGCTGTTGGCCGCTGCGCCGCGCCCTTGGCAAAGAATGCCTCGCGACCGCGCGAATGCCACAATGGAATGCACCGTCAGAAAATAGGAGGGATAGTTGAGGTCTGCAATGATGGAGAACTCATGCTCAATGCGCGTGCGCACCGAAGGGGGAACTCCCTGCGGGTAGTGCTCCGCCGCCCCCTGCCATGTCAATTCACGCAGATGTTCCATGGGCGTGCGGCCAGCAGGAACAAGCTCGCTTGGATAGCAGTACTTCAGTTCACTCAGGCTGAAGCGTGCGCAGTGCAACCCCACCTGCACCGCGCGTTCCAACGCCGCAGTGCGTGTTGCCTGTGGCACCATCGCCAGCGCAGCATTCATCGCCGCACCATCTTTCATATGCCACGCATCGCTGGGCAGAAGCGTGGGTGCGAAGGGTGACACGCCCGGCGCCGCCGCGCTGCTACGCGCACGCCCAGCCGCAAGCTCAAAGGGTTCCATGACTGCGTTGCGTCGGGCTTGGCGCAGCGTGCAGTTGGCGCGAATACATGACACCACATCTTGCAGAGGCTGCCGCTGCCGCACATGGCAACGCGGCTCGTTGGTGGCCAGCAGCGGAACGTGCACCTCTGCTGCAAGCCACTGCAATTGCAGCAGGCGCAATTCTTCGTCAGGCTGGCCGTGATAGCAGAGTGCCAGTGAAAGACTGTCGCCTCGAAACACGCTGCGCAACCAGTGCAACACTTCAACAAAGCGCTGGCTCATGGCACCAAAGCCGCGCGGAGGCAGCACGATGGCGTGCGTGTCCGGAAGTGCGTACGGCGCCAATGGGCGATCAGCTTCTGGGGTGCGGCCCGTCTCCTGCCCCGGCTCACCATGGCCGAGCGTCTGCACGCTGACGTCGACGAGATCATGCAGCCACAAGTGACAGGCGCTGGACTGCGCCGCGTCGACATCCGCGTCCACGGCGCTGATGCTGTGCGACATGTCGCGCGTCCACCCTGCGCGGCGTTTGCCCAAGGTCAGCAGACGACACAGCCGCGAGTACCCGGCGCGGCTGCATGCAAGCACCACGATCTCCACATGCGTGGGATCATGCGGAAGCAATACATCGTGGGCTTGCGTTTCGCTGGCGCCCTCCCCCAAGTCGCGGCCAAGCGCAAAGGCGCAGCGCGTGCCCACAGCCAACGGCACTCCGTGCTCCGCCGCCGCCACATGGGCGCGTACCACTCCTGCCATCGTGTGGCGATCCGCCACTGCCACCGCTGCCAGACCGAGCGCCTTGGCGTGCACGATGATTTCCTCAGGGTGGCTTGCTCCCTCCAGAAAGGAGAAGTTGCTCAGCGCCGCGAGCTCGGCGAATGCGGGTTGCGGCGATGCGTGCTGGGGCATGGGGGCTCACGCGCTCCCGGCGGTCGCGGTGGCCGCCCTTACGTTTGCGGGGGTCGCCTTTGATGCAGCGCTCGCATCTGGTGCAGCGCATTGCACCGCTCCGCTCCCCAACCGCGCGCACAACTGGTCCACCAATTGGCCCACCGCCTGTCGCGTGGCATCGCATTGCGCTGAGCCCAAGCGCAGCGCCACCAGACGGATGCGCTCGATGCCCATGCCGTGTTCATAGCAGCCCAACTGCATGCGTTCCACGCGCGGTGCTAGGAGCGTCCAGAGATGGGCGGGGTTGCGCGTGGGCGCTCCAAAGTACATGCGTCCACGCACAGGGGGCATTCGCGCACGATCCACACGCACCTCCAGCGTGCACACACCGCGCATGCGTTGGTCCAGATGCTGGCACAGATCTGCCACCGCGTGACGCATGGCCTGTTCCACCGCCTGAAGTTGCGCGCAGGGGCTGGCAAAGATGAACTCCCCCATGATGCGCTGCGGTGGCGCCACAGGATGGAATGGCCACGCACGACCGCCTGCAGACACCAATGTGTCCAGTCGTTCCGTGGGTTGCGGGCCGTAGCGATCTGCCACCGCGTGGCGGTCAATAGCGCGCAAGTTGCCGATGGTGCACACATTCACTTCAAGCAGTCCCTGAAGTGTGGCTGAGGGAAGACGCAGCGTTGTCAGTGGCAGTGGATCAAGCGCCGGCCACGGGTTGCCTGGCGGTGCAACGCGCAGCGGCGGTGTCGCGACGCGCAGCGGCGGTGTCGCAGCGTGCAGTTGCGGTGGCATAGCGTGTTGCGTTGGCGTCACAGGGTGCTGCCGTGCTGTCTCCTCAACGCCGCTCAGCGCAATGGCGCCGCCTGCAGTGGAGGCCATTCCCAAGCAACATTCAATGCCACGCCGAACAAACGCGCGCCGCACACGACGAACCACGCGCACCGCTCCACCGTTGGCGGGTAGACACCCTGTGAGATCCAGCACCAGCGCAGGCGGACCGTGCTCCAACTCAATGTGAACGCGCGGCGTCCAGCGCATGCACCACTGCGCCAAGGGGGTCAAGGGCCGATCATTCCACGCTGGCAGCGATACCGCCAGATAGCAAGGAATAACCTGCGGCGGCGTCATGACACTACTCCATGATTCTGCGCCTGATGCACTACAGTAGCACCACCTTCAGGAGAAGCACCATGCCACTGCTTGCCGCCATCCTTGCCGCTTGTGTATGCCTGCAGACCACCACCACCAACAACAACACCGCAGGCAAATCCGCCGACAAACAGCAGCCCGCCAGTTGCGTTGAACGCGAGATGCCCGTTGATGTGGTGCTGCTTTTCCAAGGCCAGAACGTTGCTGGCAAGCCAGAACTGGCTGCGGTTTACGAAGGCAACACCTACCACTTCTCCACTGCAGAAACTCTGGCGGCCTTCCAGAAGCAACCCACACAATTCGCAGCGGCCAACGGAGGCGCCTGCGGACGCATGGGTGCGATGGCCGGACTTGGCGATGCGCGCCGATTCATGGTTCACGATGGCCGCCTCTACTTCTTTGCTTCTGACCAGTGCCGAGACACCTTTGCCAAGGCTCCGGCACGTTTTATTGCCACGCCGGATGCCGTTCCCACTGGAACTCCTCAGGCACAGCAGGAGGGAATGGCCATCGTGGATCGCTGGATCGCGTGGGCGGGCGGTGCTGACGCCGTGCGTTCGGCCAAGCACTTTGTGCAGCGCGCTGAGGTTGCCCCCACCGCCGACAACGGCCATTGGAAGTCTGAAAGCGTCTGCGACATCCGCTGGGATGGCGGCAACACCACGTATATGACCGTGGACACGTGGACTCGAGAGGGCGACAAGCCCGCCGTACACCGTTACGAGTCTGGTGCCGATGCTCTGGGATCCTGGCAACGCACTGGCGAAGCCGCCAAGGAGCCACTGGCTTCCGCGCGCGGTGCGGTATTTGTCCAGCAGATGGCGCACAAGCCCGTCGTCATCATGCGCGCGCGATTCCAGCCCGGATTTGTTGCCGTGGCCGATGGCCAGGGAACCGTGGATGGCCAGCGTGTTGACTTTGTAAAAGTGGCCTTTGCGGGCGCCACCACGCGGCTTGCTATCAACCACCAAACTGGTGCGCTGGTCAGTGCCATGTACCGCAGCAGAGATGCCAACAGCGTGGTGGCCGATGCCACCGTGCAGTTCACACGCATGGCCGAATCCGGCGGACTGAAACTTCCTGTCGAGTGGAGCACGAGTCATGTGCCAGTGAACTCCGATGGTTCCACAGGTGCAGCAGCCTCAGCCACCACGCCCAAGCCAGCGACGCCTGTCACGGTGGTGGTCCGGCGGTAGCAGGCGCTGCGCGCACGACGGCGACGCACGGCTTCGGCCACCAACGTTGATGGCGGTGCATCCACGCCGTCAAGTTCCCAGCTTCGCGTCATGCGAGCGTGGATTCCGGCGGCAAATATTCCGCCGGTGAGCCCCTTGGCACGCTCTAACTCCACGATCCACGTTGGTTCAGGGGGCGCACCGTTGGCGAGGGCATCCCCTTGCTCCGCGCACCGCACTCGCCATCGGGTGCTGCATGCGCTGAGGGTGGAGTGCCGCTCCCTCGGTCGGGCCAGCAGCAGCAACACGTTAGAAGCGGCCAACTGCAGGCGGCGCGTTGCTGGCAGATCAAAACCTGCGCCGTCGGCAATGACAGCACACACACCCGTACAGCGCGCCGCTTGCTCAGTGGCCCAAAGACGGGCGGAGGTATCGCCACCCGTGTCCACCAACAGCGAGCGATCTACCAACCGTGCATCCGGCCACAGCCGGGGACAGGGTGCACCAAACATCGCGCGTGCGCCCACGCGTAGCCCACGCACCAACGCCTGCGCGTGTGGCCACACCGCGCGCCCCACCCACACCACACAGCGAGCGGCATCCGGGCTGTGCCGTTCATCATGCAGCAGTGCTTGCCAAGCAAGATGGATGAGCACGTCCACCGGTGCCGTGCGTGCGCCCGGGGAGTCCTCTATGTGCCACCACTCATGCACTCCACGTCTAGGAATGCCACCACCAAGCGCTGTGTCGATACTGGTCCAGCCCGTGGGCACGCAGCGCGAGTCCGGCGAGCATGACGCGCCTGCGTACTCCACCGCGCGGCCTTCGATCCTGGCCATGCGCTCTGCCAGTTTTGCCAGCGTTGCGAGTGCTACCGGTGTTGGGTGGGCGAAATCCATAAACACCGTAGGAAACAGGGCGATCCCTATATCGTTTGGTGTTTGTTAGGATATCATTGCGGCGGGGTCATTCCCCCCTTACAGCCAACATCAACCATCTCAAACTACGGCTTCGGGCCCCTTGCTGAAGGATTGTCCGGACGGTGCTCAGATCGAGGAGACTCGGGCCGCTGCTCTGTCCGCGGCTCGGGTCGCCCGTCGGCCTTGCGCTCTGCCCTCACGGGGTTTGCGTGATCGGATTCGGCGCCGTCGTGGCCAGCAATCCTGCCCAGCGCCGGTGGCAATTCAATGCCCGCCTGCCGGGCCAACTCATGCAGGCGCGGCAAGCTGTTCACAAGGCCCGACAGAAAATTGGTGGTGGTGTTACGACCGTCCGCACCAGTGCCGGTGTCCCACACCGTGATTTTGTCAATCTTGACCGCAGCGATGGCCTTCACCTGCTCAGCAACCAACTTGGGTAACTGCTCAATGAGCAAGAGCGTTGGACCCACTTGCGAGTTGCTTCCGCACGCCTCAATCAGCCGCTCGTAACCCTTGGCCTTGGCTTCGAGCACCAGCCGCGTGCCCTCTGCCTCGGCGGTGTAACGCATGAGGGTGGCATCGGCATCTGCCTTAGCCTCAATACGCCGCTTTTCGCCCTCGGCCTGCGCGGCCAACTCAATGCGCCGCTTCTCAATCTCTTGAGGAGCGATCTCCTCTTTGGTGAGACGCGCCACTTCTTGTTCGCGCTGTGCGATGAGCACCGCCTCGCTTGACTTGGCGGCGGCCACTTCGCGACGCCTGCGCGACTCCGCTTCAATCTCGCCAAGCTCGGCAGTGGTCTGCGCGATGCGTGCGCGACTCTGATTCTCACCGGTTACGGCGTTGGCTTCAGCCTCAGCCGTCCGAATGCGTTGTTCCTGTTCGGCAAGCTTTTTCTGCGCCACGGTTTCAGCGGCGCGCTGCGCCACGCTCACTTCGCGGTCGCGCTGCGCGGTTGCTTCCGTGGCTACGGCTTCAGCTTCCAGCGTGGCCACCGCCATACGGCGTTGACGCTCAGCATCCTTGCGCCCCTGCTCTGCGGAGGCAAGCTCCATGCTCACCTTCACCTCACGCTCGCGCACAGCCAGAGCCTCGCCCACACTTCCGTCGCGCTCCTGCTGGGCCACTTCAACCTTGGCGCGGTTGATGGCTTCAGCCGCGGCGCGCTTGCCGATGGCCTCGATGTACCCCGACTCATCCGTGATGTCGCGCACGTTCACGTTAATGAGGTCCAAGCCGATCTTGTTGATCTCCTGACCAACATTCTCGTTGATCAGCGTCATGAACTTCTCACGATCCTTGTTGATTTCCTCAATGGTGAGCGTGGCGATCACCAGGCGCAATTGGCCAAGAATGATGTCCTGTGCCTGTTCGCGCACCTTGTCCACCGTGAGGTTCAGCAAGCGCTCGGCCGCATTGTTCATGAGCACCGGATCCGTGGAAATACCCACGGTGAATGTGGACGGAACATTCACGCGCACATTGGTCAAACTCAGCGCGCCCTCCAGCGGAATCTCAATCACCATGGGTTCCAGCGAGAGATACGCATAGTCTTGCACCAGGGGCAACACCATCGTGCCGCCGCCGTGCAGACAGCGCGCGGCCTTGCCGCCGCCAACGCGCCCGTACACCACGAGAATCCTGTTGGAGGGGCAGCGCCGGTACTGACGCGCGATGAAGATAGCCACAAACAGCACGATGACCAGCGCGCCAAAGATGACGCCGATCCACACTGCTGCTCCCGAATAATCCTGTGACAGAGTCTCTTGCACGATAGAAGCCTTTCCGTAGTCAGTTGCGTGGCGCAGCGGTGGAGGCCACCCGAACCAGCACGCTGTTGTCGCCGTTCACTCGTTCAATGATCACATGAGTGCGAGGGGCAATGGCCTCCCCTGCGGTGGTGGCTTGGCAGCGGCGTTCGCGATCGCCGATCACCGCACGGATCTCGCCCTTGCCCACTCCTCCGGCAGGAATTCGCACAGTGACGTCTGCCTCGTGGCCCACCAGAGCGCCGATACCCATGTTTCCACTGGAACTCAGCCTACGCGCCTGATGAAAGAGGAAGCCCAGAAGCGCCACAAAGACCAAGCCGCAGCCGAGCCCGATGAGCATGGAAAGGCCAACGCCGAGCCCACTCCCGCGGAGCGAGGCAAAGCCACCAAGCCCAAAGCCCATGGCAAATGCGGCCGCGCTTTGCATGCTGAGCACGCCCGCAAGCAGATCGCCGTGACCGCTCTCGGATGACGCGTGGCTCCCACCGTGATCACCCGTGCCAGCGCTGATGTCCCCAGTATCGGAAAATGTCCCGCCGTCGTGTCCCACGCCGCCAGCATCGCCGCCCCCCGCACCGCCATCGTCATGCCCCATCACTCCCGACATTTGCACAAGAAACAGCAGGATCCCGATGATGGCGGGAACGGAGAACCACGCTGCGCCGTTGCCAAAGAGAAACTGGACCACGATGAGTGCGGAATCCTACCGATTCTGCGCGTTCAATGCTTCCCCACGTGCTAAGCCCGCTCCAACGGGCACCCGCATTCGCTGCACACCTTGGATCCCGTACGCCTGAGATAGCCGCAGTTTCGACACGCGCTGCGAGCCCATTGAAGCCTGGCCCTGCGCGAGAGCAGAAGCGCAATGGCCGGCCCACACAAGAGTGCCAACACCATGAGTCCGTAGACAACACCCCAGAAGCTGCCAGTGGCGCACAAGCACGCGTCGCGTTTCTTAAGCCAGGCCAATGTGCTCACGCCAAGCGCCAGTTCGATGGCGGTTCCAGCCAGCAGCCACCGAAACAGCCGCAGCACTGTGTTGGGATCGCGGGAATGGCCGGCTTTCCTGAAAATCACCGCCCAGAACACTCCCGCAACCATCCACATTGAAAACCACACGACGGGCTCTTGCAAGTGGGCTGCCCGAACCCATTCATAGATCTGGTCGTCATTCTGTGTTGTGTGGTTGCCCGCCGACCCGGCCACCACTTCACTTGTGGCCACCAAGAGCACACACTCAAACGCCACCACCAGAACAAAGCACGTGAGTCCTGCCGCCAGAATTGAGGCGCCAATCACTGATGCGCGCATGGATCTTGGGTTGGTGGCGATTTCGGGTGGCCCTACGACGGGTGCCATGAGCAGCACCGGCGCGGCAGCCAGAAGCGCCAATGTCATTCCCGCGACGAAGGTCCCCGGTGCAGAACTCCCACTGATGTCTCGCCAAACTTGATACCAACTGCGTATGAAGTCTTCCGCCACAACACTCAGCGAAGGTTCGCCCTCCATGATCATCCCGGATACGAATTGCCAGAGGTCTGTAATCAGGTCAAGGGGTTCCCACACATGCATTACAACCCAGCAGACCACAGGCAACCCCACGGCAAAGACACCGCAGTTGATCACATAGACCAAAAGCAGCACCGCCAGTCTTCGCCGGGCAGACATGGGTGCGGGGCCGCTGCCAGAATCGTGGTGCGCGTCCTTCACTACGATGCGCCCATCGTATGGTGCGTACCCCTGAATCGGCCCACGCGTCCACCCGCTATGGACTGACAGTTCCGGCCGGAGGATCCCGGGCGTGGCTGCTCTTGCCTGCCGCCGCGCTTGTGTTTCAGTCCACCATTCTCATCGTGCGTGGGGTGGACGTGGGCTCATGGGGATGGGATCACAGCCAGTACCACACCCAAGCCATTCAGAAGTTTGCGGAGCAATTGCCCACGCCGGACTTGGTGAACTATGCAAGTGCCACCAGCCCCGGATGGCATCTCTTGCTCGCCCTGTTGTTGAAGGCGGGGGCGGGGTTCACGCTTCTGCGCGGCGTGAGCACCCTGGCTGGGGTGGTGCTACTGCTCTCCGCCACACACACCGCCGCGCGGTGGGTCTCTCCGCGCACTGCGGCGTGCCTGTTGCTGCCACTGGCGTTCTCGCCATTCGCGGTAGGTGGCAGCGCGTGGATCACCACAGATGTGCCCGCGTTGGCGTGCGTCGCGCTTTCACTGGGAGCGGCCATGGGCGGGATGGCGATCGTGAGTGGCAGTTTGACCACCAACTCGACGTCCGCGCCCCGCCCCCGTTGGATGTGGATGGCCGCGGTGTGGGCATCGCTTGGCGTCTGTGTGCGCCAACCGGTTGCGTGGCTTGCCGCACCCATCGCGTGGCGTGCCTTGAAGCAGAAGCGGTGGAGCGCACTCCTGCCAGCACTCTTGCCCGTAGCAATACTGGGGCTCTTTGTGGCCTTGTGGGGTGGGCTCATGCCGCCCCCCTATCGCTATCTGCATAGCAAAGGCGCTAACCCCGCCGCGCTGCCGCTCATGCTGGCGTTGGCCGGCTGCTGGGGGCTACCGTTGTTGCTGGCATTGCTGGCCTCCGCGCGCGGAGATTCGGCCGCGGGTGCGAACTTTCCTTGGAGCAGGCTTGCGCGCAACGCCACAGTTGGTGCAGTGGCATCGCTTGTGGTTGCCGCGCTCATTCCCACTTCAATGTCAGTAGACGAAGGGCGTTGCTTTGGCCCGCTCTGGCAACTCATTGAACGAGTGCCAGCTCCCGCGAACCGTTCCTTGGTAATGCTTGTGCTCGCCCCGCTTGGCGGCGCCTCCATCGCAGGCCTCGCCACGCTGGCCTTCCATCGCGGTGCCGGAGCTCTGGCCACCATGGTGCTGCTGGGTCTGCTTATGGCCACCGCCGCCAATATGGCGAACTCTCAAGCATGGCAACGGTACGCAGATCTTCCACTCCTGCTCTTGTTGCCCTGGCTGGCGGCGCTGGCCTCTCGCGGCGCACGAGCTGGAGCGTGGGTGAGCGCGGCGGCCGCCCTCGTGGCACTGATGCAACTGGGCATGGCGACCGTCAATCTGTGGAAACCGGCACTCGGAGGCAACCTTTGAAAGCTCTCATGCGCCGTTTGCACAAGCCCATCTATCAAGAGCGGCAGCGCCGCCTTGTTGAAGCCATCCTGCCCTCCGTTCGCGCCAGCGATGAAATTCTTGACGTGGGGTGCGGCAATGGCCAGTTACTTCACGCCCTGCAAGGTGATCCCCGTTGCCCAGCAGGGGTGGTGGCGCACGGTCTTGAGCGCGTGTTGCGCGGCGGCGAACCCATCCCCATGACGTCCTACGAGGGCGGGCGAATGCCCTTTGAGGATCGCGCCTTTGACTTGGTGGTGGTGGCCGATGTGCTTCATCACGAGCCCAACGAAATGGGGCTGCTGAGAGAATGCGCACGCGTGGCGCGCCGAGCGGTGCTGCTGAAGGATCACGCGCGCGAGGGAGTGCTTGCTCAGCCGCGCATGTGCCTCATGGATTGGGCCGCCAATGCTCCGTACGGAGTCCGCTGCCTCTATCGCTACCACTCCAAGGCAGAGTGGCGCAGCATGGCCGCGGCGGTTGGATTGCGCGTTGCGCGTGAGCTAAGCCCCATGAAGCTCTACCCACCGGGGTGGGAACAGTTCTTTGGTGGGCAGCTCCAATACTTTGCTGAGCTAGAGAAGGCCACGTAGCGCTCTCTCGTCGCACCGGCACGCTCACTATTGCCAATGTTCCGCCACCCACGGTGTGGGCAGCACGCGTCGCGTGATTTTCTTGCTGCGCCCCACCACGGCATCGGGTGGATTTGGATGCCCGTGAAAAACCACGATTCGTGCGCCTTCGGGAATGCGCGCGGGCGTCCACCAGTTCATAGGGAACTTGGCCATGCAGCCATACTTGAAGCTCACGCACCACTCCTTGGGCCAGTATGCAAGTTTGCCAGCGTTGAACAGTTCTCTGGAGATGTACTCCTGTTCATTGCGCACCTCTCGGCGAATCTCTGCGTGTTGGCTCATGAACTTTTCCAACAGCCAAGGATGCGCGCCGGCCTCAAAGCGATACACCGATGAGTTGCCGGTGGGGCGGCGTGGGCGCACCCAGTCCTTGATGATGCAAAACTCCCCGGGATACTCAAAGAAGCAGTCCATGCTGCCCACGATGACCACATCCAGATCCACAAACAGCGTGGGCCCCGTCAGGTCAAAGAGCGGAGAACGAAACGTCGAGATCTTGCGCCACCCGCGCTCCGGTCCTCCGGGATCGTCAAAGTCTGGCAGCGGGCGTGCATCGATGCGGGAATCCAAGTCCCGCTGATCATCAGTGAAGCACACAAATCGGTGAGGAAGCGATAAGTGACGCCGAACCATGGACGCCAATCGGTTGACATACTCGGGGCCGAACTTGGTCCCCCACTTCATGCAAATGACGTTGGGCATTTCGGCCGGTCTCCAAAAGTCAGGCAGCGGACTCGTACGCCATGAATCCAAGGTGAAGCTGTGTGTGATTTAAGTTAAGCCGCTCCCACTGTTCGTGCGTTAACGGCCCCAGCCATCCACTTGGTTTGTCCATCTTTTCACCCGCTGCTACGCGTGCTAGGGCCCTTCTCAATCTGGACATTCCCTGCTCGTAGGTCACCCCTGGACGGGGCAACAGGTGCTTGGCCCCCTCGGGCAATTTGAACCCCGCTTTCATGGTCTTGGGCTTGAGCATGGAGCCCTTCATGAGTTTCCCAAAGAGGCGTGCGATGAAGGGAGCCTGTTGGCTCGTTCCATCCAGCGCGGACTCAATAAGAATGGCGCAGTGGTCCAAAATCTCACCGGCACTCCAATTGCCCGTGGTGCGCAGCGTGCCAGCGGCGTGAGCGGCGTCAATGCGGTCCAACTCACTACGCAAGCAACCAAAGCAGTGAAAGCTCAACTCACGGCGAGGAGCCTTGGCGGTGTTGACGGTCATTTGGGCATTGTACGGACGGGTTCACCGCCGCCACGCTCGAGGTACTCCAACAGGTCAAGCACTTCTTGGCGCGACCGGGAATCAAGGAGCCCCCGAGGCATGCTGGACGTTGGAATGGGAGTGATGCTGGTGATGTTGGACTTGAGTACTCTTTCAGTCTCAAGACTCAGGGGATTGGTTCGAACTTGAATCGCCTCTGCCGAATCTCCCACCACACGCCCCACAAACATGTCGCCATCCTTGGTGGCGATGGCACTGTCGCGGTATTGATCAGAAACATCCGCGGATGGCTCCAAGATGGCACGCAAGAGATCTGTGCGCGTGAATCGAGCGCCCACTCCGGTGAGATCGGGGCCGGTGCTTGCACCCTCACCTGCAAAGCGATGACACAGGATGCACGTGGCTTCTCGGAACAGGCGGGCGCCGCGAGCCAAGTCTCGGGTCTCCGCCGTTGCATCATGCGGTTGCAGCAGTTCATCCACAGTCCACGCGTGCAGTTCTGAAGATGTTGCCGAGGCGCCTGGTGTGGGCAGGTCGCGTGCACTTGACGGTGCCCCGTTGGAGGCCACCGCAGCAGGCGCGGATGCGGGTCGCCCAACGTTGTCCTCTGCCTCTCGCTTCACTTGTGCAATAAAGCCTGAAAGGCTGAAGCCACCCGCCCGGTCATTGGCGGCATCAAGCCACGCCCAGTACTGCTGACGCAAGGCATCAGTCCACCCTTCCTTGGTGTGGCGAAGCAGCGTGGCGTATCGCAACGCTGTTGTGCGGTCCGAAGCATGAGCCAGACACGTGACGGCCAGCGGCACCGCAGCCGCAGAGTTTAGCCCACACGCAAGTTCAAGCCCAGCCCACACCGCAGGTGAGTCACCGCTGCTCGCGTACTCGCGCTGGGCGAGTGCTAGCCCCAACGCTGCCGCCTGCGCACCCAAGGGTGCCGCACGAAGTTCTGGGTGGCGTGAGAGTGCCACCTGCATCGCACGGATGGCGGTGAGTTCAACCCAGCGGTCGCTGACGTTCACCCCGTTACCCCTGGACTGTTCACCAAGCGCTGCCTGCGCCAGCGCCACCACCTGCGGCGCATCATTCACGTTTCCGCGCCGCGCGAGGGCCAATGCCCCTTCCATTCGTGCGCGTGCGGTTGGCAGCGCCGAAACCCGCGTGCGCCAAGCTTCCACCGGCTGGTGTTCCAACGCCGCCCGAGCGGAAAAGCGCACCCAGCGGTCGGGAGAGTCCAGCGCAGCAAACATGGTTGCCAGCGCCTGCTCCAACTCCGTGCTTGCTAGAGCAACCTGCAGAGCTTGAAGTTTCTCACGCTCCTGACGCAAGGAGTGGTCAGAACGGTTGGCGGGCGCATCGTTGACAGCCGCATGGCTAATGCGATACAGGCCACTTTGCGTTCCTCGGCCACCGGTCACCATGTACATCTGCCCGTCCGGCCCCCAGGCCATATCTGTGACAGGCATTGGTCTGCCGGTGAGCCACGGATGCCACTGAGCTGTAAACGTTGATCCAGACCCCTCAACGGTGACCGCCAAGATTCTGCCGTAGGTCCAGTCCGCCGCAAAGAGCGTGGATTTCCATGGTTCCGGCCAAGCGCTCTGGTGACCGGAGAGCATGCCTGTTGGGGAGGCACTGTCGGTTTCACACGCAGGCGGAAGGCTGTCCGCGTACCAGTCCGGCCAGCAGCCGCTGCCGCTCCTCCAGCCGTACTCGCCGCCCTGCACAACGTGCACCACGCGCGGCGCGCGATACCACGGCGCGCCGATGTCCCACTCCATATCGCTGTCATAGGTAAAGAGGTTTCCCGACGCGTCAAAGCAAAGGTCGTATGCATTGCGAAACCCGCCGGCCAGCACTCGTGCGCGCGCAGTCACTGGGTCAACGCGCAAGATCACTCCGCCGGGAGCGTAAATCCCCACGGCGTGGCCGCGCGGATCCCACATGCGTGCGTCAATCATGTCCTCCGCAAAGAAGTCGTAGGGTGAATCGAAGGCGCGCCCCTGGTGATGCTCGTCGGCGTACTTCACCAAGTCCTCTGTCAGCTTGGTGTGGTTGCCGATTGTGATGTAGAGCGCACCATCCGGCCCTTGCACCACGCCGTGAGGACCGTGCTCCCCACCATCGCCGGCAAACCGCACCAACTGCTTCACCTCTTCATACGTGCCGTCGTGATCCGCGTCCCGCGCGCGCCACAGCCCGTTGGACTCACCACTGGCCGCCACCACCACGTAGAGGTCCTCACCAACGGCGCACAGCCCCTGCGCGCCACCCAAAGGCGATTCCAACGGGAGCACTTCGGTGTGAGCACCACTCCACGCAGTGCCATCATGATTCTTGCTCTGCCCGGGTATCCACGCGCGCAACAAGGGGCCCTGCTGCGGCGAAATCACCGCGCGCCCATGAGAGTCAAAGGTGATGCATGTCCAACTTCCCTGGCCGCTCTGCGCGCTCGCCAGAAGTTCAATCGTAAACTCCGCGGGCGCAATCAGCGCCGAAGGTGGTGGCGCAGACACGATCGGCTTGATCTCTAAGTTCCGTACGCGCACTTCCATCGGCGCACCCGAATGCAACTGAATCGCCAGTGAGCCATCGGCGCGGAATCGACTGGCATCACCATCCGTCACATCGGACATGAGCACACCATTGATCCAGTGGCGCACGCGAGTGCCCTCTGCTTGAATGCGGTACTCATTCCACTCTTCGGTCTTGATGGCATTCTTGAGCACCGCATCAGGCGCAAACTGCGCCAGCACTTTCTTGCCGGCGGGTCCCCACTCCACTTGTTGGCCCCGCGCGCTCATGAGCTCGCGCCCCAGTCCCTCATACAACACCCCCGTGTATGCATTGGCAACGTCAAGATCAGCTTGAAACCCCGCAAGGTCGCTCTGCCCCTGCACGCGCGAGCTGCGGTAGTGAATGCCACTGTTACCACCTTGGCCAGTCAACCGGATCATGCAGCGCAGATCAAAATCACGCGGCATGTCTCCCTTCCACAGGGCATACGTGCTCTTGGTGAGGGGAGTCGTGGCGGTTGAACGCCCCACCAGTTCACCGCCTTCCAAGCTCCAGAAGGTGCGGTCTGCATCCCAGGTGTCAAAGGCGCCATCGAGTGGCTTGGTGACGTCAGCACATGACCAGACACAGGCAAGCACACACAGAATCAGAGACATGCTGCGGACACTACCAAATGACTTCAGATTCCCCAGTCGCCCAAGAGCGTTCCCAAGTCCGCTCCGTCAACGGCCCCGCTGGAATCCAAGTCCGCAGCGCAACCGGCACAGCTTCCCCACATGGATAGCAGCATGCCTAGGTCCGCGCCGTCCACTTGTCCGTCTGCATTGAGATCGGCCGGCCGGCCTGCAGATGCGGGCACCGGCACCACCACACCCACCGAACCTTGCACCTTGAACAATTCCAGGGTCATGGTGCCCGGCACGGGCGGAGCGGCGGCGTCAAATCGAAAGTTGTAAAGCGTGCCCCAGCGCAGTGCGTTGGCGTTGGCATTCTGTGCAAACGGCTCGGTGCTCCAGAGAACCTGACCCCCGCTGGACTCCATCGCCCAGTCCGCGCCAGAGTAAGGCTCGCCCGAGTGGTAGTGGACGTCTCGGAAGGACTGATTGGTGACCACCGTTCCGGCGTGTACTGGCACCGACACACCACCAATGCTGGCATCTGAACTCACGTTCATAATGGCGTACTCGTAGTGCCAAGTGCCGTTGCCGTTGTCGGTGACCAAGCTCCCCACCACGACCCCGCCGTCTGGAGTGCGCACTTCTTGCACATCCACGGCAGGCTGCGCCTGTTGCCACGCATAGATGGCGCACTTCTGCTGAACTGTTTGCCCCATCAGTGTCAGCGGATAAGTTGATCCCACCAACACCGTGCCCACATTCACATTGCGATAGCTGGCGTTGTTGCCGTTGTTGCCGGCCAGAGCGTCCTGTGGATGCACGTAGACGCATTCGGCGATGTACGTGGCGCCTGCGTTCATGGCGGGGGCTAGGTCATCAGAGTTCACTTGAAGGCGGCGACCGATCGTCGGCGGCGCCGCAGGTACCCCCACCACCGGAAAGTCAAAGTGCCCGGTGCTGGCATTCACTTGCGAACGCGGACCCATGTTTGTCTGTGTGCCGCTGGCTCCCGAAGCGTTGGGTGAACTGCAGCCGATTCCCAGCGCAGATGGGCAGCCACCACCCACCGGTTGACATGTCCCACATGCGGTGCCTTGCAGCGCGCAGTAATTGTGCTTCACCCAGCTCATTCCCACCTGCTCAATCGCGCCGCCAGAAATCCTGTAAAGATTCTGAGCGATGACCAGATGCTGATTTGAAACTGCATCCTCAGCCAGCACCACGGTGCCTACGTTGCATTCAGTGGAACCCAATGAGTACGCCATGATGGTCTCACCATCTGACGAGACCGCGCCAAAGGCAGATACCCCATCCACACCCCCTACGATCATGTCCGCGCCGGAAGCCGTTCCGCCATCGAAGCCTGAATCACCACGCGGCCACGCGGTCGCCGAAACCCTTCCCAAAGTGATCGCCAGAGCCGCCGTCGTCAAGCCAATCGCGATGTGTTTTAGTGTGGTTGGCATACCTTGAACCACAGAATAGCCGCGCAGGCTGGAGATCCCACACTGTGATGCACACATTGGCCGCGCAATAGCATCTGCAGCACCCAATCACATGCAGACTGCAACGCCATTGCCACCCTTAGAGGCCCTAGAGGATTCCCCGCGCTGGGTGCGATTGGCGGGGTTGTTTCTGGGACCCATCGCCGCTGCAGCTGCGGTGGCGTGGTCCCACCCTGCTGTCGGTGCAGGCACCAACTTGGGAGTCAACGGCACGTGGGTGTTTGGCGTTCTTGTACTCATGGCGATCTGGTGGATGACCACTGCCATCGACATGGCCGCGACATCCCTCCTGCCGGTCTTGCTCTTTCCGGCGTTGGGCGTGGCGTCCTTTAAAGAGAGCGCTGCTGGTTACTCCGACAACATCATCTTTCTGTTTGGAGGCGGTGCAGCACTTGGGCTTGCACTCGACCGAACGGGGGTGAGCTTTCGTTTCGCCTCGGTTCTCATGGGGCTGGCCGGCAACTCTCCCACCCGCACGATCATCGCACTGTTTGCGGCATCTGCGTTCATCAGCCCCTGGGTAAGCAATACCGCCACCGCCGCCATGATGCTGCCGGTGGCGGTTGCCGCCATTCGGTGGACTGAACGCGTTGCTGTGCCCGGGCCGCATACGCAGCGCGCGCTGCGAAACTTTGGCGTTGGCGCGCTACTCGCCGTGGCATACGGCGCCAGCGTTGGCGGATTGCTCACGCTCATCGGCAGTCCGCCCAATGCCATCGCCGCGGAGTGGTTGAACAATGAATCAACGCCCATGACTTTTGTGGGGTGGATGAAGTTTGCCATTCCCGTGTTTGTGGTTTTTGCGCCTCTGGCCATTGGCGCGGTGCTCTATCTAAATCCTGTGCATGGTTTAACCATTCAGCCTGGCACCACCGATGGACCCCTTGCATTGAGCGGCGGCTCGATGAGCCTCGGCAGTTGGACCACACTCGCGGTCTTTGGCGTTGCCGCCACCGCGTGGATCGCACATCCATTCATTCCTGGCATTCCCAAGGGAGCCGTGACGGATGGCTCCATTGCGGTGGCGGCCGCGCTGCTGCTCTTTGTCTTGCCCGTGTCCCTCAGACCATGGAAGCCCATCCTGCCAGTTGGATCCTTAAGAGAACTGCCGTGGGGTGTGCTGGTGCTCTTTGGCGGCGGATTGAGTCTGGCCGAAGCCATGCAACGCACCGGTCTCAGTTCTGCCATCGGTGAGTCATTCTCCGGGCTCGCCGCCTTCCCCACGCCCATCGTGGTGGGAGCCATCGTTGCGGCGCTCGTGTTTGCAAGCGAGATCGCTTCTAACACCGCGCTCACGGCAACCGCCGTTCCCATTCTGGGCGCACTTGCACCCGCGCTTGATGTTCCCCCTGAACAATTGGTCATCCCCGCGGCGTTTGGGGCGAGCTATGCATTCATGATGCCCGTGGGCACGCCACCCAATGCCATGGTCTACGCCACGGGGCGAGTACCGTTGGGGCGCATGATGCACACCGGATTGGTGCTCAACGTCTTGGCGGTCTTTGTGATCACGACACTGGCAACACTGCTGCTCTAGAGAGTGCACAGCCGCATTCCGGACACGCACCGTCGGGTGCAATACCCGCCAACGAGTATCCGCACTCAAAGCATTTGTTCTGCAGCAGGCTGACGTGAATTCCCAGCCCGCAACTGCGACACGCCCCGCCACCCAGAGCCACGCTTTGCCGCGTGCGGCATGCGGGGCACTCCAACCGGATCTCAGTAAGTTCTTTGGCGTTGCGCGCCGTGCGGGCTCGCGCCCAGCGGTCCATCAGTGTGCTGGTGATGAGTCCAGTGGCCACCACCACCCAAAGTGCAAAAACTGATCGTTGCTCAATGTCGTTCAATCCCCATGGGTGGTATGTGGACCACGCAAGCAGACCACCCTGAAGCACCGTCGCTCCCACGGACGCCAAGTGCACCCATCGCACCCAGGGTGGACCCTTGGCCATGCGTAGCACGTTTCCCATGCCAAGCACCACGGCAAGCGTTGAGCACAGCACCACCCACGTCCAGTTAACACCGTCCCAATACGCGCCCACCGCGCCGCTGTAGAACTCGCGATCAATCGCCCAAATCCAAACTCCCAAGGTGATCAACGTGGCTCCCGCCCCAAACATCCGCCACCGATTGCGCCCAGCCCACCCAAGCACTGAGCGCTCCTCCTTGCGCATGGCCAGATTGGCGCACAGAACCAGAGAGCCTATGACCAACACCGTCCCCGCCGGAGCAGCCGCCCGCCACGCGAACAAGCCCCAAATCTCCACGGCCCACATTCCCAAACCAATCGCTTGAACCACGAGCGTTGCTAAAGCAGCTGGCCGCATCCATGGTTTCACCACCAACTTCAGTGCTGGTGCGGTCACCACCACGCCAGCCAACGACAACCACCCGGTGGCCCACAAGGTGATCCGGCCGGGCGCTACATCCCAGATTTCGCCGAGAAAGCATGCCGCCGCCACCGCAGTACCGGCCATGATGGATATCTGCAGAGGCGAGAAGCGCTCCTGCTCCCGCCACATCACTGCCGCCCACACGCCCGCCACAGCCACTGAGAGCCCGGCGCTGCCTGTGAGTTTCCAGGCCCACTCCTCCATGATGAACACACCGAGAATCGCGCAGGCCGGAGTGGCCGCCAAGGACGCAAACAGAATGATTCGAACAACGCGCCGGAGGTTCATGCTGACTAGTCTAGTACGCGAGATTCACCCGACACCATTCCGAAGTTGGAGGTCAGCATGCTGCTTGTCTCATCGTTGTTCGTGGCTATTGCCACTCAGTCCGTGACGGCTCCCCAAGACACACTCACGCAAACCGTGCAACTGACGGCCGTGACCAAGGGCGCCTCCTCCAAGATTGGGCACTACTCGCCGCAGCGCGCAGAGTTGTCACCTGACAAGCCCGCCAGCATCACCAAGGCTCCGGAGGGCCTCACAGCTCCTAGTTACGGATCGCTTGCGCTGGGTTCCGGCGTGGCCTTCATCTTGGACGAACCTGAAGGCAAGCCTGCGGCGCTCTACGTGGACACCAATCGAAACGGCGACCTCACCGATGATGCGTTGGCAACTTGGAATTCCAAGCAGAGCGCCAGAAATGGCACCACCACAACCATGCACGATGGTTCCGCCATGGTGGACATCGGGGAACCGAACAAGCCACTTCTGGTGAGCATTTCTATGTACCGCTTTGACAAGAACGATCCAGCACGCGCCAGTCAAAAGAATGTCCTGCTGTACTACCGCGACTATGCCTACGAAGGCACTCTCTCACTGGGAGGCACGCAGTTCAAGACCATGTTGAGCGACGAACAGGCGACCGGAGATTTTCGCGGCGGCAAGCAAGAGCAGTCCGGCGCGATGCTGCTTTTGGATGTCAACCAGAATGGCAAGTTCGACGCCAAGGGCGAATCCTTTGATGTTCGGAAACCCTTCAATGTTGGGGGAACCACCTGGGAGATCGCCGACATGGCGCGAGACGGAAGTTCCTTTCGCGTGGTGAAGAGCACCAAGACCGTTGCGGCCGTTCCCACGCCGCCCGACCACGGCAAGGGGCGGACAATCACGCCATTTGAAGCCAAAGACACCGCCGGCGAAGCGGTGAAGTTTCCGCAGGACTACACCGGAAAGGTTGTGCTGCTGGACTTCTGGGCCACCTGGTGCGGGCCCTGCATGGAAGAGATGCCCAATGTGGTGGCCGCTTACAACCGCTATCACAAGTATGGGTTTGAAATCCTGGGCGTGTCGCTGGACAACGAGCGCTCGATCTCTCGAATGGCCGACGTGATGACAAAGTCCAACATGACTTGGCGTCAGATCGCAGACGGAAAGGGTTGGGGAGCTGAAGTCGCCAAGAAGTTCGCGATCAGCTCCATTCCCGCCACGTTGCTGGTGGATGGCACGACAGGTCAAATCCTGGGAACCAATCTTCGGGGTGGCGCGCTGGCAGCAGCGATTGATAAGGCTCTCAAGAAGCCGGCCGAAACCAAATAGCGGCATCCCAAAAAGCACCGCGACCAGCCTTTCGGCTGGTCGCGGCGATTAGCAATCGGGTTTCGACAAACCGTGCATCAGGCGCGACGACGGCGCGAGCCGGCGAGGCCAGCCAAGCCCAACAGGGCGGCAGCGCCCGGTCCTGGGACCTTGGACACGCCAAAGAGCGTGACGGTGACGTTGGCGTAGGTGGCGCCAGCGGAGGCGCTCCAGCCGTTGCCGAATTCAACCTTGAGGGCTTCGCCATTCCAAACCGAGGGGTTCAGATTGATCACGGCGCCGTAGTGGCCATCGAGGCCGGAGGTGCCGGGGATCAGCGAGCCCTGGTAGTTGGTGGCGGTGCTCAGGTAGATGTCGTAGCCGCCCCACTGCGAGCCGTTCAGCACGAGCGCAGCGTCGGCAGCCCAGGAAGCGCCGCCATCGTTCGAAGCAAAGTCGAAGTCGATGGAGAAGCCCGTGAGGGTTCCGTACAGGTTGTTCAGGTAGCTCTGCGAGTCGCCACCAGCATAAATGCCGGATCCGAAGTCGATCTTGACGTCGGCGGATGCAGCAGCGGTCACTGCGAGCACAGCGCTGGCAGCAATCAGGGTGATCTTCATGTCTCTAGTCTCCAAAGAAAGGGAAGAAATCGGGCACGCACGATCGAAACCCGACAAAAGGCCAAGGCATCCCACGGAATTTCCCTTTTCCTGAGTCCCTCAAGCCGAACCACTCCCTATTGGGAGAGGAACGACACGCATCCAAGATGCCCCGACAATCTGCCAAGGCAAGAAATGTTTCTGCAATTGTTTCTGCTCGGGCAGGGCGGAGCGGGGAATGCTCTCTATCTGCTGGAGGGGTCCCCCCCCCTGTCGCGGTGGATCCGCCGATGGCGATCAGAGGGCAGGCCAGTCGACATCTTGTAGGAATGGCTGATAATTCTGCCATCTACCGGCTGACGTGGTGTAAAGCGGCTTGTTCACCTGATCGTAACTGAGCGTCTTGACGGTCCGCTGTGCTCCATGGAAGTTCAAAACTGCCGGATCCCACGTCAAACCCACGTGCTCCACCAGTTTGCGAATTGCCACCTCTCCCTCTGAAACCAAAGTCTCATATCTCATTCGCAGTACCGGGAGCGCCAAAACCCCCTGCCAATGAGCCATCAAACGTTCGGACTCCTTCCATGCGAGAGCCACCCAATCGGGCCGAGCCACCCACGGCACCCGAGCGCTGTTGAAAGCCCCTAGGAAGCAAGAAACCGCGATGTCCCGCGGATCTCGAACCATATGAATGATGCGGGTGGCAGGAAAGGTCCTCGCCAAATGCGGAAGAAACCGAGTGTTACCCAGCGCCTTGTTGGAGACCCGTTCTGCCCCGGGAGCCATCATCCGGATCTGCCGCAAGTAGGACCCCGCGACCTCAGCACAGCGCCCTTGCGAGGCGGCTCCGGAAGGGCCCTTGCCCAAGTGCAGGACTTCTTCCACGCCGGCTGCGTACACCTCCAAGAGATTCAGTTCCCCCACTCCCGCTCCCGATGGGTGCGCGTGAATGATCTGGTCAGCCAAAGTGGTGCCGCTTCTGGGCATGCCTGAGATAAAGACCGGTGTGGCATCAGTCACCCCTGAGTCGCCGAGCTGCCGCACACGATCCGGTGTCCAGAACCCAATCAACATGTCGGTCAACCGCACCAACAGCGAAGGATCAAATGCGACCCGTGAAACCGAATGCGCTTCTTGCGCCGACTTCCATGCTTCCGCATAGTTGCCAGCCTTGTCGCAGGCCTTGGCTCGCAGAAAGAGAAGCCCAAGATGGAAGGGAGTTCCCCGCTGAGACTGGGGTAGTTCCACCGAATCGATGACCGCCACCGCCTCCTGGAGTTTCCCGGCATGCACCAGCAGTTTGGCCTGTTCTGAAGCCAAGGCCGGAGGCATGACTTTGCCCCCACTCTGTTTCATGGCGGCTTCTAAGGCGTTCTGGGCTTCCGCGAATCGCCCGGCCTGTTCTAACGTGGTCACGATGGACGCCGCCATTTCTGGGTGGCCGGGAACGATTTGTTCTGCCCGGTGGTAGTCCGACAACGCCTCGTCGGTCTTGCCCAATCCCCGAAGCGCCCCCGCTCGCATCATGTACGCGTCAAACTTGCGAGTTCCCGAGAGGGCGCGCGTGCAAAGTGCCGCCGCCTGATCAAAGCGCCCCATTTCCAAGTACGTCATGGCCGTGAGCAGAAGAAGCTCATCGTTACTGGGGTCGATCCTTAGAACTGGCTCCAGCAGCGCCAACGACTCAGGGAACTTGCGGGCGCGAATCAATTCCCGCGCCCTGGCCAGTTTGGAGGCCCGGGCGCCTTGTGCGGCCCGGATGGGGTTGTCGAAAGGAAACTGACTCATGTCCTTCATTCAGGCTACCGAGTGACCAGCGCAGCCGCGCCAGTTTTTGCGCGGTCTGCACCCATACACTTGCGCTATGAACATTCGCCTAGTGGTCTCAAGACTTGCCGTGTTCGCCGTAGTTCTGGTGGCGTTGGTGTCCCAGCACGCGTGGGCAGAGCGAGGGCTTGCGGACACCTTTTTGGCAAGCCTGGGTTTTGTGCTGCTTCTCACCGGTTGCATTGGTCGAATCTGGTGCGCGGTCTACATCTCCGGGCGCAAGGATGTGGACCTCGTCGTGGACGGCCCCTTTTCCATCATGCGCAACCCGCTCTACTTCTTCAGTTTTCTGGCGCTCATCGGGGCGGGCTTGTCCTTTGAGTCGCTCACGCTCGCGGCTGCGTTCGGCACGATCTTCTTTGTCACACATTGGCGAACGATGCGGCTCGAAGAAAGAAAGCTCTCCACGCTCTTTGGTGATCAATATGTTGCTTACCTTGCCCGCGTTCCCCGGTTCCTTCCCAATCCCAAGCTGTATGTGCCAGCCAAGCAACTTACGTTGAGCGCTCCAACATTCACTCGAGCGATGATGGAAGCAGCGCTCATTCCTCTGGCGTTTCAGGGTGCCGCGATGGTTGAGGTTGCCCACGAGTTCAAGGTGTTGCCAACGCTGCTTTGGTTGTATTGAGCGGGCAACGAGTTCACGCCACCCACGGCCACGAACCAGTCAGCCCCCACTTCGGCTCCGGCGCCGATCTGCGGCGCGGTAACTCTCGCGCGGAGCTTCAGGTTTGACTGATGCATCCACCGGGACCAGCCCATCCTCTTGCACCGCCTTGCGAAAGACTTCAAATGTGGTCTGCGTAAGAAAGTTGCGGATGTCTCGCTGAGCCCCCACCAGTCGATCGTGGAGTGCACAGGGTGCGCCCACACCGCACACGCCGCCGCCAAAGGGGCAGGCGTGATCATGGTTCACCCGTTCAAAAATGTCGGCCACTTCTTGCAACGTAATCAGATGTGGCGCGCGGGCGAGCGCGTAACCGCCCCCGGGCCCAGGAGAGCCCACAACCAAGTGAGCCTGTGAAAGAGAGGTCAATATCTTTGCCACCATCGGCCTCGGAAGCCCACGGTGACTGGCGATGTCCTCTGCGGAGAGCCGAGTACGCCCTCCGTCCCATACCTCTGAGAGGCGGCTCATGGATGCAATGGCGCGTTCTGTTTGCTTGCCGTACATGGGTATTTGGTTGGGGGAGAGAGTAGGCTGGACTAATTAATGATATAAAGGTCTTGGATTCGTTTATCATCAATTTGCCAAGTTTGTCCCAGATTCCGTTGGCCAGCCTGACCCCCCTCACGAGCACCCAAATGACCACTTCTTCACTCCAGACCGCGATTGTGAGCCCCGGACTTGAGCGCTTTACCTACGACGACGCCATCGTTCGCAAGTTTCTGTTCGCCACGATCCTTTGGGGGATAGTTGGAATGCTTGTCGGTGTTGTGTTGGCGGCACAACTCACCATGCCCCAACTGAACCTGGGTGAGTACCTGACCTTTGGCAGGTTGAGGCCCGTGCACACCAATGCGGTGATCTTTGCCTTTGCAGGGAATGCCATTTTCATGGCCATCTATTACAGCACCCAGCGGCTGTTGAAGACCTGCATGTACAGCAAGACGCTCAGCAACATCCATTTCTGGGGTTGGCAGCTCATCATCGTGTGCGCGGCAATCTCGCTGCCGCTTGGATTCACGCAGGCCAAAGAGTACGCAGAACTTGAATGGCCGATCGACATCATGGTGGTGATGGTGTGGGTTGTCTTCGCGGTGAACTTCTTTGGCACCATCGCAGTGAGACGAGAGCGCCATCTGTATGTGGCCATTTGGTTTTACATCGCCACCGTAATCGCCATCGCTGTTCTGTACATCTTTAACAACCTAGCGATGCCTGCCGACTGGCACCGCAGTTACAGCATTTACGCGGGCAGTCAAGACGCCTTCATGCAATGGTGGTACGGACACAACGCTGTGGCGTTCTTTCTCACCACACCCTTCTTGGGGCTCATGTACTACTTTCTGCCCAAGGCTGCAGATCGGCCGGTCTTCAGCTACCGGCTGAGCATCGTGCACTTTTGGAGCATTGTGTTTCTGTACATCTGGGCGGGGCCGCACCACTTGCACTACACGGCGATTCCAGAGTGGGCCAGCACGTTGGGAATGCTCTTTAGCCTCATGCTGTGGATGCCAAGTTGGGGAGGCATGGTGAACGGCCTGCTCACCCTGCGGGGCGCGTGGCACAAAGTGACGTCAGATCCGGTTTTGAAGTTCTTTGTGGTGGGCATCACCTTTTACGGCATGAGCACATTTGAAGGCCCGCTCATGAGCATCAAAAGCGTGAACTCTCTGAGCCACTACACCGACTGGACCATTGCGCATGTGCATGGCGGCGCGCTGGGCTGGAACGGATTCATGGCGTTCGGGTGCATGTACTGGCTGGCGCCCCGAGTCTTTCAGACCGGCACCATGGCCAAGCCCCACTGGATGACCTTGCACTTCTGGATGGCCACCATCGGAATCCTGCTCTACATCTTGGCCATTTACGGCGCAGGATTCCTGCAGGGAGTGATGTGGCGCACCTTTAACGCGGACGGAATACTGCAGTATGAGTTCTTGCAGACCACCAATCAGTTGCTGCCCTTCTATTGGATTCGCACCGTGGGAGGATCGCTCTATCTCGGCGCAGCCATCTTGGGGGGAGTGAACATTCTGCTCACGTGGCGGCGTCGGCCACGGAAGTATCTCGTGCCGGAGTACGAGGCTGCTCCGCTGACTCGAGCGTGGAAACCACAGCCGATCCCCGGCTCCACTCTTCCAGCGGGAAGCGTGATCCAACTGGGGCACCGATTGAACGTGTTCTCCGCGCTACGTTGGCATCGCCGCCTAGAAGGTCTGCCGCTCACGTTCACCATTTGGGTGGTGGTGGCGGTGGCGGTGGCCAGTCTGTTTCAGATCGTTCCCATGTTTGCCATCAAGAGCGACATTCCTCGCATCGCAAGCGTCCGCCCGTACACGCCGTTGGAGCTGGTGGGACGCGATATCTACATCAGTGAAGGTTGTGTGAACTGCCACAGTCAGATGGTGCGTCCGCTGGTGGCTGAAACTGAGCGTTATGGCGAATACAGCAAGCCTGGAGAGAGTGTGTATGACCACCCATTCCTGTGGGGAAGTCGGCGCATCGGCCCCGATCTGGCGCGCGAAGGCGTGCGCAATCCAAGTGCACTGTGGCATCTGCGTCACTTTGCGGATCCAAACAGCACCAGCCCGGGATCCATCATGCCTGCCTACGGGCATCTGCTGGACCAGCCCATCGACTGGGATCAGGCCGGCCGGGCGGTGAAGGCCATGCACACGCTCGGTGTGTACTACGACGCGGCCGCACTGGACGCTGCCTCCACCCTTGCGCGCGAACAAGCGAAGAAGATTCAGGCACAGTTGGTGCAGGAAAACGGTTCGCCCGAAGGCGTGTCCAACTTGGAGGATCGCCAGGTGGTGGCCATCATTGCCTATCTGCAGCGTTTGGGGGTGGATCTGAATGCCCCGATCGAAGTGGTTGTACCAGCCACGAGTACCGCGGCCCTCGACACTGCAGAAGCAAAGGAGAAGGCGCAATGATTGCCGCTGCGTGGCCCTCTATTTCACTCCTGATCTTTATGGCGCTCTTTGTGGGCATTCTTGTGTACGTGTTTGTGGTGCCCAATTCCGTGTGGAAGAAGAATGCGCGCATACCCCTTGACGATTCCAACGGTGCACTCAATGAAAAGGACAACCGTCGTGACTGACCCTCGATCCAATCCAGACGTTGACGTCTTGCTGCACGGGCACGATGCCGATGGCATCATGGAGTACGACAACCCCATGCCCTTCTGGTGGTCAGCGCTCCTGTGGGGCTCCATCATCTTTAGCGCGATGTACGCCTGCTACTACATGGTGGGAGTGGGCCCGGGAGTGATTCAAGACTATGAGGATGACATGGGCGCATTTGTGCAAGAACAAACCGACAAACTTGGGGACCTGCAACCCACGCAAGCGGTGTTGTTGGAATTGGCGGGAACACCCAAGATGATGATGGCAGCCCAAGGCATCTTCAAGTCCAACTGCGTGACCTGCCATGGTGCTGACGGCGGCGGCGGCACGGGCCCGAACCTGCGCGATGATGCCTACCTGAACGTCAAGAAGCTGGAAGATGTCTACGCCGTCATCACCTCCGGAGTGGTGCCCAAGGGAATGCCAGCATGGGACAAGCGGTTTGGACAGTCGCAGCGGGTCTTGCTTGCCGCGTATGTCGCGCACCTGCGCGGACAGCAGCCAAACGGCGCGAAGGCGCCGCAGGGCGAGCCCATTCCGCCCTGGCCAGCGGCACCTGCAACACCGCCCACCCCTGCCGCACCCGGGTCACTCCCGGCAGCGCCACCCGCTCAAGGAGCCCCGTGAGCCGCGACTACACGCTGCCACAGTTAGATGAACGCGTGCTCTCCACGCTCAACGCGGACGGCAGTCGTCGCTGGATGACACCCCGTACGAGCAAGGGAAGATTTTGGCGCGCTCGAGCCATCGTCGCGTGGTTGCTCATTGTGATCTTTGCGGCGCTGCCCTGGATACGCATGAATGGAAAGCCCGTGTTGCTTCTGGACATCATGACCAGGCAGTTCACCTTTTTTGGAACTACCTTTAGACCCACGGAGACCTTGCTGCTCTCCCTCTTGCTTCTGAGTGTCTTTGTGGCGGTCTTTCTTGCCACAGCGGTGTTGGGCAGAGTGTGGTGCGGATGGGTGTGCCCGCAAACGGTGTACATGGAATTCCTCTATCGCCCTGTTGAAAAGTTGCTGCTGGGCAAGGCATACGGGCGCAGCACAGCGCGCGCGGCGCCCTGGCGTGTCATTGCGCTCTACACGTTGTTCTTGCTCTTTAGCGCCCACTTGGCCAATACCTTTCTTGCGTACTTTGTGGGCACTGATCGGTTGGTGGCGTGGACGTTGGGCAGCCCGTGGAATCACCCCACGGCGTTTGCTGTCTTTGCGGTCACGCTGGGCCTCATGCTCTTTGATTTTGCATTCTTCAGGGAGCAACTCTGCACCTTGGTGTGCCCCTACGGCCGGTTTCAGAGCGTGCTGCTGGATCGCAACTCGATCATCATTGGCTACGACCGGATTCGCGGGGAGCCGCGAGCCAAGGGCGCTGCCGCGCGCGCACTCCGCGAAGAAGGCTCGCCTGTAGGAGACTGCATCGATTGCACCATGTGCGTGCAGGTGTGCCCCACTGGCATTGACATTCGCCAGGGACTTCAGCTTGAGTGCGTGAACTGCGCTCAGTGCGTAGATGCCTGCGACGACGTGATGGACAAAGTGGGGTTGCCACGCGGGTTGGTGAGGTACGGCACGCAAAACTCGTTGGAGCGCACCTCCGGCGGTCGATTCCGCTACCGCCTGGCCATCTATACGGTGGCGCTGTTGGTATTGGTGGCCACCCTAGTTGTGCTGCTGGTGAATCGATCGTCAGCGCTCGTCGGCCAAGCGCGCATCATTGGAAGCAATTTCACGCTTGCCACAGATTTGCGAGTGGTGACCCCGCTGCTATTGATGATTGAAAACCGCGCCGACACCGAGCGCACCTACACGGTCCATGGCGTGGGTGACCTTGAGATTCAGGGGGGACCGCTCACGGTCAGTGTGCCGCCTGCGGACGCTCGAACCATTACCTGCAACGTGCTTTCCCCGCGGGACAGCTTTGTGCGCGGAGTCCGAACGGCAACGGTCAGGGTCTCAGATGGCATTGACTACGACCGGCCTACAACCGTTGCACTCACTGGCCCGTTTACGGCACAAGTGCGGGAGAAACCCTCACCATGACCTCCGTCATTCGCAATCGATGGGCCTTAGCCCCGGTGGCCTTGCTCCTGCTCTCTTTGGCATTGTGCACCACGGGGGTCGCCTTGGCGCTCACACATGCCGACACTCCGGAGCCCGACTACTACCGCAAGGGTGCGGAATACGACGCCTTCAAACGCCAGTTGCGTGCAAACGATGCGCTCGGTTGGATGGTGACTCCGTCACTTCTGCCCAGTGCTGAGGATCACAGATTGGTTCGCTTGGAACTCACGGTGACGGACAAGCACAACATTTCGATTGATCCGGCAGAAGTCTCAGTGGAGATCATTCCATTTCAAGAGGCAGCCCGGCGAACGACTTTGCCCCTGGAGCGCACGGCAGCAGGTCATCATGCCGTGGACGTACCTCTGCGCATCGGCGGTCAGTGGGAGTTTCGCGTAACGGTTCATTCCCGCGGACGCACCTACACGGATACCTTTCGCCGGCCGATGAATTTTGGCCAGCGCCGGAGTGATGCACAATGATTTCCGCTGCCTTGGCAGTGCTGGCGGCCAGCTTGGTGGGTAGCGCGCATTGTGCCGGCATGTGTGGCGGCATTGCCGCGATGTGCGCAGGCGCGGGCGATTGTTCGGCCCGCCAATCGATCGCCGCAAGTTCGGTCTACCACTGCTGCAGATTGGTCAGCTATGCGGCGGTGGGAGCACTCGCCGGCAGTGTGGGAACGCTCTTGAACGCGGGAGGAGTGTTGGTGGGCGTACAAGAGATCGCGGCGCTGCTGGCTGGACTTGCCATCGCCATCGTGGGGGTGGGGTTGTTAATGAAGGCTGGGGGCGTCCACTCTGGCCACTCCACGCTTCCCTCGTGGCTTGGCCGATTGCTGGGATCTGTGCAGCGTGCGGCCGCTTCGATGCCTCCCCGTCGCCGCGCCATGGTGATCGGGTTGGCAACTCCCCTGCTTCCGTGCGGATGGCTTTGGGCCTTTGCCGCGGTGGCCGCGGGCACGGGATCGATGCTGGGTGGCATGTTGGTCATGATTGCGTTTTGCATTGGAACCGTTCCCGTCTTGGCTGTGGTGGGTGCCGGGATCGCTGGCTTGGGCGGCACGCAACGCCGCCTGCTCAGTGCGCTGGCGGGTGTGGCCATGATTGCGGTGGGTGTTTACACGGCAGGTATGCGCGCACCGCTGGCCCAGTCAATCGCCGAGCAACTTGCGGTTCAGCGGGCGAGCGACACCACTGCTGCAAGCGCGGTCCGCCCCGCGTGCTGCGTTGAGGATCAGCCATGAGCGCGGCCTGCGCGCATTGTGGTTTGCCGATGGGCACGAGTGACCCTCATGGCCCATCATTTTGCTGCTCTGGATGCAACGCTGTGTGGCACCTTCTCCACGCCGGCGGTTTGCAAGAGTATTACCGCATGCAGCGCCATGCGGGCACGCTGCCCAACCGCCCAGCGGCAAGTTCGCACACGTACATGGATCACCACCGCTTCCATGCGACACACGTGCAAGGTACGCCCGCCGGGCACCTCACCGTTGAATTGAGAATCGATGGCGTGAAGTGTGGCGCGTGCCTGTGGCTTTTGGAAGCGCTGCCGCGATTGGAGCCCGGGCTTGTACGCAGCCGGGTGAACTTGGGCCGCAGCACTATCCGCTTGGAGTGGATCGAGCAGCATGCAACGCTCTCTCACATCGCTGATCGCATCGCCGCGCTGGGCTACACGGTGCGGCCGATGGGTTCGTTGGCATCGCAAGAGGAGTGGCGCCGACAGGATCGTGATTGGCTGGTGAACATTGGGGTCTCGGGCGCAATCGCCGCCAATGTCATGGCGATTGCATTCGCGCTGTACGGTGCACAGTTCGCATGGATGGAGGAGACCATGCGAGGCTTCCTTCAATGGGTCAGCGTTGGCCTCGCGGCACTTGCGGTGCTCTGGCCCGGTCGGTTGTTCTTGCGCAACGCCCTCGCAGCCATTCGCACCCGCACTCCTCACATGGACGTTCCCATTGCGCTGGCGCTGCTCGCTGGGCTGGCGGGTGGCGCAGCCGCGACCGCGTATGGCAAAGAAGGGGTGTACTTTGAAAGTGTTTCAATGCTGGTGTTCCTTCTTCTTGTCGGAAGGTGCATCCAGTTCAGGCAACAGCGGCGGGCGCGCCACGACATTGAACTGCTGTGCGCGCTGGTGCCCCAAACTGCAAGGCGTGTGCTGCCACAGGGAGGTGTCGAAGAGATTCCCTTGGACGCGCTGAATGTCGGTGACCGAGTGCACGTTCCCGCGGGTGAGCCGTTGCCTGCCGACGGCACGCTTTGCCAAGACTCTGGCTACGTGGACTTGCAGTTACTCACCGGTGAGAGTCGTGCCGTGCACATGCACAGCGGCGACTCGGTGCTGGCTGGCAGTCGAGCCGTGCACGCACCTCTGGAATTCAGGGTGAGCGCCACGGGCCAATCCACGCGTGCAGCGGCCATCGTGCGCATGGTGGAAAGTGCCGCGGGCATGCGCCCAAGGATTGTGGAGTTTGCGAATCGCATCGCGGGATGGTTCGTGCTTGCGGTGATCATTTCAACGGCCCTTGTTGCACTGGCGTGGTGGTTCATCGATGCCCAGCGCATTCCCTCGGTGGTGGTGGCCATGCTGGTCGTCACATGCCCTTGTGCGCTGGGTCTTGCCACGCCGTTGACGATGGTGGCGAGTTTGGCCAAAGCTGCCCGCCGTGGCATCTTGGTGCGCGGCGGCGACGTACTGGAACGCCTTTCGCGAGCAGGCACCGTGGTTCTTGACAAGACAGGCACCGTCACTGAGGGTCGCATGCAAGTGGTGAGCGTGTGGGGAGACGTGGACGCATGCAAGGCCGCAGTCGCCCTTGAACAGTCCAGCGCGCATCCCGTGGCTCAAGCGATCCTTCGCTGGGCAGAACTGCGAGGCCTAGCGCCACATCTGGGAGAGGTGTCCCTCGTACACGAGGTCTCAGGCGCGGGAATCTCCGGCGAAGTGAACGGTCATCAAGTGGTGGTGGGCAGTGCGCGAATGCTGACACAGTTCGGAATTGCGTTGGGGGAACTTCCCGCCGAAGTTCACTTGATGGTGGAGCAGAGTCAATCACCAGTTCTTGTGGCGATTGATGGAGCGCTGGCGTCAGCATTTGCCGTTCAGGATCCGGTGCGCCCTGATGCTCCAATGCTGGTTGCGCAACTCAAGCACCGCGGCTGGCGCGTGCTCTTGGCTTCCGGCGACCTGGTGTCATTGGCATCACGTGTGGGCGAGTGGCTGGGGCTGGACCGCCGGGACGTGCACGGGGAGTGCTCGCCCGAGGACAAGGTTGGCATCGTCTTTGGCCAATCCGCGCGACCTGTGGTGATGGTGGGTGATGGAGTGAACGACTTGCCCGCGATGTCGGCGGCGGACGTTGGCATTGCGGTGCGCCAGGGCGCGCAAGCGACGGTTGCCATGGCAGACGTGGCTCTCACTGGCGGCGGGCTCGCCCAAGTTGCGGCGTTAATGGATGGCGCGCGGCGAACGATGCGGACGATTCACATCAACTTTGCGATCAGTCTGGCGTACAACTTGATCGGCGGTGCGCTGGCGGCCACCGGCAACATCACTCCGCTCATGGCGGCCATTTTGATGCCACTGAGCGGACTCACCGTCACGGCGGTGGCCCTGCGCCTGCCTCGGTTTGCCAACACCATCAACACACAGAAGGGCAATCCATGAGCCTGATCTACTTTGCCCTTCCAGTTGCGCTGGGGCTAGCCGCTGCCGCAGTGTTGGCATTCATGTGGGCCGCCCGTTCGGATCAATATGAAGATCTGGACACTCCGCCCACGCGAATACTTCTTGACGATCCGCCGGTGAACGCCCGCGATGTCAGTGAGTAAACGTCCCACCTGCAGAGTGTGTGCCGCGCGCGATCGGTGCTACGGTCCCAAGCGCGTGGCCTGCCATGCGGCCGGCACACCCGTACCCACACGAGTCCATCGCGCCCGATCATGCAGCCTGCCATCGCGGCCCGTCCACAGTTCGACTGCTTCGACATGAATTCGGTATCCCCCCCAATTCGTCGGTCGCTCCAGCGCCCTGCCCTGACCCACACTCAGCGCCGCGGCAGCCGCCATCTTGATCGCTGACCTCACAAGCACCGCACGCGATGCAATGGGCTCGCTCTGCGGACTGACGGTGGAGCCGAGTTGCGCGACAAGGGATCGCGACTTGAAGAACTGGTCGCTCTCCTGCGTTGTGACGTGCTCCACCCGTCCTTCGATGCGCGCCTGTCTCTTGGCGTGGGGCCAGTGAAAGACCGCGGCTGCGCGCGGATTGGCCTGAATCTCCTGACCTTTGCGGCTGCGATAGTTGCTGACAAAGACTAGTGCCGGAGGAGACGACTCCACACTCTTGCATAGCACCATTCGCACCGAGGGAAGCCCATCTGCCGTGGCTGTTGCCAAGGCCATTGCGTTGGAGTCGTCATACCGCCCACTCTTGGCCGCATCTTCGAACCAAGCGCGTAACAAAGGCATGGGGTCCGAAGGCAGCGCCTCAGGAAGATCCTGGCAGGTAAGCAACTCGGTCAACACTTTGTCCAGCGCGCCCGCAGCTGATGGAATCTTGAACGTCATGCTTTGGGTGTGGCCAGCGAAACTTGGAGCACGAATGCCGCCGGACCGATGGCACGAACATCGTGTGGAACGTCAGCCGCCAGCACTAGGAGCGAACCGGCGCGCAACAGCAGTGTGTCCCCCGATGCGTGCACTTCCAACTTCCCTTCCAGCACCTGAATACTCACCACTCCAGCAGCAGAATGGCTTGGCAGCACGGCACCCGCGTCAAACGAAAACAATGCGATAGTGCGCCCTACGCTCTTAAAGAGTGCCTTCTGCCGGTGGCCAGCTTGCGCTGAGGGTGGCTCTGCACGCAAGGCCGCCAATTCTTGCATGAGATCAAAGTGATGCGTCGGGCTCGCAAAGCGTTCTCTTGGATCCACACGTGCGCGATCATCCGTCATGGTCTAAGTCTCCTTGTGCAGGCCGTTGTACCTCCTCCGAGCCAGCCATGAGTTTGGCAAGGCTGGTTCGTCGGAAAGCACCCTCAATGGATGCTAGGGCCGCATCAAGAAGATCAGGCTCCGCCAGCGAATCACCCCTGAATGCACCCTCAGCGCGCCGTCGACGCGCCTGATGCGGCTCCACGGCATCAAGCACCTGGATGACCGAGATCTCCGATGGTGGACGGGCGAGCGCGAATCCCCCGCGTGGTCCGCGCGCAGTCTGCACCAACTCGGCGGCGGCAAGATGGCGAAGAACCTTGGCAAGGTAACTCGGTGAAATCCGAGTGGCGTCCGCCAGAGCGTGGCTGCTCACCCTAGAACCATATCGTGCCGCCAGGTGGAGCATGGCCCGCAACGCATATTCAGCGGTCTGCGAGATCATGTGCAGCTCCAGCATCCGGAGCCTGTGCCGCGGGTGCCCGCCGTGATTCCTGCCACGCCACACGAGCCGCGGACAACTCCTCTGCACTCATCGTCTGTCCTCCGTAGGTGTTGATGGCTTCCTGCGCCTGCTCCACCGTGGCAAAGGCCACCAGTCCGGAGGCCATCGGTGTCGTCAACTTCTGGCGATCAGCAGCCACAAACACCGCAGCACGGGCATTGAGCCACTGCTGTGTCGCAAAGTCGTGCACAAACCTCTCAATCGCTCGTTGCTCAGCATGCGGCTGCTGCTCATAGTCCAGCATGCATCCGATGTCGTCAAAGAACAGGAATTCGCGGATGCCACGGTCTTCCACGAGCAGTGCGCTGGAGCAGCGCTCCTCATTGATCATCATGCCGCACTCCACGCACTCGTCTCGCCCCACCCGAAGCGTGGGTGGTCCGGTGAGTTCAGCTCGATCGCATCCGGCGAAACCCCCAGCAAGTGTCGTGGCCACGAGGATGCATGTACGCCACTGGCGGGTCATTGATCTGTTCATAGTGGTGACCTCCTTCCAAACACGAGTGCGGCAGCAATCAGGGGCAGCGCAATCCACGCCGCCATGCACGTACCAAAGATCACGTGAAGCCATTGCCCGTATTCCTCATTCGCAAAGAGTCCCGCCGGACCTAGAACATCCAAAGTCGCCTCCACCGCATGCAGCGACCACATCTTGAACACCTGAAGAGGATTCAACAGGCTGAGCGCAAAGAGTTCTTCCACTCGCAGGCGCAGGGCCATGGCTCCCGCCATCAGTCCTAGGTCTGTCACAAATGCCAAGGACAACCAGACAAAGATGGCTGTACCCATGGCCACCGAAGTGCTTCGAGCCAGCACCGAGACCAGAAACCCCAGACTGAGCATTCCAAGCGCCAGCCCAAATGAGAGCCCTGCCAGCCACAGAATGCTGGCTGGCCGAGTGGCCTCGCCCACAACAGCCAGAACGACTGCGCAACCACCCAAGCCCAGACTGAGACACGCCAGCAGAGCACCAGCCAACCCCAAGTACTTTCCAACAATCACCTCACCTCGCGAAACCGGCTGAGCCAAAAGGTACGCCAGCATCCCTCGTTCGCGATCTGACGCAATGGCGCCAGCTCCTGCGGTGAGTGCCATCAGTGGAACCACCAACAGCACAAGGTTGATCAGTCCAGCCGTGGTACGGCCAAATCCAGCCAAGCCAGCTCCACCCGCCCCAACTGCTGACACGTACGAAACTCCAAGGCCCAGCACCGCAAAGGCAAGCGTGTACAGAATGAACCATCGACTCTTGAGCGCGTTTCGCAACTCACGCCCACCGATGGTGGCGATGTTTCGCGCCGTGCTCGGCGGAGGGGTCTCGCGGGCCGCCTTGGAGGGCACGGGAAGCGTGTGAAGCACCGCAGTCATTGGCGCCCTCCGTTTGATGGCACGGGGGAGCACGAGACCAATTCAAAGTCGTCCACTGCAATTCTCGCTTCAGCCAGCACGCGAAGCGGTCCAGCTTTTTGATCGGGGTGCACAGGCACCTGAATGCCTATGCCATTCAAGTGTGGGGCGAATCCATGGGTCTGCAGAACCTCCAACGCCGACGATCTGTCTACGGACTTGATGGTGAGATGCAGAACGGTGCCCAACCCAAGGTGACTGACGAACTCGGGCACACCGGTTACGGTGTTGGCCTTACCTCGATCCAGCACAACGACTCGCTTGGCCAGCGCAGCAATCTCCTCCACCCGGTGCGAAGCGAACACCATGGTGCGGCCGGCACCAGAAAGGCGCGAGAGCAAGTGCACGAACTCCGTCCTTCCATAGGCATCCAGACTCGCCGTGACTTCGTCCAAGACCAGTACTGGTGGATCGCCAAGCATTGCAATGGCCAGCGCCAAACGCTGCTTCATACCTCCTGAAAGTTCCCGAATTCGTTTGCGTGAATGTTCCAGCAATCCGACGTCTGCCAGAACGCGCTCGGTGGAGCGAATGGAGACGCGCTTGAGGCGCGCAAAGAAGATCACCGCTTCGGCCACTTGCAGATCGTCGTAGAACCCCAACTCCTGCGGCACGTAGCCAATCAACATCCGAGCTTGCTTTCCCTCACGACGCACATCGCAGCCTGCGATGGAGATGTCCCCTTCAAAGGCCAACAGACCCAGCACACACCGAATGAGTGTGGTTTTCCCCGCCCCATTCACACCCCACAGAGCCACACTGTCCCCCGCCGCGATGTCCAAAGACACCGCGTCAACGGCCAACGTGCCACCAAACCGCTTGCGCAATTGGTGAATGCGAATCATGCGGAGCGCTCCTGTGGAAGGGAAGTCCGGCATGGACGGCCAATGCCAAAGATTCCCGCACCCAAGCCAAGAAGCCCCGCACCGGCGGCGGCGAGCCATCCGAGGGACTCCGGAGCCTGAGCCGCCGAACACTCAATCGCGACTGGGTGCATGAGCGGCACCTCGTCGATGAACTTAGGTTCGGGCCTGATGGATGGAAGCGCCCGCCCGATGAATTCGATCGCCTGCTGCGCTGGACTGAACAGGAACAACCGCAATCGGGGTTCCTTGTCCATCATGTTCTCAAAGAGCGTTTGCGACTCATGCACAAAATCTCCTATGCCGTCCCGGTTCTGGTCATACCCGGTGTAGTCGCTCCAGAAGTTTCCCCGCTCGTCCTTCCAAAACCGATTGGCGCTCAGGTCGCCTCGCCCAGCCACGGCAATTTGATCAATGTTGTCGATGAAATTGTTCTCAGTGACCTCATTGTTCTTGGCAGAGGGCAGAAAGAGGATTCCGATGTCGTTAAACGCAATTGCGTTCTGCCGAATGATGCCAGGCGTGCTGTTCGTGAAAGGCGATCCATCAATGTAGATCCCCGCTCGATTGCCGCTGAGGACATTGCCCGTCACCTGAAACCGATCAGTTTCCTTCAACCCAATACCGTATCCACTGGGGCCACGATTGTTCACCAGACGATTGCCACTGATGAACACACCAGCGCTGTACATCAGGTAGATCCCCACGGAGTTGCGCTGAAACGTGTTCCCAACGATGCGCACATCGTCACTGAACATCAAATGCAACCCGTATCGGCAGTTGTCAGACGTGTTGTTTCTAAACGTGATCCCGCTGGAGTACCAAAGGATGGCGTCTCGGCCATCATGAAGAGTGTTACCTTCCACCAGAGCATTGTTTGAGCGCCACAGTCGAAGGCCGTCGCCGCGACGGGCGATATCCAACTGCTTTCCTCCGATCCGATTTCGGCGCACGAGGCTCTCTGGCGCTTCACGAAGGTCGATGCCAAAGAGCACATCCTCAAGCACGTTGTCTTCAATGGTGGCCCTCGGTGCCAAGACACGTATCGCCGCATTCTCCTGGTCAAGATTGATGCCCGTGCTGCGGACCACAAATCCTCGCAGGGTCACATCTGGTGCGGTGATTTCCACAATGTCGCCACCCCCCTGACCATCCAGCACGGGAGAGCCAGTACCTATCAATGTCACGCTCTTGTCAATCCGCAGATGTTCTCGATACGTGCCTGGCCCGATCTCAATGATCGCGCCCGCCGGAGCAGCAGCGATCTTCCGACCGATCTCGCCCAGTACTGTTGGGCCTTGAGAGGAGCGCGCGAATGCGGGCTCCGCATGTTCTTGTGCAACCACCTTCGCGCCCGCGAGACATGCGGACGCCGCCACCGCGATCACCAGAACCATGACGGGCGCACTCATCTGGAGGGAACCCCCTTTCGCCGTTCGACTGCGCGGACCTGATCCACAAGTGGCTTGTAGGCACGTCGGTGAAACACAAAGCCCACAATCGTCAGTACTGCACACCCTGCGGCGAACCAGTACCCAAGCCCCATTTCCGCGTAGGTCTTGAACTGTCCGATGCCCCCTTCCCCTAACACCGTTGGAGTGAAAGGCTTCACGGACGCTGAAAGTGGCGCGCTGGGATCCAGATTTTGGCCGAAGGAGGCCATCCAATAGTGCAGGTCAATGATGAACGCGGCGGGAAACGCTACGGCTGGCAAGGCCAAGAGCACAGCCCACTTGCTGTGAATGAACGCAGCACCTTCCACTAACAGAAACATGGCGAGCAGCAGCCAGATTGAGGCGGCGCGCTCAAACGCAGCCGCTTGTTCCAACGGCCGCATGCCGATGTAGTGGTTGAGGCCGTCAATCTCCTTCACATCCCCGCTCAGGTGGTTTACGTACGCCGTGAGAAACAACCCTTTGGGGTACTGAGGTGCCTCCAGTTCCATGTGCCAGTAAGGCAAAAAGATCGACACCAACAGCAGCACTCGTGCGGCCGCGAACACCAGCGATGGAGTCAGGTACCTCCATCGCCGTGTGCGCATCTCTTCCAAGGAGACCCGCGGCCCCACAATGTGCTCCAAGAATCCAGCCATGGCGCTGCTCCTACTTCAGGGTGTGGTTGCGGAAGCCAACGCCTTGGGCTTGACGTGGAAATAGCCCATCATCTCTAGATGAAGCGCAGAACAGAACTCCGTGCAATAGAAGGGATACGTCCCAGCTCGGTCTGCCACAAACGTGAACTCAATGAACTCACCGGGCTCCAGTGAGAGATTGATGTTGTACCCACCGATGCAGAAGCCGTGCGTGGCATCGATCGTGGTTTCAGTGGTGACGATGCGCCACGTCACAATGTCTCCTTCGTTGACGGTCACATGCTCGGGGTTGAAGTGACTACGGATGGCGGTCATCTTCACGAGCACCTTGTTGCCGTCGCGAGTGACGCCTTCGTCCCCCTTCTTGGGTGCCCGTGGATCGAGCGCTTGCGTCTGCGGATTCCAACCCACTTCGGGATACACCGTCCACGTCTTGAGCTTGTCGGCCTTGATCATCTGACAGTAGTGCGGCTCGCCGACACCAATGGGCATGTCGTAGATCACCGGCATGGTTGTGCCGGGTTCCGCAATGTCAAGCAGTTGGAAGTTCTGAGGTAGCAGCGGGCCGGTTGGCAGAAAGCGATCCACCGACCACTTGGACATTGAGATGAGGTAGTTGCCATCAGGGCTGACAGTGTCTCCTTCCGCCGATGACAAGTGGCCGATGTTGTACTGAACGGGTGTCTTGGTGACGAGCTTCCAAGGTTGCTCCGTGTGCAACTTGGCGTAGTCACCACCGAGAGACCATCTGGCCACCGCAGAGTCAAGAAAGAGCGACGTATAGGCGTAACCCTTGTTGTCGAACTGCGTGTGTAGCGGGCCGAGGCCAACCTCTACTTGCGCTTCAAGCACTGCGTCAAAGTCCAAGACCGGCAGGCCGTATTCATCCTTGCCACTGAACTTCTTGTCAGCGATCGCCTTCTTGATCTTTTCAATCGAGTAGATCGTGACGTGCGGGTCCAACTTGCCCGCCACCACCATGTATTGCCCGTTGGGTGTGACGTCCACGCCGTGCGGGCTCTTCGGCTCGGGAGCCAAATGCAGCAGTCCTTCGGCAATGCTGGTCTCTAACGTGAGAACCGGGAAGCCATTGATTGTTTTAGCCTTGCCCGCTTTAAATGCGGCCTCTGCCTTCTTCCAGTCAATGATGTGCAAGTAGTCCATGTCCCGCTTGCTCACCCCTGCTTCAAAGGGTGGCTTGCCAGACTCAATGCCACCCGTGGCCAACTCCGCGTTAAATGAGTTCACAAAGATGAATCCGTCGCTGGCCAACTTGCCGGCATCGGCCAAATCCTGCCAGTACGGCGGCAGTTCCAGAGCGAATGAGCTGGCTTCATCGATCCGCCCCTTCTGCCGATCAAACTTCCACAGCGTCACCATGCCTCGGTACGACTTTTGATACTCCTCAGGAGGCGCGTAGCCATAGCCGAGCACGGTTCCGTACTGACCGCCTTCGATGACATACTCAGTGTTGGGGGTCACAAAGGACGCTCCGTGGTCGCTGATCGTCAATGGGTTCTTCACAACCTGCTTGGTTTCCCAGTCGCGCAGGTCAATGACCGCCACGCGTGCGTTGGCTTTGTCGCCAATGAACAGGAACTGGCCGTCGTACTCGCCGGCAGTCTCAGAGAGCCCAGGATGATGTGTGTCTCCCCACGGAACCAGTTTGCCGTTGATCTTAAGCATCTCAAGCACATGGTCGTCTTGTCCAGCAAACCCGTAACCCTGCCAAGATTCCGGCGTGAACACCGCAATAGACCGAAGTAACCGCATGCTGGGCACTCCAATCGCAAACACCTGTCCGCTTTGGCCCCCGGAAGAAAATAGCACGTACTCGTCGGTGCGCCCGCTGGGCATGAATGTCTTGCTCGCCGCAAGAAGGTCATCCACATTCAGCTTGCGATCGTTGGCGATCTTGGAGAGCTTGGCCACTTGATCGGGGGTGAGCTCCAAGGGCTTTGCCTCCTGCGTCGATCGGCGACGTCGACCCTCGGTCTGTGCGAACGCGCTCTGCGTGGTGGCTTCCATCAGCGTGCCGGCGAGCAGCATGCTGCACACCGAGGCCATTGCAAGGAAGGGGTTTCTGCGGTTCATGTTCGGTCTCCTTCAGATCTTGGTAGGTGGTTTCACATGGTGACGATCAACGCAACACATCACTCTCTCTTAGCCGCCCCCCTGCTTGGCACCAGCCGGCTCGCCTTGAAGCGTGCGCAGGTAGGCAATGACATCCAACAAATCGTCTTCCGTCAGTGCAGGATTCCCGCCTTTGGCGGGCATGCCGACACCGGTTGTGTTCTTGGGATCTCCCGGATCGCGGCCCTTCTTAATGAACTCAAGCAACTGATCTTCAGTTTGGCCGCGGATGAATTCATTCTTCACAAGAGCTTTGCCATTGCCCTGCACACCCACACCACCAGGCCCGTGGCAAGCAATGCACACCGAATTGAAAACCTTGGTGCCGTGCGCGATGTACTCCGCCAACTCGGCATCACCCCCGGCAGCGGCCAACGCCGCATCGGTGTCCGCCTTGGTCACTTCAATGGCGGGCGGTACCCACGGTGACATCACAGGCATGCGCCTGGGATCCTGAAGCCCACGAACGTAGGCCACCACAGCGGACAAGTCCTGGTCCGTAAGCGCGTCATTCCCCCCCTTTGGGGGCATGGTCACCTTGGTCGTGTTGAGCGGATCGTTGGCCGCGCGCCCCGCATGCAAGAAGGCCAGCATGGCGGCATCCGTGTGGTCCGCAAAGTAATCGCTGTGAACCAAACTTTTCCCCAAACTGGGTTTGCCGAGCCCGTTGCTGCCGTGGCAGATGCTGCACGTTTGCTCAAACACGGCGCGGCCGTGCTCAGCGGTCGGCAGCGGAATAGGCTCCAGCGGCGGCGCGTCGAAGGTTCGGGAATGAACGGCCAGCAAGGGCTGCGGCGTCACACACGCCGAGAGTTGAACTCCACCCAGAAGCGCGGCCGCACTCACGCCGGCTACAGAAATGCAGATTCCCGCGGCTAGGGCCACCGCAGTGCGTTCACGATGAGGAGGATGGTGGGCTGCGGAGTGCATGGCACGAGTTCCCTTGTACCCGAGTAGTATATATAGATATCCAGAATTAGGGTATGGACTGGCCTCCTTTTCTCTTTTTTTCAAAGCCGGCATTTCGGAGCCATCGCGACCAGCGTCGAACCGGCAGAGCCACACTTACCGGCCCCCGGCTCTGCCCCCCCGGGGGGGCGATACACCTTCCGGGCTACTTTCGCGACGACTTCGCTTTGGCGGGAGCGCGACGAGAACGCTTGGTGGCACCCTTGGATGCTGAGGGCGCCACCTGCGGCTTGCCACCCACCGTGAGTGGAGGAAACGCGCATCGAGCTGAGCTCTTGGTGCCGTCTGCCAGATCCGCCAACGTAGAGGTGCGGAAAGACTCCTCGACGAGCGCGATCGCATCATCGAGCTTTTGGTGGAGTTTGCAGAGGCGCCCGCTGTGGGAGGGAATCCCCAGAGGACAGAACTTAATGCGCCGGATGGGATCCACCGCATTCACCACTTCAAGCACGGAGATGTTTTCCGGATTTCGCCCGAGGATGAATCCGCCATTGGGTCCGCGTTGAGCTTCCACGAGTCCCGCCCTGCTGAGGTCCCGCAGAACCTTGGACACGTAACTGCTAGGCACCTGAGTGCCTTGGGCGATGTCTTGGGACGTTATAGAAGCCTCGCTGTGGGAGGCCAGATAGACGATTGCACGAAGCGCGTATTCGGCGGTGGATGAAAGCATAATTGATGATATGATTGTCTACAACTCTACTGTTGCTGGTGGAGAGCCAACGCCATCACCCTCAGACTGCCAAGGAGCATATGCATGTTAACAACTCCGCAATTCATGGAACGCGTGGGTGAACTTGCCGCCATCCATCCGTCGGTGGCCCGTGTGCTCGAGAATGTGGGAATTGAGTATTGCTGTTCCGGGAAGCGAACACTGGCCGAGGCCTGCGCCGCCAAGCGACTGAATCCGGCTCTGGTTGCTGCACTCATTGAACACGCGTGCGCGGCCGATCTCATGGCCGAGCGCAACTGGACCAAGGCCACTATGACGGAGTTGGCTGATCACATTCAGGACGTTCACCATGCCTTTGTGCGACGCGAGTTTCCACGCTTGGAAGCGCTGCTGGGTAAAGTGGTGCATGCGCACGGCGAACGCCTTCCAGAAGTGGTTGAGGCGGCTGAAGTGTTCACGGAACTCAAGGGGCCGCTCCTCGAACACCTCGACAAAGAGGAAGCCATTCTCTTTCCAGCTCTCAGAAGCATGGAGGCGCCACACGCAGAATCTCGCTTTGAGTGGCTGGCGGATGGACCACTCGCCAATCTGATGAGCGAACACGAGCACGCGGGGCGCGCGCTCGCACGGATCCGCGAGTTGCTGCACGATTACCGCGTTCCGCCGAATGCGTGCACAACCCACCGTGTGCTTCTGGCCAGCCTTGAAACCTTTGAGGCTGACCTGCACCTTCACGTGCACAAGGAGAACAACATTCTCTTTCCCAAGGCACTCCGACTCTTGGGTGTTCCGTCATGAAACGCATTGGTTTCATTTCTGTGGGACTGCTGGGTACCTGCGTGCTGCTGGGCGCAGTCATTGACATGACGCTGGAGGATTTTCATGTGGCTGGGACTCAGGTGGGCGATGTCACCACCGATGTGATTTGGGACTCGTCCAACTGCACCATGTGCCACACTTCAGGCGGGGGAGAACCCACCAAGCCAGCCCCCTGGTCAACGTGGAATGGCAGCCTGATGGCACATGCGGGCCGCGACCCGCTCTTCTTCGCGCAGATGACCACAGCCGAACAGGACGTCGGGGGCGTGGGGTACTACTGCATGCGCTGTCACGTTCCTCTCTCCATTCCTTCAGGCCATGCGTACATCACCGATGGTTCGGCACTTGACTCCTATGACCGCGATGGAGTCAATTGCCACTTTTGTCATTCCATGGTGGATCCCTTCTACAAGCCAGGCATAAGCCCTCCCGAGGACGCCGACATCTTGGCGGCCCTTGTGGATGTGCCGGACTTTGTGGGGAACGCCATGTTTGTGCTGGATCCCGAAGGCCGCCGGCGCGGAACTCGCGCTGACGGAAAGGCACTTCATCAGGTGCTTCAGTCCCCCTTTCATGCATCCAGCGAGATGTGCGGCACGTGCCACGACGTGGGCAACGTGGCCGTGTCGCGCATGCCTAACGGCACCTATAGTTACAACGCCATTGACCAGCGGGCACCCAGCGCAGACCCTTGGATGCAATTCCCGCTTGAGCGCACGTACACCGAATGGAAACTCAGTCAGTTTGCATCGACTGGAGTTGAAACCGGCGGTCGGTTTGGAGGCGATCTCACAGTGGTTTCCAGCTGCCAAGACTGCCACATGCCCACCACGCAGGGCAAGGGGTGCATCATCGGCCCCACACGCACGGATCTTCGCCGTCACGACTTTGCAGGTGCCGCAGTATCCGTGCTCTCCATGGTGGCGGAACTTCACAAGAACGACCCCTCCGTGGATCTGGTTTCCATTCAAGATGCCAAGACCAGAAGCATCTCCATGCTCCAACGAGCTGCAACGCTGCAAGTGAGTCAAGAGGGGGGTTCAGTACGGGTTCGGGTCATCAATGAGTCCGGGCACAAGATCCCCACGGGCCACATCGAGGGGCGCAGGATGTGGGTCACCGTTCGCCTTCTGAATGACACGGGAGCCACCCTGCACGAATATGGTGGATACCACGCTGAGAAAGCGGAGTTGGACGCGGCCAGCACCGAGGTCTATGAGATGCTGGTGGGGCTCTCGCCTGCTGCCGCCGCACTCACTGGATACTCCGCGGGTCCAACCGGGCACATGTCGCTTGCAGACACCATTGTGAAGGACAATCGAATTCCGCCGCGTGGATTCTCAAACGCAGCTTTTGAAGCCGGGGGCGCGCCCGTGGTCGCTCACCAGTATGCGGACGGCCAACACTGGGACGACAGCTGGTTTGCCCTCCGTCACGGAACTTCGCAAGTGGCAGTGGAGCTGTACTACCAAAACGTTCCCAAGGAATATGTGGAGCATCTCCGTGATGGCAACCACACCGACAATACGGGGCAGTTGCTTTGGGAACTGTGGAACGCAACGGACCGAGGTGCACCTGTACTCATGGCTGGCATGCTTGCGCCTGTCCAACCATTCCTGCTTGTAGATCTGAACTCGGATCAGAGAGTGGACGGACAAGACCTGAGCCTCCTGCTTGAAGCGTGGGGCAGTTCGGACAGCCCAGCCGATCTCATTCCCCCTCGTGGGGTGGATGGCGCCGACTTGGGAATGCTGCTTGGGCAGTGGAGTGCTTGGTAACTGGAGCACCCCTAATGTGTGCGCAAAGCACGATTATGGCGCCTTCTCGCTTTGACGCTGCGGTGCAAGTAAGATTGAGACATGATCACCACCACGTACCACACGGAGTTCTTGGAGTTTGCACACGGCATGATCGTGAAGGCCGCGGAGTGGCCCGCTGACAAAGTGACCGCGCAAGCCCCGGGACAGCCCAACCACTGTTTGTGGACCCTCGGGCATTTGGCGTCCACATACGACTGGGCGGCTGGTGTGCTCGATGGGAAACCTAGCACGCTTCCAGAGGCCTATGGCAAGATGTTTGGCATGGGTAGTACCCCCTCCGCCGACACAAAGGCGAATCCCAGCTTGGGGGAAGTGCGATCGCACTTTGACCAATCGTGGGCGCGAATCCAGAGGATCGCGCAGTCCATGACCCCTTCACAGGCAGAAGAGTCAGTCAAGGAAGCCACGCAAGGCTTTGCTGACACCAAGATGGACTTGCTCTACAAGTTGGCATGGCATGATGGCTGGCACTTGGGTCAACTCACCACGTTGCGCAAGTATCTTGGTTTGCCCGCTCTGCTGTCGTAGTGATTCTTGTTTTGGTGCGCGACTGAGGGCCGCACACTCAGAGCTGGGGAGGTTCATAGCCGGTTCGATACTCCCTGCGCACAATGGTTTTTGTGGCCTCAGGGTGATCGGCAAAGGTGAGCGTGGACTTGTCCCACCGCAGTTCTTGATTGGGAAAGCGCGCAGCGCGACAGCACAGCAGTCCCGCCTCCGCCATACCCGCTCCGACGAGAAATGGCGTCTGAACAAAGGCGTCTGGTTTGCCCACGATCTTGTCCACCCAGGAGTGCCAGTGATTGCGCGCTGTAACCGACTGCAGGCCGGATAGTTCCTGCCAAGCCACAGGCTTTCCGTCGCGCCACACTTCAATGGCGCCTTCCGGTTCAACCGAAAGCACACCGCCCTGGCACACCACCAAGGTTCCGGTGCTCCCAAACCTTCCGGGAGGCAATCCGAGTGCTGCGCGAGATGGATACTGCCCCTTGTCGTGATAGTGCACCGGAAACACGGCGTGGGCAAAGTGTGTTCCACCTCCGCGATACGAGAGTGTGGACTGCACCTGCAACGCGTGATAGAAGTCTGAGGGCGCCCTGGTGTTGGACTGCACGGCAAAGGGCGATCCAAGCCCGTACGCAAAGTACAGAACGTCAAGCAGGTGTGTGCACCAGTCCCCCAACTGGCCCGTTCCGTAGTCCCACGATGATCTCCATCGTTGCCCCACTAAGCCCTCCCGATGCGGCGCATCCACCGCGGCACCCAGCCAGAGTGGCCAATCAATGTTGGGCGGGACGGGAGTTGGCTCCTTGAGTCCGCCGTAGTAGAAGTAGCCGTCCCCACCATCGGGGGGACCGTTGACCCACACGTGGGCTTCAATGGCCTTGCCCAGCAGTCCGTCACGCAGAATCTGCACGGCGTGCTGCCGCCCCTTGGCGCCCATACGCTGATTGCCCACTTGCGTCACCAACGCAGGGCGCGCACGAATGGCCGCCTCCATGGCAGTGACTTCAGAGAGTTGCTGCACGAGCGGCTTTTGCCCATACACGTGCTTGCCCGCCTTGAGTGCGGTCATCATGATGAGCGCATGATTGTGATCCGGCGTGCAGACCACCACGGCGTCAAACTTGGAACCGTGCTTGTCAAAGGCCTCACGAAAGTCACGGCACGTGAATGCGTCTGGATGATCTTTGGAAACCTGCGCAAGAGCGGTGGAATCAACATCGCAGAAGCCTGTGAACACCACATCGGGGTGCCCTGCCAACTCAGACCGATCCGCTGGAGCGATGCTTCCACCCACCCCGATCTGCAACAGTTGCAGTTTGCCTAGTTTGCCGGAGATTGCGCGGCGCGTATGCGCGGAGGGTGCGGCCGCGGCGCCCAAGCCCATCGCAGGCAGGGCGATAAAGCCGGCCACCGACGCGGCTGCGCAGCGGATGGCCTCACGGCGGCTTACACCCAAGTGTGTAGTCGGCTGGAACGCTGGCACACTCACTATCCCCAGTATCCAAGCAGAAGACCCAAGTCGGCGCCATCAACAATCTCATCGCCGTTCAAGTCGTACGTAAAGCTAAAGGTGCCCCACGCTCCCAAGAGTTCTCCAAGGTCAGCACCATCCACGATCCCATCGTTGTTGAAATCTGCGGGGCTGCCCTGCACCGCCACCATGATGACGGTGTGCCCCTCGCCACCCGAGACCATGTTGACCACGCCAACTCCGGGTGGCACCGTGCATTGGCCGTCAATGTTCAACCCCCAGCATCGAATGTTGTTGCCGCCGCCCAATGTTGCAGTCTGTGCGATGGTGTGATTGACGCCTGCTGCAACGGCCGCCACCGGCTCCAAGTTTGCGGGCGGTGTGCATTGGCCGTTTGTGTTGAGACCCCAGCACACCACAGTGCCGTTGGACTTGAGAGCTACGGTGTGGTACCCGCCCGCCGCGATGCCGGTGACCCCAACGGCGGATGCTGGAACCAGACATTGGTTGTTGGTGTTGTCTCCCCAGCAGACCACTGTGCCGTTGGTCTTGAGCGCCACGGTGTGACTGTGCCCTGCGGCAATCTTGGAAACCGTTCCCAAGTTGGCTGGCACAGTGGTCTGACCATCGGGGTTGTAACCCCAGCAGACCACAGAACTATTGCTCGTCTTGAGTGCCACCGTGTGGCGCCATCCCGCAGCAATGGCACTGGCAGCGCCGAGAGTTGCGGGCGTTGTGCACTGCCCCTCGCTATTGCGCCCCCATCCCACCACCGTGTTGTCTGCCTTGCGCGCTACGGAATGAGATCCACCCGCAGCGATGAGAGTCACTATTCCTAGCCCCGGCGGCGGCGTGATTTGGCCGTAAAAGTCCCAGCCCCAGCATCGAACTGTGCCATCTGATTTGATGGCCAGCGTGTGCGAAAACCCTGCAGCCACTGCAGTCACCGGACCAAGGTTGGCGGGAATAGTGGTTTGCCCACGATCATTCAGCCCCCAACACATGACGTTGTCTGCCGCCGCCACAGAAGCGATCCCGGCGGCCGCAAGTGCCGCCGGGATCATTGAGCGAGTGAGTGCAAGCCGCATACAATGAGCGATTGATTGAGTCATGTCAGTCCTAGGTTGCGCAGCGTGAACACTGAATTCAGGCGCGTCGTCGACGACCTCTCCCTGCGAGCGCCAACGCCAAGAGCGGCGCAACACCCGGAGCGGGCACGATGACCTGACCGCGAATCTCTCCGCCTGGGAACGCGGTGGTGTGAAGATTGATATAGGTTCGGTTCTCCATGAGCCCCGCAAAGTTGGCTTCTGAGAGCACGCCGCTTCCCATGAAGTGGTCTCCCATGTTGGTGAGGCCAAACAGAACTCCCGCATTCTGTCCGGGATCAGCCAACCCGTGAAGGTGAGCCGCGGTCGCGGGCGCAACCAAACCGGAATAGTTGAGGAGAATCTCAACCAGCCGCGTTTCCGTGTTTATGGTCACGGATGCTTGGCCGCTGCCCGGACTGGGGTTGGGAGGAGATTCCTGAAAGCCATCCAAACTCACCTGCACCGTAAAGATTTCTGCCGTAGCGGCAGGGCACACCACCGCCACTGCGAGCACCGCGAGCCCACACTGAATTCGATTCATGGCCAAGCTCCTAACTGGGCGTGAAAGGGAATGCCGACGGAGGGCATCGGCGCCGCGGCTGGAGAGGCTTCCGAGCCGCTGATGACGGTGATAATCCTAATCCCGAATTGGGAGCGCTCCAAAGAGAATCGCCGAGGGACCTGCGTGATCTGTGAATTCTTCTGGGTTTGTGCGGGAAATTGAAGTGAGGAACCGCCGGCATCTTGGGGTCCTGCCATGCCGCGCCGTGCACCCGGCCGGGTATGACGGTTGTGGCAGTTCGTCCGCCCCTTGCTACAAGGTGACACGCATGAATCAATACAGAGCCCTTCAATTCTTCGGTGGTATGGCCTCGGCATTGATGTGTTTGTGGCTTAACCCGCATGCACATGCCAGTTCAATCAGCCATTACGCCGCTGAGGGCAACGCTCAAGATTCTGCAGGTGGCCATCATGGCACCATGCAGAATGGTGCAGGATTTGGCGTCGGCATCGCAGGTCAGGCGTTTGCCCTGAATGGTGGCTCTCAATATGTATCAGTCCCCGACGACCCAGATTGGCACTTTGGGGATTCGCCGTTCACGGTGGCGATTTGGGCAAATTTCACCACCATCAAACAGGGTTCGCTGAACTCCGTGCCCAACGCCTTTGTGGCGCACGATGATGGAAGCGGCAACTTCAACAAGTGGATCTTTTTCTGCGATGGTCAGGGCAACCTGTGCTTCCACATCAACGGTCCGGGATCGGCGTTCATCATTCCCACCAGCACGTTTGCGCCAAGCACCGGAGATTGGCATCACTACGCCGTAACTCGCACTGGCAGCACATACTCCTTTTATGTTGACGGGGTTTCATTGGGAACGGGAACTTCGTCGCTGCCAGTGCCTGATGCCACAGTGCCGATGACCATTGGTCAAGCTGAGAATGTGGGCTTCTTTCACGGCTTGTTGGACGACCTGCAGATCTACCACCGTGCGCTCTCGTGCTCGGAGATCCAAGCGTTGGTTCAGAGTCCGGGCACAACGCTGTCAGACTCACCCTGCGTTGCAGACCTGAATGGCGACATGCAAGTCGATGGCGCGGATCTGGGCAGTTTGCTGGGCAGTTGGGGATCCTGCGGCGCCTGCCCCGCCGACTTCAACTGCGACTTGACGGTTGATGGAGCTGACTTAGGAATGCTTTTGGGTTCGTGGGGACCCTGCGAAGCCGCAGGCTATTCAGCACCACGCTAACGCTGCTGAACGACATGGCCGCGCTCGCCACGATGGGTGACAGCAACCACCCGGTGGCTGGGTACAGCACTCCCGCAGCAATGGGTATGCCCAGAACGTTGTAGACAAAAGCCCAAAAGAGGTTTTGCTTCACCACGCGCATGGTGGAACGAGATAGCGCGATGGCCTGTGCAACCGCGCGCAGATCACCACGGATCAGCGTGATGTCCGAGGCCTCCATGGCGATGTCTGTGCCGGTGCCAATCGCCATTCCCACATTCGCTTGTGCAAGCGCGGGGGCATCGTTGATGCCATCGCCCACCATCGCCACCGTCAAGCCCTGTTCTTGAAGCCGCTTCACCATGGCCGCCTTGTCTTGCGGCAGCACTCCAGCAAGCACTTCATCCACCCCCACTTCTGTGGCCACTGCATGCGCAGTACCGGCATTGTCGCCAGTCATCATGATCACCCGCAACTGAAGAGCGTGCAGTGCGGCCACAGCCTGAGCGGACTCAGGCTTTACGCGATCTGCAACTGCCAGAATGCCCAGAACGCGGCCGCGACTTGCCACCCACATGGGAGTCTTGCCTGCACGTGCCAAATCTTCCGCGTCAGTGGATGCTGGCACGTCAATGCCCTGTTGACGCAAGAACTCCTGCCTGCCCACCAGCACGTGACTTCCCTCCAGAAGTGCGCTCACGCCCAAGCCCACTTCGGCTTTGAACGTTGACGGTTGAATCAAGTCAATGCCCTGCGCATGGGCTCCGTTCACAATCGCCTGCGCCAACGGGTGCTCGCTCAACTGCTCGGCGGAGGCCGCCAATCGCAATAGCTGCGTGCGATCGACGCCTGAAGCAGGGATCACATCGGTGAGTGCCGGCTTACCCTGGGTGAGTGTGCCAGTCTTGTCGATGACCACCACATGAATGTCACGCGCCGCCTCCAGCGCTCCGCCACCTCGAACAAGGATCCCCTGCTCCGCACCCTGCCCGGTTGCCACCATGATGGCCGTGGGCGTGGCCAGGCCCAACGCGCAGGGGCAGGCGATCACCAACACCGACACCGATGTAACCAGCGCCATGTTCACGCGAAGTTCAGCAGGCGCAAGCAGCCACCACGCCGCAAAGGTGGCCACGGATATGGTGACCACCACGGGAACAAACACGCTGCTGATCCGGTCCGCAAGACGAGCGATAGGCGCTTTGCTTCCCTGCGCTTCTTGAACGAGTCGAACGATTTGCTGAAGCGCGGAATCCGCCCCCACCTTCGTGGCAGACACGATCAGCGCCCCTGTGGTGTTGACGGTGGCGCCGAACACGGCGCTCCCTGCCTCCTTGTCCACAGGAATGCTCTCGCCGGTGAGCATGGACTCGTCCACCGAGGAAGTACCAGAAAGCACCGTGCCATCCACAGGAATGCGTTCGCCAGGGCGGACCACTACGGTGTCGGCCACCATCACCTGATGGGCGGGCACTTCAATCTCGATGCCATTGCGCACCACCCGCGCAGTCTTGGCCTGCAGGTCCATGAGCCTGCGAATGGCTGCACCGGTGCGGCCGGTGGCGCGAGCTTCTAAAAATTTTCCCAGCAGAATGAGAACAATGATAAGCGCGGCGGCCTCGAAGTACACGGGCGCTCGAGCAATGGTTTCGGCCTGAGCATGAGTGCTTGCGCCATGCTCGCCAGCGGCTTCAAGGCGCATGAACCACCGTGGCCACACGGTGGCTGCTGCCGAAAACGCAAACGCAGCGCCAGTTCCCAGGGCCACAAGGGTGTCCATGTTGGCGCTCCAGTGCAGAGCCCCTTTCCACGCCGAGCGAAAGAATGGCCCTCCGCACCAGAACACCACGGGAGCTGTGAGTGCAAGCTGCACCCAGTTCATCCATGGCTGATCCAACACAGGAATGGTGCCATGTGACATGGCAATGACCAGCACAGGAAGCGTAAGCACTGCCCCGATGGCGGTCCGCTGGAGCAGCATGCGCTCGTGGTGCGAGTCTGAATGAATATGACCCTGCGCCCCGTCGGCGTGCGATGGGTCAACCCCATATCCAATCTCTTGGACCGCACGTACCAACTGCTCGTGCGTTGTGGCGCCAGCGCGATGCCGAACGGTGGCCACCTTGGTGGCAAAGTTCACATTGGCACTTTCCACTCCGGGTTGCTTGGCCAACCGTTGCTCAATTCGTGCTGCACAGGCTGCGCACGTCATGCCGGTGATGGGCAAGTCACTTCGCTGCACTGCTGGAGCAGTGGGCGAGGATGCACTGGTGTGAGCGTGACTCATGGAAAGACATTCGTGCAGAGGATGCCACTGCCATCGTAGGCGCTGGCCCCAACTGCCCTTCACGTCTCAATTCGCTGTCAGGGGCACAGGTCCTGCTGCGGAAATGGCGGAGTGGCCGGAAGCGCGTCAGGGCGCTGCAGCGCAACCCAGCCCCATGAATGAAGAAATGCACCCAGATCCGCGCCCTCGACAACACCGTCGCCATTCAAATCCGCAGGACCTGCGCCCACACCCCACGCGTAGATGAACACTCCCAGGTCGGCGCCATTCACCGCGTGGTCACCGTTGAAGTCGGGGTTGCGCACTTGGACTTCGGCGAGTGGATCACCCACTGGCGTATAGAAGTGATCCAATTGATACAACGAGGAGTATGCGGCTTCTGCCCAGCTAAGACCCTTCACGTAAAGGTTGTACTGCGCGTACTTCAAATCCGCCGGTGCACTGACTCCGTTCACGTGACCAATTGTGAACGATCCACCTTTGGCAATCCAATGGAGCACCTGACCCTGGCGCCAATCTTCAGTGCCACCCTCCAGGTGCCATGGCGTGCGCAGCGTGATGCCATTGAAGGACTCGTGACTGATGAACAACCCGGCCGGTGCAGGCCGGTAGCTTCTCACATAAAAGCGGGTGACTTCGTCCCCGGGGGCGTTGTTGGGAATGTGATTCTTACCCAGCCCGTAGTGCACCAATTCTGGCATGCCGGTGTACTGCCCTTCGATGGCCGGTTTGCACCGGCTCGGGTCGTCAGCACCGTGGAGAAACGCCTCTGAGCGGTCGTAGTGAACCGACCACCCCAAGTCCCACATGTTGGACGCCACATTACCCACCATGTTGAGCCCCAATCCGCCCGCAGAGGCGTCGTAGACCATCGTGCACTGGGTGGGGTTGGCGGTGAGATGGCGCGATCGCTCAATCAGCGCTTTGACACCATCCACATGATCAATGTCGCCGTCGCCGTCAACATCGGAATCGGGCACATCTGAGTCAAGCCGGCAGGCCAAGAACATTTTGCCAATCAGAGAAAGACACCACCCCTCCGCCTGGGTGGCAAACTCTTTGAACCCTACTCCCACCTGTGAATAGTAGGGATTGAAATAGAATCCCATATCACCCGGAAGCGTTCCACGTGCCAGCCGTGCTTCAAAGGATGCCTTGAGGTACTGATTGCTGTGATTGGCGGGTGGGGCAAAGTGCGAGGACACGCACGCAGGAAGACCGCGCGTCGTGGCAATGGCCACGATTGGTGCCTGTGCCGTGGAGTGGGCCGCAACATACTCAAGCACTTTGGCTTGAACTAACTCTGTGAAGGCCAACGGAGTGATGTAGTACTTGTTGACGGCCAGAGCCGGTGGATTCTGAGCGTCGGGTGGATCTTGATAGACAAGATCTAGATTCAGCGCGTGAACACCAGGATGGGCGGCCACATACGCCGCCTTGATTTGCTGCGACTCAGCGTCTTGCCCGTTGTACAGCAGAAGCACGTTTTCAGGTTCAAGGCCTGCCTGAACCTCTCGCAGCATCACCAATGCAGCCAACGCCCCAAGCGTGCAGCAAAGAAGGGACACACTGCGATTTGACAACCACATCTCCAATGAGGCTCACGCGCACTCAATCTCCATCCCTTGCGGGACCGAGTGCGCAAGACCTTCCGCCACGATTGGTGGGTCATTCTAGACAGCGACCCCCAAATTGCAAACGCACCTCCCGCGTAGTCTGACTCTTGATCAGCGCGACTACATAGTTCGTCCCGCCGTGCACTTCTCACATTCGCTCGACCCGTGAACTGTCGCTCGCTGGGATCCCACCTGTCGGCCGCGCAGTTGGCACACGCTTGATGGGCGGTTCTTCTGAACCCGGATCAATGTATGAACTGTTGCACCTCTACCCGTGCTGGCCCCAGGCGCCCAGCAAGATTCCCAAGTCAGCGCCGTCAACCAAACCGTTTCCATCCAGATCTGCAGGGCCTCCGGCACCCCACGCGGCCAACAACGCACCCAGATCCGCACCATCCACCATGCCGTCAAAGTTGAAGTCTGCGGGGTGCCAGGGACCACCCTCGCACTCATCCGGCGTGCCGTTGGCGTTGACGTCCGCGCTAAAACCAGAGGAAAGATCGCAGGAATCGGGAATGAGATTGCCATTGCAATCCAAGGGCGAACTGGGCATGATGAGCAGCCCAGCAGCGGCGGGTGCATCCGTTGAATACACGCGATAGGTGCGCAGGTGGTACCCGCTCACGGCATCAAATCCAATCAGCGCCGCTGTGCCGGTCTGCGACGTCACGACCACTACCCTGCCGCCGTCGAGCAGCTTCATAGACATGGGAGTCTTGAGCGCGACACTGGAACCCGCGTTTGGCCCCACGTCAAACCTACCGAGGTGCTCGCCGGTCTGACCGTCAAATCGGTGGATCTGATTCAATCCTCGGCTGGCCACCAGCAGATCGCCCGATGGCACATACAGCACCCCACTGGGATTGGGATCAGGTGTCAGGGGTAGGAGATCTGCCAGAATGCCCAAGTACACACCATCGCTCCTGAATCCATGGACGCGTCCGTCGCTAGCGCTCACCGCCACGACACCGTCACCTCTGAGGGCGATGCCATGGGGACGCGCGAGTGCTCCGTTGGGCATGAGGGCAAACACCTGAAGGAATGCGCCTGCTCGAGAGAACTGCAGCACGCGTGAGGTTCCACGGCTTGCGACCAGCAGGCTGCCATCGGGCAAGAATGCCAAACCGCGCGCTTGCGAAAGCCCCCCCAATCCGGCCGCCACAAATGTCCCCAAAAACTGCCCAGTACTTGAATCCCAGCGAACTACAGAAGACCCCGATGTTCCATAGATGTGTCCATCGGCATCCAGCGCCAATTCGGTCACTGTCTCCGCAGCGGCGCCGCTGGTGCGCTGGCGCACGCCGCTGCGTGCGTTGAGTTCACGAATGGCCCCATCGTCCGCGGAAGACACCCACCAGTGGCGGGCACCAGCAAGAACCGTGGCGTCAAGCGTGCCATCACCGTCGCAATCTTGGCAGGAATCCAATTGACCATTGCGATCTAGATCAAGCTGCATGTTGGCAAGAATCTGTGTGTAGTCCGAGGTGCCGTTGCCATCGCAGTCAAGTTCGCACTCATCGGGTACGCCGTTGCCCCAGACATCGGTACTGCTGCCCGCCCAGATGTCAAACTCATCAACAAGGCCATTCCCGTTGCAGTCGGGTTCGCACTCGTCGGGTATCCCATTGTTGTTCAGATCGAGTGAGCCCGCGGAAATGGCGTCGGGGTTCAGGATTCCATCTCCATCACAATCCTGACAGCTATCGGGGATTCCGTCTGAGTTGACGTCTAGCACCGCATTCGTAGCGATGGCCTCGAGATCGTCTACTCCATCGCCATCGCAGTCGTGAGTGATGCACGGTGCTGCCACCAGAAACTCCGCCACCTTGTTGCGCACGATGGTGTGCATGGTGAGGTCTACATTGGCCGTGGCGCCGGACACGGTGTGGCAATAGCTCATGAATCCGCCGCGAAGCACGGTGCCTGACGCGCAGGTATCGATGCCGTAATCGTGGGTGTGCAACGTGCCGATGTTGTGCCCCAGTTCATGCGCGGTGACGATGATGTCCCAATTGCCGGGATCGGTCCGACCCGGATCCGTAAAGCTGCCAATGAGGTATCCGCACACGGAATAGCCGTTGGTGCCGCACGCTGAACTCAACCATGCCACCCCTCCATAGGGCAGGTTTCGACGGCCCGTGAGCAGCTGCGCCACGTCGCGCACCACTGCCCCCTGCTCCGCGTTCCACAGGTTTCGAAACTGAACCAGCGGATCTGGTTCCTGATACGGGTCATCGGGGGTGGTCCACAGTCGAATGTAAGAAAGTTGAACGCGCACTCCGCACTCACGAACATAGATCTGACTAATGGCGCCATAGAGCGACACCACGTACGCGGCTGCAGAATCTGCGGAGTCAAAGATTGAGGTGAACTCAAAATCGCAGTCGGCGGCGACGCGCACTCGCAGACCCCGGGCAGACGCGGGCGGAATGGGTACGCCTGCGGTGCCGCCCTCGTTGGGCGAGTCCTGAATCACGTGGCACACGTGGTCCAACAACGGCGCACCCGCCCCAGTACTTTCAACCCATCGGCCAGGGCCAAGCACAGGACCGGCCCAAGAGCCCGCATCGGGCGCCAGCGCAAAGCGGCGGCCGGCAATTTCAATCATTCCCACCCGGCCAAACGGTGAGAATGCCATGTAGGCGCGGCTGTCTGGCAGGCCTTCCACATGCCCCCCGTACGTTCGGACTGAACGCACCGTGTTCAGAAGCGCGTTCATGTTCGCAGGGGCGGGTCCACCAATGCTCGCCTGAACATCGCTGGTGAGAGTTTCAAAACGCTCAAGCACCAACGTGACACGCCCCATATCGGCAAGTTCCACAGACACAGCTGCGGCACGATCCCAATCTGATGGAGAGGTCAAAGCCAAGGCCAATGCGATCGCCGAGGTGAGCATGCAGCAATCCTAGACCACGGATGCCCAAAGACAACCTTCAATTCACCACTTGAAGCGGGTGGCAGTCGGAACACGGAACCCATGATTAGCATGCAACGTGCACCGCCATGCCCACCGCTGAACATCGTCGATTGGCCGAGATCAACGACGAGATCTACTCGTGGCGTCGTTGGGGTCCATTCCTTAGCGATCGCGCCTGGGCCACCGTGCGCGAGGACTACAGCAGCAACGGAGACGCATGGGGCTATCTACCGCATGACCTTGCTCGCAGCAAGGCGTATCGCTGGGGCGAAGATGGCATTGCAGGCATTTGCGACCGCTACCAGTTGCTGTGCTTTGCACCAGCCTTTTGGAATGGAGTGGATCCCATACTGAAGGAGCGATTCTTTGGTCTCACTCCGCACGAGGGTAATCACGGCGAGGACGTCAAGGAGTACTACTTTCACGCAGACAACACGCCAACGCATTCGTACATGCGCCTGCTCTACAAGTATCCGCAGGTGGAGTTTCCCTACCACGACTTGATTCAGTCCAATCGCGCGCGGCAAGGCCAAGGTGGCGAGTATGAACTGCTGGATACTGGAGCTTTTACAGACAATCGCTACTTTGACATTGTCATTGAGTACGCCAAGCTGTCGGCGGAAGACTTGTGCATTCGCATCACCGCGCACAATCGCGGCCCGCAGGCAGCGCCCCTGTACATTTTGCCCCACCTGTGGTTTCGCAACACGTGGGCGTGGAGCGATGCACCGGCTCGAGAGCCCGTCATTCGAGCGGGGGCCACCGGCAGCAACTTTGTAAGCTTTACCACCGATGACTCGGGGTGTGAATCGCTGGGCAGTGTGCCCGTTTCGTATCGACTTGGGTCACGCACGCTGTACGGGCCGGCGGGCGCCGCACTCCTCTTTACCAATAATGAAACCAACGCTGAGCGCGTGTACGGACCCGGGCACACCAGCCGCTCGCCGTACGTCAAAGATGCGTTTCATCATGCCATCATTGGGCCCCCCGCTGGTTCACGAAAGGCACCGCAGGAGTTTGTGAATCCACAGGGCGTGGGCACCAAGTCAACGCTGCTCTATCACTTTGCTGCGATTGCACCCGGCGCATCCGTCACGCTTCAGTTGCGCCTGAGTGACCAAGCCGGACTGACCGATCCACTGAGTGCGGTAGGGCCCACATTCACAGCGCGTCAGCAAGAAGCGGATGAGTTCTACGCAGCGCTGCATCATGGTCAAGCCACCGCCGACGAGCGCCGTGTGCAACGCCAAGCGCTCGCAGGCCTGCTGTGGTCCAAGCAGAGCTATCTGTTTGATGTCGATGTGTGGCTGAAGGGCGATTCGCCAAAGACTCCCCCGCCCAGCGAACGGCGCACCGTGCGCAACCACCACTGGAAGCACCTGAACTCAATGCGCATCATGACCATGCCGGACAAGTGGGAGTATCCATGGTTTGCCGCATGGGATCTTGCGTTTCATTGCGTAGCGTTTGGGCAGATTGATCCGGGATTTGCCAAGGACCAGTTGTGGATGCTGCTCTTTGAACAGTTTCAGCACCCCAACGGTCAGATTCCCGCGTACGAGTGGGAGTTCAGTGACTTGAACCCCCCAGTGCATGCGTGGGCGGTGTGGCGGGTGTACAGCAATGAACAGTTCCGCACCGGCAAGGGGGATCGTGAGTTTCTTGAGCGTTGCTTTCACAAGCTGCTCATGAACTTTGCGTGGTGGATCAACAAGGTGGACAGCGGAGGCAACAACATCTTTGAGGGGGGCTTCTTGGGGCTGGACAACATCACCGTGGTGGACCGCAGCGTGGCGTGCGCGGACGGTTCGGTGCTTGAGCAGGCGGACGCTACGGGATGGATGGGCATGTTCTGCTTGAACATGATGCGCATTTCGCTGGAATTGGCCCATGGCAACCCCGCGTACGAAAGCCTGGCCACCAAGTTCTTTCAACACTATGTGCTCGTGGCGGCGGCCATGAAGCGCATGGGCAATCGCGACTACCAATTGTGGGACTCAACGGATGGCTTCTTCTATGACGTGCTTCGATTCCCCAATGGCCACTACGAGACCTTTCGCGTGCGATCCCTGGTGGGGCTCATACCGCTTTTTGCGGTGGAACGACTTGAAGCGAATTGGATCGAGAAGTTCAAGGGGTTCAACGCCAACTTCCAATGGTTCCTAAAGAATCGCGCCGACTTGGCCGCGGATGTGGTGCACGTGGTTGAGCGCGACGGCCACAAGGCGCACCTGCTCACCATCGTGAATGAAGATCAAATCCAATGCCTGCTCAACCGAGTGTGGGATCCCGCAGAGTTTCTCTCCCCCTATGGCGTACGCAGCCTCTCCAAGTGGCATGAAGCTCATCCATTTGAATACGACGGGCGCACCGTGCACTACGAACCTGGAGAGGCACATAGCAAGATCAAAGGTGGCAATTCAAACTGGCGCGGACCGATCTGGCTGCCCACGAACTTTTTGCTCATTGAGTCATTGCGAAAGCTTGGGCAGGTGTACGGTGCAGGACGCAAGCTTCAATTGCCCGGCGGACGCAGCATGGCGTACAGAGAAATGGCTAACGACCTCGCTGACCGCCTGATTGGGTTGTTCACCCGCGATGACACTACGCAGCGGCGCGCGGTTTTTGGCGACAGCCCAACCTTTCAGCAGGATCCGCACTGGCGTGACCACCTGCTCTTCTATGAGTACTTCCATGGTGACACGGGCGCCGGTCTTGGCGCCTCACACCAAACTGGGTGGACCGCACTGGCCGCATCCTTGATTGACGAGTGGCGAACATGAGCACCGCAGAGCGATGCATTCTGGTGATCTTTGGAGCATCGGGCGACCTGACCAAGCGCTTGCTCATGCCCGCGCTCTACAACCTGACCAAGGATGGACTGCTGCCACAGCAGTTTGCCTTTGTGGGCATTGCGTGGGACACACTCACCACGCAAGAGTTTCGCGACCGGATGTCCCAGGACATCAAGAAGTACAACACGGCGGCGGAGTTTGAACCCTCAGTATGGGAGCGGCTCTGTCAGCGCCTGAACTACATGTCCGCAGACTTTGGAGACGCCGAGGCGTACACACGGTTGCTGCACCTGGTGCGCCAACTGGACCACCAGTACGACGCGGGAGGCAACGTTGTCTTTTACTTGGCCACCCCGCCAAAAGTGTTTGCGATGGTGTCAGAACACTTGCAGAAAGCCGGCTTTAGGGACCTGCCCGGTTGGAAGCGCATCATCGTGGAAAAGCCATTCGGCACCGATTGGGCTTCAGCGCAAGAACTCAATCAGAGCATCTTGTCGTATTGGGACGAAACTCAGATCTACCGCGTGGACCATTACCTAGGCAAAGAGACGGTACAGAACATTCTCGCCTTTCGCTTCGCAAACGGAATGTTTGAACCCATCTGGAACCATGAGCACATTGACCACATCCAGTTCACAGTCTCAGAAGCCGTAAGCGTGGAGGGCCGCGCGGACTACTACGACTCAGTGGGCGTCCTACGCGACATGATTCAGAATCACATGTTTCAGATGCTGGCGTACTTGTGCATGGAACAGCCTTCATCGCTCTCGGCCGATGATGTGCGCGATGCCAAGTTCCACTTGCTTCACGCACTTCGCGTCTACTCCCCGGCTGATGCGGTGGCCAACTCCGTTCGCGGACAGTACGGCGCGGGTAAGAAAGCCAGTGGGGACGCGTGCCCCGACTATCGCCAGGAGCGCGGTGTTGATCCTCAGTCATCCACGGAGACGTTCGCGGCCCTCCGATTGTTTATCGACAATCCGCGGTGGAAGGGAGTGCCTATCTATCTGCGTTCGGGCAAGGCGTTGTGGACGCGTGGAACCGATGTAGTGATTCAGTTCAAGCGGCCAGCCGCTGCACTCTTTGGTGCCGCCAATCAACAGGGTGTGGGCGCCAGATCGGTTGGTGCCAATCGCATCATCTTTCACATTCAGCCGGATCAAGCCATTGAAACGCGCTTTCAAGCCAAAGTGCCAGGGCCAACCACTCAATTGCAAGGCGTCAACATGCGCTTTAGCTATGGCTCGGCGTTCCGCGCGTCTCGGGGAACTGGCTACGAGGTCATGCTGTACAGCTGCATGATGGGAGATCCAACGCTCTTTTCACGCACCGATCTTGTTGAAGAGGCGTGGCGTGTGGCGCAGCCGTTCTTGGATGGATGGAAGACAACCACACCCACGGACTTTCCCAACTATCCGGCAGGCACATGGGGTCCGTTGAGCGCACACCAACTCATGACCAAGGACGGCCGCAGTTGGTTTGAGATCATCAACAGCGACACGCTTTCCCGGGTGCCTCTCTTCAAGTCTGGCGATGACTTGTTGCTGGGTCAGGTGAGCATGGCGCTATACCCGCAGGCTGTGGCGGCCGGCGAGATCATCATCCGCAAAGGAGACTCTGGCAATCAGATGTACATCATCTGCCAGGGCGAAGTTGAAGTGCTGAATGATCAAGAAGCAGTGATTGCAACGCTTCGCGAGGGAAGCTGCTTTGGCGAGGTGGCGCTGCTCCATTCCGCGCCCCGCAACGCCACCGTTCGCGCCAAGTCTCCATGCAATCTGTTTGTGCTCGATCGCGCCGATTTCAGCCGAATTCTGCGCGATCACCACCAGTTTGCGACGGCGATTCAAGAGATCGCCCGAGATCGCTATCAGGTGGCGGTGACCACGGCCAACCTGCTGGAACCGCCCGCACAGGGCGCGGGCGCCACCTGAATTCGGGGGCTCTCTGATCGCAGTTGAGGGCGCCCACCCCATTGGCGGCACTACAAACGGCCATTTTGAAAGCGCGACAACTTTGAGGTTTTGTCAACCGGGCGCCGGCCGCTACGCTCGTGTCAACCAGAAAGGTCTTCCTCTCATGGCAACCTCACGCGTCGTCGGTTCAACGTTGCTCGCCTCACTGATCACTGGAGCTTTGGCCGGCGCCGCGCTGGCCCATGACTTCATTCAGCCATCATTCCGCGGCAAGCCGGGTTCCACGTATCAAGCGTGGGGCTTTGACAATGGGCTGCCGCCTACGCCGGACGGTCCTTGTCCACCCATCAATCCCTCTGGCAACGCCTTCGTCACCGCAAGCGGACCGATCGTGGCAATTCCCAGTTTCGGAGGGCTTCAAGGAATCATCTGCATCGTGAACGCCGGTACTGCGCTGTTGGTGACCGTGCCCAATGTGTCCGATCCCATCATGACTAAGAGCGCGTGGATTCAAGTGACCTTTCACCCACACGGGCTGAGCGGCCTGAACATTGACGGTGGCCCCGGTGCGACGCAAATCGGCCCCACCATCGATCTGCCCGTTCCAGGCAAGCCGGGCTGGATCCATCGCACCATGGCGTTCTGCTATTTCGGCGGGTGTCCGGCTGTGGAGACGATCACACTCACGTCCACAGGTCCACATGTGGATGTGGACCAGATTGTGTTCGACAGCTACTGCTCCCCCAAGTGCGAGATTCCGCCGTTCCCCGTGGCTCCCAACGACTACGACGGAGATGGCTTTCCCGACAATTGCGACAACGCGCCGGGGATCCCCAACCCGAATCAATCCGATTGCGACGGCGACTACATCGGCGATGTCAGCGATTACTGTGAGATTTGCCGTCCCGGCGCACCCAACGAGGCGGAACCGTGCGGGTCGGACATGAACGGTGGATGCAATTCGCCGGGCACGCCGGTCGAGCCCCTCGGCTGCAACGCGGATGTGTGCGGCACGGCATGGGCCGATGGTGGTGTGCGCGACACAGACTGGTACCAGATTGACCCAATCGACACCGATGGCGATGGCCTGGTGGAAGTGCACTTGGAAGTCTGCACTTCGATACCCGTGATCGTGGCCCTCGTCACCAGCACGTGTCCCACAACTGCGATCGCGTTCTTTGACGCCGACATCGATCGCCCGGGCAGCATCTCAATATGCGTTCCCGCTCTGCCGCCCCAGCCGTTCTGGGTGTTCGTGGCTCCAGGCTCATTGGCGGGTGGCATCTTTGCGGGCTACCCATGCGGGTTCAAGAATCAGTACTGGTTGAGCGCCTTCTGCTCTGAGCCATGTGGCGTGTGCGGAACAGCCGGAACACCTAGCTGCTGCGTGGTGCATCCCACCCCGGGCTGTGAAGACGCTGCATGCTGCGCCAAAGTTTGCGAAGTTGACCCATTCTGCTGCCAGACCAGTTGGGACGCGCTTTGCGTCGGCCAAGTGGGCAGCGTGTGTGGAATCAACTGCTGCGTGTGGGACCTGAACGGCGACAACGTGGTGGACGGTGCCGATCTTGGAGCGCTGCTTGGTAGTTGGGGTCAAGGCGGGCCAGCTGACTTTGACGGCAGTTGGCAGGTGGACGGCGCGGATCTTGGTGCGCTCTTGGGCGCATGGGGGCCGTGCCCCTAGTTTGACGTTTGAAACGGATACTCGTCCACCGAGCGAATGACGCTCGGACGAACCACCACCACTGTCCATGGACCGTCTGAACGGGCCCCGGGCGTGGCCAAGATCAAGGCTCCATCATCGGCGATGTAGTTTTTTGAGACTCGCCCCGATGTGCTGAATGATCCATCAACGTGCGTGACTTCAGCGCTCACGCTGACGCCACCCTTCACTTCGCTTGCCATCAGCATGATGGATCGCGAGGTGAGCACCTTTCCTGCTTTGTCTTGATCTCCCTGCTTCACCGTGCTCTCAACATTCATCTTGGAAAGCACCGCTGGCACAGAAAGTAGGCGCGCTCCGGGCAACGATTGAAGTGAGGCAAACGCGCCCTCAATTTGCGCTTGCTCGACGCTTGCACAGCCTCTGGCTTTGGCATTGGTGGCGGGTGCAACAGTTCCATCGGCACGCACTTCCACTTGGGCAGGCACTTCGTAGACATTGCACATCCACAGCACTTGCGGATAGTCGCCGTCCACAGGGTCAAATCGTTCGGTGGGAACCTGAGTAGCGGTGGAGGGCGTTGAGCAGGCAGAAACCGTTGCGAGCGAAGTGAGCGCCAGGATCGCAAGCAACGACCGCAGTGTTGCCGTCATCCGACTGACGTGTAAACAGGCTGACTCTTGAGATTGAATCACGATGGACTCCTCCAAGGGGCGTGTCATAACCGTACCCGAATCAGCACAGGTAAGGAACTAGCATTGCAACATCTGTGTCACATCCCTGCCGATACAAATGTCGCGCTCGGCTGGTCACCTGTGTGGCTGCTGCGTGGTTTGCATGCACGTGGTTGGCTGGCTGCACCGCACCACCAAATCCGGCGTTCCCGCTGACGACGGCGCAGGCAGAGAACGACCTGCGTGAGATGCGCCGCACACCGCGCGCGGCACTTCGACCCATCGTGGTGGTGGGTGGTTTCGGCGATCCAGGAATCGGCAGTTCCAACATCAAGTCCGTGCTTGAGCCGTGTTTGCAGAGTGCGCGGTTCCTTCGTGTGGATCCGTGGATGGCCTCAACGTTTCCGCACGCCCGCAAGATGATGGTGGAGGCTGTGCAGGCGGCGTTTCCTTCCGAAGATCCGTTGTTCACCACAGAAGTGGACGTGGTATGCAATTCCATGGGAGGCCTAGTCGCGCTGTATGCCATTGACCCGGCCGAGTGCAGCGAAGAGGGGGGACAACGCACGTTGCGTGCTGCTCGGGTGTTCACGATCGCGTCTCCTCTTCGCGGAGCAGCAGCGGCCGAGCTTCCCACGCTCAGCCCATTGGTTTCTGACATGCGGCCCGGTTCGGCCTTTCTCGTCCGGCTGGGTGATTCGATGTGCCACGCGCGGTGCGAGGTGATCCCATACACCATTTCAGATGATTCATTTGTGGGCGCGGCGAACACCGCACCACCGGGCGTTGATCCATGGTGGGTGCCCGCGGAGTTTCTGCACAGCGGGCACCTGACGGCACATGGTGACAAGCGCATCTTGGCGGATATCGCGCGGAGATTGCGCCAAGAGGCACCCTACACGCGGGAACCGCGGGTGGCGTTGCCGGGGAAGTGAGTGAGCCGCCGCCGGTACCGAGCTAAGTTCCGCAAGGACCCCACGCGCCAAGTAAGTTTCCAAGATCCGCGCCGTCGATCTGCCCATCGCCATTCAAGTCGGCGGGTTGATTAGTGCCCGCACCCCAGACGCCCAGCAGCACGCCAAGGTCTGCGCCGTCCACGAACCCGTCGTCATTGAAGTCTGGAGGGCACGGATTGCGAGTGATGGTGGCCGAGTAGTTGTCGTACAGACCAGTGTTCGTGTAGCCCGTTCCTGGACCTTGCGCGCTGCTATTGGCGGACCAGAATCCAAGCTTGATGGGAGCACCACCTGCCGTGAGATTGGGAACCGTATCTGGCGGTGCCGTCACTGGGATCCAATCCGCATACTGCGGGACAATGGAGTAGGCCGCCCACCCAGGCGTGTTGATGAAGTACCCAGCTCGCCAGGTCACACCATTCTGCGACACGATAAAGCCGAGTGATGAGATGCCGTTGATGTAGCGGCTGTCGATTGAGAATGAAATCTGGCCAATCGCGCCCTCGACCGCTGGGTTGTACGTGAACGGTTGATACACGTTGACATGTAGAGCCCCGCTTAGGTTGTCCCCAGCGGTGTTGGCCATTTGCCGGCACGGCCCCGGAAACCCACTGCCGCTTTGTGACACATTGGTGCTGCCGCCGAATGGACCATATGTAAAGCTTGATACGGTCCAGTTGCTTGTGGAGAACGTGCCGTCAAACAGTATCGCGTCCGCCCACGCCGGAGCGCATAGTGCGAGGCACATCGCGGAAACGACTTTAGCAGAGGGAAGGCGCATGGTGCAGGTACTCCGTTGGTTCACAACCCGGGTCCAGTTGGTACTCGCCAGAGTGTACGGAGAGGGGGCCATTTCCCTGAAGGGCTGGCGCTCAGAGAGCGATTTGCTCTTTGACTGCCCTGCCAACGACACTACGATGGGCTCTCCTCTTAAAGAAGCAGAAATCCTGGGCGCCCGTGGCAGACAGCTCAACCAGAGATCCCGTATATCAACCCATGATGCGTCCGCACCCGGCCAGACTGTGTTGCGCTATCGCCGCACTATGCGCTTCTCTCGCGGGAACCGCTCATGCACTCCAAATCGTCCCCAATCCGGAGATGGACCACACGGATGCCACGGTCTATTCCTCCGGCTGGCCGGCCACTGTCACCGGATCCGGCGTTTCCGCCTCGATCTTTGACTCGATCGTGATGGTGAGGGACGGCTCTGGCAACAACCCCAATGTCATCGGGTGGTGGCAACGCGGAGTGAACGCTGATCAGCCCACCACGTGGTCCTGGCAGGGACTCCTTGCCCCATCCGGAATGCCCGCATTGGCATCCTCGTACCTGAGCCCCAAGATCTACAGTGACGGCCGCACCGTGTTCGCGGCGCTCTCTGGCACACAAGACTGGCGAGTGATCAAGCGCACCGATTCAAGTTGGGAGTATCTGGGGACGGCAACACTACCCACCAGCATCTACAAGTTTGCCATGAGCGAGAATCACATCATCTTGGCCGCCTATGACGATGTGCTGCGTGTGTACAGCAGAAGTTCCACCACTTGGACAGAAACTTGGAGCGCGCCGACCTCCACCTTACCGGTGAAGTACGTTCACGGAATCCACATTGCCGGCGGGCAATTGTTCCTTTCCGGTTCGGCATATGGATCTCCGAGCATCAGCGCACCCGGAAGGGTTCTGGTTTATCAGATCTCTGCGGAGGGGTCGCTGCAGTTTGTGCAAGAGCTCACCCCACCAACAGAGCCAGCATGGCGCCTTGGGCCATACTTTGCAAGCGACGGCAACTGGATGGCCGTGGAGTTTCACCAACTGGGTGCGGACCATGCAGGTCTGGCCTTCTACTGCCGCGATGCTGCTGGTACTTGGTTTTTTCATCACCAGGCGGACGCGGAGGAGCGGCCACGCTTTTTGACCGCTGGGCGACTCCTGACCAGCCACGGCGTGTGGTCTCTCAACCGCGAAACGTGGCAGCGCGGCGCCCGATTGAACGGTTCCAATGCGTTTCTAATCAACGCTGATTGCGTCTACGTCTCCAACAGTTCGTCAAGCAACTACGTCGCAGTGTGGCACGATCCATTTGATTGCAACAACAACGGCATTCCAGATGCCGCGGAAATCGCGGCGGACCCAACCATTGATTGCAATGCTAATGGCCGCCCGGATTCAGTGGATATCGCCGAGGGACAATTGCTTGACACCAATGCAAACGGGGTACCCGACACTTGCGAACCAGACTGTGATGGAAACCTGATTCCAGATTTGTGGCAGATCCGCCATGGTGCGGCATCAACGTGCACCACACCCTCAACGCTCATGTCTTGCGCCATCGCAGCCGGGGGCCCAGACGCAAACGGCGATGGCGTGATTGACGCATGTGGACCAGACTTGGACGGAGACGGAGTGCCGGACTTCATCGGCTTGGCCGGTGGCGCGGGTACCGACTGCAATCACGACGGCGTGCCAGACAGTGTGGCCACCTATCGACCGCTCGTACCCATGATCAATGACTATGTTGGGTATGAACAAGGAGTGCGCGTGGTGGTCGCCGCGTCGTATCCGACCGATCCAGAGCAACCCTTGCTCACTGGAATCTCCTTCAGCGTGTACAGCGATTGGTGGGACAACCTCATCATCTCTGATCCGCAGCCCATCCACGACCCACTCGGCAAGCCCTACATGTCATTTGTGGCCAGCGACCCCAACGGCGATGGCGATCCATCCGATGCCGAAATCTTGTGGGCAGGCACTGGAATCATGGCGTACTCAGAAGAGCAATTCATGGCCATTCCTAAGCTCTATATAGAGACACCGGGGTTCTTTGTAGGGTTCACCACGCCCACCGATGTGTTCTCTTATCAATCCGGTGCTACTGGATACAGCGGATGGCGCTCAGGAGCCAGTTGTCTGGGGACCTACGCTCAGGCATACGCGCAGTGCGGCCGCGGGCTGTTTGTCGCTTTGCCTGGAGATTGGCCGCTGTCACAGCCGCCCGACCCACACCTGCTCTGGCGTTATGACTCCATGCCGGGCATCCACGTTCACACCGATTTGTGCAACCACACCGCTGACATCAATGGAGACGGCATCGTGAATGGAGCAGATCTCGGCATCCTGCTGGGCGCATGGGGGCCGGCGTCCAGCGGCGTGGCAGACTTCAATCATGACGGATCCATCGACGGACTTGACTTGGGGATCCTGTTATCTCAGTGGGGTGAACCATGATGCGTGCGTATGGCATCACGCTTGCGGCTGTGTTGCTCTCTGCCGCCGCAGCATCGAGTAGCGCGGCTCAAGTTTCGCCGTTGCCTTGGAAGCCTGTCCCGCTTCAGGTAGGCACCGTGACGCCCCCCGCGAACCCCGCAGATTGGTACAGCTCGGGCGCATGGATCGATGAGAACACGATTGCTGCCGGTATCAAGTCGAATGCGTCAGTGGAGATCAGATCCCTTGACGGCGCGGTGCAGCAGGTCTTGTTGAATCCCGATGCTCCGACCGGAGTGACCTATGAGTTTGGATGCGCCGTGCATTACGTGGATGGCACGCTGATGGTGATGGCGGCGCGCTTTCAGGGTGCTAACAGTCCGGTGTTGCATGTCTTCCAACGGCCCGATCCCAAACGAGGCTTTCAACCGGTGGCTCGCGTGCAATTGTCTGGCACCGTCACCGGAACTGCCTCCAGAATGCGAATCTGGTCCGAATCAGTCTCCGGTGGATTGGCCGCGCGTCAGTTGGTGGTGGCGTGGCCCAGCAGCAATGTGGGGCACATTGCGGTTCTAAAGCCAATCGGACCGCTGGAGTGGATGACGGAGTACTTCACGATTCCAGGGCAATCCATCTCAGGCCCGCTGGTGGGGAGCATTCGTGGCGACACGATGGCGATGCTCTACGCCCCGAGTTGGGAAGTGGTGCAGATCTGGCAGCGCAATACGTTGGGCGCGTGGGCCTTCACGGGATCGTGGTACATCACGAACGCTCCCTACGACAATGAGTTCTCCTACCCCGTGGTCATGGACTCCGACAACGTGCTGGTGGGGCAACCTTCGCATCTCAGCAGTTCCGGCAGGCTGGTGCACCTCAAGTTCGTCGACGGCGCGTGGGTGGCCGCTGGGTCCATCTATTCAGATGATCCGGTCCCATTTGGAAGATGGGCCGATGCTGTCGGCGCGTTTGATGACACGTTGGTCATCTCCCGAAAGGACAATGTGAGCGGGCTTGCCTTGCTGCAGGTGCGCCGTTGGAACAAGGATGGCAGCATCGGTCCGGGCGCCGATTTGGTTGACGCAAACGGATTGAGTCATGCATTCCAGGATGACTTAGCCAAGATCACCTTGACCAGTGGCGGAGACATCATTGCGGAGAGCGAAGGGCCGCCGTTTGGTGGCTCCATTCAATGGCAGCCGTGGAACTATGTGCGGTTGGTCCATGGATTGGATTTGGATGAGGATGGAGAACTCGATGGGGAAGCGATCGCCGCCGGCCACACTGCGGACTGCAACGGCAATTGGGTTCCAGACTCCGCGGACATCGCCCTAGGTCTGGAGCAAGATGGCACACGCGACGGCGTGCCCGATGCGTGTCAGTCTGATTGCAATGGCGACGGTACAAGCGACTTTCAGGAGATCGTCTCTGAGGGTGCAGACTGCAATCACAACTATGTGCCCGATGCCTGCGAACTTGCGGCGGGTGCGCCGGACGCAGATGGAAACGGTTTGCCAGACAATTGCGGTGACGATTGCGACCGAAACGGGCCCTCCGACGCTGCCGAGCTTGCGATGGGCCTGATTCCAGACTGCGATGGAAATGGCATTGCCGACACCTGTGATCGCTATCAGCCAATTGCACTCGGCGCGCAATACACCCCGCAGAGTTGGACCGCCGTGATTTGGTTCCCCGTTGAACCCGGTCGCGAGATCATTGATGCGGTGGACTTTGAGACCGGGCCCACGCTGCTCTCGCCCGTGGTGGCTGTCGTGCGGGATCGCAGCGGAGTGGGCAATGGCCAGATCGTTCAGGACTCCGACGTACTCTTGGTAGAGGTTCCATTCAACTTGACTCAGTTTCCAGCGCCTGCAGGGCTGACAGGAACCATCCAACGATGCGCGTTCCGCCCCATTGATCTGAGTGACGTGCCTGCATACTGGCTCGTTGTCTCCAACGTGCGATGCCGGTCGATTGCACCGCAGACCAATTTGATTCCAGGCGGCTGCAGAATGCGTTCATACAGTTACCCAGCCGTTGCATTCAACATGCGGCTTGCAGTTCAAGGATTCGCCTCCACAGTCACTACCGCGAGCGCCGTCTGGCCCGTGCCCGCGTTGTGCCACGATTCCGCCGACTTCAACCGTGATGGCTTGGTTGACGGCGCTGATCTGGGCATGCTGATTGGTGGATGGAATAGTGCTGCTTCGGTGCTGGATCTTGACGGAAATGGCATTGTGGCCGGAGGTGACTTGGGAATGCTGTTGCAGGCGTGGGGTGCTGGGGCAGGTTGAGAGCATGGGATGGGCCTCATTAGAGCCTTCCTTCGGTTCCGTAGACGTACACTCGCGCCATGCATTCCACGAAGATCCGCCGAGCGGCCGTCCGTCGTTCTTCCCGTCGCACTGTTTCACTTGCGGTGGCTGGCGCCATCTTGGCCACCGCGGCCGCGTACGCGGGCTTTACCTTTAACACCGCTCCAGCCCCTGGCGGTTTCATGCAGGCGGGCGCCGGTCCCTCGACGCCAGGCTCGGGTCCTTGGCCAGGCAGCGACTTCACCGGCCAGCACTCGGCGGCGGGATGCGACTTTCACGAACTCTCCTTTTCGGGTAACGGCAGCGCCACTCAGTCTGCCGCTTACGCCAGTGGCAACTACTCCAATGGTGCCAGTGGCACGGCTGGAATGGGCTACATCAAGGGGCACGCCCAGAACAACGCTCCCAACAATTCATTCTTCGCGGGCTCCAGCGCCAACGGAGGTTGGACCGAAACTTTTGTGATCTCCAGCCCAGCGAATACCGGCCAACCGGGCATCATGCAATTCACCATGCACGTTCAAGGCACACTGGCTGCGACGGGCTTTGCTGGCTCAAGTTCCTTTACAGTCACCGGCTACAAGGACGCTTCTCAATTGATGGCCAACAGTTACTTCAGCCCGGGCGGCTCGGACCTTCAGGGTACTGATCGCCAGTATGGACACTGGGCCATCGCCACCTATGGCAACCCCCCCACCGACGGCAAGACTGTCAACGACACCGTGACATTCGCCGTTCCATTCACGTATGGCACGCCTTTCAAACTAGGCATCTACGCCGCGGCGCGTGCGGGAATGCGTTCGAGCTCTGGGGTCGCTGGCAACTCAACCGCCGATAGCGATTTCAGCAACGGACTCACGTGGGGCGGCATCACCAACGTGTATCTCGCGGGAGTTCCGACCGCCGACTACTCCATCACCAGCGGCACCGGTATCAACTGGGGCGGCCCCGTGGGACCGCCCAACCCAGCTGACTTGAACCATGACGGCATGGTTGACGGTGCAGACCTCGGCATGCTGCTGGGCGCTTGGGGCACACCCGGCGCCGACTTGAATGGCGATGGCACCACCGATGGCGCGGACTTGGGCATCTTGTTGGGTGAGTGGTCGTAGTGGAGTGACCGAGCCTTCCCAGCAAGCGCACGACTAGATCCCACGGCCGGGCCATGATGGGCCGAAGTCCCTACCGTGCCAAGGCTGGTCATCTCCGATCCCGCCAAGGGGGCCAACGCCGAGAGCAAGTTGGCTCGGCGCCTACCGACTAGCTCAAGTCGGCCCATGCCCCAAGCGGGTACCCCAAGACCGCCCCATCCACTGATCCGCCGACGTCGAAGTCTGCCTCACTCACGGACCCTTCGCCCTAGTGAGTGAGAAAGACTCCCTAGTCGACTCCATCACCCTCGTGACTCCGCAGCGCAAGTAGAGCTTCACGTCAGATCGAATCCTTGATGACTGTCTGAATTCCGGCGGCGCGGAAGAAGTCCCTCAGTTCAGCCGACAGCTTGTACCACTGTGCCAGCGGCATCTTTCCGGGAATCAGCCTCGCGAACTTCCACCTAGATCCTCGCGTTCGGATCAGCACCGAAAGGCCAAAGATGGCCCAGCCCGAAACTGCCGCGATCTCTTCAACATCCTTCCACGCCGTGCGCTCGTCGCCGAACACAACGCCCTGCCGGTCGATCCGCACTTGAATAGGCGGCTTGAACGTCCTGCGGATCATGCTGATCAGCGCGAAGCCGAACAGCGGAACACCCGGACAGCCAAAGATGACGGCAATCCATCCATTCCAACTGCTGCGCGCGAGCAGCGACTTGGTGCCGCCAAGGAGCAGCCACAGCATGATGACCGCGATGAGTGCGCACGCCGGAATGAAGAGCCACATGACTCGGCCGCGATCGCTGCGGACTTCGTCGAAGAAGACGCCCGGTTCGAGTTGAGGACGGTTCATTGCTCCACGACCTTTGCAACCCGCGTGAGTTCGAATAGGGGTAGGCGTCCATCGTTGAGCGTGCCATACATCGCGATCACGTCGCGACGCACCCGCGACAAGCGAGTGCCCACAAGGCAACAATTGCAATTGGTGCGCCCATTGGGCACCGAGTCTACGTCACCAGTTCGCAGTTGCTCGCGTCATGTGACGCCAGGGGTCTTGAGAGCGGGTGAAGGGACTTGAACCCTCGACATCCACCTTGGCAAGGTGGCAGAGCACCACGATCAAGTTCCGCTGCAAGAAGTACTTAGGTTTTCAATGTCCGGGCTCGCACAACGGTTCCTTGTGCGAAACGCAGACGGACTTTCAGCGTTCTGCGGATTGGATCGACCGGAACGCTGACTCGGCGTCAGAGTCATTCACCGCCTCAATCCCACCGACTCAGCCTGCGCCCGTTGTTTCACTGAGGCGTGCAGACAGTCGCTCATGAACATCGGTACGAGCAAGAGAAGCCGTCCATGGATTCAGGCCCAATGCAGTCGGTCGCCCCCCGGGTTGCGGAAGGCGACCGACTACCGATTCGAGGTTGGAAGGGTGTCCTTCAGGACTCGTTTGAAGACGGGCTCCCAAGGAAAAGTTCTAGCAAAGCAACCATTGCTTCATACTCCATGTTCCCGAGCACCTCCCCGGCAGCGCCCACGGACTCCACACCTAGGTACACGAACAATCCGTCGAGTGAAGCTGAAGTACCTCCACCATAGAGAAGCAACTCCGGCGGCGGAGTCTCGAGGTAGCACGTGTTAGACCACTCGCCTAGGAGAATGCCAAGATCTGCACCGTCGACAATTCCATCGCATTTGAAGTCTGCACTGCAGAAAGACGTGCAAGTGCCCCACTGTCCCAAGAGGGTTCCTAGATCGGCCCCATCGACAAGTCCGCTACTGTCGAGATCCGCTAGGCACGGCAGTTCGAACGCCCCCATGTCAACTTCAGCGCCTTGAACACGCGACTTGTCATCAAGGTCCAGCGGATGCAGGTCGGTCGTTCCGTCGCCGTCCAAGTCTGCAAAGTCTGTGGGGCGAATTGATTCGTCACCCTGGTCCTGTACCGGTGAACTACAAGGTTTGAGCCGGAGGTTTCCTGCCGCCGGATCCGCAAACAGCGGGTCGACATCAATGTTTCCCACAATCCAATAAGTCGTATCAATCGCCTGGATGCAACTTTCTGCGATGTCCAGCACAATGCTGTGCCCACTTGAATCCAAGGGCGCAATCTGCTCCTCTGCTGGATCATTCGCACTGTCGGCAGAGTTGCCCCACAGGATGCTGTTGTGTATCAGGGCAGAATTCTCGAGGCTGAGCGGACCATCAAGTTGGGTGTTAGTACCCGACCAGTCGGCTTGTATCGCACCACCCTCCTGATTGATTGGCCTTCCATCTGCTTTGGTGAACTCAATGCGTTCAAACACAACGGGCATGTCCCAGTCTTCCAGAAGCAACCGGATGAGACGGTAACTATTGACCGATCCGTCGATGTCGCCGCTCAACTTGGTTCGAGGATTGGATGGCGAGCGCTCGTACTCCCAGTCCTCGGTTCCTGCGAATCCCCCTCTGATTGTTACGCCCTTCTCGATCAGAATGCTAACAGCCTCGTTGTCATCAGAGCTGGTGTTGTCTTGATCCGGCGTGTATGCATAGCCGGACGATCCAGTTGCAAGCCAGATCTCCGTAAAGGCCGGCGGACTTCCGGTAGGAGATGATCCGTTTAGCTGATCTGCGGCAAACTTCAAACTTCCCCAGGCCGCCCCCCAAGTCTCGCCCGCTCCCGAAGCCGTTGAGTTAGAGCCGCCTGGCTTTACCACCCGCACATTTGAAGGCGGGACCGCGAAAACTTCAGTCGCGCCAAACGCCTGCAACAGCATCGAACTCAGGACCACTCCAAAGAATGCTCTCATGTTGATTCTCCTCGCAGCGGTCCCCCCGAAGCAATCTCACTGCACGCGCAGCTAGGCCGCCCGGAGGATGACGCTCACTGCTCAGTCCATTCGCCTAGAAGCCTACCCAAATCGGCTCCATCGACTTGGCCATCGCCGTCAAAGTCCCCGCGTGCAGCGCCTCCACTTGCCGTTCCCCAGTTCTCAAGAAGCGCCATCAGATCTGCGCCATCGACCGTGCAATTTTGATCGAGATCGCATTCGACGATCTCGGGAATGAGAATCCAAACACCCGAGCCTCCCGGTGGGGACACTGGCCCCTTGCCAAGCACCAGCAAGTTTTCGTTAAGTCCAAATGCATTGAAGCTATTGCCGCTTGGCGGGTCAATCAATGGGCGAATGGCAATGGGATTCCCACCAATCCATAGCACAGGTTGGTGTGAGGGCAGTCCGGCAACGGAGGGAGCCGAAACACTTCCAAGCACTACTCCCGAGTTGTTCACGTCGATGCAGCCACCTTCCGCGTATCCGGAAAGTAGCGGAAGCGTTGAAGGGATCCCATTGGAGTCCCACACGACTGGAAGGAAGTAACTGGTCCCATCATCGACGTCGAGGAACTTCGAGTCGCCAACCGTGTAACCATCATCGTTGACCGCCAGGGCCCGACAAGATGTGGCGCCGGGAAGCGGTGGAAGATGTGTGATCTTGCGACCCTCCCAACGAAAGCCGTGATCGTCCAAGATCCCTACGACAACACCGGCGTCCGACACATCCAACGCCTCGGCGGACAAGCCACCGAACTCGGTTGGATCAAGAATTGCGTACCCCTCGCCGTCCCAGACAACGGCCCATCTGATGGCGCTCCCTTCGAACGAATTCATCCATCCGGCTATGAGGCCCGCATTGTTTACTGCGCTGGCCCCACTAGGTTCCCCTGAGTCCGCCCCTGGAAGCAGCGCGAATGAACCGTCAGCCTGCCACCTGCACGCAATGTTGTTTCGGTGGCCAACAACCATGCCCCAGTCGTTGATCCCTCCCGCACCGCTGCTGATCGTGCCAGGAGGAGTCGGGAGGGAAGTAAGTCCCCCCTGCGGACTCCAGAACACTGCCAGAGTGTGCGAGAGATCGCATGCAAGGCGGCTGCCAACCCATTGGCCGTGCACATTCATCGTGTCGGGCGTGACTGCCACAACCCCCCAAACTGGACAGACTGGCGCAGGCACCTGTATCACCGAGTATGAGCAAGGCGGTCCTAGAACCGCAGCGGACGCCGTCGGCACCGCGCTCGCAACGATCGCAGTTACCAATCCCCAGCGCTGCCAATTGAAAACTCGAGTCATATCAGTCCTTCCAAGGCGGGCGTGCAGACCCCAAGAGACACTCCAGACTAGCCCAGCGGCTTCCAACCACAAGAATGAGACTTCTCAAGACCTTCAGATTGCATGCACGTGCAACCTCCGAACTCTTAACGTCGTGCCGATTCTGGCCTGAATTGCATGGTTCTCGGCTCTCCAAGCAAGATCAGCCGGCTTTGTCGCGCAAGAAGCCTGAGCAAGCCGGGCGCATCGAGGCTCAAGCTGCGTCGGCGAAAGTTGGCGATCCGGCCACGCCGTTGCCACCTGCAACTCAGGCGGCGTAACGCCTGCCTAGATCGGATGAGCCAGATACCCGCGACGGGCTGCCGAAATGGCGTCCGTCGCTTTCCATTGCCGGCGTAGCGCCACCCGACTGCCCGACTACCCGCCATGGTGGAAAACTAACCTTGTCGGGTAGTCGGGTAGCGGGATGAGGGATGCAGGACTCACCTGCCCCATCAGGCGGTTCCTGTAAAGGGGTACGCCATGGACCAACTGATCAACATCAAGATGCTGCGGCCATCTGTGGCCCCGCTGGACGGCTTCGAGCAGCACACCGACCTGCTCGCAGGCGAGCACGCCTTCAAGACGCACGTTGGTTTGGCGTTTCTGGATGGCAACCTCAAGCGTGCGCCAGAGCTCGCCAATCACTTTGCACAGGTACCTCCCATTGATGGTGGGTGGCCAAGACCCTGCGTCGTGTGCTCGGTGCAGCTGAGGTGAGCTGCCTGCGGGACTTGGACGCCGTGGCGATTGGTGATGCCATCTCTTCAATCGGACGCGGGGGTTCGCGCTTCATGGGCGATGCCGCTCGCATGAAGCCGCTGAGCGATGCAACCAAGGGCACTTACATCGTGCGCATGCGATCATTTGCAAGGTGGCTGGTGAAGGCTCGGCGTGTCCTGCAGAACCCGCTCGATGCGGAGCGTGCGGACCTCGGCCTCGAGCTGGCGCACGTGTGCTGCGATGTCGCGTTCGGCCTGCGGTGTGAAGACGCCCTTCTTGCGGTTGGCCTGCGCGATCCATCCGTGCAAGGTGTTGGGCGGGACGCCCAGGTCGGCAGCGGCCTTGGCGACCGATACGCCCTCGACCAGGACCATGTTGACTGCAGACTCGCGGAACTCAGACGGGTACCTGAGCACGCTCACGCAACGCAAGCGAGCATTGGAGCATGTTGAGCAGGTCGGCAGGACCTTGCGGCGGGTGCTCAGTGCCGCCGAGGTGAGCTGCCTCCGCGATATGGACCCGGTAGCGATCGGCGATGCCATTTCTGCAATCGGACGCGGTGGTTCGCCCTTCATGGGCGACACCGCGCGCTCAAAGCCTCTCAGCGATGCGACTAGGAGCACCTACATCGTTCGCATGCGCTCATTCGCACGGTGGCTTGTGAAAGCTCGGCGTGTCCAGCAGAATCCGCTCGAAGCTCTGGAAGGCGTGGATGGACACACAGCAGCAATTGTCCGTCGGCGGAGAGCCCTCACCCGAGATGAAATGGGCAGGCTGTTACACGCAGCACTCTCGCGACCGGAGGCGGAGCTCCGGCTCATTCGCCGTGGCAAGCGCAAGGGTCAGCTCGTGGCGAATCCATCCATGGAACAGGTAACTCGTGCCAAGCGATTGGGCTTGGAGCGGCGCACCGCGTACCTATTGGCAGTGCTGACGGGACTTCGGCGCGGTGAGATCGAACAGTTGCGGTGGTCTGATGTGTTGCTCAACCAAGACCCACCCATCGTCCAATTGCGAAAGGAGGCAACCAAGAGCCGCAGGGCCGACTGGGTTCCCATCCACCCACAATTGAAGCACGCGCTTGATACATGGCGCCAAGTTCAGCAAGCGTCAGGGACTGCTTCAGGTGGCTCGGAAGCATCCGTCTTCGGCGTTGTCCCAGGCATTGCGGTTCTGAAGCGCGACTTGGCTTGGGCAGGAATCCCATTCGAGGTTCCTGGCCGTGGTGTGGCCGATCTACATGCGCTGCGCAAGACCTACTCGACCTTCATGGCGGCAGCCAGCATCCCCCAGCGCGTACGGCAGGCGGCCATGCGTCACCGTGATCCACGGCTCACGGAAGGCGCGTACATGGATGAGGACATCCTGCCGGTGCATACTTTGGTGAGTGCCATGGAGAGCATCCCCGAGATTCCGCCAAAGGGAGCCTCATGATGCTCCAACCCTCACCATCCACTTTTCTGTTGTGCCACAATGCCGCACAATGGCGTGCCCCAACATGTCGTTATTCGTCTCAAGTTGCCCCAACGGAGAATTGGAGTGTGCCCGCTGAGCGACAGCGTTGTGAGTGCATTCCACATCGCCTAATCCCCTGCACTGCCAATAGTTGTGCCCCCAACGAAAGACCCCGCGCACCTTGTGATGCTCGGGGTCTTGAAAGCGGGTGAAGGGACTTGAACCCTCGACATCCACCTTGGCAAGGTGGCACTCTACCACTGAGTTACACCCGCGACGGACCGCGAAGTATATCGGCGCGCCGAGACCCCGCAACCCGAGCGGAGTCGAGGGAATGCCAGCGAATCGAGGGAGCGATCCGGACGACGGTCAGCACGGACCCCAGTTTGCGAAGATCAGCGCC
>CAZXGD010000010.1:0-95538 GCA_964640485.1 uncultured Isosphaeraceae bacterium | reverse complement strand
AAGATCGACGACGATGGAGATGGCAAGGCCGACACCGTCATCACCGGCCTAGAACACGGCTGGTTTGTGGGACTGGTGGCCAACGCGGGAGAGCACCGTCCGCGATATGCGGTGGCGGTGGTGCTTGAACATGGTGGCAGCGGTGGTAAGTGCGCGGGCCCCATCGCCAACGCGGTGATTCACGCGCTGGTGGCGGAAGGCTATCTGGGAGCCTCAGCCCGATCTGGTGGTGCTGCCAGCGGCGACCCTGATCGTGCGGCGTTTCCTAGAGATCCCAATGAGGTTGACCCTGAAGAAGGTGCCGAAGCACCGCCCCAACAGGAGGGCGAGTGACGGTGCTTATCTCCAATGCCTCGCCGCGCTCGTTGCGGCGTGAACGCGCGGAGCGAGTGCACGTTCGAGGGCGGCTGTGGTTTCACTGGGGATGGCTGAGCGTGGCTGCAGCGCTGGCATTGAGCGTGATCGGTGTGGCGGCGATCGCCACCACAGAACCCGCGTTGGCCAAGAAACAATTGATCTTTCTAGGCGTGGGGCTCTTTGCCGGTGGAGTGGTGGCGGCGCAGCACGTGCGCCTACTTCAGCGCGTGGCATGGCCACTCTTTGCGGTGAACATCGGGCTCATGCTCTTTCTGCTGGTGCCGTTTGTGCCGGAGTCAATCGTGCACACGCGCAACGGCGCGCGCCGCTGGATTAACTTGGGCTTCACCGATCTTCAGCCCAGCGAGATCATGAAGCTGGTGTTCATTCTTTCCATGGCCGCGTGGCTGCGGGCGGGGGCACAAATCAAGCGTTTCCCGGGGCTTCTGGCCACCTTCGCGGTCACCGCCGTGCCTGTGGTGCTCATCATGCGGCAGCCGGACTTGGACACCGCGCTCCTGTTCTTTCCCACGTTGTTGGTGATGCTGCTTTCTGCAGGCGCGCGGGTGAAGCACATTGTGCTCATCGTGGTGGTGGCCATGGCGCTGGCGCCGCTGAGTTACACGCAGCTCAAGCCCCATCAGCGCGCCCGCGTGGATGCTCTCATGGCGCAGTTTGCGGGTGACACGCGACTGGACCATTCGATTGGGTTTCAAGGCAGCCGTGCCATCACGTTGGCTGGTGCAGGGGGTGTGACCGGCGTGGGCGCTGAGTTTGCCGACCCGCTCATCACCTTCAACCGGTTGCCCGAAGAGTTCAACGACATGATCTTTGTGGTGGTGGCATGCAGATGGGGGTTGCTCGGCGGCATCGCGGTGTGGCTTCTGGGACTGCTCTACTCCTTCGGATGCCTGGTGGTGGCGCTCAAGTGCTCCAACGCGTTTGGCAGGCTGACGGCGATGGGCATCGGCACCATGTTCTTTGCGCAATTGGCGGTGAACACCGGCATGACCATCGGTGTGCTGCCGGTTTCAGGCATGACGCTGCCGTTTGTGAGTTACGGAGGATCCAGCCTCGTGAGCCTGTGGGTGACTACTGGCGTGCTGGTGTGCATCGCCAGTCGGCGGCCGCACGGGTTTGAGCGAGAGGTTTGAACGCCAGCAGTAAGCGACCTTTTGGCGCGTACCATTCGCCCCCCGTGACCGTCGCCGTTCCCGCCATGCCCCAGTCCGTGTGTCAAGCCCTGCAAGCCCAGAGCGTGCACCTTGAAGACGCCGACGCCCCACGGCTGCAGCGGTATCTGGAATTGCTCCTTGAGGCCAATACCAAGTTCAACCTCACGGCCATCAAGGACCCTCTTGAAGCGTGGACCAAGCACATTCAGGACAGCCTGAGTCTGGTGCCCTTTATCGCCACGGCAGAAGCCAAGAATCTGATTGACGTAGGAAGCGGGGGTGGCCTGCCGGGCTTACCCCTGGCCATCGTGCTGCCGCAACTTCAAGTGACGCTCCTTGAAGCCACGGGCAAAAAAGCGGCATTCTTGGCAGAGGTTGCTCTGCAGTTGCAACTTTCCAACGTCACCGTGGTGTGCGATCGCGCGGAAACTGTGGGTCAGGACCACCAGCGCTTTCGTGAACAGTTTGACGTGGTCACCAGCCGGGCGGTGGGGCGCCTAGCGGTGCTTCTTGAGCTCACCGTGCCACTGGCCCGAGAGGGCGGGCACGTGCTTGCCATCAAGGGTGAGCAGGCCGCCACCGAGGTGGCCGAGTGCAAACAGGTGCTGCACATGCTGCACTCCCACTGTGTGGATCTTGTGCCCACGGGCACGGGCACGGTGGTGGTGATTCAGAAGCAGCGCAAGACTGCGCGGCTTTATCCGCGGCTTCCTGGCGAGCCAAAGCGCCGACCATTGCACTAAGGGCGGCGGGTGGCGCGTACTCTTGCCAGCCGCACATGACTGTTGATGTCTCCATGCTTCTGGCTGATACTGGGGCGATCGCTCGGCGACTGCCCGGCTTTGAAACGCGTCAACAGCAATTGCACATGGCGGCTGCAGTCGAAGGCGCGCTGGCCGATCGCGCGCGCTTGTTTGTGGAGGCCGGAACTGGAGTGGGCAAGAGCTTTGCCTATTTGTTGCCGGTCATTCGCCGAGTGGTTGAGCATGGCGAACGCGTGGTCATTGCCACGCACACCATTAGTTTGCAAGAGCAATTGGTTGAGAAGGACATTCCGCTGCTCAACGCTGTGATTCCTGAAGAGTTCAGCTCGGTGCTGGTGAAGGGGCGAGGCAACTACGTCAGCCTGCGTAGGCTGAAGCTTGCAGCTGAACGGCAGGAGCGCCTCTTTGGCCGTGAAGATGACAAACACGCGCTGCTCTCTGTGGAAGATTGGGCGCGTACCACAACGGATGGCAGCATCAGCAGTCTGCCGCAAGTGCCGCGCGGCGATGTGTGGGACGCAGTGCAAAGCGACGCGCACAACTGCATGGGGCGCCGCTGCCCCACGTATGACAAGTGTTTCTTTCAGGCGGCGCGCCGAAGGATGGAGAACGGGCAAATCCTGATTACGAATCACGCGCTCTTCTTTGCAGATTTGGCGATGCGATCGCGCAGCGGTGCCGGAGGTGTGCTCCCCCCGTACCACCATGTCATCCTGGACGAAGCGCATGAGATTGAGGACATCGCTGCTGAGAATTTCGGCGTGCGCGTGAGCGAATCCGCCGTCCATCATCTGCTGCGCATGCTCTATCAGACTGGCACGGGGCGCGGGTACCTGCCCACCATGCGCACCGGCGAAGGCGCGGAGGGACTGGTGGCCACCGCGATCCGCCAAGTGCGCGATTGCGAGAGTGCGTGCGACCAATTGTTTGACGACCTCTGGCGGTGGAACGAAGAACATGCGGGAATGGCCGGGCGAATTCGCGCGCAGGGGGTCGTGTCAGATCCGCTGAGTGCGCCGCTCGCGGCGTTGGCCGTCACACTGCGGGCGCTCCGCGAGCAAGCTACGTCCGAAGCAGACCACTTTGAGCTCAACGCCTACGCCGCGCGTGCGGATGCACACGCGGATAGCACGCGTGTGCTGCTTGGGCAGCAATTGCCCGGGTGCGTCTACTGGATCGAGTTGGGCAAACAGCGCAGGCGAGGTGCGGCCGAACGCCCCCCAGTCACGCTCATCTGCGCCGCGGTGGAGGTGGACACCATTCTTCGCGAGCACCTCTTCGGGCGGGACATCGGCGTGGTGATGACCAGCGCCACGCTGGCTACGCGCCCTGGCGACTTTCGCCACGCAGCGCAGCGCCTCGGGTGCGACGACGCGCGCACGCTGCAGTTGGGCAGTCCATTCAACTTTGCGCGGCAAGTCAAGTTGATCGTGGACAGGCACATGCCCGAGCCCACGGATCGCGGCTACGTTGACGCGCTTTGCGGACGGGTGCGTGAGCACATTCAAGCCACCGATGGCGGGGCGTTTGTGCTCTTTACCAGCTTCAAGACCATGCACGCCGTAGGGGAGCAGATTTCAGCGGACTTGGTGGAGTTGGGGTACCCGCTGCATATTCAGGGTCTTGGAGTGCCTGCTCGCACTCTGTTGGAACGCTTTCGTGCGGACGAGCGAAGCGTGCTCTTTGGGGTCGCCAGTTTCTGGCAGGGAGTGGATGTTCGCGGCCGTGCGCTTCGCAACGTCATCATCACGCGGTTGCCTTTTGAGGTGCCGGATCGCCCGATTGTGCAAGCGCGGCATGAACTCATCGAGAGCCGGGGTGGAAGGCCCTTTCACCAAGACAGCCTTCCCCGCGCCATCATCCGTTTCAAGCAGGGGTTTGGACGGCTCATCCGCAGCAGCAGCGACGAAGGTCGCGTGGTGGTGCTCGACGCGCGCATCGTCACCAAACCCTATGGTCGTCTGTTCTTTGAAGCGCTGCCCGAAGGCCTAGAGCCCAGAGAAGCGGAATAGAGCGCGAGAAGGGCGCCCGCTTACGTCTTTACGAGTTTCGGCGCCTTGTACTCCCCACCCAAGATCTGCTTGGTGGACGCCCCCATCCAACCACCCAGTAATGCTTGATACACCGCACGGAAGTCCGTGCTGTACTTCAAGTCACCGCCATCGAGATCAGTGAGGCTTGGGTGATTGCCTGCGAGCCCGGGCTGCACCTGGCTGCCGATCACAAACATCGGGCCCGCCGTGCCGTGATCAGTTCCATTGGAACCATTCTGCCGGACGCGCCGCCCAAACTCGCTGAAGCACATGCTGATCACGCGGCCATCGTTGCCCTGCGCCTTCAGATCTCGCTGGAACGCAAGCATGGAATCGCCCAGTTGCCGCATGAGGTTGCCATGGGACCCGGGCTGCCCGGCGTGAGTATCAAATCCGCCCATGCTCACGTAGTACACCCGCGTCTTCATGCCATCGCGAATCATGGCGGCCACGGTTTGCAATTGCCGCGCGAGCCCATTGTTGGGGTACTGCGCAAGCGGCTGCTTGGCCACCGCCGCGCGAATTCTGTCGCTGGTGAGTTGCGCGTCAAGCGCGGTGCGCATCAGGAAGTTCGTCTGCGAGTCTTCCGCCACACCCGGCAAAGCCCCCGCACGAACCAGCTTCTGATAGGGGTCGCCCATGCTGGAGTGCAGATCGGTGCCCAGCCAGCGGAAAAGGTCTGCGCTCTCAAACGCGACCGGCTTCACCTGTGAACCGATCATGGCGATGGGGGCGGTACGGCCAATGCTCACCGCCAAATCCGCCGCAGGATTGCCATTGCAAGTGGCGTCCACATAGCGGCCCAGCCAACCAGTGCCGGAGCCGCTGGGCTTGCCGGTGTGCCAAATGTCCATGCTGGCAAAGTGCGAGCGATTGGGGTTGGGGTAGCCCACGCCCTGCACAATGCAGAGCGAACCGGCGTCGTACAACTCCTTCAATCCAGTGAGATTGGGGTGAAGACCGATGCCCTGCGCTCCTGAAAGTTGCAAAGCTTCCTGCCCGTTGCGTGCTCGGCCGGGCTCGCCGATGCCGATCCCAGGGCGCGCCGCGTAGTAGTCCGGCGAGCCGTAGGGAACCACAGTGTTCAATCCGTCGTTACCACCTGAAAGCTGAACGACGACCAGAATGCGGTCTTCTGGAACGCCGGGGCGGGAGCGCCCCTCTTGGCCCTCGGGGGCAAGCATTCCAAATGCGCTCTGCTGAATGAAGTGGGGCACCGTGGCGGCCAGCGAAGCAAGCATCACGCCCTGGCGAATGAACACGCGGCGGCTGAATGGCTGGTGAGGTTCCGTCATGAGTGGTGCCTATGCGTGAGTGGGTAAATCAGATCTAACACAATTGATACTCGGGAAGAGCACTGATGAGCGCGAGCAGCGCCAGCACCCGGTCGTTATTCATGGTTCCACCGGACCGGTTGGCAAACTCCACCAGTTCGGCGCGGCGATCGGGGTGCGGCTCCATCGGAAGCGAAGTGCGAAGCAGATAGTCAACCACAGCTTCGGCGGAGAGCTTTCCATCCTGCCTCAGATGTTCAACCAAGCCCATGGCATCCCAGGTCTGCGCGTCAGACTCCCAGCCATAGATGTCTGGCCGCCTTCCCGTGAGAATGTAGACCGACACATTCTGCCGGACAAACATGGTGCTGGTGTTGATCCAGCTGCGCCCCCCCTCCCAGCCTTTGACATTGGGAGGGAGGAAGAGATGCTGCCCCATTAAGTCGCATGCACCCACCAGCGCGGCCAGTTGGCGCGCGGGAGCCAGGTACTGGCGGATGTTCTGCACCACCAACTGCACCGGGCTCTTGATGACGGTGCCGCGATTCTCCGGTGCATAGAAGTGCGCGCTGCGGAAGAGAGTTCGCAACACAGGCTGCAATTCGTACTGTTCCTGACGCAATTGCGCCGCCAGCTTCTTCACGAACTCCTGCTGTGCTTTGGCGTCCTTTGCAGGGCGTTGGGGAGTGTCATTCACAAAGAAGGTGTAGAGCTTGCCACAGATGAACTCGCTGCACGCCTTCTGGCTGAGCAGCATGCGCGCAAGATCATCCCCATTCCACTTGCCTTGTTTGCCAAAGATCTGCTTGGTGCCGCTGTCGTGATCGTTGTCTCGAAAAACGAACTCGTTGTCACGAAATGAGTATCCCGTGAGCGCGCGCGCACCTTCCTTGATGTCGTTTTCGGTGTATCCGTTGCCCACGCCCAACACAAACAGTTCCATCAGTTCGCGCGCAAGATTCTCATTGGGGCGCCCCTTGCGGCTGTCATCGTTGTCTAGGTACTTAAGCATCGCCGGGTCGCGAATGATCTCCATGGCCAGCGTTGCAAAATTTCCGGTGGCGTAGCGCCGAAAGAGCTGATTCTGCTGGAACATGTTCCAGCTGTCCTCCACCGTGCGAAAGCCACTGGCAAAGTGACCATGCCAGAAGAGAGTCATCTTCTCTTCAAGCGGCCGCGGAGTTTCGATCATCCGCTTGAGCCACCAGCGCTGCATGTCGGTCAACTGGCGGCGATCAGTTTGCTTTGCTTCATTCTCTCGGCGTTGATAGGCCTCCAGCACGGCCTCGTCGCCGTCACGCCGCGCGCGCTGCAGTTCAGCGCGCTCCTGCTCGGTGAGTGGCCGAATGATGTCCCTGTCAAAGTCATCCGCAGAGACCGTGGCATATGGAATGGCGTCGTACTTGAGCAGCGTGTCCAAAGACTTGTCAAGGCCCATGTCCGCGAGCGCCCGCGCCTGCGCAGTGGTGCCGCCGAACCCCGCGCGATTGAGCAAGTGCCGTGCTGCGGCGTAGTCAAACGCGGAAGGCTTCAGAGGTTCGGTGCCTGTGGTCAACATGCGAAGTGCACCCTGCAATGACAGAGTAGTTCACAGAACGATCCCGGGCCACGGAAATTGCCCAATCACGCCGTAGAAGCGGGTGCCGTTCGTGGGTTCCACGCGCCCAGGGCCGCGAGCAGCACGGGAACAGGCATGAGATACGTGGCAAACTCCCATGCGCCCAAGAGGTAGCAGGGCAGTCCCACAAGCACCACGATGGTGAACAATCGTTGCGAGCCACCGCGACCCTGGATCCACACATACGCGGGAAACAGCAGCCCATACGCACCCAAGAAGGCTAGATACACGGGCTCTCCCGGAAGCAACGTGCGCATGGCTCCGCCAAAGAGTGCAGGTGAATCGACCGGCAGGGCTGGGCCCAACGAGAGTGCAAATGCCGGAGTGCCCAGCAGCACCGCCAGGGCCACGAGCCCTGTGGGAATCCATGCGGGAATCTGCGCACTGGGTGGGGCCTTGAAGAGTTCTCGAATGTGCGCCCCCGTCGTGAACGTAAGTTGAACCGCCCACAAGACCGCCAGCGCAGGAGTGATTTCAGGCGTGCCAGAGTCCGCGCGGTACAGCGTGGCCACGCCTAGCAGCATGAGCGCAAAGCATGCACCGAACGTCGCAAACGCCAGGCGCGGTTGCGGAGCGTTTTGTACGGCGCGATGGAAGGTCAAATCGAGGTAGGGGCAGAGCAGAAACCCGAAGGCGATCGTGGGCACCGCCCACGTCAGGCGGTCGAGGGGTACGAGCGGTGCGCGGGAAATGGCTAGGGAGTCGCCAGGGGCGGCGCCACTCATGCCCGTATCGCCCGCAGCCAGGCTCCACGCAATGGCCACCCACGCAGCCGCGCACGCCATGGCGCCCATGGCGAGCCAATCTCGATCGCGGCGTAGCGCCAGCCACATGGCCAGCATCAACATTCCGATGGGGACACCCGTTGAAACCACCGTGGTCATGGCGCCTTGACGCACAAAAAACTCATGCGATGCCCATCCCGCAAAGAAGCATTGGTATGCCACGGTCACTGCGCTAAACACAGCCATCATCCAACCCAGATCCTTCACCAACGTGCGACTGCGTTCAGGCGTGAGCACAAAACCAAAGAGCGCGCACCCCAGCACATTGGGAATAAAGAACGCCCAGAATCCTGGCCACCCCCATAGGCGCAGCAGCAAGAAGGGCAAGAACATGCCAATGCACCACGTCCAACTGCTGGTGCAGAAGAGACCCCACAGCATGGACTGGGACGTTCGCTTCACGCCCGCGCAGTCTACGGATCATTCGCGGGAGGCGCAGATTTCAACGCGGCGGCGCGCTTGGCTCGGCGGGTCTTGCGCTCTTCTAACTTGGCCTTCATCATGGCCTTGGGGTGGCAGTGGAAGACGATTTCACACTTGCCCACCAGCGGTGCCTTGCCCCGGCTCTTGTGCACGTGTTGGCGGATCTCCATCACCAACGCAATGTTGAATTCGCCACCCTGCGCCAGCTTCTGTTCCACGTCCTCTGCATTGATCACCTCATACATCGCTGGGCCATAGCAGGGGCGCACAAACCTGTATTTCATCTCTTTGCACACCACCATGTACTCGCTGCCACACCGGCCAAAGAGGTACATACCCCCCGCCACCTCACTATTTCCAAGGAGCGCCGCGCCCGCCATGGCGTTGTACCAATTGCGGTTAAAGCGCCGGAACGGCAGGACTGCGACAAATCGCTTGGTGTCAAGCGTCTTCATGGTGATCCCGCTGCGGAAGGCGTATGGCAGCCAGATGCTGCTGCACACCTTATTGAGGAAGGGATTCACCGTACTGATTCGGCTCAGCCACGCCTCCACGCGATCGCCAAGGCTCGGCGCCGGCAATGCCGTGCGTGCCGTCGTGCCGTCTGCGGAGACCTGCACGGGCGAACCGGGAGAGTGAGCATTGCCTTGGGACATGCGGGGAGGGGAGATTCTAGCCGTGCATGGCGGATGCACGGCGTGCTGCTTTCGTGTGAAATTGCGTTCCTGATGCACCGACTTGGAATCTGTTCGTGGAGTTTGCGCCCAAGCGATCCAGCGGATCTCTGCCAGCGGGTCACACGAGCCGGATTCTCGGCCGTGCAGCTTGCGCTCACGCCCATGGTGACCGAACCGGAGGTTTGGGGCGCGGCTGTGAGCCAACTCAAGCGGCATTCGATCGACGTGCTCAGCGGCATGTTGGCCACCGTGGGGGAGGACTATTCCACGCTGGAGTCGATCGCCCGCACGGGGGGCATTCGGCCTACGGAACATTGGCCTGCCAACCTGGAACGGGCGAAACTGGTGGCGGAGTGTGCGCAAGAACACGCCATTCAACTGGTCACGTTTCACGCGGGGTTTCTGCCTCATGATCCGCAGCACCCTGAGCGCCTCACTCTCATCGACCGGTTACGTACCGTGGCGGACATCTTTGCCGAACGGGGCGTTCGCGTGGGGTTCGAAACTGGGCAGGAGAATGCGCAGACATTGGTGGGCGTTTTGCGGCAATTGGCTCACCCCAACGTTGGTGTGAACTTCGATCCCGCCAACATGATTCTGTACGGCATGGGTGATCCGGTGAGCGCACTCACCGAGTTAGCTCCTTGGGTGGTGCAGGTTCACGTAAAGGACGCGCGCCCCACGCACACGCCGGGGACATGGGGCACAGAGGTCACAGCGGGCACGGGCGCCGTGGATTGGAGCGCCTTCTTTGATGCGGTCCGTACGCTGCCCTCAACGGTGGATCTGGTTGTCGAGCGCGAGGCTGGCGCCGCACGGGAGGGCGATGCCGCAGTGGCTGCCAGGTTGGTTCGCGGCGCGTTTCCGCTGATTGCGTAGAGCGCATCGCCTACCATGTTCTCATGCCCACGTATGTCTACGCCACCATCAGGCCCGACGGCTCGGATGGCGAGATGTTTGAAGTCTTTCAGAGAATGTCTGAGGCTCCGCTGACGAATCATCCTGAGACCGGCGCGCCGGTTCGGCGGGTGATCGTTACCCCCAACGTGCAGACCACAACCGACAAGACGCGCTTTAGCAAGAGCAATCTGGAGCGGCTGGGGTTCACCAAGTACGAGCGCAAAGGCAGCGGGTACTTTGAAAAAAGTGCGGGCGATGGCCCCAACGCCATTTCTGCGGACGATTGAGCACGTATGCCACGCTCCGACGCCGCACGCATTCATGAACTGCGCCAGCTTCTGGACCGGGCCAATCGCGCCTACTACGCCGATGCCGCTCCATTCATGAGCGATGGCGAGTTTGACCAATTGCTCGCGGAACTCACCCGGCTTGAAGAGGCCAACCCGCAGTTGGATGACCCCAACAGCCCCACGCGCAGAGTGGGAACGGGCAAGGTGGATGGCTTTGCGCAAGTTCAGCATCGCGTACCCATGATGAGCGTGGACAACACGTACAGCGTGGCTGAGTTGCGTGCGTGGTGGGAGCGGTGCGCGGGTACGCTTGGCCGCGCCTTTGCCGTTGTGTGCGACCCCAAGATTGATGGTGTGGCCATTAGTTTGCGCTATGAAGGTGGCACACTCGTACAAGCCACGACACGCGGCGATGGAACCAGCGGCGATGATGTCACCAGCAATGTGCGCGTGATTCGGGGAGTGCCGCTGACTCTGCGCAGCACGCATGCCAAGGGCGCACCCAGCATCCCCGCCGTGCTTGAAGTCCGCGGTGAGATCTACATGCTCACCGCCGGCTTTGAGCGAATCAACGAACAGCGCCGCCGTGAGGGCGAGCCTGAGTTCATGAACGCGCGCAATAGCACTGCGGGCACGCTCAAGAGTTTGGATTCCGCCGTAGTGCGCGCGCGCAATCTGCAGTTCACCGCACATGGCGCGGGTCAGGTGCAGGGCTTGCTGCTCGAGGGCGAGCCCATCACCAGTTACTGGGAGTTTTTGGCCGCCATTCGTGCGCTCGGCATTCCGGTTGGCCAATTGGCGCAGCGGTGCACCGCACTGGAAGACGCCATTGCCGTGGTGGAGAGCTTTGACGCACGGCGCGCGGAACTGCCCTATGCGGTGGATGGAATCGTGGCCAAGGTGGACGCCTTTGCGGATCAGTCGGAGTTGGGCGTCACCAGCAAGAGCCCCCGTTGGGCGGTGGCCTTCAAGTACCCCGCAGAAAAGAAGCCCACCGTCATGCAACGCATTGACTGGGAAGTGGGCAAGGGGGGCACACTCACCCCGCGAGCCACCATGCAGCCCGTGGTGATTGCTGGCACAACGGTCAAGCACGCATCACTCCATAATATTGAAGAGATTTTGCGCAAGGACATTCGCATCGGTGACACGGTGATTGTTGAGAAGGCGGGTGAGATCATTCCGCAAGTGGTGGAAGTTGATCTGGCCAAGCGTCCCGCGGATGCTGTTGCGGTGGAGCCTCCCACCGAGTGCCCACGGTGTGGTGGAAACGTGGTCAGGGAAGGCCCCAAACTCTTTTGCACCAATGCATCGTGCCCCGCGCAAGTGCGCGAACGGCTCAAGTGGTTCGTGGGGCGCGATCAAATGGACATCGAGGGTTTGGGTGAGAAACTCATTGATCAGCTCGTGGACGCGGGAATGGTGAGTGGTTTTGCGGACGTGTTCACGCTGGACCAAGAGACTCTGGCTGAACTCACCGCTACCAGCGAAGCCACTGAAGGCAAGAAGGCAGTCACGCGAAAACTGGGAGCCAAAACCGCGGAGTCAATCGTGAAAGGTGCCCAGAAAGCCAAGGACCGGGGGCTGGCTCGGCTGCTGGCGGGCTTAGGAATTCGGCACCTGGGCGCCAGCACCGCCAAGAGTTTGGCGCGGGCGTATCCCGACATGAGCGCGCTCCTTGCGGCCTCTCCCCAAGACCTGCAGCAGATCAACGACATCGGCCAAGTGACAGCGCCCAGCATTCATAAGGATTTGCATCTGCCTCACATGGAGCAAACGCTTGCCGCGCTCGCCAAGGCGGGGGTGAACATGTGCAGCACCACCTACGTGGGGGGGGGCGCGGGGAGTGCGACGCAACCCGGAGGCAAGGAGAACTCACAGCCCGTTGGTGGGCAACGCTTTGCAGGAAAGACCATCGTGCTCACGGGTGAACTTGAAACCCTCGACCGCCGCACCGCCACGGAGCGGCTGGAGGCACTGGGTGCAAAGGTCACTGGCAGCGTGAGCAAGCGCACACACCTTGTCATCGCTGGCCCTGGAGCAGGCACCAAGTTGACAAAGGCTCACGAATTGGGCATTGAAGTCTGGGACGAAGCCCGACTTGTGAAGGAACTGGCTGAACTGGGCTAGGAACCTCCGGCTAACTCCCCGGTGGTTTGCTCAGAAGCACATCAACCAATGAGTCCGGCGACCCCACAGCGCGGGCGGTAGCTTTCTCGCCCGGCGCAAGTTCAACCAACCACCAGTCGAGGGCACTTCCCCCTCGATCAGCGCCAATTGCGGCGCGCAATGTTCCATCAGCACTCAGCACCGGACCAATCACCTGTCGCCACACTCCGGTGATGGCTGGACGACCCTCGCGCTGGGGCACCACTCGCTGCGGCGCGTCTTCTTCCTTGGGGCCCTTTTGCATCAGCGAGTATTCAACCGGTCCGGGGCCATCCTTTGAACCTTTCACCGTGAGATAGACCTGCGTTCCGCCGACCGGAATGTACTGATACGACACCACCGGATCCTTGCCAAAGAGCGCGCCGCCAAAGAACCACGCGGTGATTGCGGCAAGCACCAGGAACACCGCAAATGCGATGGCAAGGCTACGGAGGGCAAGGAGCAGTTGGTTCACGGCGCGATTGTAGGGGTGCTGCTTGAGAGCAGTAGGTACACGGCACATCCTGCCGCCAAGAGCAGTCGCCACCAGCCAAAGAACGCCAGCGTATGGCGACCGAGGTAGGTGACAAACAGGTCAACCGCCAGCGCGGCGCTGGCCCACGCGGCAAGCACTCCCATGATCAAGGGCAACCACCCACCGATCAGTTGAACAAAGTGTTCGGTATCTCCGGCCTGCACAATGTCATAGGTTTCCTTGGCGCTGGCCGCGCACAACGTGATCAGCCCCAGCAGAAAACTAAACTTCGCCGCCTCAACCGCACGGAGGCCGATCAGCAGTCCCGCCACGATAGTCATCAGGCTTCGGCTCGTGCCGGGCCACATGGCCAAGCACTGCATGCATCCAATGATCAACGCGTGAATCACGTTCATGTTGGCCAACTGCACGCGTGGGGGAACCCCAATGCGTTGCTGCGCCATTTGCCGCTTTTGCCAGGGTGCGATGGCAAGCATGAGCAGTCCGCCGACTGCCAACGCGCCGACCACAGGCCACGGATAGAAAAGGTGCGCCTTGACCTGTTTGGCCAGCAGGTACCCAACCACTGCGGCGGGCATGAACGCCACCACGACGTTGCGCGCCAGTATCCACCCTTGATCCATCTCATGCGACGCCGCTGGCACTCGCGCGCTCACTCGCCAGAGCACGCCGCGAATCATCTGCCACAGCGTCGATCGGTAGAGCCCGACAACGGCCAAGATGGCGCCAGCTTGAATGATGATTTCAAAGGCGTCAATGGCCTTCTTGTGCTCGGGTGTGGCGCCTAGCCCCAGCAACCAACTGGTAAGGATTAAGTGCCCCGTGGAACTCACCGGCAAGTACTCAGTGACCCCTTCCACTATTCCCAGAATGAACGCTTGCAACGGTGTCAAGAGATGGGTCCCTTCTGGAGCCAGGGCATGAGTTCGCGCACCGCGCGGCCCGCCTGTTCCATGGGGTGTGCATCGGCGATTCGCCGCTGCTCTGCCAACCATCGGCCGCCGTTGGCGGCGTCTTCTGAAATCATCCGCGCGAAGGCGCCGGATCGAATCCGCTGCAAGAGTTCCTTCATTCGCGCTTTCACATGCCGATCCGCCAGCAGTGGCGCGGCAGTCAACGCGCCATACTCAGCCGTGTTGGAAATGGCCGCGCGCATTCCGCTGGGCCCTCGCTCGTAGAGCAGGTCCGCCACCTGTTTGATCTCATGCACGCACTCGGTGTAGGCAAGCAGCGGGGGGTACCCGGCTTCCACCAAGGTGTCATACGCCGCCTGCGCCAACCCCAGCATGCCTCCGCAGAGCACCGCTTGCTCACCAAAGAGATCGGTTTCAGCTTCATCGCCAAAGGTGGTCACCACCACTCCGGCGCGCGCACAACCGATGCCGGCCGCCCAGGCAAGTGCAAGTTCGCGCGCAGTGGGCATGGGCTCTGCTCCCATGGTTCCCTCACGGCTTTCACTTCCTGCGGGGCCGTGCGGCTGCTCAACTTCTTGATGGACGGCCATCAACGCAGGAATGCCGCGCCCCTGCGTGAATTGTTCGCGAAGCGTGGTGCCCGGCCCCTTGGGTGCCACCAGAACGCACCCCACTCCATGCGGAACGGTCACCAACCCGAAGTGCACACTCAATCCGTGCATGAATCCCACGGTTTGTCCTGCATGAATGTGCGGGGCGATGTCACTGCGCCACACCTGTGCGTGCACTTCATCTGGAAGCGCCACGATCACCAGATCAGCGCCTGGCACCACGCGCGAAATGGAGTCCACGTGGAAACCATCTTGGCGCGCAGCGCGAATGCTTGCTGAGGAGGGGCGCCCACCCACGGTGACAGAGATGCCGGAGTCCTGCAGGTTTCGCGCGTGCGCTCGCCCCTGATTGCCATACCCAAGGAGCGCCACGCGGCGACCGCGCAATGGAAACAGCGGCACCTCGGTTCCGCGCAGGATGAGCGGCAAATCATGAGTTTCTTGGTCGTTGGCGGGCATGATCTGGGGGAAAGAAAGGGGAAGTTACAGGCATTTCCGCCAATTAGTGGCAGAATGGAAACGAACCTCGGTGGTGCCCAAAGGAGATGTCGTTTCGCTGCCGGGGGCCTCAGGCAGGATTCCGTCCTCAAGCATGTTGCTAAAGGTCAATGGTGATCTTGGACGATCTTGGATCCGTTAGAACGACTTTCGGTCTGCGTTCGTAGGTAACACCGCCATGGCCATTGCCGAAGCACCAAACCGCAGAGCGATCGACCGCTTCCGGTTGCATCCCATGTACACGCGTGTGGTTGTGTTTCGCGCCGTCACCGATGTGCCCATGGAAGGCCACGCCTACGACATTTCTTTGGGCGGCATGCGATATGAGCTCGATGAAGCGTTGCCTCCAGGAACCCACATCGATCTTGAGATCCAGTTTCCCGGCACCACCACGCCGATTCGAGGGTCAGGCCAAGTGGTTCGGGTCTTTGACCACTCCGACGATCCGGGTCCGCGCCGTCAAGCCGTGCGGCTTGACCGCTTTAGCACCGAACTTGACCGCCAGACACTTGCGCGGTTGATTGATGATGGTTGGTGTGGACGCCCGCTCTAACCACGGCGTCACGGACCGATCAACCACCCGCATGCAGCATCCTGCAGTGGGGGCGGCGCTCGCTGCCCGCAATGCGGTGGCCGCAGAGATGGCCATGGCCGCGCGCAGCGGTCACCATCCAAGCCACTCCTGCTGGGATGCCGCGTCCGACGTGGTCACTGGTGCCGATGCCGGTGCCCGCCAATTGGCGGTGGCCATGCATAGCACGCAGAACTCCCCGTCCATGTCGGGTGCGCTGCCCCCTCGCTCGCGCCAACGACGTCGCCGCGAATTGCTGGAGATGTGCTTCTGGTTCGTTGTGGGTGGGCTCGGCGGGTTGGCCGCCTTGGCTGCTGTTCGCGTGGTTGAGTCGTTTTTCTTGAGTCCCTAGGCGAAACCAAACCATGCCCAATTCCTCCAAGGCGCTGGATCACGTGGAGAAAATCACCGGGCATCGATTTGCAAATCAGAAACTGCTCACGCAGGCGCTCACGCACTCGTCCGCGAGCGACGGTCGACTGAATTCCAACGAGCGCCTTGAGTTTCTAGGCGATTCCGTCCTGGGATTCATGGTGTGCGAACATCTCTTTCGCGTTCGTACCGACTTGTTGGAGGGCGAACTCACCAAGATCAAGTCCAGCATTGTCAGCGGCAAGACATGTGCCGAATTGGCCATGGAGTGCGGTCTTGACGCACTGATGAACGTGGACAAGGGGGTGCGCGGCAGAACCGGGCTCCCGGAAAGCTTGGTGGCGGGAGTCTTTGAATCGCTCGTAGGAGCGCTGTTTCTTGACGGCGGCCTCGATGCCGCCAAGCACTTTGTGATGCCGCGCTTGTATCCCCGTATCGACGAGGCCGTGCGCCTTGGACATCAGGACAACTTTAAGCAGGTGCTGCAGCAGTCACTGGCGCAGATGGGGTTTGGCCTCCCGCAGTATGTGGTGCTTGATGAGAAGGGCCCCGATCATGCCAAGGCGTTTGAGATTTGCGTGCACGCCGGCGCGCGAAGTTTTAGTGCCGCGTGGGGCCCGAGCAAAAAGCAAGCTGAACAATTGGCTGCGCTCGCAGCGCTTAAGGAACTTGGAATCGCGCACCAAGATGAAGAGCGGGGTGTGAGAATCACCTGGCCCGAGCCACAGACGTAATCACGGGCCCCGCTGGCGGCGTGTGGGGCGTCAGCGTGCACACTCAGTCGGAGTTCGGCTCTAACGCGCGAGCTTCCAATTGATTGAGCGCTTCTGCCGTGGGCTGATCGGTGCGAACGCTTGCATGCGCCAGTTGGCGGTACGCCGGCAGTCGTCGCGCACTGAGCACTGCGGCCTCTTCTACAAACGACGCTCCAGCCAAGAGCGGGCGATCACCTGGAACGGCGCTCACGCGTGCGCCCAGCACTTCGGGTGCGGCGTCAAGCAACAGTATTCGTGCGCGCCCATCACGTGCGGCCTGTTCAAGTACGGCGCGAGATTCTGCGTGCGTGGGGGTACCACCGCCCAGCGCTACGACGATTCGGTGCCCCTGGGGAGTTTGCGCAGCTTCGGCCAACAGCTGCTTGAGTGCCGTGCACTCTGCGTCACGGAAAGCGGCTTCTCCCGAAACGCGGAAGGCCTGGGAAATGCTCGGGGCATTCAGGGCGGTTCGCACTCGGTCGTCAAGATCCACAAACGGGCACCCCAGACGCACCGACAGCAAGCGGCCAAGCGTTGACTTTCCACTTCCCCGGAGACCGATCAGTACGACTGCGTGCACCGCGCGAAGGCCGGGTGAAGGTTAGCGAACGCGGATCTTGCGACCAACGCGGCGCTTGCGATTGAGAATGGCCCGGCCCTTGCGAGTGGACATGCGGGCGCGGAAACCGATCGCGCGGACCTTTTTAATGCGGCTGATTCTGTGCGGGTAGTGCATGGCGGGCCTTCTAAAAGTGAGCCGCGCAGTGTAGCGGATTGCCCGCAAGAAGTACACGGCCCACAGTCGGACCCAAAAAACAGCCTGATAACCGCCACTCGCCTCAGGAGCTGGGGCGTTCCAACTTGTCGTGCCTCACCACCCGCCCCTCGCTCAGAAAGATCACATCCTCAGCGATATTGGTTGCGATATCTGCGATTCTCTCCAGCCGCTGCGCCACTTGCATGAAGTCCAAGGCTGTGGCGGTCACGGACGTATCACGGCAAATCGCCGCGCGGGCGTGCGCTACCACTTCCTTGTTCAGATCGTCAACCCGTTGGTCCGCTCGACGGATGTTTCGGCACGCATCGGCATCCTCAGAGGCCAGCGCTTCTAACACATCGTGCATCATGCCTCGAGTGGCATGCGCCATGTCCGCCAAACTCGCGGGAACGTCCGCAGGAGCGCCGGCATGCCAGCGAATGACCTTCTTGGCCACCCCCCGAGAGAGGTCTGCAATGCGCTCAAAGTCGCTGCTGATTCGCACTACCGCCAGCACAAATCGCAGATCGTGAGCAACCGGAGATCCCAACGCCAGCACGCGCATGCATTGATTCTCCAGATCAACCTCCATAAGGTCAATCTCCGCGTCGCCGGCCTTCACGCGTTCGGCGGCTTCCAGATTCATGTCAACCACGGCGTCCACCGCAAGATTCACTCGGTGTTCGGTGGCCGCACCCATGGCCAGCAAGCTGTGCCGCAGGTTTACGATTTCAATCTTCAGGTCGAGTGCCATGGTGTGATGCTTGCGTGCTGATTAACCAAATCTGCCGGAAACGTAGTCCTCAGTCTGCTTGTTCTTTGGATTCGTAAAGATTGCGTCGGTGCCCCCCGACTCCACCAGCGAGCCTTCAAAGAAGAAGGCCGTGACATCGCTCACGCGAGCGGCTTGCTGCATGTTGTGAGTCACGATCACAATGGTGTACTGCTGCTCCAACTCACGGATCAATTCTTCAATGCTGGATGTTGAGCGCGGGTCCAAGGCTGAGCAGGGCTCATCCATCAGCAGAACTTCGGGCCCCACCGCAATAGCGCGCGCGATGCACAAACGCTGCTGTTGCCCGCCTGAGAGCCCCAGCGCTGTGTGCTTCAGCCGGTCCTTCACTTCATCCCAGAGCGCCGCAGCGCGAAGGGCGTTCTCCACCAGTTCATCCAAGTCCGTGCGATGAAAGTTGCGGTGCAGCCGGGGACCGAATGCCACGTTGTCGTAGATAGATTTTGGAAACGGATTGGGCTTTTGAAAGACAATTCCTACACGGCGCCGGAGTTCCACGACGTCCATGCTGCGCGCCAGCAGATCTTCGCCATCCAGCGTCAGGGTGCCTTCAGCGCGGGCGCCAGGTATGGGATCGTTCATCCGATTGATCCAGCGCAGAAACGTTGACTTGCCACATCCGCTCGGACCGATCAGCGCGGTGACTTTGCGCCGCGGAATGTTGAGGGTGATGCCCTTCAACGCCTGAAAACTGCTGTACCAACTGTCAAACTTCTCCGCGCGTATGGCCACCTCACCATGCTCCGCTTCGGCGGCGCGGCTGTCGGAATGACTGCCCACCTGCGGAACGCGCAGTGAACTCACGGGGTGGCCGGGCGCGGCCGTGCCCCGGCCGATGGTTGGATCATCTGGGGGCATGGTGGGCGGGAGGGGCAATGGTACCCGTGTCATTGAAGGGGTCTCTGGAGCTTTTGGCGGATGAACACCGCAATGGCATTGAACGAGAGCAGAACAGCCAGCAGAACAATGATTCCCGCCGCAGCAATGTCATGGAATTCGGGTTGAGGGCGTCCGCCCCAGTTAAAGATCTGCAACGGGAGCACGGTGAAATCGCTCATGAGATTCACCGGCGTCGAGCGGATGAAGAGCGGCACACCCAGCACCAGGATCGGCGCCGCTTCACCGATGGCTCGGCTCATGGCCAGAATGGACCCCGTCATGATCATGGGCACGCTGGCAGGCAAGGTGATGTTCCACACGGTCTGCCAACTGGTGGCGCCGAGGGCCATGCTTCCCGTTCGAAGGCTGCGAGGGACGGCTCGAAGCGCTTCTTGGCTGCTCACAATGACGATGGGCAGCACCACCAACATCAAGGTCAGTCCGCCCGCCAAGACTCCATGGCCAAATGGAAGCTGCACATAGAAGAAAGTCTCGGGATCTCCAAGTTGAATCGGGTGATTGGGATCGCCAATTCCAAAGACTCTGCTAAACGCAGTGAGCCCCAGAATGCCGTACACGATGGAGGGAACACCCGCCAAGTTGGCGATGTTGATTTTGATGAATGAGTTGAAGCGGGAAGGCCGGGCAAACTCCTCAAGGTAGACCGCCGTGCCGACGCCTACCGGCAAGGCCACCATGCCGCACACCGCACACACCCACACGCTTCCCCAAAGCGGAGCGCGAATGCCCGCTTGCTCCGGCTTTCGGCTGGCCCAGTTGGTGAGAAAATCCCAACTCAAGCTCTGTGCGCCCTCACTCCAGATGGAGCTCAGCAGCACCACCAACAGCAGCACTGCCAAACTGGTGAAGAGCAGGCAGAGCACAAGAAAGCCGTGATTGGTGGCCGCCCTGCGGAAGGGGGTGCGCCGAGGGGCTGCGTTCGCCAGCACGGCAGTGCGTGCGGCACTGTGGCCCGCGCCGGTCATTCGTATTCCTCGCGGAAGGCACGCAAGAAGAAGTTGCCCACCACGGTAAGTGTGAGCGTCATAAGAAAGAGCACCGTGGCCACGGCGTAGCAGCTTGCGTACTCCACTCCGTAGGCGGGGGCATCCCCCAGAAAGATCTGCACCATGTAGCCGGTCATGGTCTGAACTTCTGCGGTGGGGCTCAGGGTCATGGCCGCCAGGTTTCCCGCCGCAAGCGCCACGATCATCGTTTCACCCACCGCGCGAGTGACCGCCAGCAACCAACTGGCCATGATGCCACTGAGTGCAGCAGGAACCACCACCTTAACGCTCACGTCAAACCGGGTGGAGCCCAAGCCGTACGCGGCATCGCGCAAGCTGCGGGGCACCGCACGCAGCGAATCTTCCGAAAGGCTGGCCACGATCGGAAGGATCATGATTCCCACAGCGATGCCCGCGCTGGTGGCGTTGTACGTTCCGAATGGATTGGGCAGCCAGCTGGGTGCTCCATTGGCTGGGGCGAGCACGCCGTTAAAGGTGCTCTGCAGGAACGGTGTAATCACCGCAAGAGCAAAGAAACCGTAGACCACGGTGGGAATGCCGGCCAAGACTTCCAGAATGGGCTTGAGCACCGCGCGCAGTTTTCGCGGCGCGTACTCGCTGAGGTAAATGGCCGTGATGAGCCCCACGGGCAAGGCAAACGCGGCAGCGATAGCCGTCACCAGAAGAGTGCCCGTGATCAGTGGCCAGATTCCAAAGTGCTTCTGCGCGCCCAGCAGGGGGCTCCACGTGGTGCCGGTAAGGAACTCAGTGAGGGAGACCCCAGGCATGCCAAAGAAGTGCCAGCTCTGGTAGCCAAGAATGCACAGGATGGTGGCGGTACTTGCGATTGAAAGGAGCGCGCACCCAAGGAGCGCCATCCGCACGCATCGCTCCGCCCGGCGTCGCCCAGCGCGGCTACGTTCCTTTCCGCGCTGGGCGGCAGCTGCCGCGGTACTTGCTGCGATGGCGATGCTGCTCACGGTGCTCATTCAGGGTCACTTGTAGAGGTCGGCAAGTGCGCCTTCGAGCGACTCGCCCTTAGCGCCGATGAACTGGCTTCCCAACTTTTGAGCCTTCAGATTGGCCTTGGCCCGTTCGTACAGCGACGCAGGAAGCGGCACGTAGCCTACTTCCGCCGAAAGCTTCGCTGCGTTCTTGAGGTAGAACTCAACAAACGCCACGACGTGGGGCTTGGCCAGCGCGGTCTGATTGACATAGATGAAAAGCGGACGGCTGAAGGGCGCGTACGAGCCATTTTCAATGGTGGTGGGGGTGGGTTCCACGGCAGCATTGGTCTTGGGGTTCACGATGGGCACATCCTTCAACTTGGCCTTGTTGGCCACAAAGTAGGCGTATCCGAAGAACCCGATGGCATTCACGTCACCCTCAACTCCGCGCACCAGCACGTTGTCATCCTCACTCACGGACATGTCGCTGCGGATCTTGCCTTCCTTACCCGCCACAACTTCCTTGAAGTAGTCAAAGGTGCCGCTGTCGGTGCCGGGGGAATAGATCTTGATGATGTTGGCGGGCCACGAAGGATCGACGTCCTTCCAGGTTTTGGCGGCGCCGTCTGCGGAAAAGATCTTCTTCACTTGCTCGATGGTCAACTGCTTCACCCAGGTGTTGTTCTTGTTCACCACGATGGTGAGTCCGTCATAGGCCACGGGCAACTCCACAAACTGAATTGACTTGGAGACTGCCATGTCAGCTTCGCTCTTCTTGATGGGGCGGGAAGCGTCAGAAATGTCAATCTCGCCAACGGTGAATTTTTTGAATCCACCACCCGTACCCGACATTCCCACCGTGACATTCACGTTTGGGGCGATGGCCGCAAACTCCTCGGCCACAGCTTCGGTGATCGGGTAGACGGTGGAAGAACCATCGACGCGCACGGGTCCCTTGAGGGTCTTGGCGTCCTGGGGTGCGGCGGCCGCCAGCGTGGCGGCCAGGGCGGTGATTGCGGTGAGAAGTGAGAGTGGTTTCCAGTTCATGCCGGGCATTGTGCGGGGGGGTTGTTTAGATTTGGTTCAGGCTGTCCTAGGCGTTTGGTGCATTCTGCAGGGAAAGGGGGTTCTGGTGAAGGGGCAGTCGAAGTCGGAACCGACTGCCACCGCCGGACTTGCTTTCAACTTCCACGCTTCCCCCGTGTGCTTGCGCCACATGCTTCACGATGGCCAGACCCAGGCCAGTACCACCTGAATCTCGGCTGCGGGCCTTGTCCACGCGGTAGAACCGCTCAAAAATCCTCGGTAGATGCTGAGCTGGAATCCCGGGTCCCTCGTCTTTCACGTCCACGACCACTTGATCACCGTCTGCGGTGGCGCCAATCTGTACGACGCTCTGGTCGGGGCTGTACTTGATGGCGTTCGCCAACAGGTTGCCGACCGCGTGTCCCAAGAGCCCCGCGCTGCCGAAGGTTGCAAGAGCTGAATCGCAGGTGCATTCCACACGTGTGCCGCGCCTCTGAGCTTCTTCTGCATGCTGTTCCACCGCCTCCCTCAGCAGGGCGTGAACCGGCACTGGCATCAGCTCAACGCTCCCCTCATCTTGGGCACCCTCAAGTGACGCCAGCAACAACAGGTCGTCAATGATGGAACCCAATCGCGTGGCGTTGCGCTGGATCACCCCCACAAACTTGCGAGCCACCGGGTCTAACTCAAAGCCGTCCAGAAGCGTCTCTGCGTAGCCGCGAACACTGGTGATGGGGGTGCGCAATTCGTGGCTCACATTGGCCACGAACTCGCTGCGCACAGCTTCCAGCCGCCGAAGCTCTGTGATGTCTTCGAGAACCACAACGCACGCGGCGTCCGTGGACGCGCTTGAGAGCGGCGCCGCGACCGCACGCGCCACTCGCCGCGTTCCACTGGTGGCGAAGGTGAGTTCTGCTTCGGTGGGCAACTGCGTCTGGCGGGCGCCCGTTAAGAGTGCGTCCAACTCAGGAGCGCGCACCAACTCGATCAAGAGTCTGCCAACGGTGTGCGCGGGTGGAAGCCCAAGCATTCGCCCCGCTGCGGGGTTCATCGTCAGCACGCAACCTTGGCGGTCCAGTGCCACGATGCCAAACGGTGCGGCCGCCACGATGGCGCTCAATTCTGCCAGTGCCGAGTCGTGTCGGAGGGCTTCAGTAGCGGCCTTGCGTGCGGCGAGCACCGGATGACTTGCGCCACCTGAGCGTGTGCTCAACGCATCCACCACCTGTCGAGCCATCCGCCTCTTGGAGGCCAGGGTGGTCGCCAACGCCACACCCAGCGCGATGCACAGTGAGCACGCGACCCAAAAGGGGATGAGCCAGGGCGAGGAAGCGTCGTCAGGCATTCATTCGGCGGGTGATTCCACGGCCACCTCGCCAAAACGATAGCCGACCCCACGAACCGTCTCGATGCACGGCGCCAGCGCGCCCAGCTTCTTTCGCAACGCGGTGACGTGCACGTCGATGGTTCGGCTGGAGAGCACCACATTGCGTCCATGCACCGCAGAGATAATCTGGTCGCGCGTGCGCACGAAACCCGGGCGGTGCGCCAGATGCTGCAGAATGCCGAACTCGGTCACGGTGAGGTCGAGCGTCTCATCGCAGCAGCGAACGGTGTGCCGGTCGGGGTCGATCTCGAGGCGGCCGTCCAGACGAACCACCGTGTTGTTCACCGGCTGCGATGCCACGTCAAGCCCTCGGCGCAGCACCGCGTGAATCCGAGCCAGCAGCACGCGCGGGCTAAAGGGTTTCACCACGTAGTCGTCGGCGCCCAGTTCAAGCCCGGCCACCACGTCACTCTCCTCGCCGCGGGCGGTGACCATCACCACTGGAATGTCTCTGGTTTCAGGGGCTTGTTTCAGGCGCCGGCAGATTTCAAGGCCGCCCACATCCGGCAACATCAGATCTAGCACCAGCAGATCGGGTGGATCGCGCTTCACCATCTCCAGCGCGTGGCGGCCGGAATGCACCGCGCGGGCATCCATGCCATCGCGTTCCAAATGAAAGCGAATGAGTTCTGCGATCTCGGGTTCGTCCTCAACGATAAGCACATGCGACTTGGCCACGCGTTCTCCTTTGGCCGGTCAGTCTGCCAGAACTTCGTAAAGATCAAGTTTAGAGGGAGCCGATTTGCGGCAGGCCCACTCCCGCCGGAAAGCACCAGAGGCCGTCGGCGAGCACGGTGGAACGACGCCCGGTGACTGCAGGCAGGGTGGCGCGCTGGCCATCTGCTGCCAGTGCACCCAGAACAGCCCAAGAGAGGGCTTCGCGAAGACCGACGGGAACGCCCACCCGATCCGACGAGATGACTTCCACACGAGAGGCTGCAGCGATGGCGCGCGCGAGCGGCGCGTGGTGCGCGCCTCCGCCCGCCAATATGACTTGCGGCAACTGGCCGTGCTGTGGTGGCAGCGCACGCACACGTTCGCCCACCGTACGGCCGATTGTCGTGCCGATGGCTTCGGCAAGCGACGCGAGTAGATCTGGTCCGCTCAGGCGTTCTGACCACGTGGAGAGGCACTCCCATGCTTCGTCACCTGTCCCCAGGGAGCGGTGGCTGGCCATGGAGCTGGTGGAAGGTGGTGATGAAAGCCGCGCCGAAACCTTTTGAACCGCACTCGGGTTGGGTGTGCCGCGCTCGGCGGTGTTGCCGCCTGCGTCATAGGGAGCCTTGAGCACCAATCGTGCCGCGCGGTCTAGGAGCTGGTTGCATGCGCACAAGTCGGCGCCGGTGATGGTGGCAACCGCGTCGCTCGCGCGAGTGGCGGCGGGTGCGCCCCCCATCTCTGTAGCAGGAAGGAACGAAGCGTTGGCAAACCCGCCCAAGTTCACAATCGCGCGCGGGCGGTCGGCACGGAAGAGGAGCCAATCCGCAAGTGGTGTCAGCGGGGCACCCTGGCCGCCCTCCGCCAAGTCCGCGCCGCGCAAGTCAGCCACCACCGGGCACTTCAGCGCGTGCGCAACGGGGTAGGGATTGATGATTTGCCAACTCAGGGGAGGGGAGTGAAAGATGGTCTGTCCGTGTACGCACGCCAGAGTGGGGTGGAGCCCCGCCTGTGCGCACAAGTCGGCTGCATGAATGGCGTAGAACTCGCCGAGTTTCAGCGCGAGCGCTGCGAACTCTCCTGCCGGGAGTGGCTCTTGCTCCGCAGCCGCACGAAGCTTGGGCACCAAATCACCCAGGGGCGCGCTTGCGTGAGCGGCGATAGTTGCGCGAATGCCCAGCCCCCGACCTTCAATCTTTGCAAGCACGATGTCGATGCCGTCGAGACTGGTTCCGGTCATGGCGCCGAGCACGATGCGGGTGGAATGCACGAGGGGAATCCTAAGCAACCGCTACACTTCGTTCACATGCCACGCTCGCTCGTCACTGGAGGCGCCGGTTTCCTAGGCTCCCATCTCTGCGACCGCCTTGTGGGTCTTGGGCACCATGTCACCTGCCTAGACAACTTGTTTACAGGGCATTTTGACAACATCAAGCACCTTCAGGGCCATGCCAACTTCACTTTTGTGAAGGGCGATGTCACGGAGCCATTTGAGTTTCAGGTGGATCAGATCTGGAATCTCGCCTGCCCGGCCGCCCCCGGTCACTATCGATACGACCCCGTCAAGACGTTGCGCACGTCGGTGTGGGGTGCGCATGCGTGTCTTTCACTCGCGCGCGCTCAGGGGGCGCGCATGTTCCACGCCTCCACAAGCGAGGTGTACGGGGACCCCGGTGTGCATCCGCAACCCGAAAGTTACCGGGGCAACGTGAACCCCATCGGTCCGCGCGCCTGCTACGACGAGGGTAAGCGCGCTGCAGAGACGCTGTGCTTCGACTTTCATCGAATGCACGGCACTCAGATCAAAGTGGCACGGATCTTTAACACGTACGGGCCGCGAATGCATCCCTATGACGGGCGCGTGGTGAGCAACTTTGTGCGCCAGGCGATTGAATCGCAACCGTTGACTATTTACGGCGATGGAAAGCAGTCGCGCTCTTTCTGTTACGTGGATGACCTGATCGACGGGTTCATCAAGCTCATGGACTCACCGCCGGAGTTCACCGGACCGGTGAATCTGGGTAACCCGGTGGAGTTCACCATGCTGCAGTTGGCGCAGATGACCGCGCGGCTGTTGGGCCGCCCAGACTTGGTGGAGCACCGCCAACTGCCGGTGGACGATCCGGTGCAGCGTCAGCCTGACATTGCGCTGGCCAAGCGCATGCTCGGCTGGACGCCGCGGGTGCCTCTTGAAGAGGGTTTGAAGCGGACCATTGCCTGGTTTCAGTCCATCGACATGGCGCATTACCCGCCGCCGAGCCCGTATGTGACGCAGCCCGAGGCTGAGCAGGCGCGCACGTAGAGAAAAAACGCGGCAATTTGGGGGGAGGGCCAAAAAGGGGGCTATTGTGCGGCCCCTGGGATGGCACCAATCGGCACCCAATAATTTACCGAAAATCTACCGTACAACCCTTGACGGCGTCGATGAAGGTGGTCATCCTATCAAAGACCAAACACAGGTAGGGCTGAAGCCCGCACATCCAAGGAAGGAAACACGCACCATGTCCAGTTCCGCAACATCTAACGGTCGTTCCTCGAGCACCTCCTCCGCGACTACGGGCCAGTCTGCGAAGATGCCAACCATGCCCTCACCATCGTCTCGAATCTCCGACACCCGTTCCGACTCCAAGACGGAATCCCGCCCTGAAGCCAAGCCCACCTCGCGAACGGAGAGCAAGCCCCCGGTGGATGTGGCGGCGCGGGCAGCCAAAGCCAAGGCATTGGAAGCGGCGGTCGGGCAGATTGAAAAGAGTTTCGGTAAGGGTTCGATCATGCGGTTGGACAACGAGTCCATTCCCCAGATTCCCTCGATCTCGAGCGGCGCATTGAGTTTGGATATTGCGCTCGGCGGGCGCGGGCTTCCGCGCGGTCGAGTGGTGGAGATTTTCGGGCCGGAGAGTTCGGGTAAGACCACTCTGGCACTTACGGTCATCGCCAATGTGCAGAAGTCTGGCGGAGTGGCGGCCTTCGTGGATGCGGAGCACGCACTCGATCCATCTTGGGCTAAGCGGCTTGGCGTGAATCTGGACGAGATTCTGGTTTCGCAACCCGACACCGGCGAGCAGGCGCTGGAAATCACTGAAATGCTCGTCCGTTCCAATGCCGTGGACGTCATCGTGGTGGACTCCGTGGCCGCTCTTATCCCGCGCGCGGAAATCGAGGGAGAGATGGGCGACAGTCACGTCGGTCTTCAGGCTCGCCTCATGAGTCAGGCGCTGCGCAAGCTCACGGGAGCGATCTCCAAAAGCGAGTGCATCGTGATCTTCATCAATCAGCTCCGCGAGAAGATTGGTGTGATGTTCGGCTCGCCGGAAACCACGACGGGTGGTCGCGCGCTCAAGTTCTACTCTTCTATTCGCATTGATATCCGCCGCATTGGCGCGATCAAGGATGGCGAGCGCAATGTGGGAAATCGAGTGCGCGCCAAGGTAGTGAAGAACAAGGTTGCGCCACCATTCCGCGAGGCGGAGTTCGACATCATGTTTGACGAGGGCATTTCCATCTCCGGCGATGTTCTGGATTTGGCAGTGGCCGACGAAGTGGTTGACAAGAGCGGTGCTTGGTTCAGCTTCAAGGAGCTTCGGCTGGGCCAAGGCCGCGAGGCGTCAAAGACCTTTCTGCGCCAGAATCCAGATTTGATGGAAGAGGTTCGAAAGTTGGTGCTTGCCAAGCGATTGGCAGCTCACGCTTCTGGAGGCGCCGCTGGATCTTCCTCAACCACTAAGGACGAGTAAGGGCAGGGGGCAAGCCAAAGCGGATCGTGTTCTCCCGCGGCCAGTCGGTAGTGAGCGAGGCCGGCAATCATGGCGGCGTTGTCCACGCAGTAGGCCATTTCTGGCAATCGCAGGTCCACACCTGCGCGCTCGGCAAGGGCAGTGAGTTGAGCGCGCAGACAGCGATTGGCAGTCACTCCGCCACCCACCAACAGGGTGGGGGCGGGGTGGGCGGCGAGCGCACGTTCCGTTCGCTGGATGACTTGCCCAACAGCGGCGCGCTGAAAGCTGGCTGCCAAGTCCCGCACTCGTTCAGGGGTGAGAGGTAGTGGGGGCTTTGTAGGGGCACCGGTGCTGGGAACGCCGCGCACGGCGTAGAGCAGGGAGGTTTTGAGTCCACTGAAACTAAAGTTCAGCGGGTTTTTGAGTTTGGCAGTCGGAAGTTTCACGGCATCCGCATCGCCTTGGTCGCTGGCCGCGTCCAGTCTTGGACCTCCTGGGTAGCCCAAGCCCAGCACAACTGCCGCCTTGTCAAAGGCCTCGCCTACGGCATCATCAATCGTGCGCCCAACCACCCGCATTGAGCAGGGGCCGTCCATCCACAGCAGGTGGGTGTGACCACCCGAGACCACAAGTCCTAGGGCGGGCCATTGAACGGCGGGGCGGTTCAGCACGCCTGCCACCAAATGCGCGGCCACGTGGTCAACCCCTAGGAAGGGAACTCCTCGGCACCAGGCCAATGCCTTGGCCGCGGCGGTCCCCACCAAAAGCGATCCGATCAAGCCCGGGCGATGCCCGACCGCCACGGCGTGAAGCGCGTCCAGCGTGCAATGAGCCTGCTCCAAGGCAAGGTGCACCACCGGCAGAACGCGCTCAACGTGCGCGCGGCTGGCGAGTTCTGGCACCACGCCGGCAAAGCGCTCGTGCACTGCGTTTTGGCTGGAAACGATGTTGGAAAGCACCCTGAGCACGCCGCCCTCAGCGCGGACCACGCTGGCAGCGGTTTCGTCGCAACTGGTCTCAATTCCAAGAATGAGCGCACCCTCGCGCAGTTGCGCGGATGCGGTCGGGTCTTGAACTGCGCTCGCGTGCATCGCGTGGGTCACGGTGCACGGTGTTCCACAGGCGTTCCCACTTCGCGAAGCGCTCGCTCCAATGCCGCGGGATCCTTGATCTGCAGGCGCGATACTTCCCGGCCATCGCGGTCGCGCACCACCACCACCCCATCGATCAACGCGGCCTGACGCGCCAACTGCGAATCATCCACCCCCGCGCCAGCCGCTCGGAGTGCGCTAATTGACTGTTCGGTGCGCGCCAATTCGGCCACCAGTCGACGCCGAAGTTCAAGCTGCACACGCAACTCATCATTTCCTGCGCCAACGTCCCCAGACAGATCGCCAACCACGGGCCATGTGCCCGACTCCAGATACCCGCGCATCGCCACTAGCGCTGCAGAAAGTTGTGGGTCCCGGGCAGACTGGCGAATCCACTCCGGATCGTTCCAGTGCTGCTCAACCGGGGTGGCACCCTCTACCGCGTCTCGCGCTCGGCGCGCTTGCATGTTGGCCACCAGTTCAGCCTCGCTCATGGGAACGTGGAAGCCGCTGTCCGGATCCACACCCCAGCGAGGATCACCGGGCTTGCGCGCAACTGTTCGGCCGCTCGGAAGGTAGTACCGAGCGGTGGTCATCTTCACCATTCCCGCGCCATCGGGCAGCGAGCGAACCTCCTGCACGCTTCCTTTGCCATACGTGCGCGTGCCGATGAGCTTGGCCCGTTTGTGATCCTGCAACGCTCCAGCCACCACTTCGCTGGCGCTGGCCGATCCTTGATCGACCAACACCACCAGTGGAACTTCTACATCTTCAGGACTGGCGGTGGCATCCCAGGTCTGCCCGCGATCATCCCGCCCCTTGAGGCTGACGATTGCACCAGAGCTCAGAAAACGATCCGCCACTCGCACAGCGGTGTCCAGCGAACCGCCGCCGTTCCCGCGCAGATCAAGCACCAACCCCGAAAGCCCGTGACCGCGCATGCGCGCCACGGCGGCGTCCAATTGTTCGGTGGTGCGATCATTGAACTGAGAGATTCGCATGTAACCAATGCGCGATTGGGGATCCAGCATGTACTGCCAATCGTCCGCATCGCGTGTGATTCCCTTCACGCTCCGGGTCTCAATCTGCTTGCGCGCCACTTCAACCGTTCGCTCTGTGCCATCCGGCCGACGCACCAGCAGCTTGACCAACGTGCCGGGCTTGCCGGGCAGAAGCTGGTCCAGCTCGACTGAGTCCACCCCCTCGGTTGAGCGGCCATCCACTTCCACCAGCACATCGCCGGGCAGCAGGCCCGCCGCCAACGCGGGAGAGTCGTCCAGAGCCGTCACCACCACCGGTCGGCTGTCTGCCAAGTCAAGCTCTACGCCGATTCCCACATAGCTCCCCGCCAATTGCCGCCGCACCAAGCCCTCCGCATCGGGCGGCACAAACACGGTGTACGGATCCTTCAGTGCGTGGGTCATGGCTTCAAGCACCGCTCGCTGCATGGCTGCAGAATCTGGCGCATCCACAAATCCACCGACGATGAGCGCGCGCATGTCAATGATGGGATCGAACCACGCATAGGGGGGCGGAGAAGCGGCCGCCGGCCCCGTGGCTGCGTCTTGAGCGGCATGCACGATTGTCGCCACCGGCGCAATCAGCATCGCAGTAGCCACTGCCCACGCTGCACGAACGTTCGGATTGGCTTCACGCTGGCCTGTGAGAGGCTGTTTCATGGCTTGAATCATAGGTCGGTGAGTTCCCTAGAATTGCAAACGTGGAGCAAGGCCGACACAGTGACGTTGATGTGCGCGCCGAGGCGGCTGTGCTTGTGAGCGTTCACCTGCCCGGGGATGATCGCGACCAGTCCGACCCGCTCGGCGAATTGCGCGCGCTTGCGGAGTCCGCAGGGGCGCGCGTGGTGGCCACGATGGAGCAAAACCGCACAGCGCCGAGGGGCAAGACCTACATCGGAAAGGGCAAGGTGGAAGAACTTGCCGCGCTGTGCAAAGAAGTTGGCGCGCGTGTGGTGATCTTTGACAACGACCTAGCGCCCAGCCAAGTGAAGGAACTGGAACTTGCCCTGAGTGTGAAGGTGGTGGATCGGAGCGAACTCATCCTGGACATCTTTGCCAATCGCGCGACCACCAAGCAGGCGCAACTGCAGGTAGAGATCGCGCAGCTTGAGTACACCGCGCCAAGACTCCGCGCCATGTGGAGCCACTTGGGCCAAGTGACTGGCGGTTCGCCCATGGGCGTGGGCACGCGAGGACCGGGTGAACAGCAAATTGAAATCGATCGGCGCATTGTGAAGGCCAAGCTGGACAAGTTGCGCCGTGAGCTAGAGGATATCCATCAAAGCCGCACGCGCGATGTTCAGCAGCGGCGAGCGGAGCTCTTCACGGCAGAAGTGGTGGGCTTCACCAACGCGGGAAAGTCAAGCGTCTTTAATCGCCTGACGGCAGGGGGCGCCTACGCCGCGGACAAGCTCTTTGCCACGCTCGGCACGCGGGTTGAAGCGTGGAACGTGGGAGGAGGCAACACCGCACTGCTCAGCGACACGGTGGGATTCGTGCGAAGGATTCCCCACAACTTGGTGGCCAGCTTTCGCGCCACGCTTGAGGATGCCGTGGCCAGCCACGTGCTGCTCATCGTGTTGGACGTTGCCGACCGCAATGCGGTCAGCCAACTAGAAACTGTCAGAACGGTGCTTGATGAAATCGGCGCCACGGTGCAACCCAGGCTGCTTCTCCTGAACAAGGTGGATCGACTTCCCCAAACGTGGTCTCCAGCGGACGGCCAAGACAACCGCCTGGCGGAGTGGCTTGAGCGTGAGCCCGATGCGTTGCCCATCTCCGCACGAACAGGCGAAGGCATGGACGCCCTTACAACACGTGTGCACGACATGCTCCGGGGCGACTCACGCCGCTGCGTGATTACGGTGCCGGCCTCCGATAGCCGCACAGTGGATTTCGTTGAGAAGCGTCTTTCCGTAACCGAGCGCGAGTGGGGGGAAGGTCAGGTCTCACTTTCGGTGACCGCAGGCCGAAGGCAGATTGAGCAGTTGCTGAGCAGAGGAGCCCGGTTTGCCATCGATGGCATGCCGCCCCATGAGGCGCTGGCTTCGCTGTGGCCGCTCGCCGTGGCCTCTGCGCCCATTCGGCAGAGGCCCCACGACAGCTTTGCCGTGGGAGATGATTAATCACGCTGGCGATTCGAGCGGGGGATGGCAGCGAGACCCTGACGCAGGATCGCCTCGACATCTTGGTCGCTCGTTGTTCCTTCTCGTCGCCACAGGTGCGCTGGTTCGTCCCCTTGAACCGGGAGCCACACCACCAAGTCGCTTCCCTCATAGAGGCCTTGTGCCCAGAACCCGTCTTCTGCTCTGCCGTGGGCCATGCGTCGCCCCTTTGGCGGAAAGAGGTCCCAGCGCTCCACCACGGATCCTAAGAGTGCGATCTCGAGTGCTGCGGCGCTGTCGCCTCCATCACCTGCAATGCAAATGACATTCGGCGCACCCGGCATGAACTGCCCAAAGGCGCGGCGCAAGAGTCGTTGAGCCCGGGGTACTGCGGCCTCCCGTAGATCGATGGATCCGGTGGAGAGTTGGACGTGAGTTCCTGCATGTGGCGCGGCCACGCGGGCGCGCCCGATCCAAACTCCATCCGCGTCGCGCACGACCAACTCATCCCCCACGCTGGCTTGCTGGGCAAAGTCACTGGCCTCGCTGGCCAGCTTGGCCATGGTGGTGGAACTGGCCGTGGAGTCCCAACTCATGTCCAGCGTCACGGGCCGCGCGATTCGGCCAAGGGAGAGCAACTCCCGAGGCATTGGTGCGGCGGGCTCTCCCGAATCCACCCACAACCGCTTGATGTGCACATAGAAGCGAGTCTCATTCCGCTGAACTCTAAAGTCGGCGTGCTTTCCAGAGGGGGTGGCCGTCTCAAACTCCAACGTGCACCCTGCGTGAAGCATATGGCGCGCAAACTGCGCCTCTGCCAACGCGCTCAGGTGAAGCTCATCCTGTGGGTCCTCTGAGTCCAGCGCCCTCACAAGCCGCATGACCTGACGGCCCGCGATTCTTCCCGCGCGCAGTCCCCCGGGAGGCCTCATCCATTCCAGGATCTCCTGTTGCAGGCGCAAGGCGTTCACTGAGTTTGACACACGTGTGAGGGTAGCGCGGCCTGCGCCGCAAGGGCGGATTGGTTTGAAAGACGCCGGTGGCAGAATCATGCGCGAAAGGCAAGTGTGCTCGGCCACCGGCCGATGTTCAGACGTCGTTGTGCCCGGTGGTGCGTGCCTAGGAGTGACACCCAATGAGCGAGTCAATTCACATGAACGGCAGTAGCGGGAATCCGGAACACCGGCCCGATGGTTGGTCGGGGCAGACTCGCGACGAGCAGCAACAAGCTCGGGCGCTGGTGTCCGGCCGACGGGCGTGGCAGTTCGCCGTGGTACCGCTGGCGCGACGGGGCAGGGCGCTGGCCTTTGCCACCAGTGCCCGACATCAGGCGCGCGCGGAGAGATTTGTGACGCAAGTGCTGCGCTTAGAGCCTTGCGCGCACCTTCTTGACGAAACGACTTTGGCGGCGTGCCTGCACGCGCTGTACCCGGCTGAAAACGGTCATGATGTTGCGGTGCGCTGGCCGTCGAGGTGCGCGTGAATAAGAATGGCAACTCGCGGGCTCGAACCGCGGACACCCGCATTTTCAATGCGGTGCTCTACCAACTGAGCTAAGTTGCCGGATCGCAGTGGCGTGGACCATGCGAGGCGAAACCAGATTGTGACCGGAGGATCCGGCGTTCCCGTCAAGTGGCCTTGGCTTCCGCCGTGATCACCTTTCCGGGAATGCGAAGAGTACGCGCTCCGATGGCCTTGTCAAGACGACGGTGTGACGGGTAATGGGCGCGTCCCAGCTCTTGTTCCAACGTCCCAAGAAGTCGCTCAGCCAACCAATAGCGAAGGGGGCGGGCGCCCGCATAGGTGCGAAGGTCAGGAGCCCTGGTTCCGAAGTTCCGTTTTTGAGCACCCACGCAGGAGCGCAGATCCAACCAGAAGCGGCGGGCGAAGGCCATGCCTTGCACATGGTCCAACCGAGCCGCGCAGGCGCGGTCAAAACTGGATGCCAATTGATTCACGATGTCTGCCCAAGCCTGTGCATCACCGCGCACCAATGCAGTGGCGTGCACGACGCAACGCAGATTGTCAGCCGCGCGTTCAGGGCGCGTCATGCGCGACACACCAGCGGCCAGCAGGTGCGCCGCCACATCGCTGACTGAAACGCGATACCGCATGGCTGCGTCCCCAGCCCGAGAAAAGTAGGCAGTTCGAATGAGCGCATTCAAGTGTTGCGGGATCGCCTCATCCACTTCGACGGCATCCCACAAAGTGCGTTCAGTCAGTTGACTCATGATTCTTTCTCGCCTCCTGCGATTGAGAACCGGCGACTGATGCGAGCCCACATGGTGCTCGCATGCCCGACGCGTGCGCGCGGAGTGTAGAGCGTTCTTGGTTCTCGTCAATGGATCGGCGAACGCTCGATGTGAGCATCACCAATCAACGAACGTCGCGCATCACGAAGGGCCGGGAACCTATCGCGCCATCGATGGAGCGCTTCTCGGTCTGCCTGAGCTTGAATGATGCAGGTCTCGTTCCCAGCCTCAGCGAGTACTGTGCCATCGGGACCAACGATGATGGAACCACCCGAGTAATCGGTCAGTGGATCCTTACCCACGCGGTTGCAGGCCACCACAAACGCCTGATTTTCAATGGCTCGGGCGATGGCCAGAGCTCGCCAATGATGCGCCCGCGCGGAGGGCCAATTGGCACCCACCGCAAAGATCTCCGCGCCTGCAAGTGCTGCAATCCTGAAGAGTTCTGGAAAGCGAAGGTCGTAACACACCAGTGGACACACCTGCCACGTTTGACCGCCGATGCTCAGCGGAACCACCGTCACAGAACTGCCGGGCGCGAAGTGCTCATGTTCTCGTGCGGGAGAGAAGAGGTGGATCTTGCGGTAGGTGCCGAGAACCTGTCCCTGTGAATCAATGACGGACGCGGAGTTAAATGGGGGCGAACCCGCCTCCGCACCCGACCTCGTGCCGTGCCCCACGCAGAGCGCGGTGTGCAGGCGCCGGGCCACAACCTGAGCCGCTCCCACCGAGTTGCCCGCCAGAATTGCCTGCGCGTCCATGGAGAAGCCGGTGTCAGTGAGCTCAGGCAATACCGTCAGACTTCCTCCGGCGTTTTCCTCTGGCAATGCGGCATCTTTGAGCAATTGCCCAATGGTTCCCCAGTTTGAGCTCTTGTCCTGCCAAGCAATGTCGAACTGGACTGCAGCCAGTCTCATGAGGTCAGCGTAGTACGAAAGAAGGGCGACCGACGGGGCTCGAACCCGCGACGTCCTGGACCACAACCAGGTGCTCTGCCAACTGAGCTACGGCCGCCGTACGGAAGACCGCAATGGTAGGAGGAGTCCCCCCGGGGTGTCAATTGATCGGCCCGTGGAGTGTGGCAGGAGGGGTATAGACTAGGACCCCCCATGAGTACCGCCACCATCTCGTCCCCGACCGCCGCTCCGGACTTTGGAACCGCCGCCATCCATTCCAATCTGGCGGTGCCCCGTCTGGTGGAGTTGGCCCTGGCTCGCGGAGAGGGATTGCTCGCCTCGAACGGAGCCATTGTGTGCGACACAGGCGCTCGAACCGGCCGCAGCCCTGACGACAAGTTTCTGGAGGACACCGCGGACATTCATGGCAACATCGCGTGGGGCAAGGTGAACCAGCCCATCAGCACCGCCAACTTTGACCGCCTGCACGCCAAAGTTCTGGAGCACATGCGCGGTCAAAAGGATCTGTACCGGTTTGACGGATATGCCGGTGGCGATCCCAAGTACCGCCTGAAGGTGTCGGTATTCACTCAGGAGGCTTGGCACTGCCTCTTTGCCAAGACGCTGTTTCTGAACGCGACGCCTCAAGAGCTCCAAAATTTCCGCAGCGACTGGACCATCATCAACGCCAGCAAGCTTGAACTTGACAACCCCGCGCAGTACGGGGTGAAGAACAAGCTGTGCATCGTGCAGAGCCTTTCGCGCAAGTTGGTGCTGATCATCGGAACTCGGTACGCCGGCGAGATGAAGAAGAGCATCTTCTATGCCATGAATTACGACTTGCCCGAGCGCAACGTGTTCCCCATGCATTGCTCCAGCAACGTGGCCAAGGGCAACGACTCCGACGTGGCGGTTTTCTTTGGCCTCTCGGGCACTGGCAAGACCACACTGAGCGCGGATCCGCAGCGCCGACTCATCGGAGACGATGAACATGGGTGGAGTGCCGACGGCATCTTTAACATCGAAGGTGGCTGCTACGCCAAGTGCATCAAACTCAGCCGCGAAGGCGAACCTCAGATCTGGAACGCCATTCGATTTGGCAGTGTGCTTGAAAACGTGGAGTGCGATCCCGCAACGCGCGTGCCCAACTACGAGAGCGATTCCCGCACTGAAAACACGCGCGTGACGTACCCGTTGGACTTTGTTCCTGATGCGGTGATTCCTCCGCTGGGCAAGCATCCCCGGAACATCATTTTCCTCTCCGCAGACGCATTCGGCGTCCTGCCCCCGGTGAGTCGGCTGACTCCGGAACAAGCGCAGTACTACTTTGTGAACGGCTACACCAGCAAGCTGGCTGGCACGGAAGCGGGCGTGAAGGAGCCGACCCCAAACTTCAGCGCGTGCTTTGGCGGACCGTTCATGCCCCGCGAGCCCATGGTCTACGCAGGCATGCTCGCGGAGCGCATTCGTCAGCACAAGTCAACGGTGTGGCTGGTGAACACCGGCTGGACGGGCGGTCCATATGGAGTGGGAAGCCGATTCAAGTTGGCGTACACGCGGGCCATTCTGGCCAGCATTCTGGATGGCACCTGTGCCAACTCTGGTTTTGCGGTTCACCCCATCTTTGGTTTGCAAATGCCTACCGCCGTGCATGGCGTGCCCGCCGAGGTGCTCGATCCGCGCCATACGTGGGCGGACAAGGGAGCCTATGACGCCAAGGCCAAGGACTTGGCCAAGCGTTTCCGCGAGAACGATGCCAAATACAAACTGAGCGATGCCGTGCGCGCCGCAGGCCCGCGGGACTAAGGCTCACTCAGTGTCGGCAACCAAGCCTGCCATCGACGTGACCTTTGATGACATCGTTGCGGCGAGAGCGCGCATCGAGTCGGGAGTTTTTAACACGCCATGCGTGGAGAGCCCGGCGCTCTCAGCGTTGGTGGGTGCGCAGATCTACTGCAAGCTGGAGTATGAACAAAGGACGGGCAGCTTTAAGGAGCGAGGCGCATGCAACGCGCTGCTCTTGATGACCCCGGAAGCCCGTGCGCGCGGCGTGATTGCTGCCAGCGCTGGAAATCACGCGCTGGCGTTGGCATTTCATGGAAGCCGTCTTGGCGTTGCCGTCACGGTAGTCATGCCGATGCATGCGCCGCTGGTCAAGCAGCGGCGTTGCGTTGAACTGGGTGCCCGAGTGCTGAACTACGGCACCAACATTGCAGAAGCCAAGACCCGGGCTGACGAACTGGTCGCGGCCGAGGGGCTGACGTACATCAACGGGTTTAACGATGCCGCGATCGTTGCCGGGCAAGGGACGATCGGGCTGGAATTGCTCGAGCAGATCTCCAATCTCGAAGCCGTGGTGGTGCCCGTGGGCGGGGCGGGGCTCATTGCCGGATTGGCACTGGCCATCAAGCATCAGAATCCCCGCGTTCGAATTGTGGGTGTTGAACCTGTGCGCTGCCCCAGTTACTCAGCCGCGCTTGCTGCGGGGCGACCTGTTCGGGTGCCCACGCAGCCAACACTGGCCGATGGACTTGCCGTTCCCGAAGTCGGCGAGCGTGCCTTTGAGATCGCTCGCCATTACGTGGATGAAGTGGTGCAAGTGGAAGAGAACTCCATTGCGCTGGCCATCTTGCGATTGGCGGAGTTGGAAAAGGGAGTGGTGGAAGGGGCTGGAGCTGCGCCGTTGGCCGCGTTCCTGGCTGGCAAGTTGCCGGGACTCGCGCGCAGGCGCGTGGCACTCGTGCTGTGCGGCGGAAACATCGATCCACTGGTCTTTAGCAGGGTCATCGAGCACGGGTTAGCGGTGGACGGACGCTTGGCCAAGTTCACGGCGGTCATTAGCGATCGGCCGGGTGGGCTGGCTGAACTCGCCGGCACCATCGGCCGAAGTGGCGCGAGCGTGCAGCAGGTGATGCATGAGCGCACTTTTGGGGGCCCGGATATCAGCACCGTCTTGGTGCAGTGCGTGGTGGAGGTTCGCGATCGAGCGCACGCCGAGGATCTCTATCGTGCCCTCGAAGAGCGGGGAATCCGAGTGCTTTCGCGCTCCGAGCCCGCTCCAGTGTCCTGAGCCCCTGGGCAGTTATCTGGGCCGGTGACCGGGTTCCAAATGGAAACTCGCAATTTGAAGGTTGGAAAGTCTGCAAATCGTTCCATCCGTGATTTCAGTTGGGCAAGGCGTCTGCCGATTCAAGCGCTGTCCCGACGAACTCATTCGCCGGCGCTTAGGAGTCACTATGAATCGCAATCCATTCGGAACTCAAAAAGACGCGCTGACCACGGGCGAAGTCGCCCGCATCTGCAACGTCGCCGCTCGCACCGTCAGCAAGTGGGTGGACACAGGCCGTCTTGAGGGCTACCGGATTCCCGGGTCCAAAGATCGTCGCGTCCATGCGCATGCGCTGGTTGAATTCATGAAGCAGCATGGCATTCCGTTGTCAGGTGAAGCACGCACGGGAACATGCGTGCTGGTGGTGGACCCCGATCGTTCCGCCGCGGCATCAATCAAGCGCATCCTGGAAGAGCTGGGAAGCTACGACGTTCATGTGGCCTCAGACCTTTTGGGTGCCGGACTTGAAATGGGTCGTCGCACCCCCGAGATCATTCTCTTTGACATCTCTGCAGGGGACGGCGCTGCGTTTGCTCGTGCCGTTCGCAGCTGCGAGGGCACCGAGCACACTCGCTTGGTGGCCAGTGGCGTTGCCTTTGCGGACGATGGCCGCGCACTGCAGCGTTCAGGCTTTGAACGCGTGCTTCGCAAGCCATATTCTGGCCATACCTTGGTGGAAGCGCTGGGAGCCACCCTCGCGCACGCAACGGCGTAATCGGGCGTCCATTCGTGGCACGCTGTTGTGGGCCTTAGACTCCACGGCCCAATGCGCATTGCGCTCGTCCAATTCGACCCTGTGGTCGGCGACATTCACGGCAACGCGGCGCGCGCCTCGAAGAAGGTGCGCGCCGCGGCTGCCGAAGGCGCTTCGCTCATCGTGCTCCCAGAACTTGCGCTGTGTGGGTACCCGCCCAGAGACCTGCTTCTGCGCCAGGGGATTGCTCAAGCGTGCCACGAGGCCGCGCTTCAGATTGCCCGTGTGGCGCCAGAATGCGCGGTGGTGCTGGGGTTGCCTGCCGTCTCCGTGAACGGGGGGCGACCGCTGGCCAATTCGCTGGTGGTGCTTGAAGGGGGAGAGATCACCCACAGGTACGACAAGCAATTGTTGCCCACCTACGACGTGTTTGACGAGTCTCGATACTTCACCCCGGGCCAACGCGTGCTTTGCTTTCAATCGCGCGCCACCAACAGCATGCGCGTTGGGCTTCTGATTTGCGAAGATCTGTGGCAGGCACATGACGTTACGGCGAACGCCACGTATGGCACTTCGCCGCTGAGCAACCTGATGACCGAGGCACACCCTCAGGTGATTGTGGTTCCCAGCGCCAGCCCCTTTGTGCGAGGGAAGCATCAGCGGCATCTGCAACTTCTGGCAGAAGCCGCGCGCGCCGCTGGCGTGCCCGTGGTGAGCGTGAATCAGCTTGGCGGCTTTGACGACCTGATCTTTGACGGAGATGCGCGCGTGGTGTGGCCCGATGGTCGCTGCCGTGCCGCTGATCGGTGGAGCGAAGCCGGAATCACAGTAGACCTTGGCGAAGAACTCCCCGCGCCCGCGCAGCAGCAACAGGCTCCACCACCTGATCCCATGGAAGAACTTTGGCGAGCGCTGGTCTGCGGCACTCGGGCCTATGTGCAGCGCACTGGCCACGGAGGCGCCATTGTGGGTATTTCAGGGGGCATCGATAGCGCCTTGGTGTGCGCGCTTGCCGTAGCGGCGCTGGGTTCCCCCAATGTGCTGGGGGTACTGATGCCAAGCAAGTGGTCGAGTGCCGGGTCGGTGGATGACGCCCACGATTTGGCGCAGCGATTGGAAATCGGCACGCTCACGCTGTCCATTGAAGGGTCTCACGAGCTTCTGGCTGGCAGCCTTGATGCCGCGCTGCAGGCGAAGGGTCCCCTCGGCTCCGCCGGCCTCGTGCCCGTGGCGGATGAAAACCTTCAGAGCCGCCTTCGCGGATTGCATGTGATGGCCGTGAGCAACTCCACCGGAGCGCTTGTGCTGTCCACAGGCAACAAGAGCGAGTACGCCGCGGGCTACACCACGCTGTATGGGGACATGTGCGGAGGCCTAGCCCCCATCGGCGATGTGCTCAAAACCGATGTGTGGAAGTTGGCCACGTGGGTGAATGCCAATCATCAACGCGCAGGCTTTGCGCGGCCGCCGATCCCACAGCAGAGCGTTGAAAAAGTTCCCAGCGCAGAGTTGCGCCCCAATCAAACCGATCAGGACACGCTTCCTCCCTATCACGAACTGGATGCAATCGTTCGCCACTGGGTTGAAGAGGAATGCTCCGTTCAAGAGGTGGCTCAACGGTCAGGGCTGCCCCTGGCGACCGTCACGCAGTGGACGCAAGCCATTGATCGCGCGGAGTTCAAGCGAGACCAGGCACCGATCATTCTCAAGGTCACCGCGCGCGCATTCGGGCGGGGCCGCCCGATGCCCCTCGCGCAACGGTGGCGCCCTTCTTGAAGGCGGAAGGCACTTCCACTCCCGGCATCGGGGTGGATTCCGCGGCAACTTGCAGAATCTGATCCGCCTCAATGCAGTACGCACTCAGCGATCCGCCGTATGCGCACCCTGTGTCGACGTTGACCACGTAAGGAGTTCCGTCCTTTCGGCGAAGGATGAGCGGTTCACGCAGAGGACGGTGGCCCACGATGATGAGCCCATCGCGGCCGTCGTAGAGTTCCCACCAGTTGGGCTCGCCCTCTAATGCCTTGACGTGAATCTTGACATCGTCGGACGTTCGCTCCACGCCCAGTGCAGGATCGATGCCACCGTGCACCACCGTCCATCTGTCACGAGGGTCGCGCACTTCGACTCTGTCGCACGCCTCTGTCAATAGGCGGGTTGCTTCGCGCAGCAGTCCAGCACGCTGCAGCAACTCAATGGCGACGCGTTCGCTGCGTGGCAGGAGTGCCAAGCTGGCGCCAGCCTGCATTCGAACGATCGCGCTCAGCAGGCGCAGGTCGTGATTGCCGCAGATCAGGTCCACGCGAGCGGGGCTGGCCCGGCGGTCCAGCAGCACGCGCGCGACTTTGCCAGGTTCGGGGCCTTTGGTAAAGAGGTCACCCACCAGGATCATGCGCGCGCTGGGGAACCACCGCTCCGCAGCGTCAAAGAGCTTTTCCAGCTCGGTTCCGCAGCCGTGCACGTCTCCAACCACAATAGTGGCCGTCCTGGCCGTCGTCATCGCCATAGTGTGCGCCAAAACTGCATGCCGCGTCCAGTGCCGTTTTGAACCAATCGCAGGTTTCATAGAATTGTGCGCTGTGCCTATCCGCGTGCTATCCCGGCAGCTCATCGACCAGATCGCCGCAGGCGAAGTGGTGGAGCGACCGGCGAGTGCGGTGAAGGAACTCATTGAGAACGCGCTTGACGCCGGTGCGCGCCGTATTCAGGTTGAGATCGAAGGTGGCGGCGTAGACCGGCTGAGCGTTACCGACGACGGGTGCGGCATTCCACCGGACGAGCTGCCGCTTGCGGTTGCGAGCCATGCCACGAGCAAACTGGCTGAGGCTCAAGATCTTGAACGGATTTCAACCATGGGCTTTCGGGGCGAAGCGCTGGCGTCCATCGCTTCAGTCGCACGACTGAGCATCACCAGCAGGACGAGCGCATCGGGGGAGGCATGGACCCTTGCAGTTGAGGGTGGGCTTGTGCAACCCGTGCGGCCTGCCGCCGGCCCCCAGGGAACGGCGGTGGAGGTTCGGCAACTGTTCTTTAATGTGCCGGCACGCAGGCGGTTTCTCAAGAGCACCGCCACCGAGTCGGGTCGGGTGCAAGAAATTGTTGAAGCCGTGGCGATCGCTCGCCCAGGCACAGCTTTTCGCTTGACCGCAGATGGACGCATCAAGCTCGATCTTGCCGCCACGGCAGATCCCAAGCAACGAGCACTTGACATCATTGGGCACTCCATTGCCAGCGCCATGCTTACGGTGTCGGCAGACGTGCCCACTGAGGGGGGAAGTTCCATCGCGCTGTGGGGGGTCGTGGGCCGACCTGAGGTAGCCCGTGCCAGTGGACGTGCGGTGAGATTTGCGCTCAACGGCCGGGCGGTGCAGGATCGAACCCTGTTGCATGCCGTGAGAGAGGCGTACCGTGGATTGATCGATCCCGGGCGAGTGCCGGTGGCGTATGTGGCCTTGGAGATGGACCCGGCGTTGGTGGATGTCAATGTGCATCCAGCCAAGACTGAAGTGCGTTTTCGTCAGCAGAGCTTTGTGCATCAGTTGGTGGTGCGTGCGGTGAAGCAATCGCTTCGAGACGCGAACTTGGTGCCAGCGTTCGCGCTGGGTGGGCACGCTCACCTCGCCGTTTCTGCCGCCGCCTCTGCGGAGCCCTCCTCCGGGGTGACCAGGGCATTCAGTGGCGTGACGCTTCAGCCCACCACTCACGCCTCTTCCACTCCCGCGCTTGCGGGCACGCTTGTTGAAGTTGCGCCTCCTTCGGCAGAGGTGCCGCTCATTGATAATCGCCGCACCCGGCGCGTGTTGCAAGTGCACGGCAGCTATCTGGTGGTGGAGGATGACCAGGGAATACTGATCGTGGATCAACACGCGCTTCACGAGCGTGCCATGTTTGAGGAGCTGCGCACTCGAATCACTGCCGGGCCACTGGAGTCGCAACGCATGCTCACCCCTGTGGTGATGTCTGTTGATCCCCGCAACGCAGAGGCCTTGGAGCAACTTCAGCCGCTGTTGGTGCGGCTGGGTATTGATGCCACGCCGGCAGGGCCGCGCTCGATCGCTGTTCACGCATTTCCGACGTTCCTACTGGGTCGGCGGGTAGACCCCGGGCAATTCATTCCTGAGTTGCTGGAACGGGCGGCCGACCAAGGCATGCCCCACGATGCAGAGGAGGCACTCCACAGCGTGCTCGACATGATGGCCTGCAAAGCGGCTGTGAAGGCGGGAGATCACCTGAGCGCAACGGAATTGCAGGCACTTCTCGACTTACGCGAGTCAATCGACCGAGCGAGTGCGTGTCCGCATGGACGTCCCACTTCACTGCGCATTTCACTGAGCGATCTGGAACGCCAGTTTGGCCGAACATGAGCAAGTCCGCACCACTGCACGCTGCCGATGGCTGGTTGGTCTCTGAAAGCAAGGGACTTTCATTCAATGCATCCGGCGTGTGGGGTAGGGCTGTTGGCACGGTCACTTCGCCCCAACCCATCAGAGGTCTTGGCCGAAGGCTGCTCCGCGCCAAGAGCGGTGCGCGCACCACGCTGGCGCTGGTCGTGCCGCAAGCGCCTGGGTTGGAGAATGCCACGCGAACCGCATTGATTGACGACGCTCTATGTGCAGGTCTCTTGCGAGCGGGAGTGCACGTGGCTCGCGTGAGGGAGTTCACACCTGCGGCGGAGCTCACGGAGCACGCCGAGCACTATTCAGAGGCGGTGAGTGCACTGTTGGCGGCGGCGCTGCAACTGGCGCCGACAAGCCGCTTGGCTCTCGCGGGCAGTTGGTTGGCGGGCGCTGCTGCGGCCGTGGCAAGCGCGCAGCACGAGGACCTGGCCTTTCTTGCCCTGGTCTCCGCACCCACGCCGGAAGTCATGTGCCGAAGAACGCCTGAAAACGAAGATGATCCCATGTGGCAGGTTTCGCCCACGCTGCGCCTTTCTGAGGCGCTCGCCCGGCTGGCTCCGCTCGAAGCGATCACCGCGCACCGCAGGCCGGTGCTGGTGGTGAATGGCGCCGTGGATACTGCCTTGGCGGCCACGCACCTCGAAGCGTGGCGATCGGTTCTGGCGTTCACCGGTCGCCCAGTGGATGCTCTCGAACTAGCTTTTGCCGACGCGCTCTTTCAAGCTGTGGCCCCCGATGGTGGAGTGGAAGATGACAGCGGGCAGGCGCTCGACCTTTTAGCGGGAGTCGTGACGCGTTGGTGCGCCGCGCGTTCGTGAGAGCTATCTGGGTGCGTACGCGGAATCATCATCACTCAGAAAGCCGTTGTGTGGAAAGTCCGTGACCAGCGTGGCGAGCGCCGGCGTGGTCAGCGCACCCTTGCGGGATTGCTGCACCACTCCTACGTGCCCATCTAAGTAGGCACAGCAGGTGCAACCGCCCACGTGTCTAAATGCCTGAGTTCCCGCGCACACCAAGGGCAGGTTGCCTTCCACCGTGTTCATGGGTGCACGCATGAACTTGTTTGCCCCGTTGCGCCAGCCGCCATCCCCAAACACAACCACCGATTCGGGGCGCGCGAAGGCGGACAGGGGCCTGCCCATGCGCATCGCCCTCCAACCATCAGTGACGGTTCCCCCCGAGTCCACAGAGGGATAGGTGCCCTCGTGCCCGATGTATGTGGTGTTGTAGTTGTAGCCGGTGAATGGATCCCCGAGTGCCGTGGAGTTGCCCAAGAAATCAGGACACTGCTGCACTTCCATGGGAGTGTCCGTGTACTGCCACAAGGGGCCCGGCAGCACTGACCCTTCTGGGCCCGGTTGAAAGTCCCAGCAGACGGTGCGCACGTTTCCACCATTGTGCCACATGACGACGGCGGGTGGCATGGCTTCAGCATTGCTGGCGGAGTAACTGAATGACGCGCTGATGAGATGGCGAAGGTTGTTGGTGCAGGCAACTTGCCGGGCGGAACTCTGAGCGCTGCGTAGAGCAGGCAACGTAATGCCAATCAACACTGCGATCACAGAAACCGTCACGATCACCTCCACCAACGTGAATGCTCGCCACGGTGTGGGGTGCTTCTGCAATGAGGATTCAATCCGATGGCGCGTTGTCATGTGCTCCAACCGCCAAGCAGTGCGCCCAAGTCTGCACCATCGACCGCGCCGCTTCCGTCAAGGTCGGCGTGACTGGCGCTTCCCCAGGCACCGAGCAAGATTCCCAGGTCTGCACCATCCACCACACCATCGGCGTTCAGGTCCGCAGGCGCACCCTCATGTCGGACGGCCACTACAGCATCGATCTCGGGTACTAGCGGAGCGTTGACACTCACGGAAATGCGTACAAATCGGGCGAATGGAACGCCAGCGCTCGCGAGGTCCACTCGAGTGCCGCCGCATCCACCCCCGTATGCGTCTTGAAGTTGGGAATACTCCAGCCCGATGAGCGTGTCGGGAGTTATCGCAGGATCAACCGCAATCGCGGGATCTGCAGGAATGTCGCCCGCAAAGGTCTGGTACGGGCCCGCGTCAAGAAATGCCATCGTGGGGAGCCCGCCGTCAGCCTCTCCCGAAACGGCGATCCATGTTTGACCATCGGCGCTCACCTGAATAGAGCCGCCTTCTTGAAAGTGCAGACCGGCGACGCCGCCCGGGTATGCCAAATCACCAAAGAAGGAGTTGCCGTACACGATGAAGTCCACGCCAAAGGCATTGCGGGGGTCGTCATAGATTGGCGTTTCAAACTCAATGATCAGCCAGCCCCCTCGGCCGATTGAAACAATCTCGGCCGGCATGAACGCAGGGCGAAAGGGCGTCACCGCTCCCGGATCCACACCGGCGCCCGTGGTGAGCGTGGGTGGACCCAGCGCAGCGGCTGGATTCTGGTAGCTCGCGCCAGCACCAGTTCCAGCGAAGTAGCTGACAATCTGCCACCCGCACTTGGGACTTGGAGGAAGCGCCTGCGTTGACGCGCACAGCACGAGCATGACTGCGCATGGGTACAACGAATCACGTTGCATGAGCAAAGCCTCAATGGGTCCAAGTCGGCCGTGAGCCCAGTGCTGAGAGACCAGCGCCGCGTGGGCACGAGAGACCTGTGCGCAGGCCGGTCTTCCGGCTCCGGGAGAGAACTCCGCCCGCCTTCCCAGCATCCGCCGTTGCAGCGGAGCCAGTGGCCTTTTGGGCTGAGTATGCAGGTGAAACGACTTCCTGCACTCCCGATACGGCGGCGCGTCCACGGCGGCATCTCACCGCCTTCCCGAACCCAGAAAGGCCTGTCAGGGGACGGACCTGTCCCATGGGGCCAAACTGGGTCTGCCGCAGCTCCTTGGTGCTGCGAACGCCTGCGCGGGGTTCAGCATACTGCCCAATCAGGTGTTGGGCTGCGGCGAACCCCGGCGGTCTGAAAGGGGCGTTCATTGACTGGGGAGGGCGGCTCCGATACAGTCGCGCCCTCTTTGGGGCATCCTCTCGGCAGGCCGCTGCGTAGCGCATGCCTGCCGCGGCCGCACTTGGCGCGGTTGCTCCTGTTCGACACCCCTCCTCAAGAGGTTCCGCTGTGCACGGTTCGAAGCGCCACTCGCTCACTCTGACCATCGCCCTTTCCGCAGCAGTGCCCACTTGGGCAGTGCTCACATCCATGGCTCCTGCACAGGACGAGCCCGCTGCACCAGCGGCGCCCGCAACCGCAGGAACGCAGACAGAACAGGCTGCGCAACTTTTTGTGCACTACGTGCTCATCGCCAAGCCCGATCAAGCGGCTTCGAGTGCTGCGTTGCTTCTGGCCGAGGAGGTCTCCGCGGCGGACCTGGCTCGCGTGGTGGAGCAGCTGGCCTTTGGTCAACGAATGGATGATGCATTCCGGCGCAGTCGATCGATGGCGGGAGTCTCGGACCAGGCCGCGCTTCTTGAAACCAAGTTGGAGATGGGGCGCAAGGAACTGGCGCGTGAGCATGCGCGCATTGCTGAGGCAGTCAGCATGCTGGGCGGACCGGTACGCGGTCAGATGCTTGCCAAAGATCGCTTGATGGCCGCTGGTGAATATGCGGTGCCCGCACTTCTGCTGCAAGTGGTGGAAGGCAAGAACGCAGGCGCCGAAGTTGCGGCCATCCGCGTCTTGGTTGATCTCAAGCGCCAAGCTGCACTGCCGCTGGCCATGGCGCTGCCTTCATTGGACGCATCCGCACAGCGCAAGGTGTGCGCGATTCTTGGCGAGATCGGGTACCCGGTGGCGGTTCCAGCGCTGCTGGACTTGGCCCAGTCAAAGGGAGTGACTCCCGATGTCTCGCAGGCTGCGCTCGCCGCTGTGCGCGCGCTAGGCGGCGTGGATCAGGCCGCCTCCATGGCCTTTGCCGATCTGGCAGGACGCTTTCTTCGGGCTGACCCAACGCTCATCGCCTTTGCCGATGAGGCCACGCAGAACCTGTGGAATTGGTCGCAGAGCGGTGGGCTGGGCGCTGAACAAGTATCCACGGAACTGTATTTCGACGTGATGGCCATGTTCTTTGCGCAGCACGCGCTTGAACTCAACCCATCCAATCGTTCAGCACTCGCGCTCTTTGTTGCCGCCGATTTGCGGCGCGAAGCGCGCATGACCCCGGAGATGCGCGAACCGCTCTACACCGGTGGTGGCCGCTCCGCGCAGTACTTCGCCACGCTCGCGGGTCCTGCCGTGATGCAAGATGTGCTAGCTCTTGGATTGAGCATGAACGATACGGGCCTCATCCGCGCATCACTAGCTGCGCTGCGAGAGACCGCGGGTGCGGATGCCATGATCGGCGGAGGCAATTCGCCGGTGGTGCAGTGCCTGCTTTACCCCGATCGTCGCGTGCAGTTTGAGTCAGCTCTCACGCTTGCATCGGTCACTCCTTCTGCTCCCTTCCCGGGCGCTGAGCAGGTCGTGCCTACGTTGGCGCAGGCCGTGCGCTCTGGCGGACAACTCTTTGGCGGAATCGTGGCGCCTTCAGCAGAAGATGCGCAACAGTTCTCCGCAGCGCTGCAAGGCGCGGGCTACGTGCCGCTGACCGCCGTGCAAGATGCAGATGGATTTGAAGTGGTGGCCGCACGCAACGCGGGCGCAGACCTCGTGGTGGTGAGTGGAAGTGCTCCATCGGTCAAGGCCACTGTGAGCGCCCTGCGCAGCAGGCGCGGTGGTTCCACGCTGCCAGTGTTGGTGGTGTCACAGCCCGCCGACATGTCGGTGTTGGGTGATTTGGAGAACGATGGCCGGACGGTGGTCATTGGCGCAGGCGTGAGCGACGAAGCTTTTGCAGCGGGAATTTCTGCAGTGATGGCGCGAACCTATGGCGGAGCTCCCACCGCGGAGGACATGAGCCGGTTCGTTCCGCAGTCCATCGACGCGCTTTTGAGAATTGCCCTGAAGGGCGGTCAGGTGTACCGAATTGCCGATGGCGAACGGGGACTGGTCGAAGCGCTGCGCAACCAAGAGGGCTCACTGAGAGTGAGTGTTGCCACCGTCTTGGCGCTGGTGTCAACGGAGTCAGCTCAACGCGCCCTGATTGAGACCGCGCTGGCGGCAGGGGGCGATGAACAGGCCATGTTGCTGGGGCCAGTGGCCACCAGCGCCCGTCGCTGGGGGGCCAAAGCCACGCCGCAGCAGGCAGACGCGCTGCGGGCCATTGTGATTGGCGCAACCGGCGTGCTGGCAGACGCAGCCTCAGCGGCGTACGGCGCACTGAGCTTGCCCCCGGATCAAGCGGTAGAAATGATCCTGAAGGCCCGCAAGCCTGGCAGTTCGGCCCCCGCGGAAACTGGCACCGCGGTCAATCGCGACAGCGGTTCGGGTGAGATGTCCGGTAGTTGAACCGCTCCCTGCGCGGGGGCGGATTCAGGATATTCTTGCCTCTTTGCGCCACCCTAGCTCAGTGGTAGAGCAATGCTTTCGTAAAGCATAGGTCGTGGGTTCGAGTCCCATGGGTGGCTTTGTCTGCCTTAGAAGCCCGCTGCCTGTCCATCTCTGCGGGGATCGCTGGCGGCGATGTACGAGCCGCCATTGCGGTACGCCATCTGAGCACCGCCGAAAAAGACTGAACCGTCTGACACCACCTTCACGGTGTGGCCCATGGCCGCAAGCTGCTCCGCGGCCGCGGGTTTGAACCCCGCTTCAAGTGCCACGGAACCATCGTTCATCACCTGCCAGCGCGGCGCGTCGAGCGCACTTTGCGGGTTCAACTGCTCATGCACCAATCGCACGACCACTTGAACGTGACCTTGGGGCTGCATCGCTCCCCCCATCACACCGAAGGCTGCAATCGGTGCATTGGCACGAGTGAGAAAGGCGGGAATGATGGTGTGGAATGGGCGCTTGCCTGGGGCGTACACATTGGCGTGATCGCGCTCAAGCGAGAAGCAAGCTCCGCGGTTTTGCAGCGCGATGCCAGTTCCTGGCACCACAATGCCCGAGCCGAACCCCTCGTAGTTGCTCTGGATGTAGCTCACCATGTGCCCCTCCGCATCAGCGCTGCACAGGTAGACGGTGTCGCTCCGCGGAAGTTCTCGTGCCTTCCATTCACTGGCTTGAGAGATGTTGATCTCAGCGGCGCGTTTGGTCAGATACTCGGGCTCCAACAAGCGGCGTGAGTTTGCGGTTCCAAGGCTAGGGTCGGCTACAAAGGTGTGTGCATCAGCGAAGGCTGCCTTCATGGCTTCAATCTGAAGGTGCAGCAGCGGCGCACTATCCGGTGCTAGGCGGGAAAGGTCGTGGCAGGCAAGCAGCCCCAGGGCAATGAGCGCGGCCAGCCCCTGACCATTCGGGGGCATTTCGTGCAGTTCCAAGTCTCCGTATTGAATGCTCCAGGGTTCCACCCATTCAGCTTGGTGCGATGCCATGTCGCGCGCGCGCATCGCTGCACCATCGCTCACCGCCGCCGCCTGGATGCGCTCCGCCAGCGCGCCTCGGTAGAAGCTCTCGCCCTTGGTGGCGGCGATCTCGCGAAGCGTGGCCGCGTGGTCAGGCAACCGAACGACCTCCCCGGTGGCGGGTCCCTTGCCGTTGGGGGCAAAGGTCTGCATCCACGATTTGAAACTGCTGAACTTTTCAACGGAGCGACGCCAACTGCTGGCAGTCATCGGGCTGACCGGGAAGCCATTGGTTGCGTACTGAATGGCGGGCTCCAACAGGCGTTCAAAGGGAAGGCGACCGAGTATGGCGTGCAAGGCGACCCACGCTGAGACGCATCCGGGAACCGTGACTGGCTCCCAGCCGGTGCTGGGCATGCGCGCAGCATTTGCGAAACTTTCTCGGGATTGCCCCGCTGGAGACCTACCGCTGGCGTTCAGTCCCTGAAGCCCTCCATTCCAATGGATTGCAAACGCGTCGCTGCCGATGCCGTTGGCAACGGGTTCCACCACCGTTAACGTCGCCGCTGCGCAAATGGCGGCGTCGGCAGCACTTCCGCCATCTCGAATGGCGTTTAGGCCCGCCTGTGTAGCCAACGGCTGGCTGGTGCACACCACGTTTTCAGCCAAGACGGGCATTCGCTGGGAGGGGTACTTAAACGTCCACTTCATGGTGGCATTATCGGCAGTGCGAAGGATCCGCGCAAACTCACGCACATTTCATGCACTTGTGCTCGACTGAGCGCACCCGGAAGCCGACAATGGCAGCGCCTGGAATTGGTTCCACCAGTGCCACACCTGAGGATTCACCACATGGAACACAAGAAGATTGAACTGCGGCCTCTCAGCCGAACCGGCATCACGGTGCATCCCAAGCCCGCCGCTGGCACTCAGCCACGCGCAGAACTCAGTCGTCAGGTGAGAATCGCGCTGGATGTGCTCTCTGCGCGCGGGTTGGCAACGCCTCGGCGTGCCCGCTTCATGCAGTCCACTGGCGCACCACCCTTCATTTGCGGCTAACACTCAACGCCAGCGGGTTCATCTGGCCATTTGGAGGGACATTCCGGGCTTCTGCGGCAGGGTGGGCTGTTGCATAGAATCGCGCTCCGTTGCGTCGCGTAGCGGCGTGGAGTTGGCGAACCCCTCTGGACCACCGCGTGAAGACGCTCGTCCTTCTTGTTGACGATCAGCCAATCGTGGAGGCTGCCATCCGGCGGCTCTTGGCTCCATTTGAGGATGTGGAACTGATTTGTGCCACCGATGCGCAGGCTGGTTTTGATCTGGCGCTCGCGCGGCGACCTGATGTCATCCTGCAGGACCTGGTGATGCCAGGCATGGACGGTTTGGAGCAGATCCGGCGAATTCGCAGTTCACCAGATTTGGCGGAGACCCCCCTCGTGGTATTGAGCGGCGATGACAACGCCGCCACGAAAAGCGCTTGCTTTGAATCGGGCGCCAATGACTACGTGGTGAAGATGCCTGATCCATTGGAGCTGGTGGCCCGCGTGCGTTACCACGGAAGGGTGGGAAAGGCGCAACGTGAACGGGATCGCGCCACGCGTGCCTTGGCGCATAGCCAAAGCGAACTGCTGCGGCGCAACAGTGAGATTGACGCCGCCAATCGCCGGCTGGCTTCGTTGAATGACTTGTTGGGGCAGGAGTCTCAGGAACAGCGCGAGAAGTTCGCCGAAGTCAGCGAGCGGGGCACCAAGCTGGGTCGCGCCCAGGACCTGAACGAAGTGATGCACCGCACGCTGCACCACGCGCGTGCGTTCACCGATGCAGATGCGGGCACGGTGTGGGTTGTTGAAGAAGGAATGTTGCGCTTTGCGTATGCGCAAAATGACACGCTTGAGAAACGGATGCAACCGGGGGCTCGCCTGCCGCTCCAAGATGTGAAATTGCCCGTGGACAATCAGTCCATCGCCGGATATGTGGCGTCTTCAGGGCAGCCGCTTCGAATTGAAGATGTGTACGAACTGAGTGCCGACCTGCCGTATCGGTTTGATTCACGCTGGGACGAGACCACTGGATATCGCTCGCGAAGCATGTTGGTGGTTCCGCTGCGCGACGCGCAAGATGGAATTGTGGGAGTGCTTCAGTTGATGAACTCACGAAGCATGTCGCGCAACGGCCAGGGTCTGGCCGTGGGGGTGTTCACCCAAAGCGACCAATCTGCACTGGAACTCTTTGCCGGAATGGCGAGTGTGGCCTTTGAACGCGCACGACTGGTGCGCGGCGTGATCATGCGCACCATCGCCACGGCAGAATTGCGCGACCCCACGGAAACCGGCGCGCACGTGGAACGCGTAGCGGAGTATGCCGTGGCCATTTACAACGTGTGGGCACAACGCCACGCGCTTGACGAAGCCGAACGCTTGCGTGCCCGTGACGAGTTGCGCATTGCGGCCATGCTGCACGATGTGGGAAAGGTGGCGATTCCCGACCAGATTCTGCAGAAGCCCGGCAAGCTTGATGACGCCGAGTACCGGCGTATGCAAACGCACGTCTTAGCGGGTGGTCGACTCTTTGCGGATCCAGCAACACCGTACGACGAAGCTGTCTTGCAGGTTGCGCTTCACCACCACGAGCGTTGGGATGGCAATGGATATCCGGGTCGATTTACTCGTGAGCAGCTTCGCGCGATGCAGGGGGAGATGATTGAGGTGCCAGCAGCGGATCACCTGCGCGGCGAGGAGATTCCACTCTTTGCCCGCATCGTGGCGGTGGCGGACGTGTACGACGCATTGAACTCCAAGCGTCGCTACAAAGACTCATGGCCCGATGAGAAGGTGCGCGAGTTCTTTGAAGGCGAGCGAGGGAAGGCCTTTGATCCCGAGATCACCGAGATCGCGTTGAGCATCTGGGACTACCTGCGCAGCGTGCGCGAGCGCTACCCAAGCTGAGCCGCGTTGTCAGGCCACGTGGGGCAGTCGGCCGATCACCTGACGAATGCACGCTGAGCGCCGGGCGGTTTCCATGGCAGCGCGGTAGGCGCGAGGATGCGCGCCCACCCGTTCTGGGCAGGAAAGGATGAGCGTTTCCACCAGACCTTCATCTTCTGAACCGGCGGCAACGTCGAGGCAGCGCTGAATCCAAAGTTCTGCAAGCGCTTCATTTGGATTGCCGTAACGCGCGTGACGGAACATCACCAAATCAAGCACCCGTACGGGCAGGTCCTGCCGTTCGAGCCAGCCATCCAACACCAGTGCCAACTGGGTGGAACCGCGCGGACTGGCGCGGAGCTCAAAGAGTGCGATGTCCAAGGCGTCGTACCAATGCGGTGCCAGGCGCAGGAGAGAGAAGTCGACGGCGGCCAAGGCAGCAGCGAGTGGGCCCGCCCCATCCGCGGCGCCGGCGGTTGACAGGTTCAGTTCGGCCAAGCGTCGGCGGAAGGCCAATGCACCACACTCGCCACATCCCAACGACATGCACATGCCACGTTCGTCACACGTCCACACCAGATCTACGAATGGATTCGCGCGCGAGAACAGCGTGGGTGCTGGCGGTGCGGGGTGAACAGGACGGTGGTTCGGTTTTGGGTGTGTCACTGGGCCTCCTGCCCCTCTGAGCTTCTCCTACTCTGCGATACGGACGCGCCGCTTGTGTGGTTCGCACCAGCGCATTTGCGCTCATTTTGTGTGAAGTCCACCCCGGTGCGCTGCAACATCTGGAGCGAAAGCCACTTAAGTCAAGACCGCAGGGGGGCATTTCTTCGCGGCGGGGATTCAGGCGCCGCGTGGTGCCAGGCGTACTCGATGAGAAAGACGCCAACGGAGCCCAGGAGCGCCCCCAGCGCGACCTGGGTGCCGGTGGTCCTCTCCGCCACGGCCTTGGCGGCACATGCCAGAATCGCCAAGCCCACCCACGCAGGCCACCACCGCACAAACCACAGGCAGAGCACAGTTGCAACCGCGGCAGGGGTGGCTGCCCCAGACGTCGTGCCGGTGACGGCGATATCTGCAAGTCCAGCCCACAGAACCGCCAACAACAACATGCCCGTCCAGCGCGCTGCGTTGGACCAGTTGTAGGCCGCGGCCACGCCAAAGCCCACGACAGCAGCGACGAACCAATTGAGAGGTTGTCCGATCGTGGCGACCGCTCGCCAAAACGCGGCCGCGTTGGTGCCCAATTCAACCTCTGCCCAATGCGTGAGTCGGGCGTCTCCGTAGCGATGAAGCACGGTCAGCGGCAGGATTGAAGCGGCCAGTGTGGCAAAAATCACAACTCGCCCTCGCCCCATCGCCAAAATGGGGCGTTGCTGTTTGGCCTGGCCTGTCATGCTGCGATTGTCAGCCATGGGCGTTAACGCGCTCCAGAACTTCCGCCGAAGCTCGCGCCTCCCGCGGCCCCGCCGGGAAACATTCCAAAGCTGGGGACTGCATTCGGGCCGAGTTCCGCATACATGGGAAAGGTGTTGCGGCTGTATCCCTGCGTTGCCCACCCGTAGTGAGACGGTGCGCCCGTGCTGCCGTAGTCAGGTGGTGGTGCACCGGGCTTGAGCGCCGGATCATTGCCCGGATACCCAGAAAGGTCGTAGTAGGGGTCGGCGTAACTATTCCACCAGCTTGATGAGTAGGGACCATGCGCCACGGCTGTGCCCGGCTCCGGAGTGGGCGGGTACTGCTGTGCCTGTGCGCTCTGCGCACTGTCCCAACCCAATTGCACTGCCCGACGGTCATGTGCTGCGGCACGCTCTTCGGAGTCGGTCAGTTGGGAGGGCTTGCGCGCCACTGAGGCAGCATGACTAGCGGCCCACTGCTGATACGCCCCGAGTTGCTGCACGCTGGCCAGATAAGACGCCGCCATCTCCACGCTCCTTCGCGCCGAGTTCAACAGGTTAAAGGAGACATGCGCCGCGCCAGCTTCAACCGCCACCGCTTGTTCCAAGTGCTGCAAATCTGTAGAGGGAGGTTGCGTTGGACGGGCAGCGAGGTGATACATGGCTCGATCAAAGGCCGTTTGGAAAGTGATCTGCCCTCCCAGACATTGGTAAGTGCGCGTAAATCTTGCGTACTCAGCGGTGAGCCCCTTCGCCTGAATGAACGCGGTCATCGCAGCCATGCGCCTTGAAGCATCTTGTAACGCCTGGTGCGCGGCGTGATCCACTAACTCAAAGGCGTCCCGCTCTCGCGAGAGCCTGACCAAGGCGGGGCTGCTCGTTGAGACATGCGCGGGCGCAGCAAGTGTGGGCGGGGAAGTTTGAAGGTGTGGCATGGCCGCTGGGGCAGGCTTCGCCACAGGCGCAGGCGCCGCTGCTGGCGCCGCGGGTGGCGCCGATGCGGGCGCTGCTGCTGGCGCAGCGGGTGGTTTGGCCACTGGCGGGGTTGCCAACGAAAGTGAACCGGCGATCAGGGCGAAAGGCGCTCCACACAGGAGCAAGAATCTGGGGGTGGAAGTTTTCATGGTTGCGCAGGGAGAGGTTCTGCCCTCATGCGGAGAGTAACTGGCGAACGCTATGCTCCGTATTCCATGAATCATCAACCGCAGCACGGACACAAGAGTGGGCATCACAAGGGCGTTCGAGGGTTTTCTACGGGGCACATCGTCAAGCTCTTGTTGCTGAACTGCGTGCTCTTTCTGGCGTGCGGTGCGTTTGCGGGGATGATCGCGGGGGACTATCTGCTCAGCGATCCGCTGGAGTTCAAAATAGTGGCGGCGTTTATCTTGGTACCGCTGGCGGTGGCGGTGGTCTCCACGATTGTGCATGTGTGGGCCTCCCGCTGGACCAGCGTGGATTCAATGTCTGAGCGCATGTTCGGGGGCAAGCCGGACGGGCACTAGACTGTCCGCCCCAATGCCTCCGCACTCAACCGCACCGTCAGGTCATCAGCGCGAAAAAGTTGTCCTTGTCACCGGAGCCGGTGGCGAGATGGGGCACGGCCTCATCGAAGCGTTGCATAGCGCAGGACGGCCAGTGGTGGCGGTGGATCTGCGCGAGTTGGATGCGGGCGTCCGTGCCAAGTGCCGCAGCGCCTACGCGGGCAACATTTGCGACACTGCACTGTTGGATCGGCTTCACGCACAGTACGAGGTGGGTGAGATCTATCACCTTGCCGCGCTGCTCTCAACGCGGGGAGAGTTTGCCCCAGAGACCGCGCACCAAGTGAACGTGGGCGGCACGCTCAATGTGCTTCACCTTGCCGCGGAGCAAGCGCGAAGCCACGGTCAACGCGTGAAGTTCATGTTTCCCAGTTCCATTGCGGCATACGGGTTGCCTTCGGTGGAAGTTAAGAATCATGCAGGCAAGGTGGCAGAAGATTGCTTTAACCATCCTCACACCATGTATGGCGTGAACAAATTGGCAGGTGAGGAGTTGGGGCGTTACTACGAGTCGCACTATCGCAAACTGGCGCGCGACCGAACTCCGCACCCGATTGACTTTCGTTCTATTCGGTTTCCCGGCATCATTTCGAGCGAGACCACTCCCAGCGGCGGAACCAGCGATTACGGACCCGAAATGATTCATGCGGCCGCGCAGGGCAGGCCCTACGAGTGCTTCGTGCGGCCGGATACGCGCATTCCATTCATGACCATGCCTGAGGCCATTGACGCGCTGCTGCGGTTGGCACAGGCGCCCAAGGAGCGGCTGACGCGAACCGTTTACAACGTCGCCAGCTTCAGCCCTTCCGCAGCGGACTTTGAGAGGCTGGTACGTCAGGCGTATCCGCAAGCATCCGTGAAGTTTGTGCCCGATCTGGGGCGGCAGGCCATTGTGGACAGCTGGCCCGCCGAGTGCTGCGATCAGGCCGCCCGGACGGATTGGGATTGGAAGCCCACCTACACATTTGAGTCTGCGTTCCAGAAGTACCTGCTGCCCAAGATCAGCGCTCGATACGCCACCAAGCACTGAGAGCTCTGCGCTACCCTTGCGTTATGCATTCCACTGTGTCCAGCCCATTTGACACCCGTACGGGGCAAATCCTGCGTTCATTGCAAGAGTCGGGCCAACTCAAGCACTTGCAAACTATTCAGGGTCCGATGGGGGCCACGGTCTCCCTGCGCGGCTACGGCACGGTGGCTTGCTTTTGCTCCAACAACTATCTGGGTCTTGCCAACCACCCAGAGGTGGTGGAAGCGGGCATTGAGGGGCTACGCAAGTATGGCGCCGGCACCGCAAGTGTTCGATTCATCTGCGGCACCTTCGAGTGCCATCATGAACTTGAACAGACCATTGCTCAGTTCTTTGGCTGCCAGGCTGCGTACACGTTCTCCAGTTGCTGGAATGCCAACGAGGCTATCTTTCCCACGCTCTGTGAACCCGGCGATCTGATCATTAGCGATGAACTGAATCACGCCTCCATCATTGATGGCATTCGGCTGGCAGCGGTCATCAAGAAGGGGCTGCACAAGGGGGTGTATCGCCACTCAGATTTGACAGCGCTTCGCGCCAAGCTCACTGAAGCGCGCGCCAACCCTGCGGTGACAGGCGCCATTTGGGTCGTGACCGATGGCGTGTTCAGCATGGAAGGTGACATTGCGGACCTCCCCGGCTTGCGTGCCCTGTGCGACGAGTTTGGCGCGCTGCTGGTGGTGGATGACAGCCACGGCACCGGCGTAATGGGCAAGACGGGTCGTGGCACACACGAGCATTGGCGTATGCCGGGCAGTGCCATTGACTACTACACCAGCACGCTGGGCAAGGCGCTCGGTGGTGCGGCGGGTGGATGTGTGGTGGGCAGCAAGGCGGCTATTGAACTTCTGTTGCAACGGGGGAGGCCTACGCTGTTTTCCAATGCGCTGCCAGCCACGGTGGCTTGCAGTGCTAACAAGGCGATTCAGATTCTGATGCGCGAACCGCAGCGCGTGGACACGTTGCGCGCCAATGTTGAATACGCACGAACGTGCATTCGCAACGCTGGATTTGAAGTCTTGGAGAGCCCAACTGCGATTTGCCCCATTATTGTGCATGACACCGCGCGTGCGATTGCCATGTCCAAGCGACTGTTAGAACTGGGTGTGTTTGTGATCGGCTTCGGCTACCCGGTGGTTCCTGAAGGCCACGCACGCTTGCGCTGTCAGGTGAGCGCAGCGCATGAAAAGTCGCATCTTGACGCCTTTGGCGCCGCCTTGCGGCAGTTGCGCAAGGAGTTCCCCTAATCCCACGAGGGGCTCGCCATGATTCTTCGCCGCATCTATGACGACTCGCTTGCGCAGGCCAGCTACTTTGTGGCGTGCCCGGAGACCAAGCGTGCCATCTTGTTCGACCCGGCACGGGACATTGACCGCTACGTGGCTGATGCAGCGCGCGGCGGGCTCACGATCGCGGCTGTGGCTGAAACACACTTGCACGCGGACTTCCTAAGCGGCATGAATGCCTTTGTGGCGAGACATGCGGTCACCGCGTATGTGAGCGGCATTGGCGTGTTGCCCACATGGGTGACGCAGGGGCCATTTCACCCGCAGGCCAAAATCGTCACGCTGCGCGCGGGGGATGAGTTTGAAATCGGCACACTTCGGTTTCGCACGCGCCACACTCCCGGGCACACCACCGAGAGCATTTCCTACGAAGTTCTGGGAAACGATGGCAGGCCGCAACTCTTGATCTCCGGGGACTTTCTCTTTGCGGGGGATGTTGGGCGGCCCGACCTTGGCTTTCTGGCCAGCGGGGGACTCACGGTGGATGAAGCCGCGGAGCGATTACGGCAGAGTTTGGAGTTGCTTGACGACCTTCCCGGAGAGACCGTGGTCCTGCCCGGTCACGGCGCGGGCAGCGCCTGCGGAAAGCTCATATGCAGGCTTCCCAGCACCACGCTCAATATTGAACGCGTGATCAATCGACCCTTGCGAAGTAGGGCGGACGCCAAGGAATTCATGCGACACTTGCTGCAGGGGCAGCCAGATCCGCCGCCTTACTTTGGCCGCATGAAATCAACCAACGAACGCGGGGCGGACATTCTGGAATCGCCGCCGCAACCGGGGGAGCTCTCGCCGCAGGAGTTTGAACAATGCGCGTGCCAACCACAGTCGGTGGTGGTGGACACTCGCGCGTGGTCCCACTTTCTGGACAAGCACTGGCCTGGCGCCATCAGCGCAGGTTTGGACCCATACTTTGGCCCCACGGTGGCCAACTACGTGGAGCCGGATGACGAAGTGTTGATTGTTGCCGAGTGCGGAAACGTGGACAAAGTGGTGCGGCTTCTGGCACGCGTGGGTGTGGACAAGATTCGCGGTTTCATTACTCCCAAAGGATTTGATCTGGTTCAGGATGAACCTTGCTGCCAAGATCGGATTGACGAAGTGAGCCCTTGCCGGGCTCATGAGCATGTGGAGGCGGGCAAAGTTCAGATCGTTGACGTGAGAAGCAAGCAGGAGTTTGATGCCGGGCACGTCAGCGGTGCGACGCACATTCCATTTGTGCAGTTGCCGGTGCGCCACAGCGAGCTCACCAAGGACTGCCCGGTGTTGGTGTATTGCCGATCAGGAAACCGCAGTGCGCGGGCGGGCGCGTACCTGGCCCGGCATGGCTTTACCGTGCTCAACATGCGCGGCGGGTACTGGCCATATGCGGGTCGCGGATATCGAGTGGAATAGCCGCTAGCGCACACTCAGCGTGGGCTGCACATACTTTCCGCCCAAGACCTGTTTGCTGATGTTGGCGGCCAGTTGCTGGCAAAGTCCATCCAGTTCTGCAGCCAATTGCGGCTGTGCCCAATTGGCTAGAGGTGTGCCCGCATCGCAATTGGCGCGCAACTGCATGTGAATTGGAAGCCGACCCAAGAAGTTCAGTTCCATGTGTGCAGCCATCTGCTCAGCACCCCCGCGACCAAAAATGTCATACTCCTTGCCATCGTCGCCCACAAAGTAACTCATGTTCTCCACCAGACCCAGAATGGGAATGCCCAGTTGCTGGAACATCTTCACGGCTCGCTTGGCATCGTCTTGCGCGACTCGCTGAGGCGTGCACACCACCACTGCACCGGTCAGCGGCAACAACTGACTCATGGTCAACGGCACGTCGCCCGTACCTGGTGGCAGATCGATGATCAGGTAGTCCAAATCACCCCATTCCGTCTGAAGCGCTAACTGCTTGAATGCGCCGTGCGCCATGGGGCCTCGCCAGATTAGTGCCTTCTCCGGCTCCACCAACTTGCCCAGTGTCATGGACTTGATGCCGTGCACTTCAAAGGGCAGCAGCATGTTGCCCTTGGCGGCGGCGGGAATGTCAGTGAGGCCCAGCAGGGTTGGAAGGCTGGGCCCGTAAATGTCTCCGTCGAGAAGGCCCACACGCGCTCCAAAGCGCGCCAGCCCCACGGCGAGATTCGTGGCCACCGTGCTCTTGCCCACGCCGCCCTTTCCTGCCCCCACCGCAATGATGTGCTTGACATGCGGCAACGGGTTGCCACCTTCGCGCACTTTCTCATTGGCGCGGCGAACGTCTGCGGTGAACTCAATCTCCAGTTTGCCCAGCGGCTCACCGGACTCTACGGCCTTCTCGCGCACGGCTTGGTCAATGTCGCCGCGAATCTTGTCTTTCATGGGGCAGGCGGGGGTGGTCAATTCAATGACCAAGCGCACATCGTTGCCGGAGTGAATGACATCCTTCACCATACCAAGTGTAACTAGGTCTTTGCCGAGGTCCGGATCCTTCACGGTTCGCAAGGCATCGTGCAGGTGCTTGGAGGTCAGGGCCATAGTCAGTCAATCCTAGCCAACCCTTGCAGGCTGTGAGGAAAGGTGGCTTTCCCGCCGCGGTTTCAAGGAAAGTTGAGTGGTTTTTGCTGAATGCAATGCGGGGCTGTGCCGATGCGTTGCACTGCCGAACATCGGTTGCGGCGGGCGAGTGTCGCACGCGCAACTCTGTACTTTCACAAGACCGAATCGAGTTTCGCACACATTGGAGCACCCTATGAAGATCTCACGCAGTCGCATCCTGTTCGCCGCTGGCCTATTGGCCGCGTCATTCACTCTTCCAGTTCTCTCGGACCCACCAGCTGACGGTGGCAAGACCGGCGGCCCGCCAGTTGGCCGGGACGCCGAGAAAAGCCGCGAGGGCTTTGGCAAGGATGGCAAGGAGCGCATGCGCGCCAATGCCGAACGCAAGAATCCAGAAGTGTGGCGCAAGGCATTTGAGTCTGTGCACTCAAGCTTGACAGAAGACCAGAAGGCGCAGACCAAGGCGCTCCGCGAAGAGTTCGAAGGCAAGGTGAAGGCTTGGAAAGAAGCCAACGGCGCCAAGGAAAAGGAACTCATGGACAAGATGCGCGCTGCTCGCGAGCAAGCTGGCAAGCAGGGCGGCAAGCCCGCTGAGGGCCAGGATGGCAAGAAGCCTGAGCGTGGAGCTGGTGTGGATCCTGCGCTCATCAAGCAAATGCAGGACTTGAAGGCCACCATGCCTCAGCCGACTGAGATGCAGGCCAAGATTTGGGAGATTCTTACTCCCGAGCAGCAGGCCACTTTCAAGCAGAACTATGAGAATCTGCAGAAGGAAATGGAAGCCAAGGGTGGGCAGCGCCGCCGCGGCCCAGAAGGCGCCAACGATCCAATGGGGGACAAGGCCGGCGAGGGCGGAGACCGTCCTGCACGCCGTCCAGCCACCGGAAAGCCCTTCCAGTTTGAAGAGGGTGGCGACAAGCCAGCCCAGAAGAAGAATGGGGATGGCAAGCCCTCGGGCTCCTAATCCGTTCAGGAACTCATGAACACTCAAACACCGCGCGGACGCCTGAAATGGCGTCCGCGCGGTTCATTTCGGGGCAGACTCGTTGCGGCGCTTAGCTGCCGCCGGGGACCAGAATGTCATCAAACTTGTCAATGGCGCGGGGGCCGTCAGGATTGGTTCCTAGGCTCACGATATTGCCTTGAGGTGCACCAGGGTTGCCCACGCCTTGAGCCGCGGAAAAGTAAATGCCATCAGGCCCAGCGCTGATGATGAAGTACTTGCCGCGCGGGGTGCCTGCGTCAACCTTGGCCGCGTCGTTGGCCGCCCCCACGCTGGTCTGGGCGGGGTGCCTGATCATCTGCCCAAGAGTCAGGTCGCGCGCACGGGATGAGGTTGCACCGCCTGCGCTGTTGGAGTTGAGAATCGAGTAACTGGCTGGGTTTGATGTGAACGTTTGATCATTGCTCAACTCGCCCAGTTCTGTTGACAGCGTGTACGGCAGCAACCCGGCGCGAGAGAATTGCCCAGCCACTCCCGCGGGCGTAAGCCTGGTGGCAACCAACGGCCCGAGCGCGCGCGTCTGTCGCACATACATGATGGGTGTGCCCCAGGCGTCGATCAGGTCAGGCAAGCCGGTTGTTTCAACTGCGCTGCCCAGCCATTGCCCCTTGGCCACGCCAAACTCTCGCCCCTTTGGACTGAAGAAGGAGTCGTACTTCTTGCCATTGCGCAGTGGCCCCTCGCCGATGTTGGCGGGGCTGATCTTGATGGTAAAGACCGGCGTGGTGGCAAAGTTGTAAACGGTGCCGGGGTAGGTGTTGTAGTCCGCGTCCGTGGGAAGCCGGTAGCCACCCATCAGAGCCAAGAGCGCATTCTCTGTGCCTGAGATCGGCGGCGCATTGGCGTCGGAGCCAGATAGGCCAGCTTCAAGCGCGTCGTCTGGAATGACCCCGGGGTAGTCGCCAAACTCCTGAAAGTAGGCATCACACGCCTTGCTGAACTCTTGCATCGTGCCCAGGGTGGTGGTCACGCGGGCGCGCTCGAGCACTTTGCCCAGGGCTGGCAGCAGCAAACCCACCAGCAGCCCAATAATCCCGATCACCACCAGAAGTTCAACCAGCGTAAATCCGCGTGATTTGCTCTGTGGGGTCCGGGCCGGAGGAGAAGACGAACGGTGTGCGAGCGTGCTGTTGTGCATGAAAACGTGGCCTCGAAAGAAGTATACGGAGGGCGCTTGCCGGTTGATGCCAGAGGGTTTGTGGATCAAGGGTCGGGAAAGCCACCAACCTGCCTGAGCCCTTCGTACACGGCACACGCCACAGCCGTAGCCAGATTCAGGCTTCGGGCTCGAGGAATGGGCAACATGGGAAGGGTGAGGGCGCTGCTTGGTCCGAATGTCTGTTCAGCCCATTGATGAATGGAGAGGGGTACCCCCCCGTTTTCTTGTCCAAAGAGCAGGTAGTCCCCGTGCTGAAACGTGGCCTGCCAATGGGGCCGGTGAGACTTGGTGGTGTAGAGCCACAAGCGGGCGGGCTGCTCCGTTTGAAGGAATGTTTGCCAAGAGGCATGCTCAACACAGTCCACCAAGTCCCAGTAGTCGAGCCCCGCACGGCGTCGAGCCTTTTCGTCCATGTGAAATGCAATGGGATGCACCACGTGAAGGCGGCATCCCGTGGTCATGGCGGTCCGCCCAATATTCCCGGTGTTGGTGGGAATCTGGGGTTGATAGAGCACGATGTTGAACAGGGGTGCGGCCACCGCAGCGCAGCGTATGGGGGCAGCCGTATACTTGCGCCCTTATGTGGCAAGTCCTTCTGGCGAATGCAATATGGCTGGCGATCCTTTCGCTCTGGTGCGTGCTCTACTTTGTGCAGGCAAAGATCGACCGACCCAGGCGTATTGCTGAGAGCAAGCGCCAGTAGCAATCAGTTCTGCCTCGCTCTCGTCCCAGTAGCTCAGCTGGATAGAGCACCGGTTTCCTAAACTGGAGGTCGCGCGTTCGAATCGCGCCTGGGACGCTTACGAGCCTTGCGAGCCTGGCGAGCCACACTTCCGCGGTGATGGAACTTGTAAAAACACAACCGGCCCGCGGACGTGCGCGGACCAGCAGTGCCAATGCCGATGGGCGGGCTCGAACCGCCGACCTGAGCTTTATGAATGCTCCGCTCTAGCCAGCTGAGCTACATCGGCCTCAAGACAAGCGGGGGATTGTAGAGCGATTCTTACGCTTACGCATGCGCAGCGGCCGTGGAGCCTGAAGCATTGGCTCGCAGCCAGCGAGCCCCTATTTTCTCGCGAGACAAGCCGGGGTTGGCGCGTTGCAGAGCAGCCGCCACCAGTCCCATGAAGAGCGGCTGGGGATCTAACGGCCTGCTGGTGAGTTCAGGGTGGAATTGAGCGCCCACAAAGTACGGGTGGACGGTCTGCGGCAATTCCAAGACCTGCATGATGGGATGCTTGGGGTGACGGCCACTAAAGAGCATGCCGGCATCGGTGAGTGGCTGCACATACGCGGGGTCCACCTCATAGCGGTGTCTAAAGCGCTCGCGCACTTGGGGCTTGTTGGCAAAGAGGAAACTGGCCAGCGAGTTGGGCTCAATCAGCACATCCTGACCCCCCAACCTCATGGTGCCACCCATGATGCCTTCGATGCGCTTTTGCTCGGGCAACTCACCGATCACGGGGTGCTTGGTGGCGGGATCGAACTCCGTGCTGTGTGCATCCTTATGCCCAAGCACGTTGCGCGCGTATTCAATGACCGCAACCTGGAATCCAAGACAGATGCCCAGGAACGGAATCTTCTCCAGCCGCGCCTGTTCAACGCAGCGAATCTTGCCCTCGACGCCGCGCATGCCAAATCCGCCGGGAATGATCACGCCGTCAAAGCGCGTGACCAACTCGCACGCACGTGCGGAGGTCTCAACGTCGCTGGTGTCCAGCCATTCGATCTGAATGTCTGCGTTCAGGTGCGCGCCGCAGTGCTCCAGCGCCTTGTCGATGCTGGCGTAGGCGTCACGCAGGCTGGCGTACTTGCCCAGCACACCCAGCTTCAGCGTGTGTTGGCGAGGGGAAAGCAAACGATCGGTGAAGAGATTCCACGTCTTGCGTTCCTTGTCCTCAGCCACCGTGTTCACGCGGTCATGAAGGTTGAGCAGGCTGAGGATCTCCCGATCCAAGCCAGCCGCGCGCATGGCATCGGGAATGGTGTAGATGGACGCGCGATCGTGCATGCTGAACATGCGTCGCATGGGCACGTTGCTAAACATGCTCATCTTTTGCATCACTTTGTCGGTGACAGGATTCTTGGCTCGGCATGCAATCAGGTGAGGCTGCACGCCCGCTTCCATCAGCCGCTTGATGCCCAGCTGCGCGGCCTTAGACTTTTGCTCTCCCAAAATGCTGGGTTCAAGGATGTATGTCAATGCCACAAAGCAGCAGTTTTCAGGGCCCTCTTCGAAGGCCAATTCACGCAGTGCCTCAATGTAGAAACCATTCTCATAGTCGCCGGCAGTGCCGCCCACTTCTACAAAGATCACGTCTACTGGCTTGCCGTTGTTGCCCGTCATGGCCAGTTCGCGAAGGCGCATCTTGACGGCGCCAGTGACGTGAGGAATCATCTGCACATCGCGGCCCAAGTAGCCGCCGCGTCGTTCGCGCTCCAGAATCTCGGTATAGACCTGCCCTGCGGTCACGAAGTTCTTGCGACTCAGATTCTGATTGAGCACGCGCTCATACGTGCCAAGATCCATGTCGGTCTCGAGCCCGTCCTCAAGCACAAAGACTTCACCGTGTCGATACGGATTGAGCGTTCCACTGTCAATGTTCAGGTAGCCCTCCATCTTGATGGGGGCCACGCTGACGCCTTTGTCCTTCAGAAGTTTGGCGAGACTGCTGCTAAAGATGCCCTTGCCCAGACCGCTCATCACGGTTCCGATCACCACCACGAACTTGGTGCGGCCGGTTTGGTACCCCGGGGGGGCTGGGCTGAATGCTTCACTCGACTCGTCCGACGCGCCGAACTGCGCTAGGAATCTGCTGACGGGATCATCCTTGGGGGACTGCTTGTGGGGGTCGGTTCCGTCCGAGTGGGGCATAGCCAAGGGTAGCACACGAGCAACAGGCCATTCAATCGTGAAATTGGGAGCTTTGACGGGCCATTTGCCCTGCCACGGAAGGATCGGTCGGTGGTAGGAAGAGCAACATGGAACCTATGACCTGCCGTGCCGGAAAGCCTGTTGCACCGTTGTCCTCCAGGGGGTGGTTGCTCAAAGGGTGGTTGCTCAAGGGGTGGCTGCTCAAGGGTTGGTCATTCACAGGCTCCATCTGCGTCGGATGCGCGGGTGTCTTGGCCTTGTTGCCCGCCGATCCTGCGAACGCCGCGGATGCTGGCCATGCGTGGGAAGAATGTGGCTGCTGGGCACACCGCATGGAGCGGGCAGCCCTGGAAGGCGAGCGCATTGCGTTTGGGCCGTTTGATGGTGCCCGCGCAGGAAAGTTTGATCCAGCCAATGGTGCCGACTTCCGCAACTTTCCACCCAACCCATTGGTGAACTATCGCGGCATGTTGCTCCGAATGAATGTGCCGGACTTGAATCAACCCGCGTTCAGCGCCGTGCAGGAATTGCGAGTGGAGCCCATTGGAGTTCCGGTGACATCGCTTTCACTGAATGCCGAGGGGCTCAGCGTGAGCAAGGTGAGGGTGGATGGAAAGGACGCCGAGTACTCCTATGACGGGCACGTGTTGGCCATTCGTTTCGCCACGCCACTTGCCCCGGGTGAGACGGTGATTGAAACCACGTACGAGTGCAAGAGTCCCACACGAGGCATGACCTTTAGTTGCGCTACTCCCGAGATTCCAGGAGTGGCCAAGGCGCGCAAGGCTGAACTGCACACTCAGGGCGAAACTGAAACCAATCGGCATTGGTTTCCCATTCACGACTTTCCCAATATTCGCATTCCAACAGAGTTGATTGTCACGGTTCCCAAGAGCGTCATGGTGAGTTCCAACGGAGCGCTGGTTGAACATACCTCCCAGGCGGATCGTGAAATCTGGCACTGGAAGCAAGAAAAGGCGCACGTTCCATATCTGGTGAGTGTGGTGGCGGGAGAGTTTGAGCGCGTGACATTGCCAAACCCCAAGAGCGGCGTGCCGATGTCAGTCTGGCTGGCGCCGGGCCGCGCCGATGACGCGCGCGCCACGTACGCCAATACCGACGCCATGATTGTGATGTTTGAGAAGCGCTTTGGGGTGAAGTATCCATGGGCGCGGTATGACCAATTGCTGGTGCGCAATTTTGGCGCCGGGGGAATGGAGAACACCAGCGCCACGAGCATGCATCCCAGTGCGGTCTTTGACGCGGTGGCACGCAAGGAGCAGGACTTGGATGGGCTCATTAGTCATGAGCTCTGCCATCAGTGGACCGGAGACTTGATCACCTGCCGGAGTTGGGAGCACATCTGGCTCAACGAAGGTTGGGCCACCTATGGCAGTGCACTCTGGCAGGAAGAACGAGACGGACCCGATGGCTACTACGACTCAGTGCTGGGGAGCGCTGGAGTGGCGCGCCGCGATACCAACGATGCGCCGCAACCCATGTGTAGCCCCATCTATGAAAACGCCGGTGAAACATTTGGGCGTCCGGCCAACCCTTACCCAAAAGGTGCAAGCATTTTGCACATGCTTCGGCGAATGCTGGGCGATGAAGTCTTCGACAAGGGGGTGCATCTGTACATGAACCGCCACGCGGGTGGCTTGGCTGAAACCAGCGACTTTAGGCGTGCCATGGAGGAGGCCAGCGGATTGAGTTTGGAGTGGTTTTTCGACCAGTGGTGCTACCGCCCTGGCAGCCCGAGGGTTCAGGCGACAGCCAGTTATGACGCGGGCTCGCGCACGCTCAACGTCACGGCCGAGCAAACGCAAAAGATCGACGCGCGCACGCCCGCGTTGCGAATCAGCATTCCCGTGTGGATTCGCACTGCCGGCGGGGAACGTGTGGTGCCCTTTGAAATGCGCGCGCGCACGGGGCAGATTCAAGTGCAGTTGGATGGCCCTCCGCAGGCCGTGTGGGTTGACCCATGGCTTGAAGCGCTCAAGACCATCGAAGTCACTCAAGCGGAGGAGTGGACGCTGGAGACGCTGCGCTCGGGGCCCACGATTGCCGCCAAGCGGCAGGCACTCGCCACGCTGGGACTGGTGGAAACACCTGCAGCGCGAGACGCGATGGTGAAGATTGCGCAAGATGCCCGTGCGCGGCACACGCTTCGCGCCGCGGCGGTCGAGACGTTGTCTGAGTATCGCAGCCCGGAGTCGAAGACTGCGGTCCTAACGCTGCTGAACACAGCGGCAGACGATCCGCGGGTGACCGCCGCCATCGTGACCGCGCTACGGACTTGCACGGCGGGCGACGCCGTGCCCAAATTGTGTGCACTTCTTGAACCTGCGGAGAAGGGGGGAACCGCCAGCTACGTTGTTCGCAGTGCAGCCATCGGATCACTCATTGCGCTGGACGCCAAGGAGTGCCTTCCTCTGTTGCGTGTGCAGGTGTCAGTGCCAAGTCACGCGGAAGGGGTGAGCCAGGCGGCCTTGAAGGCGCTTGCAAAGTGGGGAACGGCCCAGGATGTGCCCTTGGTGCAATCGCGAACCGCGCTGGGTATTGCAGACCGCGCCCGCCCCGAAGCAGTTGAAACGCTCGCAGCCATGTGCCCTCGACTGGACGCCGCCACGAAGGCAGCGGTGGAGCAGTTTGTGCTGGCCCTGCTTGAAGACTCGGAGAACCGCACCGCCAACGCCGCGGGGGATGCGCTGGCGGCCATGAAGTGCAAGGACGCGCTTCCACGGTTGAAGGCGATCGCAGAACGAGATCGCGATCCCGCGCGCAAGACCCGCGCAGAACGATGGGTGAAAGCCATTCAAGAAGAGGGCAAAGTCACCCCTGCCGGTTGACTCGCGCCACGAACTCTGCGTACTGCTCTGGCGTGTCGATCCCGGTGAAGTGCGCCTGGCCCACAGCGCACGCAATCTGATAGCCGTGCTCCAGCACGCGCAGTTGCTCCAGACTCTCAGTTTGCTCCAACGGCGTGGGAGGCAGCTGAACAAACGTGTTGAGAAACTCGCGCCGATACACGTACAGCCCGATGTGTTTGTAGGGGGCTTGAGCGTGGGTGCCCGAGGCGGGGTCCGAGTGGCCAGCCCGGTGGTATGGAATGACCGCTCGGCTGAAGTAGAGGGCACAACCATTGGCCCCCATCACGCACTTCACGATGTTGGGGTTCGTGGCATCTTCGCCGGGTGCAAAAGGTGAGACCAGTGTGGCCATCGGCGCGCTTGGATGATCTGCCAACGAACGCACCGTGAGATCCACGAGCGCGGGCTCAATCTGCGGCTCGTCGCCTTGAATGTTGACGATGATTTCCTCGTCAAGCGTGCACGCCACCTCATGAATCCGGCAGGTGCCGTTGGGGTGATCCGGCCGCGTCATCTGAGCGTGATAGCCCGCGTGTTCCACCACTCGCTTGATGCGTTCGTCATCCGTGGCCACCACGATGCGTCCCACGGTGCGGCAGAGTGCGGCGCGCTCGAGCACATGCACGATCATGGGCTTGCCAGTAAGACTGGCCAGCGGCTTGCCCGGGAAGCGCGTGCTGGCGTAGCGCGCCGGAATGACGGCGGCTGCCTTCATTAGCTCAACGCACGAACCAGATCGTCAACATCCTTGCGCTTCTGTCGAACATCTTTGAAACTGATGTTCTTGCGCACGATGGTTGAACAGATGTCCGCGGCTTCCTTGGCCAGCGCACCGGACTTTTCCTCTTGCGCAAGCGTGATGAGAGAGAGCATGAGGTCGTACTTGATGTCAAGTTCACGATCCCCTTGGGTGGCATCCAGAGCGGCAATGGCTTCTCGAAACTCCTCAGCGGCCTCACTGTTCCAGCCTGCCTTGGCAAAGCAACGGCCGAGCATCCACGCGGCGTACACGCGCAGCTTGGGATCATCCTTGGCTGCCTGGAACGCGGCCATGGCTTCTTCATAGCGGCCCAAGTCGTACTCCACGCGACCAAGATCCGCCTTGATGTCGCGGTTGGTGGGGTACCGTAGAACGCGCTCGCGGTAGATCTCGCCTTCCAACTCCAAAAGGCGCATGCGCGCTGTCTCGTGCGCCATTTGCAGCGCGGGATTATCCGGGGCCTGCTCCAACGCAGCCTTGGCCTCGCGCTCGGCGCGCCGGGCCTGTGTGATGCGGATGTCATCCGCGTTCATCTTGAAGCGATACTCGGAGAGCCGCTGGAAACCCAGCGTGAACACTTCAATGGCTCGTGTTTCATCCTCAGGAGTGCCGCGCTTGCGCAGAAGCCCACCCAAGCGATTGGTGGCTTCGGGGGAGAGGGGGTTCTCTTCGAAGTCCTTGTGCGCCTTGTCGAGTGCAATGTCCTCGCTGCCGCCGGCGCCGCTGATGCTGTTAGCGGCTTCCAGTTGCTTGGCCTGCTCGTTGTCGCGCATCTGGCCGCGGAAGGCGCCCGTCTGCCCAAAGTTCTGCTGATATCCACCCTGCTGAATGGCGCGCGCAGCGGTCAACTGGCGCAGGCGCTGCTGCAAGGCCGTATCGCTGGGGTCTAGCAGGGCTGCTTCTTCGCCGCACTTGAACGCTTCATCCCACGCTTCCACATCGCTAAAGAGTTCGATGGCCTGCACCCAGATTTTTTTCTGAGGCTTTTTCTCCATCGCCTTGCGGAGCATGTTGAGCATCTTGGGAGCAAGCCACTGGCCAAAAGCGGGCTGGTCTGCCTTGCCTGCGGCTTCAATCAGGCGCAGCGCGCCGGAGACATTGTTCAAGTCCCTCATCCACGCGTACTCAGCCACAACCATGGCATGGACGGTTCCGCCCCCTTCGATGGCGCGAAGTTCCTTGCTGGTGGCGGGCTTTCCTTCGGCTTGAAAGTATTGGATGGCCGTTTCGTACATCGCTTGATGCGCGGCCAGATTTCCCGGATCGAACTTCAGTCCATCGGCAAACAGTTTGAGCGCGTACTCGTGGTTGCCAGTACCAGCCACGGTGCGAGCGTGCTCAAAAAACTTGGACGCCTTTTCGGGCTGCGGCTGATAGGAGGGTGCGCCGCCGGTGCCAGATTCGCCTTTACGCCAACCAAAGATCAAGTGTCAGGCTCCGAGGAAAGTGTGACGGAAGTGTCAATGTGAATGCGGGTATGAAGTCAGGTACGGTTCGCCGAAAACGCGAAGGCTGCCTGCCTATCGTGAAGGGTGGCAGTGTAGGCGTCCGAGAACGGAATCGGCGAGTTCAACGCGTAGGAATTGCGCTTTCCGTGCAGGGAGGGAATTCTGCGCCCTGAACAGCAGATTTCAAGGCGCGCCACGCAGGCAGGGAGCAACTTGGCCGGCGCATACTATTTGCACCCCATGGTGCCTACGCCGCCCAAGCGGCCCGTCATTCTCTACCCCGATCCCGTCCTCAGGCAGAAAGCCAAGCCCGTCGGGCACATTGATGCCCAGATTCGGGACTTGATTCAGGACATGTTTGAAACCATGAAGGCGGAGGAGGGCGCTGGCTTGGCTGCGCCTCAAGTGGGAGTATCGCTGCGGATCTTTGTGACCGGTTCACAGGACCGATCCGTGCCCCACAAGGCATACATCAACCCGGTGTTGGTGGACCTACAGGGAGATCTTGAGCCCGTGGACGAGGGCTGCTTGAGTTTGCCGGATATCCGGGGCGTGGTGCGGAGACCCGTGCAGTGCACCATTCGAGCCACAGACCTGGATGGAAACGAGTTCACCGAGACCAGTTCAGATTTTGCGGCACGGGTGTGGCAGCATGAGTATGACCACTTGGACGGGATTCTCATCATTGACAAGATGTCTCCTATCGATCGATTGCGGGTTCGGCGAGCGCTGAAGGAGTTGAAGGCAGCGTGGCAGGAGTGATCGGGGAACTTCCGCCCTTGGTGTACTTTGGTTCGGGGAGCTTTGGTCTGCCTGTGCTGCAGTCGCTTGCGGACTCGAAGTGTGTGCGGCTTGTGGTGAGCCAACCAGACAAGCCCGCGGGGAGAGGCGGATCCTTGACGCCCACGCCGGTGAGTGAGTTTGCGCTCAAGGCGGGGCTTCCCCTCCTGAGGCCCTTGGATTGCAACCGCCCTGAAATCGTCAGAGAGATTCGCGCGGCGCTGAACGGCCAACGGGTGTGCTTCGCGGTCATCGCGTACGGTCAAAAGATGGGGGCGGAACTTCTTGACGGAGCGTTTGCCATCAACCTTCATGGCAGTTTGCTTCCGCGATGGCGAGGTGCGGCGCCATATCAGCGCGCGGTGATGCACGGTGATGCCACGGCAGGCGTCACGGTAATTGGCGTGGCAGAACGAATGGACGCGGGGGAGATGTATGCACGCGCAGAACTGCCGATCGGTGCCAGCATGACCTCGGGCGAATTGCACGATCGGCTGAGCGAATTGGGTCCAACGGTCATGCTGCCGGTGCTCAAGGCGTGGGCGGTTGGTCACGTCGAGAGCGAACCGCAGAACGATGCGTTGGCAACTCGTGCCCGCAAGCTGAGCCGAGAGGAGGCGTGGGTGGACTTTGCGGCAGAGGCTCACGCGGTACGGGCGCGGATCAATGGATTGAGCCCGTGGCCAGGGTGTGCAGTCCGAGTGGGGGCCCATGAGTTGAAAGTACTTCGATCCATCTGCCGGACGCCCGACGGTGTGCTGGGAACGCCGGGAGAGCTCTTGGCCGACGGAACGGTGGCGTGCGGCCGGGGCTGCGTGGAACTCCTTGAAGTTCAGCCCCCCGGAGGCAAGTGCATGCCCTTCGATGCGTGGCGCCGCGGCCGAAACGTGACCGCCGGAGCGCACCTTGTGAGTGGAGCGCCCACTCCACCGATGGGTGGCACAGCGTGAGGGAGCCGCTTGCCACCTCGGCACTGGACTATCCGCTGGATCCCGCGTGCATCGCGGTGCAACCTGCGGTGCCCCGAGACACTGCCAAGCTCATGGTGGTGAGTCGCACGACCGGTGCTGTTGAGCATGCAACGGTGCGCGATTTACCGCGCTGGCTTCGAATGGGTGACCGACTGGTGGTGAATCGCACGCGTGTGATTCGCGCACGATTCAAGGCGCAATTGGCGGGCGGAGGGCCCGCCACTGAAGGGCTCATGATCGAACCGTGCCGGGATGGAAGTTGGCTGGCGCTGGTGAAGCGCTCAAAAAAGTTTCGCGCAGGTGATGTGCTCGCACTCGTAGGTCACGATGGCCGGATGCATGGTGATGCCTTGGAATTGCTGGCACGCGATGGCGATGGTTGGCGTGTTCGCATGCTCTCCCATGACGCCGCCAGTACAGAAGCAGCGATTGAGCGGAGCGGTTGGACTCCACTGCCCCCATACATCACCAAGGCGCGGGAACACCTGCACACGCCGCACGATGACGAAGTCGATCGCGCGTGGTATCAGACGGTGTTTGCGCAGCGCGGGCCAGAGAGCGGGGCGTACGGAAGCGTGGCCGCGCCAACGGCGGGGTTGCACTTTACGCCGGAATTGCTGAAGGCCATCGCCGAGATGGGTGTGCCAACGCTGGAGGTGAATCTGCGTGTGGGTGCGGGGACATTCAAGCCTGTGGCGACCCACACGCTGGCCGAGCACCAGATGCATCGGGAGTGCTGCCATGTTCCCCATGCGACCATGCAAGAGTTGCGTCTGATGGCGCCGGCACGCGCGCAAGGGCGGGGGCGGATCGTGGTGGTGGGCACGACCACCGTTCGAACACTAGAGAGCCTGCCGGCGATGTGTGAGTGGCCCGCGGAACTGACGGAAGGATGCTCCATGGACACGAGCCTGCTCATTCAGCCCGGGCATGAATTCAGATACGTCGACGCATTGCTCACCAATTTTCATTTGCCTCGAAGCACACTCTTGGCGCTGGTCGGCGCGTTCGTTGGATTGGAGCGGCTGAAGGAGCTTTACGTCTTGGCGCAGCGCCACCAGTACCGGTTCTTTAGTTACGGCGACGCCATGCTCATCGTTTAGGGGGAGGACTTGAGCATCTGCTCTGCAACACGGGCAGCGCGCGTTCCTGGCTGACTTTCGACCAATGCCTTGAGCAGTGCCTTGCCCTTGATGGGATCTCCAGACTCCATGGCTGCGACGGCTTCACCCAGTTTCTGCTGTGTCCCTTGAGACCACGTGAACCACATGCTGCGTGAGGTTCGATCGGTGTGCGTGTTGCCGCCCAAGTACGAGAGACCCAATTGCAAACTTTTGTCGCCGGAGTTGGTAACAATCAACGTTCGAGCGTGATGTGTGCCCACAAACCCTTGTTTGGCTGGCTTTCCTGCGTCCAACGTTGGATCAAAGTCCACCCAGCCCAAGCCCGGCAAGAACGCCTGAGCCCAGCGATGGTGGCCGTGATCTTGAAATGGAGCGCTGCTCTTGGCGGGGAAGATTGAGGCGCCCACAAACCGGGTGGGGATTCCTGTTGCTCTGCAGAGAGCGCAAAAGAGATACGTGAACTCGCTGCAGCTTCCGCTCTTGCGCGCGAGCACTTCAGGTGCGGGATCCCAGCCGCCTCCGCTGGCGTACTTCACATGAGAGGCGACCCAGTCGTGAATGGCCTTGGCGCGTTGCGCTGGATCAGGGTGGGCCTTCAGCAAGTCCGCAGCGGCGCTCTTGATGGCGGGTGTGGCTAACCCAAAAATGTTGTGATCGCGCGTGTACGTCCGGCGCACATCTTCTGGAATGGTTGCCAGAGGGTCAGCAGCAGGTGCGTTGGGTGTTGGTGTGGTGGGTGACTTGATGTCCACGCGGGCCGCCGGACCCAGCGACACCACGCAACTGAAACCCACCTCCACCTCTCCCTTCGGTGGAATGGACGCAATGGCCACTCGCTTGATCTTGTTGCCAAACTCGTCGGTTCGATTGCTGATGTGGACCGCCGCAGTTCGCTCAACGGCAAAATCGGTCACCTGCTGGTACGGCGTGCTTTGCGGAACCGGAACGTAAACAACCACATCCTTTAGCTCAGAATCGGTCTTGTTGCGCAGCAGGTGGTGGTAGACCACTTCGTACGTGGTGCGCTCCACGTGAGACGGCTCTGCAGCGGGCGCTGCCGATTGCCACGCCTCTGTTTCACCTACGGCAAGCGCGGCCGCGGCGACTGCTAGGGTGGTTCTGAACCACATCATGCACTCAGGGTAGCGCACCCGGTCGTACGTCCGCGGAGGCATGGGGTGTGGCATTCAGATCCCGAATCATGGCGTTGATCTTGGCCCTCCGCAGTCCGGCCACAGTCCCCACAACACCGCCTGCGATGCCCAGCGCCGAACCTGCAGCGCTGCCACCGATGGCCAGCACGAGAATCAAGGCGCGGCTGTCGGGCTGAATCCACGCCATGGCGAGCATCGCTCCGCCGAAGAGGATGCTGCCTCCGACGCCGAAGAGCCACAGGAACGCCATGGCCTTGAAGCGTCGTAGGTCTTGATAGGCCTGAGTGAGTTGTGGTGAGGCCCGGGCGTCAAGCGGCTCCGGCTCACGACGGAGCATTCCGATGCATCCATACAGCGTGGCGAATGCAATGAGAAGAACGACCGGCTGAATGATGATGGAGCGCAACCATGCGGCACGGGCGGATTGGGTGAAGCCGATTGCCGAATCGGCAAATCCAAGGGCGCTCAGCACGTGATCTGCCCAGGGACGGATGGCCGTTCCGAACACCATTAGTGCAGCGATCACAATGGCCAAGACCCAGAGCCACCGGGGCGCTAAGGGAGCGTGTTCACGGGGTGTGAGCGAGGCCCGCCGAATCGGCGTGCCCCCTGGGTGAGCGTGCGCGAGATCAGGGTTGCGCGCGGCCAGCGCAGGCATGGCCAAACCAAACCAAAGCGGAAAGAACAGGGCGGCCGTGAAGCTTGTGAACGGAACCCTGAGCCACCAGAGCACCAAGTGCACCACGACTGCCAGAGAGGTAGCCGCGATGAGGCTGAGCATGAGTGTGTTGGCGCGCGCGCGCGACTCCGGTGTCTGCGCGCCCGGAGCACCGCGAGGGGACAGCGCCACGAACAAAACTGGAAAGAGCAACATGGCGGCGGGAAAGGCAAGGTCAAACCAAATCATGGAGAGCTCCTATTTGGTGGGCCCGGTGTCTTGGGGCCAGTAGTGAGAGATGAGGCGATCCACGCACGATCGCACTTCGTTTGAGGTGAAACCGGAAAGCTTTGCATCCGTGAGCATGCGGCTCACGGTGTCATTCAACGCCACGGTCGCGGCGATGGTGGGGGCGGGTGCTTGAGGGGGGCGGGTGGAGCCATCGGCGGAGGCAGCGCCCGGTTCCCAGCCACCTTCACGGGAGGAGGTCACTCGCGTTCCACGGCCGCGCGCGGCCACTGCCAATCCGGCCGCCTCAAGTTCTCTGTAAGCGCGGGCGACAGTGTTGAGATTGATGCCGAGGTCCGCAGCAAGTTGGCGCACTGGCGGCAGTTCATCTCCCGGCCTGAGGGTTCCAGCTGCGATCAAGTGGCGAATGCCAGCAACCAACTGGTCGCCGAGCGGAACGGGGGAATCCAAGCTGATTTCGATCACAAGGCCATAGTATCATACGATGATACTATGTCAAGGCTGGGGGCTTGAGATTTTTTTCGGGTTGCGAGAGGCGGAGATCATACCTAGAGGCCCTGCATAAGAGCCAACGAGGTTTCCCCTGATCCACTGCCTTTCTCCGATAGAGTTTCTGCGCGCGCACCGCACTTTGTGTGTGCATGCCGCGCCAAAGAGCCAGCCGGCAAAGGAGTGCCGTTCATGTTGCTTCGCGACCTTGTGGCAGGGATTGCCACCGTTCAACGCCCGGCGGGGGCGCCACCATCGCCGGTCATCACCAATGTGTGCGAGGACAGTCGGCGGGTGACGCCCGGCTGCTTGTATGTGGCGCGGCCGGGTTCGCAGAACGATGGCAGAGCGTTCGTTGCCGACGCGATTGCCAAGGGCGCCGCCGCGGTGCTCTACGACGACTCCGACGGTAGCGGCGATCCTTGCCCTGCTGACAGTTCCGTTATTCGAGTGCGGCTGAATCCATCCAAGAGTGCCGACACCGCTCGGGGCGGCGGCAGTGCCATCTCGCGTGCAGCGTGCCGCATCGCGGAACGCTTTGAAGGCAACCCGAGCGAATGGCTCCACCTTGTTGGGCTGACGGGTACCAACGGCAAGACCACAACGGCGTACCTGATTCAACAGTTTGTGCGCGCTGGCGGCGGTGCCTGTGGGGTGATTGGAACGGTCGCCATTGATGACGGTGCCACCCGGCAGGTGGCGGATCTCACCACGCCCAGCGGAATTGAACTCAGTGCTGCGCTTGGACGAATGGTGGCCAATGGCTGCTCATCCTGCGCGATGGAAGTGTCCAGCCACGCACTTGACCAAGGAAGAGCTAGTGCGCTGCACTTTAAGACTGCAGTGTTCACCAATCTCACGGGCGATCACCTTGACTATCACAAGAGCATGGAGGAGTACGCGGCAGCCAAAGCGCGGCTTTTTGCCATGCTTCCTGCGGATGGCACCGCAATTGTGAACGCCGATGATCCGTGGCACGCGCGCATGCTTCAAGAGTGCACAGCACGAGTGATCATGTGCAGCCTTGGGGCCAGAAACGACAGCGTGAACGCAGGCTGCCACGCCACCATTCACTCCGCCAGCATGGGGTGGCAGGATGTGACCTTCTCGGGCGCATTTGGAACAGTTCGAACCAACTTGCCTTTGGTGGGCAGGCACAATGCGATGAATGCGTTGCAAGCGGCTGCTGCCGCCCATGCGGCGGGTGTGAGTGGTGAGATCATTTGCCGCGCGCTGGCTCAGTGTGCTGCGCCTCCCGGCCGACTTGAGCCCGTCACACGCATGGACCACCCGTTTGCAGTGTTGGTTGACTACGCGCACACCGACGACGCGCTGTTGAATGCACTGAGTGCGCTTCGGCCACTGGTTGGCCCGGGCGGGCGACTCACCGTGGTCTTTGGATGCGGCGGCGATCGCGACCGCACCAAGCGCCCACGCATGATGACGGTTGCATGTCAGAATGCCGATCGCGTGATCGTCACGAGCGACAATCCTCGCTGCGAGGAGCCGGAAGCGATCATCGATGAGATCCTGGCCGGACGACCAGCGGCTCCGCGCAGGGTGCTCATCCAGCGTCAGGCGGATCGAGCGCGTGCCATCGATGTGGCCGTGCAGGAGGCTCGCAAGGGCGACATCATTCTCATCGCCGGCAAGGGGCACGAGGATTACCAAATCGTGGGAAAAACCAAGCGCCCATTTGACGATCGGCACGTGGCCCGAGCGGCGTTGGGCATGGAGTGCAGAGAGCACGCGTTGACGAACCAACGGGAAGATGTTGGCGCGTCATGATGCAATTGACGTCAGATGACTTAGTCACCGCCGTGGCCGGACAGTGGTTGGGTGCGCGACCCTGGCGTGTGATTGCTGCGCACAAGGAAGGTCAACCGCCAATCCATGCCCCGCTCATGCTTTGCGGTGTGGGTACGGATACCCGAGAAGACCTGACCGGTCGATTGTTCATCGCCTTGCGCGGCGAGCGCTTTGACGCCCACCACTTTTTGGCCAGCGCACAGGCGCAGGGGGCCGCGGCGGCCTTAGTCGATCGACGGGGCACTCTCCAGTCGGAGGGCAGTACCAGTTTTGTGCGTCCCCAGGGACTTCCGCTCATCGAGGTGGCCGACACGCGAACCGCGATCGCTGACTTAGCGCGATACTGGCGAAGTCGCCTGCGCGGCAAGGTGGTGGCTGTCACCGGAAGCAGCGGCAAGACCACCACGCGACAGTTGATTCACGCCGCGCTGGGTACGCGCCTCAAGGGGAGTGCCAGCCCCAAGAGCTTTAACAACGACATCGGAGTGCCTCTAACGCTCTTGGCGGCAGGGGCCGCCGATGACTATGTGGTGGCCGAGATTGGCATGAGTCACCCGGGGGAGATCGCACCACTCTCCCGGATTGCCGCGCCGCACGTGGTGGTGATCACTATGGCAGGCCGCGCGCACATCGGCGGCATGGGGTCGATGGAAGCCATCATTCAGGAGAAGGCCTCCATCGTGGATGGCCTGAATACCAACGGAATGGTCGTGGTGAACGGGGATCAGCCTGACCTGGTGGCAGCGGTTATGGCTCGAGTGAAGCCAGGGGTGAGAGTGGTGACCTTTGGAACCGCGGCTCACGGCCAGCCCAGCCAGTGGAAACTTCTGGGGCGCACGGCCACGGGGAGCGGTCAGACGATGCAGGTGGGCGAACCCGATGGCACACAGTGGGAATGCCCGCTTTCGCTTCCGGGTGATTACAACGCCATGAATGCGTTGGCGGCCGTGGCGGTGGCCCGGGCGATTGGCATGACCGCAGAGGAGATCGGGCGGGCCTTCGGCAGCATGGAATCTGGCAGTATGCGCATGAGCCGGCAGGTCATTGGCCACTACGTGATTTACAACGACGCGTACAACGCCAACCCCGACGCGGTGCTGGCTGCGTTACGTGCATTCGGCGAAGTGGCCGCTGGCGCCAAGCGCCGCGTGGTGATTCTGGGGGACATGCTTGAACTGGGTGGTCAGGATGCCATCGAGGCGTTGCACGCCGAAGTTGGTCGGGCGGTCGCCGCACATGCACCCGCCCTCGCCGTCTTTGTTGGCCCTGGTAGCGAACACGGTGCCCGGGCCGCACGGGAGTCTGGCCACGCCAGTGGATGCCAAGTGATTCACCTTCCACAATTGGATGAATCTGGTGTGGCAACCGTCGCGGCAGCGCTGAAGCCGGGAGACGCGGTTTTGCTGAAGGGCAGCCGAGGAAGCCGAATGGAACGAATGACGAGCGCTCTTGAAGCCAGAGAACTCAGGAACCCCGCATGCTCTACAACCTAACTGAGTACGCGCAGAATTGGCTTGACTCCGTGGGGCTCTATCCCGTGGTGCAAGTGATGTACCAGTTGGAGTTTCGTGCGTTCTTCGCGGTGCTGCTGAGTTTTGCCATCATGCTCTTGGCCGGTCCGCGGTTCATTGGTGCGCTGCGTCGAGTGAACGCTGGCGACAGCCCGGAGTTTTACAACACGCAACTCAACAATCTCATGAGCGCCAAGATGGGCACTCCGACCATGGGCGGGTTGCTGCTCGGCGCTGCCGTGTTAGTCACCACACTGCTGCTGGCGGACATCGTGCACAATCGGTATGTGCACATTGCGCTCTTGGTGCTGGTGTGGCTGGGTGCGTTGGGCGCGTGGGATGATTGGCTCAAGCTCACCGCCAGCCGCAGGCAGAAGGCAGCTCTCGCCGCCGGCGGCACTGCAAAGGCCACCCGCGAGGGGCTCTTGCCATGGGAAAAACTGGTCTTCCAGTTTGGCATCGGAGCGATTGCCTGCTGGTTTATCTATCAGGCGGGCACCAACGCGGACAGCCATGTCCTCAACCTTCCGTTTCAGAGAACCTATCTGCCGTCGCCCACGGAGGGTTCGATCCAGCCGCTGGATCTTGCACCGAATGTGTGGGTGCTTGGCGTGCTGGCGTTCATTGTGTTGGGCGCTCTCATGCTGGCCTTCACCAGCAATGCGGTCAACATCACCGATGGACTGGATGGCCTCGCAGGGGGAACGCTATTGATTGCGTGCATCGCCATGATGGTGCTCACGTGGGTGGCCAGTTCCCAGCGTGCCGCATACTTTTTGATGGTTCCCTACGTGCCTGGCAGCGGTGAACTCATGGTGCTCAGCGGCGCCATGGCGGGAGCGTGCTTAGGTTTTCTTTGGTTCAACGTGGCGCCTGCGCAGGTCTTTATGGGCGACACCGGAAGCCTGGCGATGGGAGGATTGCTGGCCACAGTTGCGGTGGTCATTCGACAGGAGTTTCTGCTTGCACTCATCGGAGGCGTCTTCTTCCTTGAGGCATTCAGCGTTCTTCTTCAGATGGGTTGGTACAAGTACACCTTTCGCAGGTTCGGAACAGGTCGACGGATCTTTCAGTGCGCGCCGATTCACCATCACTTTCAGATGAGCGGCTGGAAGGAGACGCAGGTCGTGGGGCGCTTCTATCTGCTGGCGATCATTTTGAGCATCGTGGCGTTAGTGACACTGAAGCTGCGATAGACGAGCTCAGGCGCCGAGCCCAGTTGCGCTGCCCGTGCCCACGTCGATCACGGTGCCCGGCGCAGCGAGCACTTGCACCAGTTGCGTGGCGCGAAGCAGACTCACCGCACGAAGCAGGTCCGGCCAGATAGGCGCATCAAATGTCATGCGTTCCTTGGTGACCGGGTGGTCGAGCACCAACCGCGATGCGTGCAATGCCTGACGTGTGAGTAGCGAGTCTTGCGCATCTGGCTGTGCGGGGTCAAAGTCACCAACAGTGACATGCTTTCCCGAATACAGGTCGTCGCCCACGAGCGGCCAGCCCAAGTGCGCCATGTGAACACGGATCTGGTGGGTGCGTCCGGTGCGCAGTTCTATTTCCACCAAGCTGTACTGCTGGTAAAGCTCGCGAACTCGATAGACGGTTTGACTTGGCTTGCCAGTCTCATCGTGGCGAACGGCGTACTTTTCCTTGACGGTTTGATGTTTGCCCAGCGGCAAGTCAATCAGGTCAGCTTCGGGTTCCACGCGACCGTGGACCAATGCCAAGTAGCGCTTTTCAGTCTTTCGAAGCTCAAACTGTCGAGCCAGGCGCCAATGAGCGGTGTCGCTCTTCGCGCAGACCATGACGCCGCTGGTGTGCTTGTCTAGGCGGTGCACAACACCCGGTCGAGCGATCTCCTCACCCACCGTGCTCAACGTTCCGCCTGTGTTGTGCAAAAAGTGCCAAGCAAGCGCGTTGATGAGCGTGCCGCTCCGGTGACTTCGCGCGGGGTGAACAATCAGGTCGGGCTGCTTGTTCACCACCACCAGGTGCTCATCTTCATAGAGAATGGAGAGGGGAATGCTCTCCGCTTTGATCAGGTTGCTCGGGGGCGGCGGCAGAAGTGCCACCACGCGATCACCCCGGTGGAGTCGCGTGCTTGCCTTGGGTGTGCGCCCATTGACGGTGACCGCTTCTTCACGAATGAGTCTCTGGAGCGCAGTGCGGCTCAGAAACGGAACGCGATCGGTGAGAAACCGATCCAGTCGGCGATCCACGTTGCGCGTTAGGTCAAAGACAGCAGTGACCGGCGTTTCATCATCTGACTCGCGCTGCTGCTCGTAGAGTTCAAAGAGTTGCTCAGGATCCGCATTTGAAGCGGAAAGCGCGCCTGAGACCTGCTCAGGTTGGTGGGCGCTATCCAAATCTTCAGTCACGGAGCCTTGGGTGCCGCGGGCGCGGGGCTGGGCGGCGCGGCGGCGGGCGGCGTGGCAGCGGGCGGTGTGGCAGCTGGCGGCGCTGCTGCGGGCGGTGACGCTGGCTTGCGAGAAGGGATCGCGCTGTTACCGCCGCTGGGTGGCGTAGCAGGTGCAGGCTTCACTGCGGGGCCGGGGGTGGGCGCACCCTCCACAGTTCCCTCTGGTGCATTGGGCGCATCAACGGGTGCTTCGCTTCCGCCCAACTCAATTGGCTTGAGTGTGAGTGTCGCTCCGGGAAGCTTTTGCGTGTATCCCCCATCGGGTGTCTGCGTCAGCGGGCCAGTCATGCCCGGTTCCTGAATCAAGAACGGCGCAGGGCCGGAGAGCGGAGGCGGAGTGGCGGAGTTTGGAATCGCGGGCAAAACCGGGCGCGACTCAAACACAATGCTTGTGGCCAAATCACCGAGAGTGGCGATGCGCTTGGCCGCCACATCCGCCAAGGCAGATTGGTCCGTGCCCTTCACAGCATCGGCGATCGCGTTCAAATAGTTCTCAGCGGACTTCAGGTCGCCACGGTCTTCTGCAATTGCGGCCTGGCCAAAGAGCGCGTTCACGTGGAACATTCGCATGCCCATGCTCTTGGGATTCGCCGTGGCCTTGGCCACGCTTGCGTAGAGGCGATCCGCTTCCTTCAGCCACTCTTCGCGAAGCGCAGGAGTGATTTCAGCATCGGCGGCGGTGGCCTCTCGGTCAAACCGCTTGCCCTTCCGGATGGCTTCGGCATAGCGATCTGCGGCCGTGAGTTCTGCAAAGACAGACACCGAGTCCTTGCCTTGATGCTTCTGGGCGACCTCGATGAGCGCCTCCGGCAGGGCGGTGCCGTTCAATTCGGCCCAGGCATCGTCCCGTGCCTGTTCCTTCTTCTGATCCCACCATTGCCACGCCATACCCGCAGCCGCCAGCAGCAGCAGAACGATGAGGATGTTGCTTCCCCAAGTCTTGAGCCAGTACACAAAGTCGTCGTTGACTCGGCTCTCGGTGAGGTCTGCTTGCTGAACGTTTTTAAGGCGCTTGTCGATTGCCATGGGGGTGGGTAAGTGTAGCCGGGAAGGTGAGGGCAAATCAGGCAGTAGATCTATCGTCAGGATCGATGCGTGCATTTTGCAGGCAGAAAGGGGCTCTCCCCAAATTTATTGGGTCGTCACCACCTATCGTGCGCCGTGAGATGCGGCCCGGTTTGATCGTTACAGACCTCGATGGAACGCTTCTGGACAAGCGCGGACGGGTGAGCCCACGCAATCGCAACGCGCTTCGCGCCGCTCACGATGCCGGTTGGCATGTGGCCATCGCCACCGGGCGCACGTGGGCGGAGAGCCACACCGCCATCGACTGCGTGGCGGAAGACGCCTTTTTCATTGGCGCGGGCGGTGCGAGTCTGCATGAAGCGGGTAGTGGTCGGGTTCTGAGCACCCACACCATCCACGCGGATCTTGCCGTTCAACTGGCGGCGCGCATCATGGACGATGGGCACCGTGCTCACTTGCTGCTGGATCCCAGCGTGGCGGAACACGATTATCTGTTTGTCGGTACGGCTGAACTTGACGCCGCCACCACCTGGTGGCTCACTGAACACCCCATCAAGAGCCATGCATGGCAGGCACTACCTGTGGATGCACCCGCGCATCTTGGTGAGCGCGTTTTGCGAGTGAGCACCATTGGAGCCGAAGACCGTCTCACCACACTGGCGCTTGACATGGAGCGTGCCTTTGGCCACCAACTGGCCATTCGGCAATGGTCCGCGTTGACTGCGGAAGAGGCCATTCGAGCGGCGCCACGCACGCACATGTTGGAGATGTTCTCGCGCGGAGTGGATAAATGGACCATGTCGGTGGAAATCGCCCTTCGTTTGGGGCTGGGGCCCACTGACATCGTGGCCCTTGGAGACGGGCTGAATGACCTGGACCTGATGCGCCATGCGGGCAAATCCATCGCTATGGGGAATGCAGATGAACGGATTCTGGCGGTGGCTCATGAACGAACGGCGACCCATGATGAAGACGGTGTGGCCGTGGCCATTGAGAAATTGCTGCTGGGTTGATCCGCGCTCGCGTTCGGGCGCGTTTCGTACACTCGCGTTGTGACACTCGGGCAGGACCTTGTTGCCAACTGGAGCCATCCGCTGCTGCGTGCCGACGGAACGGCGCTCCTGAGCGCGCACGAAGCCATTTTGAAAGGGGCCTTGGAGAGCGAACTGGAGATCGATGCGATCTTTGTGCCGCGTCGAGTGCCCTTTGAGCCCATCTTTACAATGATGGACGATCTCGCCGTTCAGCGCGCGCTGGCCAGTCACCGGCTGCGCGTTGAAGACTCAGTTGACGCGGCCCGCGCTGTGATGCTGGCGGCGCGGATGGCGCGTGAAGGCAAGCGGGCGTTGGCGCTGATTCCGAACGAGCAATTGGCTATGGGATTGACGGCGGCGGCACGAAGCGCGGCCAAACCTTCGCACGAAGGTGGCGCACTCCTTTTGCTTCTGGAGGACAACCCCTATCTGGTGCGGTATGCCTGTCCTTGGACTGCTGCACGAGCATTGCGTGCACCGACCATCGGTCCGCGGGATCTGGTTGGCTTGAGGGATTCCATCGAGCACGCCGCCAGACTGGCCCATGCTGGCCCCAGAATGGGCCTCATTGTGGCGCATGCGCTGGTCCTTCGGTCGCTTGACTCGCCAGAAGTTCGGCCCAACAGGGTTCTGGAAAGGGCTGAGCAGGTCGCCGCCATTCGCAGGGCGCGCCGAGGTGGGCGTTCCGCAGACACCGGCGATGTGCTTCGAGTGGCGCGAAGGCTGGAACTGAATCGTGTTCACGCCATGCCCAGCCCCGGCGAACGCGAACCCATTGCATTTATCGCGGTGGGTCCAGCGTCCGTGGCGATCCATCACATTCTTGGTGAGTTTGGGCTTGAAGGCCGGGTACCTGTCGTGGACTTGGGATGTGTGCGCCCATTGGATGACAGCGTGTTGGAACGCTTGCTCACTCGGTGTGAGGATGCGGTGGTGCTGGAGCCGCGTCCCGGAGGGGTTGCGCAAGACATTCTGGAGCGCGCTGAAATGTTGCGTGCGCAAGGGGAGCACCCCGCGCGGTTGTGGTGGAACTCTCTGCCTCCGTTACCTGATGGGGAGGCCATCTCGCTTGAGATCAATGACGGCGTGCGCACCAGCAATTTGCTGCGCAAGATCATTCACTTGCTGCAGCGCGTGCGTCCGGGACTTCAGCATTCGCCACGGCTGGCCGCGGTGCAGCCGGAGCTTCAGGCGTTGCCCACTCCCCGGCGATCGTTTGGGTTGGGCCCCACGGGTGCCTTGGAATCCGTGCGCGCCATCTTGGAGGAAGCCGCAGCACTGGTGCAGAAACCGGACCCCGACAACCCAGATGCGCCCTCCAGAATGATTGCGCCCGAAGGCACCTTGGGGCTGGGCGCTGATCGTGTCACCATGGCGGAACTCTGGGATCGCAGGCAGTTTGCCACGGAGGGGGCCGCCGCCATTCAACAAGCCGCGCACGTGGATGAGTCAAGGTTGTTCGTGGTGGTGGATCTGGGAGGAAGCTCAGATGTAGACGTTGAACGTCTAGCCAATGCTGCCATTCCCGTAGTGCTTGCGCCCCGGCTGCACATCGCCCACGCAGACTTGAACGACCGCCCGGCTCTGGCTGCGGCCATCGTTGAAACCGCTCGAATGGACGGCGTTGGTGTGGTGGTGGCGCACGATGGTCCTCCGGCCCGGCGGGACATTCGCCAACTCGAAGCGAGCGTTGCTGAAGCCGATCGACTTGGGTTCACTCCTCACCAGCGCCTGATTTGGCCCGCGGATGTGGGTTGCGAGATTCGTCCCTTGCCGCAGTCGGTGCTCCTTGAAAAGGGTGCCGAACGAGGTCTTGATCCGCTCAAGACTGAGTTTGTCAAGGAAGCCTTGCCGGCGGAGGAGCGAATCCCAGTGCGGCTGGAGATTCGTGCGCTGCTGGAGCAAGTGGAGGTGGTGCGCAACAAGCCGCCCTTGGTGAGGTTTGATGCGGAGAGCCGCATTCGCCCTCCGAGACCGGTGCACCGTGGTGAGGGGCAATGGCGCTGCCATGTCGCTGGCTTCCGATCAGATCCCCCGGGAATCGTGGCCTTGGCGCTCTGCGAGGCGGGCCGTGCCATGGGGTACCGGGTGCAGGCGCTCTACCACCCCACACCTGTGGGGCCGGGGAGACGTGCGTGGGGGCAAGTGCTCTTCACAAGTTACGACACCTCCGCAGATGCGCGAGTGCACGCTCCGCAAACCCCTTACGGAGAAGCGGACCTGCTGCTGGGGTTTGATCCGGTTGAGACGTTGCGCGCCATCGGCCCGGATCCCTATCTGCGTGTGGCAAGCCCCGACCGAACGTATGTGGTGGCCAACACAGGTCTCTTTGAGGATCAGGTTGTGGAGGAGTTGGCGGAAGCCGCCGCGCGCTTGCCACGCGCAATTCCGTTGGCCACGAAGGCCGATGGCGCGCTGCTGGCGGACTTGGTGACCACCTGCCGGCGCGCATTCCTCACGGATCGAGTGGCTGACATCGTGGTGTTGGGCGCCGCCTTTCAGCGCGGGTTCGTGCCGGTGAGTGTTGAGGCCATGGAAGGCGCGATGAAACGGCTGGAACGACGCGGTTTTGGACGAAGCCTCGAGGCATTCGACTTTGGCCGAAGACTGGCAGAAGGTCAAGTGCTGCCCGACGCTGACGCCGGGCGCGGAGATTCGCTGGGCAGGCTTGTGCGGCGCAGCGCACTCGAGGTTGAAGCAAGCCGGTTCGGCGGACGACGGCGCGCACGGCAGTTTCGAGAAATCGTGCGCGAGATGATCGACAGCATGCCCGCGCTATACATGACTTCAGCGGGGCGCCAGGCGCTCCGTGATTTTGTCAACGCCAGCGTTCGGTGTGTGGCGTGGGGTGGCATTCGCCATCTTCGTTGGTATTCGGGCATGGTTGGGCATTTGTATGAAGTTGGGCAGAGTGATCCTGAGCGCAGGCTGTGTACGTACTCCATTTTGCCATTGGCGGAACTCACGCTGGTGCGCGACGCGTTGTATGTGGCGGCCATGCAAGCGGCAACCAGCCACGCGCGGCGAATTCGTGAGCGACTGGGGGTGAGAAGCAGCCGAGGTGACGTCATGATGCGCCGGTACCTGAACCGGGTTGAGATCGTGCTCGGCCGCACCATGTATCGGCTGGATTTGCGATCAAGCGATTGGCCCGCGCAATTGGCGCTGATGCTGTGGCGGGTGGTTCCCAACGAGTTGCGCGGGCAGCCCATGGACCGTCGGGTGCGTGCGTTGGCCACCGAGCTCTTTGAGCGTGCGTCCGCTGAACCTCAACGATACGAGGTGTGGGTGGCCGTGGCGCAGCGATTGAACGAACTTGGCGCGCAGCACAAACTGCACGATCTTCCCGCGGACGAACTGGAATCAATCGCGCGTCAGTAGCGGGGCACCTGCGCTGAGACCAACGCTTACGCCTTCAGGGACTCGTGACGCAACTGTCCGCACGCGGCCTTGATGTCTCGTCCACGGCTGGCACGAATGTGCGTGTTGACATTCGCTTCGCGCAGGATGCCCTGAAAATCAATCACATCTTCATCGCCGGGGCGCTGAAAGGGGAGCCCCTCGACCTCGTTGTAACGAATGAGATTGACGTTGGCACGAAGCGTGCGAGCCACGTGAGCCAGTTCTTCAGCGTGCTCTGGCCGATCGTTGAAGCCTCCCAACAGGATGTACTCCAGCGTGATCTCGCGACCAGTCTTGCGGAACCACTCATCGCAGGCGTCAAGAAGTTCGTCGATGGTTGAATACTCCGCCCAAGGAATGATTTGGCGGCGGAGTTCGTCGTTGGGCGCATGCAAGCTCAACGCGAGGGTCACAGGAAGCTCCAAGTTGCACAGCTTGCGAATGGCGGCAGGCAATCCAACCGTGCTCACCGTGATTTTGCGAGCGCTGATACCCATGCCCCAGGGAGCGTTCAGGGTGCGGATGGAGTGCGTCACGGCTGCAAAGTTGGCCAGCGGCTCGCCCATGCCCATGTACACCACGTTGGAGATTCGCCCCACCTCGGGCAGCGCACCCAATCGGTACACCTGCTCAACAATTTGCCCTGCCGTCAAGTTGCCTTCAACGCCTTCCAGACCGCTGGCACAGAACTTGCAGCCCACCGGACATCCCATCTGACTGCTGACGCACGCCGTGCGCCGATCCAGACTGGGAATCATGACGCATTCAGTCTCACGCCCGGTGGCGACTCCAAGAATGGGCAGCAATGAAGGTGCCGCGGGTTGCAAGGAGGGCCACCCCAACAGCAACTTCTGCGTTCCATCCGTGGCTACCAAGTGTTTCAATTCTTGGCCATGCAGAAATGTCATCTCTTGTGCCAGCAAGTCCCGATGGCCCCGGCTTAGATTGCTCATCAGCGCTGGATCGGTGACCCCCTTCTGATACACCCAGTCAAGCAGTTGCTTGGCAGTGAACTTGGGCATGCCATGAGCGGTGCACCATGATTCCAGAGCAGGGGGGTCCAGATCAAAAAACGCGGTGCGCATTAGCGGGTGGCACCCACGGTCAGGTCTACGGTCCGGTGGCTGATGCGGTGGCTGTCCAGCCACGCATCCATCGCCACGTGAGCATCCTTACGCATCACGCGGCGGCCCGTGGGGTCAAACCCCTTGCTTCGCATCAGATCCTTCAGCGTTCCGGGAAGCCCAAACTCCACTTGCTCGTGGTAGATGTCGTGTTGTTCCACTTCGCCGCCATACTGTTCAATGAGGGTCACGATCAGGGCCTGCACCAAGTCTTCGGGTGCGCTGGCGCCCGCGGTCACCAAGACCGTATCAACGTCCTTGAACCACTCGGGCTTGAGCTCGCTGGCATCGTCGACCAATCGGGCGTTGGTTCCCACGTTTTGACTGATCTCGGTAAGCCGCACCGAATTGCTGCTGTTACGGCTACCCACCACCAGCGTAAGGTCAGCCTTGGGGGCAAGTGCTCGCACGGCCACCTGGCGATTGGTGGTGGCGTAGCAGATGTCTTCGCTGGGCGGCTCCTTCATCTGCGGGAACGCAGCCTTGAGCGCACGAATGATGACATTGGCGTCATCAGTACTCAATGTGGTTTGTGTCAGGTAAACCAGCTTGGTGGGATCCTTGATCGTCAGTGAGTGAATGTCCTCTGGGCTCTCCACCACCTGAATGGCATCGGGGGCCTCGCCTCGGGTTCCAATGATCTCTTGATGATCGGTGTGCCCCACAAGCAGGATTTGATACCCCGCCTTGGCGTAACGGATGGCTTCATTGTGAACCTTGGTCACCAGCGGACAGGTGGCATCCACTGCGGTAAGGTTGCGCGACTTTGCTTCAGCGCGAAGAGCGGGGCTCACTCCATGCGCACTAAAGACCACGATGCTGCCGTCTGGCACTTCATCCAGTGACTCAATGAACTTCACGCCTCGGCGCTTGAACCGCTCCACCACGTGCAGGTTGTGCACGATCTCGTGGTAGACATAGATGGCCTCGTTGGGACAGATGTCAAGAATCTGGTCCACCACGTCAATGGCCATGTAGACGCCGGCGCAGAAACCGCGGGGATTGGCAAGAATGAGCTTCATCGGGCGCACAAGTGTAGTGCGGAACCCCGCACGGCCATGGGGCGCCCCTCCCCAACGGGGTCCCCCTGCGATAGAGTTTGCGCGGTGACCACAATTGCAGCACAGTTGGAGCGCTTTGGCCCCGAGCATTGCGAGGCGATGAGCGCGGAAGCCGCTCGGGCTTGGTGTGGGCAGCTTGCCAACAGCCACTACGAGAACTTCAGTGTGCTCAGCACCCTGGTGCCCGAGCGACTCCGCGAAGACTTTGCGGCGGTGTATGCATTCTGCCGGTGGAGCGATGACTTGGGGGACGAAATGGGTTCCCGCCAACGGGCGCAGGAACTTCTAACGTGGTGGCGGCAGGAACTGGACGCGTGCTTTGCGGGGGCGCCGCGACACCCCGTGTTTGTGGCACTACGACCCACGATCGTGCGGCACAACCTTCCTATTGCGCCATTTGCCGATCTCATCGCTGCCTTCCAACAGGATCAAGTGAAGTCTCGCTACGCAACGTGGCAGGAACTGGTGGACTACTGCACTCGCAGCGCAAATCCAGTGGGTCGCTTGGTGTTAGGGCTGTTTCAAGAAGCCACCCCCGAGCGAGTGTTGCTCAGCGATTGCACATGCACGGCTCTGCAAATCACCAATCACATTCAGGATGTTCGTCGCGACTTGCTGGAACGAGATCGAATCTACCTGCCACAGGAGGCTACGGACTCAATCGCAGATTTTGAGCAACGCTTGCGCACAAGCGCGGCGCAGGGCTTTGCGTGCGACCATCGCTTTCTGGCGGAGTATCGAGAAGCCATTGCCCCGTTAGTGGACCGCACCTGGCAACTGTTTCAGCGCGGTCATGCGCTGCTTCCCTTGCTCGGCGCAGAATCCAGACCGGTGGTGCGCCTCTTTGGCGAGGGCGGACAAACGATCTTGCGGTCCATTCAGGATTGGAACTATGAAACCTGTCTTCACCGGCCACGGCTGGGAGCCCTGACCAAGTTGCGCCTTTTGGCTCGGGCGTGGTGGAGCGCACCGTGAGCGCGCCCCTGCCTCACGAGAGGGTGGCGGTGGAGCCCCAATTGCAGCCCGCGATCGTGGCCTGTGAACGCATCACGCGGCTGCATGCGCGCAACTTTTACTACGGGCTGAAGCTCACCCCTGAACCGCAGCGGAGCGCCATGTATGTCATCTACGCGTGGATGCGCGCGGCGGATGATTTGGCCGATGAAGTGGGCTTTTCAGCAGAACAGCGCGTTCACCGCATCGCGCAGTTTCGCGCCGCAACCGAACGCGCAATGGCGGGCGACGCGGCCGAGCATGAGCCCGTCTGGCAGGGCTTGGCGTGGGTGGCACGTTCGTACCAATTGAGTCCGCGCGAATTCCATGACATGCTTGATGGTCAGTTGGCTGACGTGGAGATCGCGTCATATGCCACCTGGGAGGAACTGCGCTCATTCTGCTACCGAGTGGCCAGCACCGTGGGGCTGGTCTGTATTCGCATCTGGGGTTACACCGGTGAGGACGCGCCTGCGCTTGCCATCGACCGGGGAATTGCCTTTCAACTCACCAACATCATTCGCGACTACAAAGAAGACTTTGACATGGGGCGGGTCTATCTTCCTGCCGATGAGTTCCGACGCCTCGAACTTACACCGCTCGACCTGCGCCACTGGACCAAACCAGATCTGTGCACGGAGTTTGTGCTTGCGCAATGTGCACGCGCTGAACAGCTCTACCGCCGGAGCGCGGCGCTCGAACGTTGCATCACTCCAGCTTGCGTTCCCACGCTCTGGGCGATGACCGAGATTTACCACGGCTTGCTTGGCCGGATTGCTGCTCGGCCCGAAGCCATCTGCCTTCAACCGCGCGTGCGATTGAGCAACTTTCGCAAGGCGTGGATAGCGTTTAAGGCCCGCCGAATGGCGCGCGGGTTCAGCGCTTCGGAGCCTGCGGCAGAGGCTGCTCTTGGGGGGCATGACCGGTGAGCCGCGCTGGCCAGGCGCACGAGTTTGGCGGAGGCATGCTTCCCGGCGCGGAAGCGGCTGTGCGTGGTGCCGCGCGCGGCACCATTCCACGCACGGTTGCGGTGGTGGGTGGGGGCCTTGCAGGGCTCGCGTGCGCGTTGCGTCTGGCAGAATCGGGAATCTCCGTCACCGTGATTGAGACTCGCAAGAAACTCGGGGGCAGAGCCACCAGCTTTGTGGATCCGCGTTCTGGTCAAGTGCTTGACAATTGTCAGCACGTGCTCATGGGCTGCTGCACCAACCTGATCGATTTCTATCGCAGACTTGGCGTGCTTGAGAGTATTGAATGGCACACCCGTACCTACTGGGCCAATCCGCCCGGCGCGCCCAGCGCGCTCGCGCCCGGCTGGCTGCCCGCCCCCGCGCACTTCACAGGAAGCTTTCTGGGGCTTGGCGCCTTGAAATTTGCGGGCAAGCGAGCCGTTGCCCGGGGCATGTGGAAGCTCTTGCGTGCAGGCGTACGGGGCCGCACTCAATGGCAGGGCAAGACCTTCGCACAGTTTTTGAACTCCACCGGTGCTTCGCCCCACGAGGTGGATCAGTTTTGGAATCCGGTGGTGGTGAGCGCCTGCAACCTGCCAGTGGATCAGGTTGGAGCCCCATATGCCATGCAGGTGTTTCAGGAGGGCTTTCTGGCAAACCGACACGCCAGCGCGATGGGAGTGAGCAGAGTTCCGCTGCTGGAACTTTATGACCACGCTGAGGAAGCCCTCAACGCTGCCGGGGGCACGATTCTGTTGGGGGTGAGTGCAAGCGCGATTGCGTACAACGGTGCGCGTGTCACGGGTGTCATCACCGATGAGGGTGCGGTTGATGCCGACGCAGTGGTGAGCGCGGTTCCTCCGGACCGACTTGAGAAACTCGTGGGCCGTGCCATACAGCAGGCTGATTCACGCCTTCAGCACTTGGATTCATTGGAGTACAGCCCGATCCTTGGTGTGCACCTGATGTTTGCACAGCGCGTGATGGCCCACCCGCATCTGGTATTGCCCGGAAGGGACACCCAATGGCTCTTTAACAAGGGGGTTACTCACGATGGGGCGCAGCACATTCACGCCGTGATCAGCGGCGCAGAGTCGTGGATGGCGCTCGACGAGCCAACCATTGCCCAGCGTGTGTTGCGCGATGTGCAATGGGCGTTGCCCGCGGCATCGAATCAGCAGCCGTTGAGCGTACGCAGCGTCAAAGAAAAGCGGGCCACCTTTGCCGCGCGCCCGGGAGTAGAAAAGTACCGACCCACGGCGGCATGCACCGGGCTTGACCGCACGGGTGGAGTGCGCAATCTGTACTTGGCGGGAGACTGGACGCGCACCGGATGGCCCGCCACGATGGAGGGTGCCGTCCGCAGCGGATACGCCGCGGCGGGCGCCATCGTCGGGGAACAGTTGACGGTTGCTGATCTTCGGCCCTCCATGCTTGCGCGACTGCTGGGAGTGGCGCGGTAGTGGTTGATTCAGACGCCATTCTTGCGCGTTGCTTGGAACATGGGTTTGCCGCTGCAGGGGTCTGCGTGGCGGCGGCATCTGGCTATGGCCGTGAGTATCGAGATTGGATCGCAGCGGGCAAGAACGGCCAGATGGAGTACCTGGCTCAAGAAGTGGAGCGGCGACTGGATCCCCACGCGCTGGAGCCGGGCGCGCAGAGCGTGATCTGCGTGGCGGATCGGTACGCCACAGGGGCGCGCGACGCTCGGAAGCCAGGGCGGGGGCGAATTGCAAGGTATGCCCGCGGCGAGGATTACCACGCTGTGATTCGCCTGCGGCTCGAGGCGCTGGTGGTGGAGCTTCGGGCCAAGCATCCCGCGCATCGATTTAGGATTTGCGTGGACACCGCGCCCGTGCTTGAGCGAGAACATGCCATGCGTGCGGGTTTGGGGCGAGTTGGCAAGCACACGCTTTTGATCGGTGAGCAGGGGCTGGGCAGTTGGCTGGCCTTGGGAACGATTGTCACCACTCTTGCGCTCACACCCGGCTCTCGTGTGGCCACAGCGTTGCGCGGGGCTGTGACCGTGGCGACGCCACCGGATCGGAACGATCCATGCGGCTCCTGCACGCGATGTTTGGACGAATGCCCAACCAAAGCCATCACTCCGTGGAGCGTTGACGCCACCCGATGCATCAGCTATCTGACCATTGAGCATCGTTCGTCAGTGGCGCCCCAACTGGGCCGGCATGTGCAGGATTGGATCTTTGGATGCGACATTTGCCAGGAAGTGTGCCCCCACAACCAGCCCACTCGTCGCGCGAGGACTGCCTTCACGCATCCGGCGTATGAGCCGCACGTAGATTCGTTTGACCTGTTGGCGGTGCTGGGATGGACGCCCGCGCACTGGGAAGAAGCGCGACTGCACGGTGCCCTGCGCCGAGCTGGGCGGGACATGTGGGTGCGCAATGCCGCTCTGGCAGCGGGGTGCGCCTTGCGCGCGCGGGATCTGCCACTCTCTGGGGAACGAGCCGCAGAGTTGCGGGGTGCATTACAAGAGATCGTGCAGCGCCCTGGAGAGGCTGCACAGGTCCGCGAAGCAGCACTCTGCGCGCTGGAACCGTGACCTACTTGTTTGGCTCAGAAGGATCGCTGGGTTCAGAAGGCGGTTCCGGCGCACCCGGTTCTTCCGCTGCCGGTGGAGCCGGCTCATTGGACGCGGGTTCACCCGTCGCAGATGGTTCTGCCGCAGCTGGGGCCTCCGCTGGCGCAGCTTCGGGCTGGGGTGCAGGAGCTGGCTGAGTCAGGTCCACGCCAGTGGCATCCGCGATCTCCTGGATGGTGGCAAGCAAGGATGCAGCTCCATCCGTACTGGCGCCGCTCAAAGCATCGCGGGCATCAATCAACGCAGCCTTCGCTTGAGCCGTCCAATTGTCTTGGTCACGCTTGAACTGTGCGTCGGCTGAGCCAGGTGCACCCACGAGGGCTCCCATCTGCATGGCCAGTGCAGCGCTCTTGGCGGCCAGCGTGTACAGGCGGGCCTTGCAGATGGCCATGGTGGCGGCATCGGTGGGGGTCTTGGTGGCCAATGTGCCCTCAAAGGCCTCCATCGTGGAATCCATCAAGGGCTTGAACTCCTCCTTGGCAATCTTGGCCAGTTCTTCCATGGCGGCCATGGCGTGCTCGCGCTTCTCGTTGGCCGATCGTGCAGCTTTCTGCGTTTGCGCGGAGGCTGCGGACAACGCTTTTTCTGCGGCGTCCAGTCGCGTTGCCAGCCACTCGTTGGATCGTTGCACCGCCTCAACCGCCGCCACCTTGGCGCGGACGATTCCCTGGTCGGCGGTCACGTCACGCTCGATCATCGCGGCATCCTTGCGGAGTGCGTTGGCTTCGTGCATGCGGGCGGTGGCCTGCGCCATCTTGGGCTGCGCCACGCTTGGTGCACTGGTGGCCACTTCAGCACGCAAGAGTTGCGCTGATGCAGTCGCTTCGTCCGCCTTGCCATTGGCGGTCATGGCTTGGGCCTGCATCGCGGCAAGGCGATCTGCCTGCTCTTCAGTGCTCACCTTGACGGCTTCCAGACCCTTCTGATCTCGCTCGAGCGCGGTGCGGGTTACTTTGACAGTGGTCTCCGCCGCTTTCAGTGAATCAGGCCCTGAGGCCAACGCTATGAGTTGCGCGGCCGCCATGTCAGACACCACGGTGGCAGCGAGAACTTGCATTCTGCCTTCAATTCGTTCCAGCGCAACGAGGTCCAACACCGCGGCCTCGCGGATGAGCCTCTGCGAGAGCGCCGCGGATTGCTTGCGCTGGGCTTCGCCATCGCCCACGGATCGGGCCATGGCGGCCAGTTTGCGAAGTTCTTCCGCCGCTTGTGTGGGCGAGAGCATCTGCCGATCGCTGCCCGCATTGGGGTTCTCTTCCCCCTCTGCTGCGGGGACGGCTGCAGCTTCCGGCGACATCGCGATGCGTTGTGTCAACTTGCGGGCTTTGGCAGAGACTTCAGCGATCTTGGCAGCACCTGCTTCGGCGGCCGAGGGCTTGCCAAGTTGATCGCACCCGCAAAGCAATGTGGCGACGCTCAACGAAGTAACGGCGGCGAAAGGAAGAACGAAAGTGGCGATTGGCTTCATCTGGGGGGGAATCCTAGCGGTCGGGTCCATCCACGGTTCGGACGGGCTTGTCGGGTGCGTCAAGGCGGGGAGCCTTGTACTCCACCGGGTATTCGGGGCGCGGTTGATACATGCCGCGGATCCACTCCACGGTGTCGATCATCAATTGCGGTGTG
>CAZXGD010000009.1:0-95775 GCA_964640485.1 uncultured Isosphaeraceae bacterium | reverse complement strand
ATACATGGCACCCGAGTACCACGCGATGAAGAACTCCATGGAGTAGGCGTAGCCCACCATGCATCCTGTCACCAGGATGATTTTGTTCATGTTGTCCAGATGGCGAAGGGTGATGAGATCCTTCAGGCCAAAGAGCTCACGCGCGGGAACCGCCAAGGTGACCACCATGGCAAATCCGCTGAAGATGGCGCCAGCCACGAAGTACGGCGGAAAGATGGTGGTGTGCCAGCCAGGCACCTGGCTGGTTGCAAAGTCAAAGCTCACCACGCTGTGCACGCTGAGCACCAGCGGAGTCGCAAGAGCAGCCAGCAGCAGGTAGGCGCGCTCATAGCGATGCCAGTGCCGATTGCTGCCGCGCCAGCCGATGGCAAAGAGGCCGTAGGCGATCTGTTGAATCTTGCCGCGCGCGCGATCGCGCATGGTGGCCAGGTCGGGAATCAAGCCCACGTACCAGAACAAGAGCGAGGTCGTGAAGTACGTGCCCACCGCAAAGACGTCCCACAGCAGCGGACTGCGGAACTGCGGCCACATTTCCATCTGATTGGGAATCGGGAAGAGCCAGTACGCCAACCACACGCGGCCCACGTGGATGCCCGGAAACATTCCTGCGCAGATCACCGCGAAGATGGTCATGGCTTCTGCGAAGCGGTTGATGCCGGTGCGCCACTTTTGCCGGAAGAGAAAGAGAATGGCGCTGATGAGCGTTCCGGCGTGACCAATGCCCACCCAGAAGACGAAGTTGGTGATGTCAAACGCCCACATCACGGGGTTATTCAGGCCCCACACTCCGACGCCCGTGAAGATCAAGTACGTGATGCAGAAGCCCAGAAAGCCCACGAGGCCAAGGCAGAGCACAAACATGATGTTCCACGCCATCGGTGGTCGCGCATCTTCTGCGGGCTTGGCCACCCATTCCGTGACATCGTGAAAGCTGCCCGTCTGAAGCACCAAGGGCGCACGCTGCCCGGGAATGTCCACAGTGTTGTCAATGTCCACGTAGCCGCGCATAGCGGGATCGTGTGACTGTGAATGCTCTGAGCTCATGAATGGGCTCCGTGGTCGTGTGCGTGATCGTGGTCGTGGTCATGTGCGCCGTGGTCAACGGCGGGATTGTCCACGCGGGCCAAGTACTGCAATCGCGGCTTGGTATTCAATTCCTCAAGCATTCCGTAGCTGCGGGAAGTCTTCTGAAGTGCGGCCACATCGCTGGTTGTGACATTCAGGTCGCCGAACATGATTGCGCCCGTGGGGCAAGCCTGCTGACACGCCGTTTGAATGGTGCCGTCCGGAATCTCCCACGTCTCCTGCCCGCTTTCAGTGCCGCCCTTGCGCACCCACGCGTTCTTCGTGGAGATCTTGGCCTGCTGAATTCGCTGCGTGCAGAAGCTGCACTTTTCCATGATGCCGCGCATTCGCACGGTGACATCAGGATTGAACTGCATGCGCAGCCACTCGTTGGGGCCTTCGTTAATGAAGTACTCAGGCTTGGTCATCATGATGCCGCCCTCGCGGACCGGGTCGCGGCGCTGATAGTCAAAGAAGTTAAAGCGGCGAACCTTGTAGGGGCAGTTGTTGCTGCAATACCGCGTGCCGATGCAGCGGTTGTAAACCATGTTGTTCAGGCCGTCCTTGTCATGCACCGTTGCGGCCACTGGGCACACCTGTTCGCACGGTGCGTTCTCGCACTGCACACAGGTGACGGGCTGCACGCGGTATCCATCGGGCTGCGCTGGATTGGCTCCCTTAAAGTAGCGATCCACGCGAATCCAATGCATCTCCCGGCCGCGCGCCACTTGGTCCTTGCCCACGATTGGAATGTTGTTCTCCGCCTGGCAGGCGCTCACGCACGCGCTGCATCCAGTACACGTGGAGAGGTCGATGGTCATGGCCCAGCGATACTTGGCCCCCTCAAGATTGGTCTCTTCCCACAGCGAGAGGCGATGCGCCACATGCGTGGCATGCTTGGCAAAGTCTGGGTGTTCCTTAAAGTGCGCAAGCGAACTCTCACGGATGAGCGTGGGCATGCGCTCTTGCACGCCCTTCTCTGGCACCGACTGAACCAAGGCGTTGGCGATGCCGTGATCCTGCGTGTGCGCAAACTCGTAGGACTCGCCCGTGCTCTGCGCCATGGCGCCGGTGGCCAGCCATAAGTTGTCAACGGTACGAAGCGCGTTGGCGTTGAACCCTGCATCGGCGCCGATCGTGCCGGCCGCCTGCCCACGTCCATGACCCAGCGAGAGTGCCAACGTTCCGTCTGCCATGCCGGGCACGGGCCACGCGGCCGCCACCAGCGTTCGACCACCGGAACTCACCGCAACTTTGCCGCCCGCCTTGATGCCCAGCGTGGCCGCGGTTCCGGCGGACATGAGCAGCGCGTTGTCCCACGTGATTTTGGTGACAAGATCGGGAAGCTCTTGCAGCCAGCCGACGTTGGCAAAGCGACCGTCGTACATGCGCTGATCGTTAAAGAAGACCAAGTCATACGCGCCACCTGCGGGGCGTCCGGCGGCTTCAGAGAGGAGTGCCGCAGGAAGTTTGGGCGATGCAATGGTGGCGGCTGCAGACGCCGTGCCCGCGGCCACACCGCCGTCCAGCAATGTGCGCCACGCCACTTGAAACTCCGCGCCGCTCTTGCCCAGCCGACCCTCGTGCGTCTTTTGCACCAGCGTGTGAGCCTTGGTGTCCGCTTCGCCAAGCATGGCCGCGCACACTTCGATGGGCGCAAGCCCACCCTGCGCGGGGTCGAGAAGCACATCAATGATCGGCTGCTGCAGCGCGATGGTTCCATCCCACGCAGCGGTGTCACCCCACGTCTCAAGAAAGTGAGCCGCCGGAATGTGCCACTGGCACGCCGCGTCCAAACTGGTTTCGTTGCGGTGGAATGAAAGATGCACCACGCTGGGGGCCTTGGCCATGGCCGCTGAAAAGGCCAGGTCAACCGGTGCGTCATAGACAGGATTGCCACCCAAAATCACGAGCGTCTCAACGCTGCCCGCGTTCAGCGCTCCAGCCACCTTCTTGATGTCTGCACTGCAAAGGGTGTCGGGTGCGGCGGTGTAGTTGACCGTGGTGCCCACGCAACCCAGCGCACCATTGATGGCCGCGGCAATCGCGTGCACCACCGGAGGCTGGCGCATTCCGGCCACCACCAATGCGTTCTTGCCCGCGTGCCTCAAGTCTTCAACCAAGTGTTCCACGATCTCTTGATCGTGAGCGCCAAGCTTGGGCGCTTGTGCACCCAGCGATCGCGCGGCATCAACGCCCACGCGGTCTGCGACTGCCGCGGCAAATGCGGCGATGTCCGAAGGACGCATCGCCAGCCGCTGGTCGGCATTCATGCCGGTGAGCGAGAGCAATCCTTCCACTTGATAGACGCGGTTGATCTGTGCAGTCTTGGGGTCCTGCTGCTTCAGCTTGCCCTGCTCACGTCGCACCAGCGTGCGCCCTGCCGCCCATGCACGCGAGTTGGCAACGGCGTTGGGATCTTCCCCCAAGAAATCCGCGTCAAGGCTGAGCACGACAGCGGCCTTGTCGAACTTGGGATGGACGCGCATGGTGCTGCCGAATGCAGCCTTGGTGCCCGCGCGCTGCGCGTCTTCATTCACCGCACACCATTCAGCCCACACCATCTTGGGGTAGGCGGTCTGTAGTTTGCGCTTGAGCGCTTGAAGGGTGGGCGAACCGGTGGGTTCCGAAAGAACCACCAATCCCTGGCCCTGCGTTCCCTTCCATGCATCGCGTTTGCCCTTTAACCACGTGTTGAAGTCAGCCAACGACGACGCCTTGCCCGCATGCATCACCATGCGGCTGCGCTCAGGGTCGTACAACTCCAGAACGCGCGATTGCGTGATGCTGGAGGAAGGCCCCACCAGCGGTGCACCGCGAGATTTCAATTGATCGGTGTCGATGAGCGCCGCACCGCCTGCCAGCAACGAAGCCGGGTGCGCAGGGTTGCCGTCAAGCTTGATGGGGCGACCGTCATAACTGGTGGCCAGCACTCCGTAGCCCACTCCGCCAAGCTCATAGGACGTGGCGTACTTGACCGGCACTCCGGGCACTCGATTGGCTGGACGTGAGGCGTACTCCGCAATCTTGCTCTCTGGCCAACGACGGCACCCGGCAAGCGCCAGACCCGCCAGCGCAAAAGATGCGCCCATGATCTTGATGAAGTGGCGGCGATCATCGCCTGCCAGTTCACTCGCACCCGGCTGAAACTCCCGATGCATGAAGGATTGAAACTCAGGGGAGTTTGCAACCTCTTCAAATGAACGCCAATAGGCTGATCGCCGCGCAGGTGCGGTGCCGCTGGTAGCGGCGTCACTCGGCGCGCCTGCGTTGGCGACGCCGTTGGCGCTTGGCTCGAGTTCTGAATGCCCGTGAGTGCAGCCGTCGTGCATGTCTTCCTCGTGAGTGTTGCGCCCGCTGGCGCCGAAACTCCACCGCTCTAGCGGTGGCAGGTGGAGCAGTTTTCGCTCGGTTGAATTGAATATTGCTTCTTTAGAGCAAGGCGATCTTCAGTGGACCACGTACCGATGGTGCTCTTGGCCAGGTTGAACACTTCATCCGGTGGACGAATGGAATTGATTGGATCGCGATGGCACTCCAAGCACCAACTCATTGAGAGTGGCGACACGCGGTGCACTTCTTCCATGGTGTCCACACGTCCGTGGCACTCGACGCAACTGACGCCTCGGGTGACATGCGCAGAATGGTCGAAGTACGCAAAGTCGCCCAATTTGTGCACCTTGATCCACTCAATGGGCATTCCCGTTTCGTAGCTCTTGCGCACTGGCTCAAGCCTGGGGCTCTCGCGATGGATCTGCGTATGGCAGTTCATGCACGTCTGTGTGGGCGGCACCGCAGCGTGGCTGGCGGTCTCGACGGTGGTGTGGCAGTACCGACAATCCATTCCCAATCGCCCCGCATGGGTGGCATGGCTAAAGGGAACGGGTTGCACCGGTTGGTACTGACCGTCCAGGGTCTTGGGGCTAAACCCGTAGGCCACGAACATCGCCAGATACAAAGGGGCGATGGCCCCGGTGACCAACGCGAACGGCAGGAGTGCGTTCGACCATCGTGGGAAGAGGAATCGGCTCATCTGGTGCCTCGGGTGGTCGAACTCAGCCCGACCCACGGGCTGAGGGCGGACTTTGTGAAAAACGTCACAAGGTCCGCCGACGAATGGTACGGGAGCCTACAAAGGACCGTCAACAGCGGCGCAAGTGAGCTGCGGGGCCATGCGCGCAGTGAGAACCGCGAGTCCACGCGCTGGTGAGCATGCGCTGCCCATGAGAGACGGCCTTGCGGCTGCGCCAATCTGCGGTGGCGCGGCGATTGGAGAGCGCAGCGACGCTCGCATGGCCGGCCGTGGCGCCGGTGCACACGTAGATTCTCGGGGAAGCCCAGTGCGTACACTCCGAGGCGGCAGAGAGGGCGTCCGTGTGACTTATAGGACGTTTATCACGCACATGCTGTATCAAAAATCGAACACGATGCCCACGCGTTCGACACCAATGAGACACATTTAACGACAATAAGCCACTTTTGCGCGCCGCGCCATGATCGACACTCATTGCCATCTTCTGTACCCAGGGCTTGTGGATCGGTTGGACACGCTCCTAGCCCAGGCGCGGTCTGCGGGGGTGAGCGGATTCATCACCATTGGCACCACCACAAGCGATTCAGTTCAGGGAACCACGCTGGCGGACCGGTATGCGGATGTGTGGTGCACCTCAGGGGTTCACCCACTGCACAGCAACGATCCTTGCACTTGGGCAGACATGCGCAAGGCGGGCGAGCACCCCAAATGCGTGGCTTGGGGAGAGTTAGGTTTGGACAATCACTGGCCCACCCCCGACCCACTGACGCAGCGCCGAGTTCTAGAAGAGCAACTCGCTCACATTCTGGAGTGGCGTGCGCAGGGTTTGGACAAGCCAATCGTGATTCACTGCCGGCGAGCCGTTGCCGACCTGTTACCGATACTCAAAGCCACCGCCCTGCCTCCTGAGCGCTTTGTGTTCCACTGCTTTACAGAGGGCCCCAGCGACGCGCGCGCGGTGCTGGACTTTGGCGCATGGATCAGCTTTACCGGTGTGGTGACCTTTGACAACGCAGAAGAGGTGAAGGCGAGCGTGCGCTTGGTGCCCAATGATCGAATCATGTGCGAAACAGACGCGCCCTATCTGAGCCCCGAGCCAGTGCGAAAGCAACGACCCTGCGTTCCCGAGTTCGTCATGCACACGGCCCGCGCGCTGGCGCGGCTGCGTGCCATGGACATGCAGGAGTTCGACGCGCTAACTGATGCCAACGCAAACCGCTTCTTTGGCTTGAACCGCTAGGATCGCGCGCACCAAATGCCCAAGGATCAGGAACAATTCAAGGAGGCCAAAGAGGGGGGGCTCATGAGCTTTGGCTCTCACTTGGATGAACTGCGTTCTCGATTGGTTTGGGCCATGGCCGTACCGGTGGTGATTGCGGCTGTGGCGTTCACCTATTCGGACTGGTTGATTTCATTTGCAAAGGAACCACTCATGGTGGCCCTGGCTGCGGAGGGCCAGCCGCCCGTCTTGCAGGTGCTTTCACCGAGCGAGATGGTGATGGTGAAGGTGCAGCTTTCCATCTGGACCGCCGTGATTTTGGCGGTGCCGTGGATCCTTTGGCACATCTGGCGCTTTGTAGCGCCTGGCCTGTATTCGCAGGAGCGGCGTTACGCACGATTCCTCGTGCCGCTGTCCACGTTGCTGGTGGTGACCGGATTGGTACTGCTGTATCTGGCGCTGCCATTTCTATTGCGCATGCTCATTCAGTTCGGCGAAGTACCGCCGAGGCTGGTGAGCCAGGACGCACCAACCTCTGAAAGCGTGCGCCTTGGCAACGTGCAGATTCCAGTGGTTGACGCGGATCCCACATGGGCCAAGCCAGGCGACGTATGGATGCTCACTGCCGATCGCCAGTTGTATGTGGCCTTTGACGCCAAGCGCCCAGATGGCATGTTGGAAGTTCGCACCATACCCACGCAGAACACGGGAGCGATCTCGCAGCAGTTTCGGCTGAGTGAGTACATCGATTTTGTGCTCTTCTTTTCTGCGGCTATTGCGATTGCCTTCCAGATGCCGGTGGCCGTGCTGCTGTTGGGCTGGCTTGGAATCTTGGACATTTCAATGCTGCGCAAGTATCGCCGCCACGCATTCTTCTTCTGCGCGATTGCGGCGGCGGTGATCACGCCTACCGTGGACATCATCAGCATGCTGGTGCTCTTGGTGCCTCTGTACATGCTCTACGAGCTGGGAATTGTGCTGTTGCACGTCGCGCCCGCGCAGGCCGTGGCCGAAGGGGGTGTGATGAGCAACAGCATTGGCGCGCTGTTTGGGCGGCGCAAGTACAAGGGCAGCACTCACTGGAGCGAGGATCAGGAGTGAGCGCATATCGAGTGCTGCCGCTGCTGGGGATGGCTGGCCCCAGTGCGATGCGTCGAGGCGTGACCGCGCGTGATGTGGGCATGATGCTCCGCGCCATGGCGTTGGCGCGGCACGCCGGCTCACAAGGCGAAGTTCCGGTGGGCGCGGTGGTGTATTGCGGCCGGAGCGTGATTGCAGAGCACGCCAATGATCGCGAAAGCACCGGTGATCCCACTGGTCACGCTGAATTGGTGGCGCTGGCCAAGGCTGGGCGCAGTCGAGGCCAAGGCTCGTGGCGACTTGCCGACTGCACGCTCGTGGTCACGCTTGAGCCTTGCGCCATGTGCGCAGGCGCGATTGTGAACTCCCGCATCGGGCGAGTGATTTACGGAGCTGCCGATGCCAAGGCTGGCGCTTGCGAGAGCTTGTACGCCATTCCTGCGGACACGCGCCTAAACCACAGGCCGCCCGTGGTGGGAGGCGTGCTTGCTCACGTGTGCGGTAGACAGCTTTCAGAGTTCTTTGAGCGACGGCGGAGCGAAAGCAAGCGTGCTCGCACGGGCTACACTCCGCCCACTCAATGAGCGAGAACACGCCACCCGCGTCTTCTTCAGGCTCGTCATTCCAGGATTCAGAGGTGGTGCGACTCCGAGCCCGGGTGGCCCGGTTGGAGCAGTTCATCACAGACCGGGGAATCAAGTTGCCGCCGGAGGCTCCACCGCCTCCGCCGCCAGTTGCCCTGCAACCCACTGCGCCTGCGACTACGCCCGAGACTGCACCCGCGAAAGCATCTTCGACGATTCCGGCGACGGTGCCTGCGTCCGAGCCTGCGACCGAGCCTGCGACCGCACCCAGTTCTGCGGCGGAGCGATTTGTAGGCACCAAAGTTGCTGCGGTGGTGGGCAGTCTGGCAGTGCTGGGCGGACTTGGATTTTTCATCAAGCTTGCCATCGATATGGGCCTGCTTGGACGCATGGGGCCGGTGGGCAAGTTCATCGGAGGCTTGACGGTGGCCGCGCTCTTGCTGGCAGCGGCCGAAGTTGTGCGCCGACGCTGGAGCCGTGAGGCTTCGGTGGGATTGAACGCGGCTGGTGTGGCTTCGCTTTTTGTAACCATCGCCGGTGGTGTCTTCGTGCTCGACCTGTTTGGTGCCACCACTGGAGCAGTGCTTGCTCTGGTTGCAACCATTGCGGGAGGAGCAATCGCCGCGCGGAGTCAATCGCTGATCGTGGCCACGATGGGCTTGGTGGGCGGGTTCGTGCTGCCGTTGTCCGTTGGAGTTCTGCAAACACCAGGCTTGACTGGGGCGGCGCTGCTGACCGCCGTGGCGATGGTGGCGCTGGTCATGGAGACCATGGGGCCGCCGCGGTTCGCCGCGCTGCGGGTGATTTCGCTGGCGTTGCTGGCTCCTGCCGCGGCGGTGTGGGGGTCCGAGTCTGGTGCAAGTGGCTCAACGGTTGCATTCATGACTCTGCTGTGGTGGGCGCTCTTTATGGCAGCGGCATTGGCTGCCGCGCGCAAGCATGGGCCTTCGCTGGCAGACGGTGCCACCCTGGTGGTGGCATCGGCGTTGGCATGTCTGGCACCATTTGCGGTCCTCACTTCAACCACAGCGGCCGACGCATTGACACAGCCATTGGAGTACGTGCCATCAGTGGTGCTGGTGGCGATGTTGATCGTGGGCGCGCGGTTGCGACCCATGATGGTCAAAGACGAGATTCCTCTTCTTAGCCGCTGGCGCCCCCTCGTGATCTCGGCAGAAGCGTTTGCACCCTTCGCGCTTGCCATGGCGGGTGCCACCTTTGTGCAAGAGGGGGCACTCTCGTCACCGGGATTCGCAGGCGGCGCATTCCTGAGCGCCTATCTGGCCCTCGCGTTGGTGGTGGTCTACGTTGGACCCGCGTACTACGCATGGCTGCGCGTAGCCGCACCTTTCATACTGCTGCTGCTGGCGGAGTACTGGTCCGCTGAAACGCGTGTCAGCGGGGGAACGCTAGCCATGCTCGCTGTCATGTGGTGGGGTGCCCTCATCGCATCCTCATTAGTTGAAGCGCTTCGCGGCAGATCGCCCCGGCTCAACGCGGCCACCGTGGTGCTGGCATCTGCGCTGGTGTCGCTCGTGGCGTTGATTTCATTGGGATCCAACAATGCCTTTGATGAGCCGCTCTCCTATGTGCCCTTTGGTGTGGCTGCTGGATTGGGCGTGCTGATCCTTCAGTTTCGAGTTGGCGCCCATGACCATGCAGAGCAGATCGACGCGGAAGCCATGCGAACGTTGGATGCGCTGCGCACACTTGTGAACAGCGCCATCGCCATCATTCCTGCAACGGCGTTGGTGGCCTTCGGAGTCTTTTTGCCCACGGGCGCACTGTGCGTGGGGGCGGCTGGATGCGCGTGCACCCTGCTATTGGCACGAGAACGGCTCGGCGCGTGGACCACGATTCCGCTGGCCATGATCTCCATGTTGGTTGCGGTGGCAACGGCGGCGTACACAGTTGTGGAGGCTGGCAGTCGGCCCGCCAGCCAAATCCCGTTGCTGCTCGATTCACTAGGCGACAACCCTGCTTTGAGGGCAATGGCCGAAGTGCGACTCTCATCAGCATTGCTGAGCCCCCTGCTGTGTGCCGTGCTGCTGCTGGTTCCTCTGGCGCGTGCCACAACGAGATTCGCCGCCGCGCACATTAGCGCTGGCTTTGGAGTGCTGTTGGTGGCCGCGGTGCTCACGGTAAGCCTTGGGCCCTGGCTGGCCGCAATCGCTGGCTCGTTGATGATGTTGACGGCAGCGGGGGCCGGTTTGCGGAGGCTGCGCTGGCTTCCTCACTCGATTGCTCTCATGTCATGGGCGCTTCTGATGTGGGCAATCGGACCAGCGCTGCATGAGTTTCGTTCTCAGGGGCCTGCACCTGCGTTGGGATATTGGATAGCGGTCCTGGCCGTGGTGTGCGCTGGCGAGTGGAGCCTGCGAAGATTGGTTCCTGCAACCGAGCGAGCTCTGATGGACGCCGTAACGGCTTTGACACTCGTCATTGGTACAGCCTTGGCAATACTGTTTGAACAGGGCTCTCGCGGCTCCATTGACCAGCCCCCTCTGCCGCTGCTTCTTTTGGCTCTCTCCGCAGGATCAGTCTTCATTGGATTGTTGGCGCGTGCGTTCCCATCGCCTGCGATGACCACGGCGTCAGTGCTGCCAGTGCTGCCCGCGCTTGCGATTGTTGCAGCACTTTCAGTCACCACCATTTTTGGCACGCCTATTCCAGAAGGCTCGCGAAGCGAGGGCGTGTGGGCGCTGGCTGCGGCGGCACCGTTTGTGGCGTTCGCCACGGTGCTGTGGTTGGGGCGCGCCTCGCTACAAGAGTTGCGCTACTGGCCCAAGGACAACTCCGGCATCGCAGAGGCAATCCTCGTCAGCGCACTCTGCGCCCTCTTCGTGTGCAGTGCCACTCTCTTGAATGGCACACCGCCCGCAGAATTGGTGATCGCCACCATTGCAGTGAGCGGCGCGGGGTGCATCGTGTGGGGATTCCGACGCAAACTGGCGGGGTTTCGTTGGACTGGACTTGCGCTGCTGGGCGTGCTTGCGCTGCGCCTGTTTGTGGTTGACATGCGCGACACCAGCACGGTGTTCCGCGTGAGCGTGCTCTTTGTCACGGGGCTAGTGCTGGTGGGAACCAGCATCGCATACACGCTGCTCATGGCCCCCAAGAAGTCCGCCTAGCTGGCGTGCGCAACACCCATTTGGTCTAGCACCACTGTGGCGTACGCGCCCGCGGGCAAATCGAAGGCCACGCGAACGTAAGGGCCGTGCTGGTCAGCCGCACCCTCAATCTCTGGATTCGCAACGCGCACTCTGAAGGGTCGCCGCGCCCCCTGCTGAAACGGAGTGGGTTGACTGAACAGTTCGGGGTCAACCCCGAGCGCGTGAATGGCGGCCGCTTCGCGCTGAGCAGTTTCTCCCTGGCTGGCCAGGGCTTCGCTCCCAGGCAGCAGACCGGTGGCAGAAATCTCAAATCGATCGGCGCGGGCAGCCAGGGCTTCTTCACCGGTGGCCTCCAAGGCTTGGGCATCCACCACAAAGCGCGATCCATTCACATGCTTCCACGCCACGTCACCCAAGGCAAGCGAACCCATCGTGCCGGCTTCCAGACGTTGATCCAACAGCCTGTTAAAGACCGCGCTCTGCCAGGCGCTCACCCATAGCCCCACAATGTCTGTGGGAATGGCGCGAACGGCACGCCGCGCATCGGCGCCTTGCGCAAGAGCGCGCACTGCGGACCGTTCAGCCACATCACCGCGCCCCCAGGCGGCTTGAGACTCCGCCCATCGCCCCGCCTGCGCGTGCTCTCGTGCTTCTTGCTGTGAGGGCGGATATGGCGAACCCTGCGTGCCCACCAATTCACTCAGTAAGTCGTGCCATTGCTCTGTGAGCACACATCGGCCCAGCAAGTGACCGTTGAGACGCATGCCAAAGCGCTGTGGTCCAAAGTAGTCGGGAACGCCAGTGGCGCTCAGGCTCTGCAACGCGCGCCACACGGCGGGCGCATGAAAGGCCTCGACGCCCCGAATGCGAATGCTAAAACGGTTTCCCGCAAGATGACCCCGGCGCAGTTTGTTGGCATGCCATGCCGCCCACAACACCTGCATGCGTTCATGTTCCAACGCGCGCACCTGCGGCTTCTTGGGAAGGTGAATGCTCACCGTTTGACTGACGATGGCGGTGCGATCTTTCTGCCCCGCAAAGCCAATGTGGCGATCGGTGACCCCAAAGTGAGAGCGCAGCACCGAGAGCATCTCGTGATGCGACATGTCCGACCGACCGATGCGCAAGTACAGATGTTCGCCTTCCCCTGTGGGTTCATACAGAGGTAGTTCCTCGACAAGAAAGTCCTCTGGGCGAGATTTGATCTGCCCGCCGATGGGTGGCGTGCTCAAAAGTCTGCGCGTGGCAAGCGGCGAAGGCAAATCGATCCGAGGCACACCCAATCCCGCGACCAATTCACTCACGCTGCGACTCCTGCGTGCCTCAATGCGGCAAGCACTTGCGCTGCGGTGTCGCCAGTATGGTCCACCCGTACCGCATTCCATCCGCACGCCTGCGCGGCGGCCACATTGTCTTCAAGATCGTCAAAGAACATGATCTCAGCGGGGGTGTATCCCGTGGCACGTTCAAATGCGCGGTAGATCTCGGCGTGGGGCTTGGCCAAACCCAACACGTGGCTCGCGTGCTGATGACGCACGCGACTCAGCGCGGCTGACTGCTGAAGTTGTTCCCAATGGCTGGCGTTGGTGTTGCTCAGGCAGCCGGTGTCAACCCCTGCGATGTGAATGCGATCAATGGCCTCTTTGATGCCGGGATAGTCCCCTTGAGTCCACGCGCGATGGATGGCGGAGAGTTCCTGCGGCGTGTACAGCCCCCGCATGGCGCGCGAAAGTTGCTCATGAAAGTCCACGCACGCCAATCGACCACGCTGATGTTGATCCATGAGTTGCACGACTTGAGCGCCAGACAAATGCTCCTCGGCCCCGGCACGTACGGGAACACCCGCCGCGGCACAACCCTCTTGCCATGTTCGGCAGATTCGCACGACCACGCCGCCTAAGTCCAGCACCACGATTCGTGGTGCAGCGCCGGCGCGTGAGATCGCCTGCGACGCATGCTGACCGGGCGACATGTCCGCGCGCGTCAAGCCTGGTCCTCGTCGTCATCATCGGGCTCGATCTCGGGTGCTGCGTCACCTGCGGCGCGCGCGTCCTGATCAGCCAGCGAAAGAACCTCGTCCTCCACCAGAATTGAGGCGTTGTCTGCCACTCCCAGTGCGATGGCATCGCTTGGGCGTGAATCCACCACCACTTCTTGGCCATCCTGCATCAACACCAGTTGTGCGTAAAACGTGCCGCTCTCCACATGCGTAATGCGAATCTCCTTCAGCGTCGCCCCCAAAGCACGCACCACATTCGCTAAGAGATCGTGAGTCTGCGGCCGCGGGATCTGCACCCCCTTAATGCGGCGGTCAATGGCGAATGCCTCGGGAAGCCCGATCACGATTGGGAACTTGCGTTCGCCACCAGTCTCGGTGAGCTCAATGATCTGCATGTCTGCCAGCTCTCGAATGAAGATACGAGAGAGGTGCACAGGAACCAGCATGGCGATCGCCTCAACGGGGGTGCGTGGCCAAATTGTAGGAGTGCTGGGCGGCGCGGCGCGCCACGGAGCCGTATTCAGCGGGATTCGGCAGAACGAAAAAGTTCAACCAGTTGTTCGGGATCCTGCGCGGAATACACGCGCTCGCGGAACTCAGCGCTGGTCATGAGCCGTGAAATGCGGCCGAGCGCTTGAATGTGTTCACTGGTCTTTTCCGGCGGCGACACCAGGAGCACCACCAACTTCACCGGTTTGCGATCGATGGAGTCATAGTCAATGGGCTGCGCCAGGCGGCCCACGGCCAACGTCAATCGTGGAGCCGCCGTGGTCTTGCCGTGAGGAATTGCCAGACCTTCGCCGATGCCCGTGGAGCGCTGCTGTTCACGATCCCACACGGCTTTCTTCACTGCTTCGGCGTCGCTGATGCGGCCGGCGGCGGCCATCGAGTCGACCAACTGATCAATCGCCTCGCGCTTGGTGGCTGCATGCAGCGGCACAATCACGCATTGCGGATCGAGGATTTCGTTGACGGTGAGAGGGCCTGCCATGCCGAACTCCGCCGAAGGGGCGGAAAAGGTGAATCTGGGAATGGTACCAATGCGGGGCGCTGTCAAGGGGGGATCTGCACCACAACCCACAACTGCCTACGCCGGGCAGACTAGGACTCCAAAGCTGCCATCGCAGTACCCGGCAGGCGCAGACCCGGGCGTCCCCCTCGGTTCGTGCCGTTCACTGCGCACCACGCGGCCGCGCGTGCGCCGCGCAGCCCACTCGCCCTGCTGCTCATTCTCGGTGTGTTCCAGACTGCACGTGCTGTAAAGCAGGTGGCCGCCGGGTGCTAGGAAGGCCAAGTGTTCGTTCACGATGGTTCGTTGCAATTCCACCAACCCCTCTTGGCGGGCTCTGGAGAACCGGTAGCGCGCTTCGGGCCGACGGGCCAGCACACCCGTATTGCTACAGGGAACGTCAAGCACCAGAAGATCGCATTTGCCCACCACGCGCCGCAAGCCTTCAGGGGTGGTTACTTTGACGCGCTCGTGACCTTCGAACACCTTGGCGAGAGAGCGCAGGCGGCCCGGATCAGTATCAGTTGCCACGATCTCCGCTTCGGGGTGCATCTGTGCCAGTTGCCGAGTTTTGGTTCCCCGGCCCGCGCACGCATCCAGGATAAGTTTTGGGCGGAGCGCAGCTGTGAGCTTGGCGGGGCGGGCGCTGCCAACATCTTGCACTCGCGCCATGGGGTGCGCAGCCATCAGCGCCAGCAGTTGCGGGTGAGCGCCCTTCCACACCCAGAAGTCGGGCTCGCTGTGAGGCTCTAACAACTCTGCGAATGCGGGGTCGCCGGCCGGGGGCAGGCCGGTGATGGTGACGGGAGCGTTCATCAGCCCGTGCACCACTCGGTCAAAGGCGCGGGCACGCCCGGCGGCATTCATCCAGTGCAACAACAGGTCTTCACCGTGGCTGGTTTGCTCTGAAAGTCGCGTCACATGGTCCAATGCAAAAACCGATCGGGTTAGATGCATCACGCGGCCGTCTTCAAGCGGCAACATATCGCAGCGATCGTGCCACGCCAGAGGAGCAGCATGCGGATGGCTCGCGGGGTGGATCTCTCCGCGCAACGCTGCGATTTTTCTAAGCACTGCGTTTACAAAACCTGGAGCACCGCGCTGACCTTTGCGCTTGGTCCACTCCACGGTGTCGTCCACGACGGCATGATCTGCCTGCTGACCAAAGAGCAGCATTTGCGCCGCTCCCGACAGCAACGCGGCCTGAATGCGCGAGTCCACGTTTTCCCAGCGCCGATCAATGCAGGCGCGGCAGATACCCGCAAGCGTCAGCCAGCGGCGAACCACCGCGTGCTCAATCGCCCGCGAGAGCGCAGTATCGCGCGCGTCAAGGCGAGCGCCATCAGCCTCTGGCGCATCGCCAGAATCCACAAACTCCAGGTCGGAGAACCGCGCCGCTTGACGAACCAAGCGGTCGAGCGCCGCCACCCGCGCGGGCGAAGGGGCTGTCATCGCGCAGCAAGCTTGGGCTTGGGAGCGCTCTTGGCCGCCTTGGCCAAGCCAGCGGCCTTGTCAGTCTTTTCCCACGTAAACGTGCCCTTGCCACCTTCGTTGGGCTTGCGACCAAAGTGCCCGTGTGTGGCCGTAGCTGAGTAGATGGGATTGAGAAGCTTGAGCGAACTGATGATGCCCGCTGGCGTCAGATCAAAGGTCTTCTGCACTTGCATGGAGAGCCATTCGTCGCACACGCGACCCGTGCCCTGGGTGTCAACCAACACGCTGGTGGGCTTGGCCACGCCGATGGCGTAACTCAACTGCACTTCGCACACGTCGGCCAAGTTTGCGGCAACCACATTCTTGGCGATGTAACGGCTCATGTAGGCCGCGCTGCGGTCAACCTTGCTGGGATCCTTGCCGCTGAATGCGCCGCCGCCGTGCCGGCCGCGACCACCATACGTGTCCACGATGATCTTGCGCCCAGTCAGGCCGCAATCGCCGTGCGGGCCGCCGATTTCAAACTGCCCGGTCGGATTGACAAAGACCTTGACCTTGCTTGACCACCACTTTCCAAGCACCGGCTGAATGATGTGCTTGATCACGGCGGCCCGGAGCTTTTTCTGGCCTGCGGGGCCATTCCAGATCGGATCGTGCTGCGTGGAAAGCACCACGGTGTCAATGCTCTCGGGTTTGAGGCCGTTGTAGGCCACGGTGACTTGGCTCTTGGCATCGGGGCGAAGGCCCTTGATGATCTTGCGCTCGCGCACCTCGGCTTGGCGCTTCACCAAACGATGGCTGAGCGAAATGGGCAGCGGCATGAACTCGGGTGTTTCCTTGCACGCAAAGCCGAACATCATTCCCTGATCGCCCGCACCCTGTTCCTTGGCCGCCTTCTTGCCAACGCCGCGCGCGATGTCGGGGCTCTGTTGACCAAGCACCACATTCACTCGGCAGCTCTTGTAGTCAAAGCCCTTTTTGGGGTCGTCATATCCAGCTTTGCGCACAGCCTTGCGAACCACGTCGCTGATGTTCACCTTGGACTTGGTGGTGACCTCGCCAGCAATCACGGCCAGGCCGGTGGTGACCAAGGTTTCACACGCCACTCGGCTCTTGGGGTCGCCCGCGAGCATGGCATCCAAGACTGCATCGCTAATCTGATCGGCCAACTTGTCGGGGTGGCCCATGGAGACTGATTCACTCGTAAACAGGTAGCGCTTGGACTGCATGCTGAAGGACTCCTTGAAAGGTGCTTTTGATGCTGCGGACGAAGGGAAGAATGCTATCGGGCCAAGGGAGTGCAGGCAATGCGGTTAAGGGCCGATTGTGCCTCGCGCGACCAATAGCCTTTTACCCGCTTGGAGCTAGCAATTGGTGGCGTCCCTGCGTATGGAACCTATGGTTGGGTGATTCATGAACAAGAAGCGCCGCCATCACCGTTGGTGCGCGCCGGCTGCTGGCGTATCCGCAGCCGGACTTTGGTTGTCAGCAGCGGCGAATCCCCCAGCAGTTGGCGGGCCATCGGAATGGACTTGGGGCCCCGACAAGGTGGGCGGATACGCCACCGATCACATCATGATCAAGCTTGCGCCGGGGGCAATGATCGCGGTGGATCACAGGGGCGTGGTGACTGCGCGCAACTCGAAAGGCGCCCTTGACCTACGCATGACCAATGCGCTGATGGAAGCGTCTCCCACCGCCGCGGCATCGCCCTGGGTCTTGCCGCCGCAGAACAAGGCACGCGCTTCACAACTTGGCATTGATCGTTGGAGAGTGCTCAGCGTGCCCGCAGGCACAGACACACCTGCGCTGGCCGCGCGTTTGATGGCCGCCTCATTTGGTGGCTCCACCATTCAATGGGCGGAGATCGACGCGATCGGCACCGTGGCGGACTCAGAAGCACCAGCCCCCAATGACCCTGAGTTCTTTGTGCAATGGGGAATGGAAAACACCGGGCAAGTGGTGAACGGCGTCACGGGAACTGCCGGTAGCGACATCCGTGCGCGTGCGGCTTGGCATGTGAGTACCGGATCGCCACTGACGGTGATTGCGGTGCTGGACAGTGGCGTGAACCACCACGACGACTTGGCCGGGCGAGTGCTTTCTGGCTGGAACGTTCCAAATCTCAACTCGTTTACCGATGACGGATGCTCAAGCCATGGCACGCATGTGTCCGGCATTCTGGCCGCCGCTGGCGACAACGGCTTGGCCGTGGCAGGAATGGCGTGGCAGGCCAAAATCCTTCCCATTGTGGTGGTAAACCCTTGCTCGGGGCTTAGCAGTTGGCTCGCCGATGGTCTCTATTGGGCCGTTGACAGCGGCGCCACCGTGGCCAACATGAGCTTGCAATACAACGTTGGCACGCAGTACTTGTATGACGCAGTGCTCTACACGTTAGGTGCTGGAGTGCCGCTGATTGCGGCCGCGGGCAACAACGGCGCTGCCGGCGTTGCTTGGCCGGCCAAGTGGCCCGAAGTGATTGCAGTTGGCTCAATTCAGTCCGATGACACGGCGGCGAGCACATCGGGCATCGGGCCTGAGGTTGACGTTGCTGCGCCCGGTGTGAACATCGTCTCAACCGTGAACTTTGCCGACACTGGCAGCAAGAATGGCACCAGCATGGCATGCCCGCATGTTGCTGGCACCATGGCGGTGATGCAAGGCATTGCGCCAACGCTGAGCGTTGCTCAGTTGCGATCGGTGCTTGAAGGAACTTGCACCGACATTCAAGCTCCGGGCATCGACAACACCAGCGGCAAGGGCCGAATCAACGCAGGTGCCGCGCTTCGTGCCACGCGACTCATGGCGGGCTTGGGCGATTTGACCGCGGATGGCATTGTTGACGGTGCAGACTTGGGCCTGCTGCTTGGAGCGTGGGGCCAATGCGGCGTGCCCTGCCCTGCGGACCTGAGCGACGATGGTGTGGTGGACGGAGCGGACCTCGGCCTGCTCTTGGGTAGTTGGACCACCTTTGAGTGAGCGGCCGGTTCAGTAGGCGCCGGTGGCCAACCACTGCCCCTACCGTGCCAGGGGATTCCCTTCGAGTTCCTTTACTTCCTCAAGCATGTTCCGAATGAGCTCATTGTTGGGCTCAAGTTCGGCTGCACGTTGAAAGGATTGCACAGCGTCGGCGGTCTGCCCCAGCTTGAGCAACCCGCGCCCGAGCGCCGCGTGCGCAAAGCCATTGCGTGGCTCAATCAGAAGTGTCTTGCGGATGAGTTCCACGCCCTGTGCCACCTCATCGAGATCGGCTCCCTGCTCCACCAGTGCAAGCGAGAGTTGTCGCATGGCCCGCAAGTTGCCGGGCATCGCAGCCAGACCGGCGCGCGCGGAGGCGATGGTTCGTTCATTCTCACCGATGTACTGCAGCCACGCGATTTGTTCTTGGCGCAGATCCTGCCAAGTGGGGTGGAGCGCCAACTGTTGTTCGTACCACGCGATGGCATCGGTCGTTCGCTCACTTTGTGCACGGGTCACGCGACCAATGGCGGCGGCGAGTTCTTCTGAAGCGCCATCGCGCTCCCACACCCGGCGAAGACTAGCCTCGGCCGCGCGAAACTCCCCCAGCACCGATTGCAACCAGGCGGTCCTCATGTCCACATGAGTTTGCGCCAACGGCAACACGCTGATTCCCGTGGGTGCCATACTTGCAAGCGTGTAGTAGCGCAGTGCAGCGTTCGCGTCTTCAATCACTTTTTGTGGAGGCTGGGTGCGCTGATCCGCGTAGACCAATTCAACGGGCGCCACCACCTTCATGTCGGCGTGTTCGGCCAGCGCCAGCACACCGTTCAGCGTGCCGACATAGGCCACCGCCACCAGTGCTCCTGCGGTCACCCCCACCCACACCACACCTGCCAAGCGCCACGTGCTGTGATAGCGCAATTGCCATTGATGAAAGGCAGAGTTCTGGTCGCGCACAATGCGCCAAGCTTTCCACGCGGCAAACACCACGCACATGGTGAGCCCGGAGGCAAAGAGCAGCGGGAGCGCCAGATAGTTGCCCCGAACAGCCAAGAACGTCAGCGTGGCAAGAACAAGCAGCGTGATCTCTTCAGGCCACGTGAGGTCGTAGCGGCGCACGGCGGCTGCGGCGGCGCGTGTGCCTTCGCGCTTGACACTCATTGAAGGCTTGCCCAAACCAAAACTCAGCGCATTGTTGGGGCACACGCTCACGCAGTCCATGCACTTCATGCAGCCGGGGTCAACCACCATGCCGTAGTCGCGAACTTCTTCATGCACGCGCACATTGCTGGTGCATACCGCAGTGCAGTGTCCGCACTGGTGACACTTGTCCGCGTCAACGATGATGCGCATGGGGGCCAGCTCTTCCACGGGAGCAAAGAAACCACCGTAGGGGCACGCGTAGGTGCAGTACCCCTTGGAGCCCAGCAGGTAAATGATGACCGCGCCGCAGACGAGCGTGAACGGAATGGCCATGGCGATACCGGGAAATGTGGCCCAGTAGTCCGTGGTGACGTATTCCTGTCGAAAGCCGGGCCAGACCAATTGCGGCTGAACCCAAGGCGCGATGGCAAACCTATACACGAGAGGCCACAGAAACATGTAGAAGGCGAGAAGGAAGGGAACCCACACCAAGAGCCGGCTGCGGAACGGCTTGGGCCGCACTCCCCCTTTATGCAACAGCCAGCGCGTGGCGTCTTGAACGGCCACCCAGTGGCAACCCCATCCGCAGAACCAGCGACCCAACAATGCCGTACTGGCCAGCGCCGCAATGAAAAAGATGGCGCCCACGGTGATGATGCCATTCTTCACCGTTTGCATGCTCTCACTTGGCTCGATAGGTGCGAGTGTTTCGCCCATCTGCCCAGTGATTGGATCCCGGGTGGAAAGCCACTGCAGCAAGTGGGCAATCATGAGAATCCAAACCGCGGTAAGAACGGCGGCACGCTTCCACCCCATGCGCGATGCACGTCTGGGCGGATTGCTGCCAGGCAACACTGGAAGACTGATTCCCTTGGCGTTGGGCTTGGGAGTGCAATGATCCATGCGCGAGTGATCCTATACTGCGCCCCCGCCAAGACACACATGGATCGAGACCTCTACGACATTCTGGGAGTCCCGCGCACCGCCAGCGCTGACGACATCCGCCGCGCGCATCGCAAGCTCGTGCGTGAACTTCACCCCGATGTGAACAAGGCTCCCGACGCAACCGCCAAGTTTGCTCAGGCACAAGAGGCCTACGACATTCTGAGCGACACAGACAAGCGCGCTCGCTACGACCAGTTTGGTATGGCCGGCGTAAAAGGGGGTGCCGCGGGACCTGCTGGCGGTGGTCGCGATCCGTTTGGCGGCGGCAGCCCGTTCGGGGGAGGCCAGCAAGGCAATTGGCAGAATGTGGATCCTGAGACGTTTGAAGAGATCTTTGGAGGAATGTTCGGCGGAGCACCCGGTGGTCAGCGTGGAGGATCCGGCAAGGCGCGCAAGAAAGGGGGCGGCTTCGGCGGCTTTGGCGGTTTTGGTGGCGGTGCCGTGCCTCCCGAACAGGGAGCCAACCTGAGCGTGCAAGAAACCATCGACTTCACCACGGCGGCCTTGGGGGGCACGCGCAGTTTCAGATTGCAACACACCGATCAAACCGTTGAGGTCAAGATTCCCGCTGGAGTGCAGGATGGCGCCAAGTTGGCCGTGCGCGGGAAAGGGTCTGCGGGAGAGCGCGGTGCGCCCGCCGGAGACTTGATCATCACGTTGCGTGTGGCGCCTCACCCGTGGCTGCGCCGCGATGGCAATGACCTGCTGATGGACGTTCCCCTGACGATCAGCGAAGCTGCGCTGGGTGCAACCATCAAGGTGCCGCTGCTTGAAGGCAGCGTGAGTCTGCGCGTACCTAGTGGTGTGCGCAGCGGGCAAAAGCTGCGCGTGAAAGGCAAGGGCATTCATCCTGCCAAAAGTGAGGCGGGCGACTTCTACGCCGTGCTGCAGGTAGAGGCGCCCAAGAATCTCACTGATGACCAACGGAAGTTGCTGGAAGAACTGGGTGAATCACTTCCACCAGTGCGAACCGGAGAGCGGTGGGAGTAGTGGAGGTACCAGTATCCGCAATTCTGTGTCAATCTTCCAGCGCGGGCGGAACTTCAAGTTCGTCACGCTCAACGATCGCCCTATCGTTTTCAAGTGACGGCGCAATGGACTTCGCTGCGTCACTTGACAGGGTGTCCAACCGAAGTTGACGATTGCACCACGCACTTCGGGCCGCCGGGTCAGCTTGAATGATGCGCTCAATCGCTTGTGTCTCACGATACTCGCGCGCTTCCGCGGTCATCGTCCAATTGCATGTAACCCCAAGTCCCTCAACTCCACTGCGGATTTCTGCCAGATCGGCTCTAAAGAACTCCTTTCGGTGATTGGCTTTATTGATCTGGTTCAGAAGAAAGTGGCGATGCAGCTTGCCTTCGAGGGCGGGCGCATCCTCGCTGAGAATCACCGCGTGCACGTCAAAGTCGAATGGCACGCTGGCATCCCCCAACTCCCAAATCCGATCCAATGGGTCAAGTCGCCGAGTGAGACCGATCTTGTAGACGTTTTCTCCAAACGATCCAACGTTGGAAATGATGTACACATGCCCTCGTCGTGTCTGTTGGGCCATAGACAGGGCACGTTGATTTCGCTCTTCTGCAGCCTTCAGTCTTGTATTCAAGTCCGCCAACTGCGCCTCGTACTTGGCCCGCTGTGCCTCAGTAGCAGACTCCACTTGAGCCTGCGCCTTGAATAGTGCCTGCCGCAGTGCATCCTCGTCACGCTGAGCCTCTCGGATCGCGCGCTCGTAATCACGTCTAGCCTTCTCTTCCTCACGTATCTGCTCGCGAAGCCGGCGCTGTTCCTCAGCATCTTGGCGCTTGAGTTCAAACGCAATTGTGGCCCACTTGAGTTCTGCAAGTCGTGCATTCAGGAACTCTTCTGATACACGCGCATTTCGGAACGGCCTGCCGTTGGCGTTCACCAACGAGAACGCATCGCGGATTTCCTCTGCAAGTTTGCCGTGGTTGTCATGCTTGGCGCGGGAGAGGATCGAATCCACCTTGCCGTTGAATGCATCCACTACAAAGTCTTCGGCTCCCTTCCTGCGCTCAGCTTCGACGTAGTCGCAGGCCCCCGCCCTTCGCTCCTTCATGATCACCCTTGAGTTCAACCTTGCCAACTTCAATTCCTTACCCGCATCTTTGTGCCCAAAGTCCTCGGCCAATTCATCCAACAGGCTTTCTGCGGGAAGGAGATACTCATCGCCATACCCTTCGATCTTGTGCTGCATCGCGCGTGCGATTCGTTCATAGGTCGCAGCATTGCGAACGGCTTCAAGCGCTTCGCCGGCAATGTCTTGTGCACGCGCATTTGCTGCAGCAACAATCTGGGAAGCACTCGTGCGAGCGGACTCCATGACCCCTTCTGCTCGAGAGATCGTCTCCCTAGACCGAGCATAGGCATCGGAGGTTTCGGCGGCAGCTTCCACCCGAGCCTTACCAATCAGGGCTTTGTACTGTTGTTCGGCGCTACGAATGAGAACTTCTGCATCCCGCTCCGCCTGCTTAAGTTCTTCGGTAGCGGCAGCGAGGATCTCGCGCGCCTTGTCTTCGGCATTCGCAACGGACGTCCACTTACCGAGTCGAGCCACTTGAGCTTGAAGCAATCCAATCTCTTGGCGGAGACGCGCTGCAGCATCCTGCGACGTACGCAGTTCGCTTTCACCCAAGCGAGCAGCTCGCCGCGATTGCCACCATAGGAACGCAAAGCCGACGAATCCGGCGAAGGAGGCCACCGCAAACAGGATGAAGAAGAAACTCATATCAGGCTTCCAGCTTCAATCTACGCTCTGTGCCGATAGATCGACTCTGCATACCACGACTAACGATCCTCGCCGCTCCGGCACCCACCTATCTCCGATACCGCTGCTTGGTGTCCAACACCAGTTGCCGCAATTCTGCAGCACGCGGCGCGAGCACCCACGCGGCGTCATAGCTGCCTTGAGAATGCTGACTGAAGTTGACCGTTCCTGTACCCACCAGACGGGCGGGGGCGGATTGTGCAAGATCCACGCGCTTCAACCGCTGCAGGGGCACCTGATAGATGGTGGGGCTCACGATCCCCCGACGCCGCATCACGCGACGATCGGTGAGTACGTACACGCGTGACGCCCAGTCCGCCATGACCCACGCCACCCGCGCCACGATGAGTGCGGCCGCCACCTGCACGATGTGAGTGGTCCACTCCAAGCTCGCGGACCCTGCAGCCCCTGCCACGGCCACCGCCGCCAAGGCCACGCCAATGACAATGCGGGCGCTGCGCAGCGGCACGTACCACACGGTGGGCCGCCACATACCAATGATGATCTCGCTGGGCTCCAAGATGGAGACGGCAAAAAGCGGAACGCCTGCAGCTTCCACGGCGGCTGTGGCTTGCATTCCACAGGGTGCCGCGCACCGCCCGTTCACGGCACGCCCCCGGGGTGAAGCACACGCACATCAGGCACATTGCGGTAACAGCCGTCGTAATCCAGGCCATACCCAACGACAAACTCATCAGGAATGTCAAAGCCCACGAACTCGCAGGGTGTGGCCATGGCGCTTGGAATGGTTTTGCGCAGCAGCACGGCCGTAGCGAACCATCGCGGCTGCTGCGCAGCAAGAGAGGCGCGCAGCAGTGTCAACGTGCGACCGCTGTCCAGCACGTCGTCAATCAGCAGCACACGGCGTCCACGCAGGTCATGAGGCAGTTCTCCAAGCGGGCGCACACCTTGACTGGTGGTGGAAGTGCCCGGATAGCTGCTGACCGCAATGAGCGAAATGCGCATCCGCACCGGCATGTGCCTCACCAGATCTGCGGCGAAGATGAATGCGCCGGTCATGACCGGAATGATCACCAGATCGTCAATACCGTGATGCACACCGTCACGCGCGGATCCCCCGGCAGACTCTTCAATCTGACGGGCGAGTTCCGGCAGACGTGCGGCGATCTGTGCGGCACTCACCACAGTTCGCCCCAAGGTGGCCTGCTCTGCCTTCACGCACCACCCCCTTGAAGTTTGCGAAGGATCCCTTCATTGACGCTCTTGGCATCCACGGTGCCGCCCGCCAGTTTCATCACAGCGCCCACCAGCCGGCCGATGGCGGCGGTCTTGCCCGCTTTGACATCCGCCGCCGCCTGAGCGTTGGCGGCGATGGCTTGGTCAATCCACCTTTCCAGCGCCGCATCGTCTTTCACCGTGAGCAAAGAATGCGCTTGAGCGGTAGCACCTGCGGCGAGGTTGGTGCCGGCAAGGTGCCCCACCAAGCCTTCTACGTTGTGCGCGCCCAACGACCCCGACTCGCGCAACTGAACCACGCCTGCAACTTGCTCCGCGCTCAGACCGGCTTGATGCACCGAAACGCCCAACTCATTGGCGCGCTTTGCCATTTGGTTGAGTAGAAACTTGGCAACCGAGTGGCCTGACTTGCGGTCGCCACCCAGTTGCGTCACGCACGCTTCAAAGAAGTAACAGACGTCGCGATCATCCACCAGCGCAGTGGCATCCTTGTTGTCGAGGCCAAACTGCTCGGCGTATCGCTGCTTGCGGGCAAGAGGCAACTCTGGAAGTTCTTGGCGGATGGCGGAGAGCCAAGCCGCATCAACCCTCACTGGCAACAAGTCGGGGTCTGGAAAGTATCGGTAGTCGTGGGCGTCTTCCTTTTCTCGCTGGAGTACGGTGATGTTGCGCGTGTCATCCCAGCCGCGCGTGCTCTTGGCACCTGGGCCCATCACCTTGCCATCGTTGCGCCAACGAGTCAGTTGGTCGGCTTCTTCAAACTCAATGGCGCCTCGCAGTGCCTTGAAACTGTTGAGGTTCTTCACTTCCACAATGGGAGTCTTCACCGTACTGCCGTCTTCCATCTGCAGAATGAGGTTGATGTTGGGCTCAAACCGCATGTGCCCCTTTTGCATGATGCCTTCGGTGACACCCAAAAACCGGCAGATATTGCGCAGCTCTTGTGCAAAGATCACCACGTCTGCCGCCGTGCTGAAGTCCGGCGCAGTAACGATCTCAAGCAACGGAGTGCCTGCACGGTTGAGATCCACCAAGCTGCCTTGGTACTTCAGTCCTCCCGGCAGCTCATGACCCAGCTTGCCTGTGTCCTCCTCGAGATGCGCGCGAATGATGCCGATGCGCTGCGTGCCTCCAGTGGCATTTGGTAACTCCACGTGGCCATCGTGGCAGAGTGGAAGGTCATACTGGCTGATCTGATACCCCTTCGGAAGGTCGGGGTAGTAGTAGTTTTTGCGATCCCACTTGCTGAATGGTGCCACCTGACAGTTGAGCGCCAGACCCACCATGATGCTCATCTCCACAGCCCGCTTGTTCATCACCGGCAGCGCTCCGGGCAACGCAGCAACCACGGGATCAATGAGCGAGTTGGGCTCGCGGTCAAAGTGGTCCGGGTGAGCGGGGCTGGCGCTTGGAGCAAACATCTTGCGCCGGGTGGCCAACTCAATGTGGATTTCAAGCCCAACCTTGAGCGCAGATGCACGAACGCCTAGGTTGGCGGTGGCAGTCATGGGCGCATGATAGAAGAGGCTTGGCCGCCGCCTAGCGATGCCGATGGCGCTCGTGCTCTGCCACCGCAGCATCGATCTTCTGGTCCGTCTTGTACTGAGAGAGCGCGTAGACCGACCAGATCGCGGCGGGGATCCACCCGATGAGTGTGAGCTGCAGAATCAGGCAGATGATGCCGGCCAGGGGCCGACCAATCGTGAAGAACTGAAGCCAAGGCAGGAGGATGGCGAGGAGCAGGCGCATGGCTGAACCATCGAAAGGTCGCGGTGGGATTTGAACCCACGAATAACGGATTTGCAATCCGTCCCCTTAGGCCACTTGGGTACGCGACCCGGCAGAGCCGTATAGTGGCACGGCGGACGCGCCGCGTCAACGCACTGAACACACTGTTGCCACAGAAGATGCAGAAATAGACGGATGACTCCAGCCCTCCTCGCACTGCTTATCAGCACTCAAGCCGCGCCAGCCACTCCGGCGGCTCGGGCGGTGCCCACGCAAGCGGCCACGACAGCGGCCACAACAGCGGCCACACCCAAACGCCCGGAATCCGGCGACGCGCAGCCCCGCGCTCGCTTTCGTACACCGATTCTTTCGCAAGGGGCACAGTTGGCCAGCGCCCCCGGATTCGTGGGCCACTCAGTGGTGGAGCCAGGCCTTGCACTCTTCATTCTGGATGAGCACCTGACTGGCAACGCGCGTCGGGCGCTCACCCTCATGCCGAGCGATCCAACGGATGAAGTGAAGCAGATGCTGGAGAGCCGCGACCCCACTACGCCTTGGAGATTTGAAGCCAGCGGAACGGTGTACGACTACAAGGGGCGCGCTTACCTTTTGCCTGCGGCCATCGTTGCACTGCGGAACCCTCCGTTGCCGCCGCTGCTTGCGCGCCAAGAGCCAGCGGACGCACCCGATGATTCTTCAAGTGCCACTCCAGCGACTGCCACTCCAACGCGCGCTCCCCTCATTGATGCGTACCTCGACCAGAGCGATGTTCCTTCACCGCTGCGAGATGCCAATGCCATTGCCTTGCCGCACGAGCGCGGCTTAACCAACATCGCGAGCACAGATGATGATCTGGCGCAGGAACTGGAACGCCGACTTGCCCAGGGGGTACGAGCTGCCGCCGCCGCAAAGACCGCAGAAATCACGGTAGATCGCGCCATGATCATGCCCGCCGCGACCCGCTTTCAAGACAGGCGAGCCATCATTACGCGCGACCCCCTGACGGGCGCGTGGCGCGCGGTGCTGGAGTCCGCCCCCGCACCGGGCGGACAGTTGGCCATGGAACTTCTGCCCTGCCGTCAATTGGAGCGCATTGAACGTTCGGTGAAGCAAACCGCAGTTGACGCGCCGTGGCTCTTAAGCGGCGAGATTGTGGTGAGCGGTGATCGCAATTTCTTATTGCTCACCCACGCCCAGCCCATGCCGCACGATCACTGGATGTGGCCGTAGGGCCGCACCTGCAGCGAGTGGCGGTTAGACAACAACCCTCAACCACTAACCCTGCATGGTTTGGTACCTTTCCTCGCATGGCAAAGGAACCCAAATACCCGACCGCGACCATCGAGACTGAACACGGCACCCTGCAACTTGAGCTGTGGAACGACGTGGCACCAAAGCACGTTGAGAACTTTCAGAAGCTCGCCCGCAAGGGGTTCTACAACGGGGTCGGGTTCCACCGCATCATCAAAGACTTTGTCATCCAGGGCGGTTGCCCTGAAGGCACCGGTACTGGAGGCCCAGGCTGGACCGTGAAGGCAGAATTCAATGATCGCAAGCATGAGAAGGGCGTGCTGAGCATGGCACGCAGCGGTCACCCAGACAGCGCCGGCAGTCAGTTCTTTATCTGCTTGGGGCGAGATCACTGCAAGCATTTGGACAATCAATACACCGCCTTTGGCCGAGTGACTCAAGGGCTGGATGTTGTGGACAAGATTGCGGCACTGCCCCTCGGAAAGGGCGACCGCCCGGTGGGCAAGCTGCCCACCATGATCTCCGTGACGGCGTAGGCCGTTGTGCGGCGCGTGACGCCGTCACACGGTCCACTTTGCAAGCAGGAACCCCAGATCGGCGCCATCCACAATGCCGTCTTGATTGAAGTCGGCTGGCCCTGTGCCACCCCACGCGGCCAGCAGCACGCCTAGGTCCGCGCCATCAACAATGCCGTCATTGTTCAGATCCCCTGCCACGGGCGGAGGTGCTGGCGTGTACGTCACGGTGAGAAGAGGCCACTGCGAGGGCGCGCCCAGCAAGTCCTTGCAATCAAACTTCTTGGCGGTCTCCAGCGTGACTTCATTCCCGCGCACCATCCAGCCGTAGTTGCTGGCCGATGCGTTCACCCAACCTTGCACATCTGAAACCATCGTGGCATTGGTGGCGAAGGTCCAAAAGCCAACACCATTGATGCTTTTGGTGGCGGTGACTGTTGCAGAAAAATCTCCACCTGGTGTGTTCCACAGCACGTTGGGGTAGAAGCGATGGATCCACGTGGCATCATTTGCCTCCGGCTGAGTGCCTCCGCCTCCGAATGCGAAGGACGCGCCCTCTCCCCAACTGCTGGTCATTCGGTGCAGCGCGCACACCTGCGATCCGCCACTGCCCTGACTCATATACAACTTCAACGTCACTGCGGTGATGGTGGAGCCCGCAGGAATGGAACTCACATCAAATCGCAGAACGGCGCGCCGCAGCGTGCCCTCTGCGTTGGTGCCGGTGCGCCCGCAGAACATGTTGTAGCCAATGCCATTGGCGTACTGCGTGCTGTTGGTGGACTGGATGAGCGTGACATCTGCTGCGGGAGTGAACGTGGCAACATCCGCATGAACTGCGGCAGCGATGGCAGAGGTAGTAACAACAGCAGCACAGAATCGATTCATGATTTGACTTTGCAAGTTAGCCCCAGAGTGAAAGCAGCATGCCGAGGTCGGCACCATCGGTGATTCCATCACCATTCAAGTCAGTCACGCCAGACTGGCCCCACTGAGCAAGCAGTTGGCCAAGGTCGGCGCCGTCCACAAGGCCATCGCAGTTAAAGTCCGCCGCCACACACGTGGTTCCCACGGTAATGCGGAGCGTGGCGGAAACCATAGAGGTTGTTTCGCCGGGAACATTCTCGTCGCTGGTCACGATTGAGACGGGCGCCTCATACGTGCCCGCGCTGAAACCCGCTGGATTAAAGCGAACGGTCACGATGCCTGAGCCAGTGCCCAGAGAGGTACCCGACACTCCAATCACGCTGAAACCCGCGACACTCACCGATGCGGAATCCACATCCATCAGAGCCTGATCGGTGAAGTACCCGAAGTTGCTCACAGACACTGGCACATCCACCACCGGTCCGCCCACGCTTGCGCTGGCGGTAAAGAGCTGGGTGTTCACATCGGAGGACGCTGAGAACGACGGATTGCTGGCGCGTAGCACTCGCAGGCTCACCGGCAGAGTGATGCTGGGCGATTGCGCGGCTTCATTGGGCGTTGTGGCCAGCGCATTGCCAGTGCGCAGGCCGATCACCGATGTCGACACTGGCAGGTTGACGGTGGAAAACGAGGGCGACTGAGGAGCAGTGCCGCTGAAGACACCAGAGAGCACAGAACTACCGCTCACCGTGTAATCCAAAGGGTCAACTCCAACGGCAAGCCCCACGGCACCGTTGGACACCCGAACCTGCGCTACAACGCCGCCCGCGTTCTGAATCACGCGCGCTGGCGGCGCCACCAGCACGGCTTGATTGCGTGCAGGGATTCGGAAATCGGCGATAAGCGGAATGTGATCGGTGGCTGCGAAGAGATTGTCTGCCAAACTGTTGGAGCGCGGAATATCGCTGGGATAGTAGGTGTTGTTTCCCGCATTGATGGCGAGGTTGTAATGCCCGCCATCATTCCCCAGGGCCCTGTAAGTGTTGGCGATGAAGGAGAGTCCATCGTTGTCGTTGAACTCGCCGGTGGGAAGAATGAAATCAAAGCGGTCGTCCATTCCGCCACCCACCAATCCGCCCGCGGTGATGTCGCGGGGACTCTGCGTGTGCTTGAACGCATTCGATGTGCCACCCCACGTGCCGGTTCCCAACGGATCCCACGCCTGGCCATTGCCGGGATCCATGTACGCCAGATAGCCGTCTTCAGTGTTCACGTAGAAGTTCATGTCCCCGGTGTAGAGCGTGTGAATACCCGCACCGAGAGCATCCGCGTTGGCGCGGATTGCCAGCACACCGTTCAGTCGCTCCGCCACATTTGCCGAGCCGGTGCTCGCCTTTAAGTGCGCGCCGTACACATAGAAGCGCGCGGCGGTGGAGTCATAGCCCTGCAAGCGAAACTGCCAGCGATCCGTGTTTCGACTGGCACCGGTGGGGATATCCATGTGCCCGGCAGTGAGTTCGGCCAGCAGATCAGTTCTGTAGTAGGCCGCCTGCGCCCCGCTGGCGCTGTCTTCTGTGGCGCTGGTTGTGAAGGTCGCCAGCGCATACGTGTAGCCCACGGGCGCAGTGGCATTCACGGCGGCTGTCAGCGAAGAGAGGCCGGAGGCCTTGACTTCACCAAAGATAAAGAGCCCAACGGGAACTGCGAAGCCCGTCTTGTCGTCAAGGTGCGCGGCGCGGAAGCACTCACGCAACGCGTTGTTGTCCCCCACCATGTTGGTGATGTTGTAGGCACACACACGCAACTGCGCTTGACACGCCGGACCAAACACCACCGCCGCCGTCGAGGCGGCACAGGCGATCGTGGCACGATGTCCGAGAAGTAAGCCCAGCAGACGCTGCACGCGATGAAGATAGCCGTTGAACAGGTCGCAAACAAACCCCGAGGGTCCAGAAGGTGATGGATCCTGTGGCCAGTCCTGCGCTTGCAGAGTTTGAGCGCCGGTTCCACCCGGCCCTGTGCTCCCAATGGGGGGTACCCTTCTTGGCCCTGCTCGTCCGGGAACCCCCGGAGTTGCACAAACGCTCGCTTGCGCCGCTCGTTGCACCGGCGCCCCTTTTGGAGAACTCATGCGGTTGAACGCTCATTCGTCGGTCGCCACTCTCGCCACGGTGTTCCTGACTTTGCTTGCCCCTGCGGTTGCGCACGCGCAGCAAGTGGAGCCGCAGGTGTTTACGTTGGAGAACGGAATGAAGTTTTTGCTGGTGCCACGCACCGACCAGCCGAACACCATCAGCGCGGGCTGGGTGGCCAAAGTTGGCAGCGTCAATGAGCGACCAGGCATCACCGGCATCAGCCACTTCTTTGAGCACATGATGTTCAAGGGCACCGACACCATCGGCACCCGGGATGCCAAGCGCGATGCGGAGTACCGCGCCAAGCAGAAGCAATTGCGCGACAAGATCAATGCGCTCACGTGGAACACTCAATATCAGCGCTTCCGTGCCGGCGAGATCCCCGATGCGTGGGATCCCAAGTACGACACGCCAGAGTTAGCCAAACTGCGCACTGAACTCAAGGCATTGATGGACAGTCAGCAAGGCAAGGCAGGCGAAGAGCAATTGCGCGCGCTGAACGCTGAACTTGCGGCTGTGGACGGCAGCCTTCCTGCGGGCGAACAGCGCAAGAAGGACATCCAAAAGCAGATTGACAGCCTGAAGGACCAACAGGTGGCGCTGGCCTCGATTGTGAAGGATGAGTTCGATCAGATCTATACAAAGGCCGGTGCCACAGGCATGAATGCCTTCACCAGCTATGACCTCACCTTTTACTTCATCAATGTGCCCTCCAACAAGTTTGAGCTCTGGGCCTGGATGGAGAGCGACCGGCTGAACAACAGCGTGTTCCGCGAGTTCTTCAGCGAACGCGATGTGGTGCACGAGGAGCGCCGCCTGCGCACCGAGAGCACGCCCACAGGGGTGTATCAGGAGCAGTTTGACTCAATGTTCTGGGTGAGTTGCGGATACTCGTGGCCCATCATCGGATGGACGAGCGATCTGAACAGTTACACCATGGACGAAGCGCAGAAGTACTGGAACATCTACTACCGGCCCAACAATCTGGTGGGAATCGTGGTTGGTGACTTCAATCCTGATGAGGTGAAGTCTTTGATCACCCGCTACTTCAGCAGATTGGAGTCCGGCAAAGAACTTCCGCCGCCAGTGGTAACGCTGGAAACCAAGCAGATGGCGGAAATGCGCATGAACGCCGAAGCGGACACGCAGCCGCAAGTTGAAGTGCGCTACCACACGGTGCCCTTCCAGCACAAGGATTCTTACGCCTTGGACGTCATGGCCAGCGTGCTCAACGGCCGCACCGGCCGCTTGTACAAGGACATGGTGGAAGGCAGCGGAGTGGCCAGCAGCGCACGCGCCAGCCAAGACAGCCGAAAGTACGCGGGCTACTTTGCCTTTGAGGCTGAAACCAAGGGAGATTCCAAGCCAGCGGAACTTGAAGAGGCGTGGTACGCGCAACTCAAGCGATTGCAGACCGAACCCGTGGACGCCAAGGAGTTGCAAAAGGTGAAGAACAAGGCTGCAGCGGACGCCTATCGCCGCCTGCAGAACAACTTCTTCTTGCTCATTCAGCTGGCCATGGCCGAGGCAGCGGGTGACTGGACTGAGATCAACACTGAATCCGCCAAGATCCAGGCAGTGACCGCCGAGGACATCAAGAGGGTTGCCAATGAGTACTTCAAGGAGACCAACCGCAGCGTGGCCACCTACACCCGAAAGCCCGGCGCCGTGCCTGCGGCAGATCCTGAACTTGCAGGCATGCCGGCGCAGGCACAAGCGGCGGCTCGCCAGATGGTGCAGCAACTTGCGCAACTGAAGGACATTGAGCGGTTGAAGAACGCGCTGCAAGGGCTGCAACTTCAAGTGGCTCAGGCCAACGCAGAACAGAAGCCGTTCTTTGAGTACCTCCTGAAGAAGGTGACGGAGCGCATCGATCAGCTTGAAGCCGAAGGCAAGTAACGCCATTCCGCCAACACACAGCACACCACTACGAGACACCACATATGACACGGATCCACACGTTGATTGCACTGGCTACGGCTGGCGCCTTTCTGCTCTCCCCCACGCTTGTGGCGGATGACCTACCCGCGCGACCAGAAGCGCTCACGTTCAAGCCATTAGCGTTCAAGGCCCCGCAAGCCCGGGACTACCGCCGCACCTTGGCGGATGGAACGGCCATCTACATGGCGCCCAGCAAGGAGTTTCCGCTGGTCACCATTAACCTTAGCTTTCGAGGCGGCGCGTTCATGGATCCTGCGGAGATCCCTGGATTGACCTCAGCCATGGCGTCATTGATGCGCAGCGGCGGCACATCCACCATCAAGCCGGCGGATCTTGACGAGCAGCTGGACTTTCTCGCCACCAACATCGGCGTGAACAGCGGCGGGGACATGGTGACTGCCAGCATGAACACGTTGAAGTCGAACTTGGATGAGAGCATGAAGCTCTTCTTTGACATTCTGCGCAATCCCGGCTTTGACCAATCGCGACTTGAAGTCATGCACGGCCAAGCCGTCGAGGGGATGAAGCAGCGCAACGACGACGCGTCAAACATCCTTCGCCGCGAGTGGAGCGCCCTGCTGTTTGGCGAGGATCACTTTGAGAGCAAGCAGCCCACCAAGGAGAGCTGGGACTCCATTACCGTTGAGCGCTTGCGCGACCAACATAAGCGGCTCATTCATCCGGGCAACCTCATCATCAGCGTCACCGGCGACTTTGACCCCAAGGAGATGGTGGCCAAGTTGGAGAGCTACCTCAAGGACTGGCCCAAGGGCGAGCGCGTGGGCAATCCCCCGGCACCGTTGGCCACGCTCACGCCTGGCGTGTATCACGTGGCCAAGGACATCCCCCAGGGCAAGGTGCGAATTGGGCGCCGCAGTATCACGCGCGATGACCCTGATTACTTTCCCGCCATGCTCATGAATGACATTCTGGGCGGCGGGGGATTCACCAGCCGCTTGATGAAGAGCATTCGCAGCAATGAGGGGCTGGCGTATGGCGCAGGCAGCAACTTTGGTGCGGGCACCTACTACCCCGGCGTCTTTGGTGCCGCGTTTGAGAGCAAGAACCCCACGGTGGCGCTGGCCATTCAACTGATGCGCGACGAGTTTGAGCGCATGCAGGCTGCACCTGTTTCCGACGAGGAACTTGAAGTCGCCAAGAAGAGCTTCATTGAGTCCTTTCCACAAACCTTCAGCAGTCGCGATGCCATGCTGGGCATCTTTGTGAGCGACGAATGGACCAATCGCAGCCCCGAGTACTGGCAGAACTACCGCGACAACATCGCCAAAGTGACCGCTGCAGATATTCAACGGGTCGCCAAGAAGTATCTGAACATGGATGACATGGTGATCTTGGTGGTGGGCAAGTGGGATGACATCGCCAAGGGCGACCTGACCGGCCGAGCCAACATGAGCAAGTTCTTTGACGGCAAACGCACCGAGATTCCACTGAAGGATCCTCTGACGCTGAAGCCCGCCGAAGCACCCACTGCGGGGGGGCAGTGAGCGCCGCGCTTACGAGCACTCAGGCAAGTCTAGAGCGTGTCGCCCACAAGGTTGACGCGGGCATCCGTCTCTCCATGGAGGACGGAATGACGCTCTTCTCCACGCCGGACATTCACGAGGTGTGCCGATTGGCGGACCGCGTGCGGCGCAGGATGCACGGAGACGCCGCGTACTACAACATCAATCGGCACCTCAATTACTCCAACATTTGCGCACTCAGTTGTTCGTTTTGTGCCTTTCATCGCAAGAAGGGTCAGGAGGGCGCGTACGAGCATTCGCTGGAGGACATTCGCAAGGAGGCGCGTCGAGCACAGGAGAGCGGCGCCACAGAGATGCACATCGTTGGTGGACTGCACCCGTGGCTGCCGTTCAGCTATTACACGGAGATGCTGAGCGCCATCCGCCAAGAGGCGCCGCGCGTGCACATTAAGGCCTTTACGGCAGTCGAGATCGTGCACTTGCAACGCATAAGCAAGCGCGGAGGACAGGGTTACGAGGGCATGAAGGCTGTGCTTCGCGATTTGATGGACGCCGGTCTGGGCAGTTTGCCGGGAGGCGGCGCAGAAGTCTTCGACGACCGCGTGCACGACGAGGCATTCAAGGGAAAGATTCGCAGCGACCAGTGGTTGGACGTGCATCGCGCTGCACACGAGCTTGGGCTCAATACCAATGCCACCATTCTGTATGGGCACATTGAGGAGCGCCGCGAGCGACTGCACCACATGGAATTGTTGCGCCAGCAGCAGGACGTAACGCTGCAATCCTGGGCCAAGGCGCAGGGCATTTGTATGGCGGAGGGGGCAAGCTGGCACTCAGGTACAGAAGGCTCGCGTGCAGAGAATGAGATTGCGCACATTGTGCTCAGCGGCCCTGATGAGTTGTATCCCCGTGATCGCCTTCCCATGCCTGGCGCGGCGGGGCTGAGCACCGGATACTTTCAGACGATCATTCCGTTGCCGTTCTTTCCGAATGCCAGTGCACTGGAACACCTGCCCGGGCCGAGCGGCTTGGAGAATCTGCGCACATTGGCAGTGGCGCGCCTCATGCTCGACAATTTTCCGCACGTGAAGGCATTTTGGATCATGCAGACGTTGCCCATGGCGCAACTTGAATTGCAAAGCGGCGCGGATGACATCGATGGCACCGTGGTGTGGTACGACATCACCAAGGCCGTGGGCGAGGGCAACCACCAAGAGACCAGCGTGCTGGACCTCACGCGGGCGATCCGTGAAGCTGGCTGTCGGCCCGTGGAGCGCGACACTCTCTATCGCAGAGTGGTCCGCGACGGCGCTACCTGGCAACTGGCGTTGTAGCCGGCGCAGTGGGTGATTGAGAAGCTGCAGATGATGCCGGTGGCGCGAGCGCTGCCTTTGCCGCGTCGGGTCGCGTGACTTTTTGATCAGGCCGCCCCCTGCCGGGTGTCCACGCGGGCGCGGCCACCACATACGCGCGGGTGACCACCACCGGCTCGACGGGGCGTCCGGTCTTGGGGTCGGCAATCGCGCCCCCTTCTGCGGCCAGTATGGCGGCTGCTCCTTCTACGGCGTATCCAAAGGCACAGTACTGGCCATCCAATCGGGCAGTTTCTTTGCGGGTAAGCGCAACAAACCACTGACTGCCGGCACTGTCGGGCCAGTCATTTCGCGCCATGGAAACCACGCCAAAGTCGTGCGGCAGCGCAGAGGGCTCAAGAGGAATGTCATACCCAGGCCCACCATCCCCCGTTCCGGTTGGATCGCCACCCTGGATCACAAATGGCTGACCCAAGCGACCCTGCGGCACCACACGGTGAACGATTGTGCCATCGTAGAAGCCACTCTCAGCCAGATGCACAAAGTTGCGCGCCGTGGCGGGCGCGTGATCAGGGCGCATGGCAAAGCGAATCGTGCCTGCGGTGGTTTCAAAGACAACATCGCGATCGCGCTCCACTTTAAACCCTGACATGGGAGTTGGATCCTCCTTGGGCCACTCTGCTTTCAGCGCTTGATGTTGCGCGTTTTGCGGATCAAGCAACGCATCACCCCACCCGATGATCCGGGTAAATGGTGTCGTGCCATCGGGGCGAAGATCTTGCATGGTTCTAATCGTTGGACGAGTTGCGAGCGGAATCACCAGCAGGGGCGCCCCCTGTGGGCGATCGTTCTCAATCACTTGAACTCGCACCGCGCGGGTGGCTGACCGAAGAGCAGGCAGCAGCGCGGCTAAGTCGAGTTCACCAGCGGCAGCGGGCGCGCGAGCCAACTCAACGCCCTGTGCGTCCATGAGCACCAAGGAACAATCGCCTGTTACACCGGACAACGTCGCGCGAACAGCGGCATTGGGTTTGCAAAACTCAGCACCCTGAACAGGTGCAAGCTCGGCAGAGGCCAGCATGGAAGCGACGATGAGTGGTGCGGCGATCATGGCTCACAGTATGGGGCGCGTCCGCTGATTGCGCTTCCGGTGCATCCAAATGCCCAACCAGGCCAACGCTGCCAGCGTGGTACCCACGGCCAGACCCACCAGCACGCCGCCAGCGAGCCCCAGCACGGGGCCCAGAAGCCGCCAAAACCCGGTGGTGTTTGCCACCACAAAGCCGCCCACCCCAAAGAACCCCACAAGGCCAAGCAAAAGAGGTGCGGGAACAATAAAGAGCAGAAACGGCGCCGCCCATCTGGTGCGCGGGTAGACGGCGGCGATTCCTCCCAGCAGCACAGAAAGTGCGGCGCCCGCGAGCGCAACGGTGGCAAGCACCACAATGGCCAGCAGCACCGCTGCTGCCACCGCGCTCATAGCCAACAGGAGTGGAATGAGGAGGAGCACGTCTCGCAGACCATGCTAGGCGCAGCGGCGCTACCGAATCTGCGCCAGTTCAGGCATGCGCATTGCGCGCGCGGCGCCGTAGTACGCCGCCGCACCCACTGCGCAGAGCGCGCTCAGCCGTACCACGCTCCAGAGCCACGTTGGTGAATCCGGCAATGCGAACGACGCTCCCCACACCGCACCACCCATGATGAGTGTGGCCACCGCTGTGCGCGCCCAGCTCATGCGCAATGGCGCGTGAACCACTACGCCGATGCGTCTGGCCAGAATCCGCTGCAGAATGATGATTTGAAGTGTGGCTGCAATTGCCGTAGAGAGCGCAAGACCACCCACCCCCAATGGTGTCCAGATGAGCACGATGTTGAGCACAAAATTGAGCACCACCATCCAGACGCTCACTTTGACAGGAGTGACGGAGTCGCCCAACGCGTAGAAGGCTCGCGTCACCACCTGCTGCATGCTGTACGCCCAAATGGCCGGCGCGTACATGGCCAGCACGAACCCCACGTTCTTCGCATCCTGATGCGTGAACTTGCCACCTTGAAAGATGGCTGCAGCCAAGTCATCGCGCACCAGCACCAGGCCCAAGCTGGCTGGCAGGCCAATGAACATGGTTAATCTCAACCCGCGACGGAGTGTTTCTACAAAGGCCGGCAGGTCATTGGCCTGCCGAGCCAAGGCTGGAAAGATGGCGGTGGCGAGCGAAATGCCAAAGACTCCCAGCGGAAACTCATAAAGACGCTGGCCGTACGCGAGCTCGGTCATGGCGCCCACGGGCAGCGGATAGTCAATGCCAAAGATCGTGGGCCCCACCATGGTTTGGTAACTGGCTACCAGACCATCCACAAATGTGTTGATCTGAAAGATCCCCAAGCCAAGCAGCATGGGAAGCGCCTTGCGCATGACTTCGATCAAATGCTCCCGTGAGGTGCGAACATCAAAGTGCACGCGCAGCCCGGATCGGCGCATGGACCACCAGCTCCAAGCCACTTGCAAGAGTCCGGCCGCGATCACACTCCATGCCACGATAACGATGTGCGTGCGCGGTTCAATGTGTTGGCTCACGCCCGCATTCAGCGCGTAGTGACTGCCGTAGAACGCCGCCGCTGTAATGGCGATGTTCAGAATGATGGGCGCAGCCGCCGTGGGACCAAACCGCCCGTGCACCTGCAACACCGCGCCTAAGAGCGCCACCAAACACACCAACGGCATGTACGGCAACATGATCATCAACAGGTGCGTACCCAGCGCGGAGTTGGCGTCGGCATCGTGGAGCCACCAGAGCACCAATTCCCCCACCAATGTCACTCCTGACAGAAAGAGCGCCAGCAGTCCCACCATCAGGCCACCAAACTGCTGTGCGGCCTGAGGCTTCTCTTGAACCAGGCGGGTGTAGACCGGCAGAAAGCTGGCGGTGAGCGCGCCTTCGCCAAAGAGCCGTCGAAAGAGGTTGGGCACCGTGAACGCAAAGTTAAATGCGTCCATGACCGCCCCCGCTCCAAAGACGCGTGCCAAGACGGCATCGCGCGCGAAGCCTGTCACGCGGCTGACCAGAGTGAGAAGGGTGACCGTGCGAGCGTGTGTCTCGAAGCCTTTAGCCATCTGAGCGGTTGGTTTCCGGCTACCTTGTATCGGATACATGACCGCAAGCCGCCCAACAGTACAGACCGATTCCTGGCGACGGCTGCGGTCGACCGTGGTGTGCGTGCTTGCAGTGAGCGTCCTAGCACTATCGGCGTGCGAGTCCGATCCCGGTACGGTGCTCCAGACGGATCTTCCACAGTTGCCCGGCATGACGGGCCGCGAATCCAGCGGCCTGAAACAAGAGGGCGGCGTGGTTGAAGCTGGAACCTTTGCCTACAAGGGTGCCATACCGGACTTGCCCGCTCGGGTGGGCGAAACCACTCAGCGATTCGCCGGACTGGGATGGCAGTTGCACAGCGAACGACGCACCGCGTCCACGGCTCGTCTGGAGTTCACAAAGGGCAACCGCCATGCCGTGGTTGAACTCATACGCAACGATCTCGCACCGGGCATGAGCACAGGCGTCACCATGGTGACCACGGTGAACACTCCGCCCACGTCAGGCAACAGCTGAAGCGCGAACGAACGGCTCCCCGCACTCCGCGCACACCCCAGCGGCCACGTTGTGGGGAACACCACGCAGGTCATGCCCGCACGCCAGACACCGGCTGCCGCTGCGATCAAGTGCGCGCGCCAGTTTGCGGCGGCATCTGCGATAGGTAAACGTTCCCACCGCGGCGAAGAACGTGATGTCAACCATTCGCTGCAAGTCTGTGGGAAGGCTCTGATGCCACTTGCCCACGGGTCGGAACAACTCATTAGTCACGGAAAGGTAGGTGGCGCCCCAAATGGCCACGGCGGCAACCACAATCACGAATGCAAGCCCGCCAAAGACCAGCGGCGCGCAGAGTGTGAACTCTTCTCGACCGGTGAGCAAGGAGAATGGAGTCCATGAGAGAGGATGCACCGGAGCGCGGCATCGTGGGCAGGCCGCTGCTCCTTCGGTGAGTTCACCGCAGGTGAGACAGGGAGCCGCCTTTGCCACACGTCGCTGAAGTGTGCGAACACCAAACTCACGCATCATGTAAAAGGCAGCGAGGCCGCCAAAGATTCCCCCCAGCACCACCGCTTGCGCTGGACGGCTCACAATGTAAAACCGAGCATCGATCAGAAAACCACCAGTGCTTCCGATGCCCACACCCAGCACCGATGCCGTGGCCAGATGCAGCCAATTCATTGGCCGGTCCAGGAGCATGTAGCCAAGAATGCGTCGCTGGCTATCAAGCAGGTGCGCCAACACTCCGGGCACTGGGCGCACCGCGGCCATCATCATTCCCGCGATGGCAATGCCTAAGAGGTCGGCGCACCAATCATCCCACGTGGCGGTGCGATTGATGCCGGGTATGGCTTGCGTGCTTTCGTCAATGGCTGACCAGAGGGCCATGATCGCCAGACATGTCCAACGACTCTTGACCCAGCGTGTTTGCCACACCATGGCTGCAAGCACGCCAAACGCGGACGCGTGAAGAAACTTGTCGACAGGGTCTTGAGGTTCGGTGAACGCCAGTCGGGGCCAATGCGTGGATGTTGCAACCACCACGACGGCGATGACAAAGAAAATGCGCCACAACGTGGTGGCCATTTGTCCAACGACGGTTTGGGGCGGCACGGCGGTGCTCATGACGTGGCGCCGTCTACAAACTCAAGCCGCCGGAACGCAGCGCGCGCCGTGATCTGCGCGGCTTGCGGCTGCTCGGGCGGGCTGTTGCTTTGCGCCCCTTGGCCTTTGCAGGCGCTGACCGCTTCTTTGGGGGGGGCAACTCTCCGCGTTTGGAAGTGTGCGCCATGACGCGTTTGGGCTTCTTTACCTGGCGTTGAGCGACCTTCGCGGAGCGTTTGGCGCTCGACGGGCGGCCCTTCGCACGTACAACCGCCGGCTTGGCCTTCGCCTTCGCACGCTTCCTGCGTTGCGGGGGCGCTTGGCCTTCCGCCGCTGGCTCCGCATGGCGGGACCGCTGAGTTCTTGGCTTCTTTCCTTCAAAGTCGCGTGCATCAATCCCCCAAGTGGTGAGCAGCTGCAAGGCCACACGACGGTAGTCATCTGCGCCCGGACAACTGGGGGCGTAGTCAAAGATCGTAAGCCCAAATGAGGGAGCTTCCGCCAATTTGATGTTTCGACGAATTGGCGGCTGCAGCACGCGCGCGCTCTCCCAAGGCAGGCCCGTGCCGTGATATTGGGCCAGCTGCGATTCAATCTCGTCAATCACCGCACGCGAGTGGCTGCTCTGCGCTTCATGCATGCACAACAACACGCCGGTGACCTTGATGTTCGGGTTGAGCCCTTGCGACACCAAGTGAACCGTTTGCAGCAACTTCTCCAACCCTCGCAGGGGTAGGTAATGCGCCTGCATCGGCACAAAGACTTCATCCGCCAACGTGAGCGCGTTGACACTCAGCACGCCCAAACTCGGTGGGCAGTCAAGCAGCACCACGTCGTACGAACCAAAGATCGGCTCCAACTTGCCGCGTAGCACATGCTGCATGTCCGGCTGATTTGCCAGCGCTCCTTCCACAAGCGCCAGTTCTGTCACTGATGGAATGAAGTCCAGCCGCGGGCGCGCGTTCACGATCACTTCTGTGGCACTCACGTGAGGGTGCGTGAGCAACTCATGAACGGTTGGCTGATCCTCCTGCGGCTCGACGCCAAAGTGGAGAGACAGATTGGATTGTGGATCGAGGTCAACCAGCAGCACTCGCTGCCCGTAACGCGCAAGCGCGGCACCGAGGTTTACTGTTGATGTGGTCTTGCCCACGCCCCCCTTCTGGTTGAGCAAGGCGACGATCCGGGGGCGCGCCACGGGAGCCTCAGAAAGTTGTAAATCGAGGCGCGCAGTCTCGTCCGGCTTGGGATCAACCAATGACATCAGGCCAGCGAGTATAGGTGGGTGCGCGCAGGAACCTACTTACTGGGGGCTGGATCGGTCCACGCTCCCAAGTCGATCATGACCGGCGGAGCAGTGCGGGACCACTGCGGCACCGCCAACGCACCAGTTTGTCGTGGTAGCCCGGCACCAGGCCGACGCTCCATGGACATCACTATGGGTCGTGCGGAGTTCCCGCCACGCACGCCCGCAGAGGTTGCCGGAATCCACGCATCGGGTAGTTCAATGCGGGCGCGCCAGCGATCAGTCCAGCGCATGAATCCTGCGGAAGCGCCATCATCCGAGCCCCCTTCAACGGTGAAGCCGCCGGCCGCTGTCACTCGCACAACCCGCGAGGGAGAGTCTGGATCACCCAGAAAGAGCGTCACTTCATCTGCATGCTCCGCAGGAATACTGGCGCCAGAATCGGAAGCCGGGCGCATGCACTCCACCAACACTTCCCAACGCGATTGCCTTCGGCGAACGGTGGCACTGGTGCGCCACTCCGGTGGCATGGGCATGATGGTTCCCGCCTGCGCATCGGCCAGCGCCAAAGGGGGCAGAAACGCGCCGAACGAAAGACCCGGTGGCCTGGAGGCATACTCGCGTGCACCAACATCAATGCGCTTTCGCTGATCCCCCAACGCTGCTTGCAATCGCTCTCCGCGAAGCCTCTCAATGGGAACCAAGTCCGGTGACGCCGCAAGCGCAGGCCGGTCAATCCACTGGCGAACCACAGTTTTGGGGGGCAGCAACATGGCCACCGGCACGGCATCGGGCACGCCCACCCAGGTGAGCTTCAGCACCCGTTCTCCTGCAGCGGCATTGCACGCAGCAATTCGCACGCGGTCTCCGGCATCACTCTCCACCCATGTGGTCACGGACCAGTGCGCACGCAACCAGCTCAGTGCCGCTTGACTCAGGCGGTCAGCGTTGGCACTTGACTCCAGCAGAACCGTCAATAGCGCACGCAGGTCTTCAGTCCGCGCGATCCATCCTGCCACATCACCAGGTGGCGGCAGTTGCGCATCTTGCGCTGTGCCTGTGAGCGCATCCACCAACTCAGCATGAATGCCCTCACTGGCCTGGCGCACGCGCTCCAACCCTGCCAGCCAGAGCGAGGCCACGTGTCGCGCCCACATGCGCTCTGGTATGGAGCCCACCGCTGGAGGCGGCTGCTGACCTCGCCGTTGCGCGATGAGGCACCATCGCCAATACTCGCTGGGGGTACCGATGTCCGGCAGATCAACCGCCGGAACCGTCGGCCATGGCATCGGCGCCGCACCTCCAAGACTGAGCGCAACACGCGACAACCAGTGCGACTGGAGTTTGGTGCCTTGCAGCGAAAGCGCACCCGTCATGGCCGGCAACTCAATCAGCGCCATGATTGCACCACTGGACTCCGGAGGCGCACCTGAGGGTGCTTCGGCAATTACACGGACATCCACTTGATCGGGCGAACGCGTCCAATAGCGCTGACCATCGTCGCGCGATCCAATCCACACCACGATGCCTTGCGTGGTCAGGTCGCCTACCTGCACAGCAACCGTGGCGGGCCACGTATCCCCAGGCGCTCGAACCAACGGAACTGCCGCCACGCCGCCGGGAACACATGCCACATCGGTTGATGCAGGTCGTACATCAGCCCGCACGGTTTGCACGCACAAAAGCCACGCCCCCGCCAGGAGGAGCGTGCGCCAGCGGCATTTCACTCAGCTGTCCTTTGACGCACGGCGCATCAGTTCACCCATACGTTCACCCAACAATGCGCGCTCAGGCCGAGCGTTGGGATCTGGCGCGGGTTCCGGCGGCACGGGAATCACTCGCGTCTTTTCGGTTGGATCCGCCTTGCGAACCGGCGGGTAGGAGATGTCTTCATTGGCATACGCGGAACGCTCAGGAGCGCGCAGGTCCACGCGATTCTCGCGTCGCATCTTTGGCCCAACTTCGTAACGCGCGCCTAGGTGTTCTGATTGAACTTTGCCCACGCCGCCGGTCTCTTCAAGTGCACTGGAGGGTCGCAGCGGTGCCTTCAAATCATCCTTGCGCATATTCACTGCGCGAATACCAGTGGAGCGAATCGTCTTGAAGTTGGGGCGACCAATGTAGAAGGTGGTGGCCGCAGGAATGACATGCCGCCAGACCGTGGCCTTTTTGATCTTGGGATCGCGTTTGTACTGCGACTCGTCAAAGACGGCAAAGAGCGCGCCGTTGGTGCGCATGAGCAAGTCATCGCGCCCAGGAACCTTGTAGGTGCGCAGCATTCCGTGCGGGGACAGGTCAACTGGAAAGACTCGCATTTGGTACGCCGCGCCGCTCACGTCCGACATGCCGGGATCCACGATGTCATAGGGCGGGTCGGCCGCCAACGCTGCAGCGCCGCCGCTGAACGCGACGCACAGGGCCAAAGTCTTGAGGAACCCGAACTGCATCTTGAGCACCATATCGGCGTCAGGGGGTGGGCGGGGCCATGCTTGTGGTGGCGGTTGGCAAAAAACGCTCTCCTCCATGGGTGGAAACCACCAATCCTCGGGTGGGATCCACCGCCACGACGGTTCCCTGAACGACGCCTTCAGGCGTGTGGAAGGTGGCGCCCCGGCCCGTAAGTTGATCCCGGGCGCGATATGTCCGATAGATGTCAGGGGCAGGCGCTCCTAACCAGCGGTCCACAGATCGCAAAAGTTCGCAGAGCACGTGCAGGCGATCGGCCCGAACCCCGGCGAGCGCCAAACTAGTGGCGTGTCCGTCCAAGGGCGCAGGAAAGCTCCGCTGCAGCACGTTCACGCCGACTCCGATGAGCGCCTGGTCGTCAGACTGCTCCACCAACACTCCCGCCAGTTTGCGACCATCCAACATGATGTCATTGGGCCACTTGATGCCCACCCGTGCGGCTGCGCCTCCGCACAAGGCGATGGACTCCGCGGCGGCCACGGCACTAAGCATCGACATTCGCTCCGGCTCGCCGCGCGGTACCACCACAGTCACCGCCACGCCATCGGTGGCCGAGTCCACCCACTGACGGCCCAGACGTCCGCGACCCTGGGTCTGCTGCCATGCCGCGATCACCGATCCCACCGGTGAACCTGCCGCGCGTGCGGCGTCCTGCGTGCTGGTGGTTTGCCGTAGCAGCGTCAGCCGCTTCAGTGTGGTGCAGTCGCGTTCAAGAACGCTTTCGATGATGTCAGGCCACTGCTCCAGCGGGATGGCTGCGGAAGAAATCACAATGCGATGTCCATTCCAAGATCGAGCCAGGGGGCTGAGTGCGTAATGCTTCCGATGCTAATGCGGTCCACTCCGCATTGAGCCACTTGCAACACGTTGTCAACATGAACGCCGCCAGAAGCCTCCAACTGCATGCTGCTCTTGGCGCGGTCACGGCAGGTGACCGCGTGCTGCAACTCCTCGGGAGTCATGTTGTCAAGAAGAGCAATGTCCACCACGCCGTGGGGCACTGAAAGGAGCTCTTGAAACTGATCCATGGTGTCGCATTCCACCATGACAAACTTCAGTGGACCCTGGGCACGCGCTTGAGCTGAGGCACGAACCACCGCTGCAACCATTTGCGCCGGACTCATTCCCGCCACATGATTGTCCTTCACCAACATGGCGTCATAGAGACCGATGCGATGAAGCGTGCCCCCGCCGCAACGCACGGCATACTTTTCAAGATTGCGTAGACCGGGGGTGGTTTTGCGGGTGTCGCAGATCACCGCGCGCGTGCCCTGTACGGCATCCACGCAGGCCGCGGTGGCGCTGGCCACACCGCTGAGCCTGCTCAGAAAATTCAAGAGCGTTCGCTCAGCGGCCAGCATCTGCGCCAAACTTCCGGTGAAGGAGACGATGGGCTTTCCGGGTTCCACGCGCTCGCCATCATTCACGTGTACGGACGTTCGCACTGCCGGCGCCGCCTGGCGAATCACCTCCAGCGCGATGGGAACACCCGCCACCACTCCCGGCTGTCGCGATCGCACCGCAGCTTGAGCCTGCGCGTTGGGCGCGATCATCACTGCCGAGGTCACGTCCCCGCGCTCTCCGAGGTCCTCATTCAGGGCGCGCGTCACCGTGGCCGCCAAATGCGTGGTGGGAACAAGGTGGTCCAGCAATTCAGGCAACGACATGTGCGAGAGCAGTTCCGTGGTCACGGTGCCGATGGTATAGAAGTGCGCCATGGCCAGCCTCTTTACGCGCATCATTGCCGGTGAAATCCCCTGTCACAAAGTGTTTGAGGACTCACACGTCCTTGCGTTTCTGGACATTGGGCCTCTCAGTGCGGGTCACACGCTGCTGGTACCCAAGGAAGAACGCACACACCTGCATGAGCTCAGTACCGGCTCTGCACAGGCGCTGGGCGCGGCACTGCCCCTGGTCTGCCGCGCCGTGTTGCGGGCAACGGGGGCCACCGCATACAACGTGTTGCAGAACAATGGAGCACTTGCGCACCAAGAAGTGCCGCATGTGCACTTTCACATCATTCCCAAGTACAGCGATGGGCGCGGCCTGGGGCTCACATGGAACGCAGGCAGGGTGGACCACGCAGAGGCCGCCGCCTTGGCCACCCGCATTCGTGCCGCCATTTCGGCGTGACCTCACCGAAAGAACGTGACTCGACCCCAAAACTGGGGTAGATGCATGTCAATCGCCCACTGCGGCGACCACACCCAGTTGTCCTCGGGCAGATTGGCCACCTTGCGGTACGACGGCGACCCCTCTCGCGCGATGAGTTCTGCGCGCTCTGCATCGCTGGGCATTCCCGCGCGCGCCCCCTGCTTGTCCAGGTGCTCAAAGTTGTGCCGCCATTGCACGCGGCTGAAGTTGATTCGCCACATATCGCCGGGCTGAGGAAACCCGCCCGCACGGGCCGCGTCGCCCAAATCGGGCAAGCTGGCTAACTCCGGCGCGGCCGGGGGCTGCAGTGACTTCCATGGAATTGAAAGCTGCACCTGCCACCCTGAGTCCATTTGCGATGGATCGTTCAGCGTGCCAAAGATGCGGGTTTCCACTCCAAGGCCCGCACAATTCCAACTGTGTACTGCTGGTCCTCCCTCGCGGTAGGTCTTGTGCAGAAACAAGTCAAAGACCGTCTGAAGCGCATTCACTTCAATCTCGTAGTACTGCCAGCGATCGCCATCGGGATCGATGAACACTTCAAAGTCGTTGTCGTGAAAGACAATCTGATCATGTTGCGTAAGAGTGGCCCACACATCGGGGTCAGACAGTTCAGCCGCCACATAGAGGTGCTTCTCATCCCACAGCATTTTGGCACGCGTGCGATACTGCGGGCGGGGCTTGGCGGGGCCTTGAATATCCACAAAGTCCTCGGTCCAACTGGCGCGCGCCCAAGCGCCGGCCTCCAGCCCCTTGGCAAGCGAGGGCGCATCTTCGGTAAAGAGCGCTTGATAGGCACGAGGCGGAGATTCCGCTGTTCCGATGGGCGGCGCTGTTGAACAACCGGTGCACACCAAAGCAATGAGAGTGGCCATCACCCCCAAGGCCATGAAGCGTGCCGAGGCCATCACCGCTTCTTGCCCCTGCTGGGTTTGCTGGGCTTGCCGTGCTTGATGGGTTTGACGCCCAGTTCCAACGCAGCCTTCGCCGCCGCCAAACGCGCTACTGGAACCCGGAACGGCGAGCAACTGACATACGCCAACTTCACGGACTGGAAGAACTTGATGCTGGCGGGATCGCCACCGTGTTCACCGCAGATGCCCAACTTGATGTCGGGACGCCCCGCGCGACCTCGCACGCAAGCCATCTCGACTAACTCGCCCACTCCACCCACATCAATGCTGGCGAAGGGGTTGTCTTTCATGATTTCAAGTTCCTGATATCGGCCCAAGAAGCTGCCGCTGTCGTCGCGGCTCATGCCCAATGCGGTCTGCGTGAGGTCATTGGTGCCAAAGCTAAAGAACTCGGCGGTTTTGGCAATCTGCTCGGCCGCCAGCGCGGCGCGCGGAAGTTCAATCATGGTTCCCACCATAAAGGAGAGCTTCTGTCCGGTGGCTTCAGAGACTTGCCGCGCCACCTTGCGCACCAACTCTGTTTGCAACTCGAGTTCACGGGCAAACCCGATGAGGGGCACCATGACTTCGGCATGCGTCTTGATCCCTTCCTTCTGAACTTGTGCGGCGGCTTCAAAGATTGAGCGCGCTTGCATTTCAGTGATCTCAGGAAAGACAACTCCCAGACGGCAGCCTCGGAAGCCCAGCATGGGGTTGAACTCGTGAAGTTCGGCCACGCGCCGTTCAATATCCGCTTGCGAAACCCCCAACTTGGTGGCGAGCGCCTGTTGTTGTTCGCGGGTGTGCGGAAGGAACTCGTGGAGCGGTGGATCCAGCAAGCGAATGCACGCCGGGCGCCCCTGAAGCGCGCGGAAGATCCCCTCAAAGTCCGCGCGCTGAAACGGCAACAACTTGGCGAGCGCACTCTGGCGGCCTTCGTAGTCGCGGGCCAGAATCATCTGTCGCATAGAGTCAATTCGATCGCCCTCAAAAAACATGTGCTCTGTTCGACAGAGGCCGATGCCCTCAGCGCCGAAGGCCACCGCGTGTTTCACCTGCTCGGGAGTGTCTGCGTTTGTGCGCACCCCCATGGCGCGGTACTTGTCCGCGAGTTTCATGACAAACTCAAAGTCCCGGCTCACGCGGCTCTCGCGTGCGTCCAGAGTGCCCGCCACCAGCACCTGCTTCAATTCACTGTCCGCCGTAGCGATCTGCCCCGCCAGCACCTCGCCGGTGGTGCCGTTCACGCAGATGAATTCGCCCTCGCGGAGCGTCTTGCCGGCGCACTGCAACGTGCCGTTCTTGTAACTGATGTCAATCTCGCCAGCGCCCGCCACACACACCTTGCCCATCTGTCTGGCCACAAGCGCAGCGTGGCTACTCACACCACCACGCGTCGTTAGAATGCCGTCAGCCGCGATCATTCCGCGCAAGTCTTCCGGACTGGTCTCCACCCGGCACAGCACCACGCGCTTGCCCTGCTTGGCCAGCTCCTCCGCACGCGACGCGCTGAAGGCAATCTCACCGCACGCAGCACCAGGGCCGGCGGGCAACCCCTTGCACAGCAATCGCCCTTCGTCCTTGGCGGCTTGGTACGCCGCACGCGCAAAGACCGGCTGCAGCAGCTGATTCATGGCTTCGGGGTCGGCGCTCAGAATGGCGCGCTCAGGAGTCATGAGCTTTTCCTTCACCATCTCATGCGCGATTCGTACATACGCCAGCGCGGTGCGCTTGCCGTTTCGGGTCTGCAGCATGTAGAGCTTGCGGTTCTGAATGGTGAACTCAAAGTCCTGCATATCGCCAAAGCGCTTCTCCAACGTCTTTCGCACTTTCACCAGTTGCTTGAACGACTTGGCCAGCTGCTTGTCTTTGGCCATCTCTTGAACCGGCAATGGCGTGCGCACGCCAGCCACCACGTCTTCGCCCTGCGCGTTCACCAGGTATTCACCATAGAAGGCGTTTTCGCCGGTGGCGGGATCGCGGGTGAAGGCCACGCCCGTTGCGCAGTCATCCCCCATGTTTCCGTAGACCATGGCCTGCACGTTGACCGCCGTCCCCCACTCATGCGGAATCTTGTACTTATTGCGATAGACCACTGCGCGCTCGTTGTTCCAGCTGCCGAACACTGCCACCACGGCGCCTTCCAATTGCTTCATGGGGTCGTCGGGAAACACCTTGCCGGTCCATCGGCGCACCAGCGCCTTAAAGCGCGTCACCAACTCCTTCAATTGGTCGGCGGTGAGATCCGTGTCGAGCCGAGCGCCGGTTTCCTTCTTGAGCGCGTCCATCACCTCTTCAAATGGCTCGTGATCATTCTCATGCTTCTTCTGTACACCCATCACCACATCGCCATACATCTGCACAAAGCGGCGGTAGCAGTCCCATGCAAAGCGCGGGTTCTTTGTAGCGGTCGCCAGCGCTTCCACCGTCGTGGGGTTCAGCCCTAGGTTCAAGATGGTGTCCATCATGCCTGGCATGGAGTCGCGCGCACCCGAACGCACGCTCACCAGCAGCGGATTGCGCTTGTCGCCAAATTTGCTCTTGGTTTGCTTCTCAATGGAGCGCAAGCCCTCCTTCATTTGCTTGGGCAAGCGCTCCGGAATCTTGCGGCCGTGCTCGTTGAACCACGTGCACACTTCGGTGGTGATGGTGAATCCCGGAGGCACCGGCAGACCCATGCTGGCCATCGCCGCCAAGTTGGCGCCCTTGCCGCCCAGCAGCGCCTTCTGCGTACCGTTGCCGTGGGTCTTGCGGCCGAACAGATAGACCATTTGCTTAGGGGCCTGAGAATGCTTCTTGCTGCGCTTTGACATGTGGACTTTCGCGTGGGAGTGATTGGTGCACGCGGGCAACCTTGGATCGATCGGCGACCCATGAGCCCGCGAATGCCGAACCGCGAAGTCTAGTGGGTTTCCATAGCATTCGTGGCGCATTGACTGCGCCCGCCACGCCGCTTCACTGGACCTGTACACCGCAGCAAGCCATGGCTGCGTGGCCGGACGCACGGCCGTTGGCCGCGCTGATCACAGGAACGCCGCACGAGCAATGGGGGCGTGTCAGCGTTCTGGCAGAACCGCAACACACGGTGTGCATTCCCTGGCGCGGGTGCACCGCCGCTGATGCAGAGGCCTCGTTGCAGCAGTTGCAACTTACGTTGGACGCACACTCATCCTTCCGCGCGGGCCACTCAGGAACCGCGCCCACCATGGACGCTGGCATCTGGATGGTGGTGCTCTGCTACGAGTGGGGCAGCTTGATTGAGCCATCGTCAATGCCAAAGCACAGGCCTCCCCCCGATCACTGGCCTCTGGCGGTGCTCAGCTGGTGTCCACAGCCGCTCATCTATCAGCATCGGACGGGCACTTGGTTGCCGTCAACAGCGACGACTCAACTGCGTGCGGACATTGAGGCGCGCCTGAACGGCGGCGCACTCATCCCCACAACCATCGCGAATCTGGAAGCTGACGATTCGCGCGCCGCCTATGAAGCGCGCGTGGCACGAACCGTGGAGTACATCCGCGCGGGGGACATCTTTCAGGCAAACATCGCGCAGAGGTTTAGCGCAACGTGGCACGGCAGCCCGCGCGCCATCGCGCAGGCGGCGTTTCACGCGGCCGCTCCGCGCTACGGCGCGTACGTAGAAACTGCTCAGCACTCGCTTGCCAGCATGAGCCCGGAACTCTTTGTGCACGCAGATTGCGGCGGTTCCATTGTCACTCGGCCCATCAAAGGCACAAGTCCCGGCTCGCAGGACCCTGCCCTGCTCTTGAAGAGCCAAAAGGACGCGGCCGAACTGCACATGATCGTTGATCTCATGCGCAACGACTTGGGGCGTCTTTGCCAACCGGGATCCGTGCGCGTGACATCCGCGCGCCAACTGGAGTCTCATGCCACGGTTCACCACGGCGTGGCCGAAGTGTGCGGCACCATGGGCCAGGGCATTCGCCTGGTAGACATACTTCGCGCCAGCTTTCCACCAGGCAGCGTGACTGGGGCGCCAAAAGTCCGAGCTCTGCAGGTGATTGACGAACTGGAACCGGTCTCGCGCGGGCCGTACTGCGGAGCCGTGGGTGCCGTCTACTCCGGCGGAGTTACGTTGAATGTGGGCATCAGAACAGTGTGCATGCATCGAGATGCGCCAGGCGCGCGCACTGGAACGCTGCGCTACAGCGCAGGGTGCGGCATCGTGGCAGACAGCGTGCCCGTCCGTGAGTACGAGGAAAGTCTGCACAAGACGGCTGTCATGATTCACACCGCACACGCACTGCGCGCCGGGCGAGGGTGACTGTGGAGAATTCCGCGGTCCCCACCCACCTACGCGCGCTGCCGGGCCTCAAGCGCGTGAATGGAGCGTTCCACTTGGGCAGCCACGGTCTTCTGATGCGCGGGATTAAAGGTGAAGTCAAAACTCAAACCCGCATAGGTGCGCTGCGAGCTGTCCATGTGCGTGTGCACCAACTTGGCGGTGCACACGATGGGTACTGGACAGGTATCACCCAAGGGCAAGCGAACCCAAAACACCCGATGGCGGTTCAGCGTGCCTGCCTCCGCGGGTTCCACCACGAGTCCTGCGCCTCCCCCGCCGATGTTGGCTAGATGCCCACAGAAGCGGGGGCCCACCGTAGGCAACAGCGCGTCATCATCGCTGGGTTCGATGGCCCGCCCAAGCTGCAATGAAGTAAACGCCAATTCACTGGCACGTTCAGCCGCAACCACGCTCTTGGGATCCAAGAGTGGCCAAAGATCCACCTGTGGCAATTGCAGGGCACCGACGTCAACACGAGCGTGTTGTCGCATGCATCGTTGCACGGTGTGCGGCAGGTCCAACTGAAGCGCGCCAAATCGCGCCACCGGCAATTGCACCGGCGAGATCAGTTGCGCGATGCTGGTTTCAAACTGCCAGCGATTCTGCCCCACCACGATAAAGGCCACCAGCCGCGTACCCACACTCAGTTTCACGGTGCGTCCGAGTGCGCCGGGGGTTTCCACCACAATGCCGTCATCGGTCACCGAAATGATCCGCAGTCGCCAGATCAGATCGCTGCCTCCACCTTCACGGGCCACCGCGACTTCAAGGGAACCTCCACGTTCGCAGAGCTCTTCTAAGCTGCGACGCCATTCGACGGTGCGTGAACGTGATGCGGGCACGGGTGCTCCTTGCTGGCCTTTGATCAATGCGCCCTGTGCGCTAATCCTTGCGCGCAGACGCACCGCGAGTGTAGCGGCCAGCCAGCGCTGCTCGCAGTGCAGAAGCAAGTGCGGCGTCGGCGGTGCGCCGGGCGCGGCCGGGGCGGAACTGCGCGTACCGCACCAGATAGAAGCGTTCCACCACGGCGGCAAATGCGCTGCCCACACCGGGGCTTGCCGTTCTCTCAAGGTGCTGTGCGTACGCACGCGGAGTCACCCATCGCGGCTTGGCAAGCCCATGCTTGTGGAGCAAGTCCAGCGAATCAAGGTAAAAACCCGCATCGCGGCCCAGTCTGGCCCGGAGCGCCGCGCGCGCCTTGGTGGCGCCCAAGAGCTGCCGCACCAGTCGATCGCGCCTTGCCACAATCCACGCGGCGGTTACGGCAACAGCCAGCACCAATGCCACCAGTCCAAGCCAGATGTATCCAGCCGGACCCAGTCTGAATGCACGATTCACGCGATCGGCCAGATCAGTGAACCACGATGCCACATTCTTCAAAGCATTTCCAATCGACCCCTTCACCCCCTCCGCCAGCTCTGCCTGCGAGCCGCTGTCAAAGCTCACCACCCGGCTCTGCCATGCAAACTCCAGCGGGTCAAGCACCCATCGAAACTGGTCCAGCCAACTGCGATTGGCATTCTGCGCCAACAGCAGGTCATCGGTGGGGCTGGGGTCGAAGGTGGTCCACTGCCATTCGCCCGTGCGTACTTCCACCCATGCGTGTGCATTGGATTCGCGCACCACGTACTGCTCCAGCCGGGGTTCATACTCGCGCACCACAAATCCGGTCACCATGCGCGCCTCCACCCCTGCGCTGCGGCAAAGCGCCGTAAGCGCACTCGCGAAGAACTCGCAGTGTCCAAACTTGTATCGCGTTAGAAAAGTCACATTGGGATCTTCACGCGGACGCAGCACGATCTTGGAAAGGTCAACCGTGTATCTAAACTCGGGGCCCTGCAGGTAATCGGTAAACCAGCGGGCAACTCGACGATTGCGCTCGTATCGCACCGATGGATCCGCGCTCACCTGTTCAGGCGTGGGCGCACTCTCAATCCCTGCGGCCGCCAGCATGTCGTTGGCCAGAGTGACCAGTTCTGGCACAGGAAAGCTCACGTGGCCGCCTCCGCCACCTCCAGAGGGAACCACCGCCCGCACGATCTTGGCGTTGGGAAAGGGCTGAACGCGCAGCGAATACTGCCACGGCCTGCCGCTGCGCTCATCTGCGCGATCACGAATCACCGCATTCTGCGAATTCACCGCAAAGGTGCGCTGTTCGGGAGTGGAGATTCCGATCGGGAGCCACATGCAGAACACGTAGTCCGTGGCCATGGAGCGCATTTCAACTTCTTGCGTCCACACATTGGCTCGTTCTTCAAGTGCCTCGCGTGCGAGTGGAACATTTGCGCCGCCGGATGGAGTCTCCACAGTCGAGGTGTACTGCCGGGTCTTGGCATTCCCGGTGGTCCATGTGCTGGCGGCAAGGTCGTAGGTGTCAAGCACCGCCCCGCGCAAGTGCAACGCACCGGCGAATTGCGAAGGTTTGCCCTGCGGATCCAGCATGCGCACGCTAAATGCTTCGCGCGAACTGATTGAGATTGGATCGCCGTCCCGCAATCGCACTTCACTGCTAAACCCACTCTGCCTTGAGCCTGAGCCTACTCGGGTGCCTTGCGATGGATCGCGGGGAAAGAGCACAAACACCAACGCGCTCATCAGAAGTCCCACGACGCACGACCCCGCGAGTATCCAGCGCATATGCCGCTTGAACCCGGCGCCGCTCACCGCGGGAGTAAACTGCGTAACCCCCTCCCACTTGCTGTCTGGCGACAAGCCCGTCACCACAGCGCGCTCGCGCTCCGCGGTTCTGCTGCCTGAGTACACCTGATACAGCATGGCCGACGAAAGCGCCACCGCCGCGTAGGCCATGACAAAGATCCCGGCCAGAAGATCCATTGAGTTGAGCGCCGCAGCCACCACAATGACCACGGTGAGCGCCAGCACTTGCCGCCAATCGCTTGGGCCCTTGCGCCCGTACAGCTTGAGCATCAGGATTGCCAGTACCACCGCACCCACAATGCTGGCCACCGCGCGTGGTTCAGGATGCTGAAGAAAGTTGAACGCCCCCCACAGTCCCACCGCCACGACGCCTGGCCCCACCACCCAGTTCGGCAAATGCCGTCCGCGCGGACCCTCGGTGACGTACGAGCTGGCCACTGTCAGAATGCCGCCGGCAATCAAGAACCACTCGTTGCGGTCTGCCACTGAAAATGCAGCCAACGCAAGCAACACCTGCAAGAGCGCGGCTCGGCGAAACGCTTGTGCGACGTTCATGGCTTCGCCTCGGGTGCGCCAAGGGTCAGCGAATCAAGCTGAAGCGCAGTGAGGTGTGATGCTGTGGGGCCGCCCGCGGTCAGGTCCACTCGATCAACGTGAACCACCAGCGTGGATGCCCGGTCAGTGTCCTGAAGCACGTTTTCCTGTGCATCTCGAGGCGCGTCCAAATCAATTCCGCCGAGCACCGCCAGCGCCTTCTGCAAGTGCCAGTAGCCGCGGCGCATGGGCATGCGCGGCGACCGAACGCCGAGTACGGTGAGCTTGACTTCATAGCCTTCAATGTCCGCCTGTGTGAGCAAGCTTGCGGCAAGCGAAATGGCGCGTTCTTCTAGCTCGCTGCCCGATGGACCGGAGAGGTCCACGCGCAGATCCTGCGTGGCACGGCGAAGGTCTAGCACGACATGCACACGCGGCGGCACATCAACGCTGCGTTCCACCACCGCCAGCGCGCCGGTGGTGGCGGATCGTCGCCAGGCCACGTGCCTCAAACTGTCCCCCGGGCGATACTCGCGCACGCCCAGAAAGTCGGAGCCTGGCCCCACTCTTCGGCTGGTGGCAGAACCCGCAATTCCACCGGTGGCCAGCGCATACAGGGAGCCGGGCTTCAGTCTGAAGGTGCGGGGAAGCACTAGGGTGTCAGAGTGTTGATCAAAGCGCACACTCTTAAGAACCAGCCCAAACGGGAACACTGACTCGCACCGCAGCCGTCCAAAGCGCAGACGTCCGCGCCGTTGTGGCAGAAAAACGGTCTCGGCCACCAGCGTTTCGTTGGGGGCCACATGCTGCAGATACGCGCGTGCACCTTGGGCGCGGCCAACCCACGAGGCATCAGGACCTCCGGGCATTTCGCGCACGAACAGGGCGAAAATTGGCCAGATTCTGCTGCCATTGCGCACCTGGTAGCGCACAACCAAAGGCTCACCTGCAGCGGTTGTTCGGGGCACGGTGCGCGTGACGTGCACCCGCAGCAACATGAATCCGCTCACCAACCCCGAGAGCAGTACGCCTGCCAACATCGCCGCAAACACCCACACCAAGAGATTGTTCGGACGATTGGCCGAAGCCAATCCAACCATCACCACCAAGGAGAGATACACCAGGCCTGGAACGTGAAGGTGATAGCGACGACGCATGGCTCGCTCTCCCGTGCACCTATCGGCGCATGGTTCCTACGCCTGACTCGTACTTGCGCGCCTCATCCATAATGGACTCAGAAGTCACAGGTTCCTCAAACTTCTCACTGCGTCCTTTGGCCAGCATCACAAGCAAGAGGCGGCCGTTGGTGCTTGCAGGAAGTTCCGTCATGGTTTCCACATTCTGAAACCCCTTGCGGCTGACACGTATCACCCATTCCTCTTCCATCCACCCCGCGCCAAAGCTCTCCACCGTGAGTGCAAACGTCCCATCTTTGGAGCTCACCGCGGTAGCCACGCGCTCGCGATTGGCAGTCTTGGGATCGCGAATGAGTTCAATGCGTGCACCAGGAACCGGACGATTGTTAGCGTCAACATTCGTGTCCACAGTGATGTCCGCAGAACCCGCCCCCTCCACCACGCGACCATGCAGCGTGTAGCCACACCCCACCGCACAGCAGCACGCGGCGATGGTCACCAATGGCACCAGCGCGTTTGCAATGCCCACGCGCGAAAGGGCCAAAGTCTTCACAATCCACATCAAAGCTCCTCCTACAGCAAGAATCACGATGACTGCGGCCACCAGTGCTCCCATGGCCACGGCGATACCTCCGGCTCGCCGCGTGGACGTGCGGCGCTCCAGCACCGTGCGAACATCCGGCGGCATCTCGCCCACGTCGACATCGTCCCAGTCCACTGAGCGCCCAATGAACTTGGCGCGTGAGAGCACTTCTTTGGCGCGGCTCAGATCTTCGGGCAGCACCTTCACAGGAATGGATCCGCCATCGGCGCGCAACGGAAACCCAAAGAGGTTTGTACCCGAGGGCAAGAACAAACTGCTGATGCCCGCGTCGTCCAACACCGCACGCAGTGCTTCTGCTTCAAACTCGGTGCTGGCGAATGCCACCGTGGAAAGATCGCCCGCGTCCAAGCTCAGCGGCTCCCGATGTTCATGCACCGGGGGAATGCCGCGCGCTGGATCCGTGCCACTCACTGGTGGCTGGTCCTCAGGCTGGGGAGTGGCGCCACTCATTGAAGCCCCCGCAATTTGTCAATGGCCTGCAGCAATTCATCGCCGGCATCGGGGCCAAAGACTCCTTCAGGCAAAATCACTCGCCAGTCGGTGATCTCGGAACGAAGAATCCGTGTCGTGTCGCCGGCGTGCACATCCGTGCGGGTGAGCGGGTCATCCACAAGGTTTGCTTCAACGGTGTCTCCCTCAAACTTCTGAACCAAGAACCACCCCTGCTCCCGGCTCTCAGAGAGATCTGCGGGCCCCACCGGCGCTTGGACATGGAACGCCTGCGGCGCCAACGCGGACACATCCGGAGAATCCGCACGCCTGAGGCTGGCAAAGGCCGTCGCAAATGCAGGCCATGTGCGCTGCGCCCGGCGCTGCGTGGCCACGGCCGCGTGCTCACTGGCGTAGAGCACGGCGCGACCCTCTTCCATAAGGTTGATCACGTTGCTGGGCCACGTCCACACTTTGCGAAACTGCCCCTGTTTTTCGGGCGCGCACACCACCGCGCGCACGCCTTGCAGAGTGCCATCTCCGTGAGAACCCGCCACCTTGCGGAAGGCCAGCGAACCTGGAACCTCATCCTGCATGTATCTGGCGTACTCGCGCCAGGGCACCATGGCGATGGCGATGTCAGGCCCAATCTCAAAGGGATCGCCCGGTGCAGGTGGATCCTCTTCAAGCAGCAAACTGGCCACGTGATTCATGAGCACCGCCGCAGTCTGCGCGTGCTTGCTAGGCACCTCGAGCAACTCCAACTCCGGCAAACCGCAACGAGCCATACCGGTGGTAAAGAGCATCATGGGCGAGTCTTCATTCTCGTCCGGCGATATGGCGGTGATGGTCCAGACAAACTCGTCATTGGGCACCGCGTCTGCTGCGAGGAACTGCGAGTCAAGTTCAGCGCGTGTGTATCTCCGCCCATTGGCCACATCCAAGATTCCCGTGAGCTCTGGCAGCGAACCGGCCAGCATGGACACCAGGTGGAAGTACTCGGCATGCTGCTCCCCTGCTTCAAGAACCGTTTGCATTCCAATCACCCATTTGCTTGCGCGCATGCTCTCATCGGGTAATTGTGCCGAATCCGCCGCCAAGGCTCGCTCTGCCCACACCACCACCGGACTGGTGACTCCCGGAACGCGCAGCATGAGCGCCCACAACATCCCCTCATCGGGGTCGGGCTGCCCCGAATCTGCGTCAAGCTCTCTGCCAATCCAACTGGCGATCGCCCGGCCCACTTCTTCTTGCGAAGGCGCATCTTGATGTGGCCAAAACCCCACCCACGCGCTGGGCACTGCAGCGGGAAGTTCCCACGCGCTCTCATCCGCAGGCACCGAATCCTCTCCCGACGGCCGTGCGGCGTCCTGATCGTCGGGCTGAGGTTCATCCGGGTACTGCATCAACGCATTGCAATAGTACCCATGCCAGATTGCTGCGCCGCAGAAGCACACCCACATTCCAGTACCCTTCGCCCTTTCCATGACCGCGGAATCAACGGCCATTTCCAGCAGAAACGAGACGCCATTTCGCTACACGGCAGCGATGGCCAACCAGCTTGAGTTGGCGTGGCAGCAAAAATGGGAAGACCAGCACACGTACCGCCAGCCCAATCCGGGCGAGCATGACTTCAACGCCGCGCTGCCCAAGTTTTACTGCCTCGACATGTTTCCCTATCCCTCGGGGGCCGGACTCCATGTGGGGCATCCGCTGGGGTACATCGCCACTGACATCGTGTGCCGCTTTAAGCGCATGCGAGGCTTTAACGTGTTGCACCCCATGGGCTGGGACGCCTTTGGATTGCCCGCTGAGCAGTATGCGGTGACGACCAATGTTCATCCCGCCATCACCACAGGAAAGGCGATTGAAACATTCCGGCGACAACTCAAGCGCTTTGGCTTCTGCTACGACTGGTCGCGCGAGTTCGCCACCATTGACCCCACCTACTACAAGTGGACGCAGTGGATCTGGCTGCAAGCGTATGACAGCTGGTACGACGAGGTCAGTGCTCGGGCCCGGCCAGTCCAAGAGCTGATTCAAGCTCTGGAGAGCGGAACCCACCCCGCCGCCTCCGAGTGGAGATCCATGGACGCCGAACGCCGGCGAACCTTTATTGACGGTAAGCGACTGGCATACTTGGGCGAACAGACCGTGAACTGGTGTCCCAAGTTGGGCACTGTGCTGGCCAATGAAGAAGTGATCAACGGCCGCAGCGAGCGCGGTGGATTTGCGGTATTGCGAATGCCCTTGCGCCAGTGGATGTTTCGCATCACCGCGTACGCCGACCGGCTGCTGGCCGACCTGGACCTGGTGAAGTGGCCCGAAAGCACGCGCATTCAGCAAGCTGAGTGGATCGGCCGCAGTCAGGGAGCGCACATCAGTTTCAACGTAAGCACTGCGGCGGGCAACGCACTCGGGGAACTCACCGTCTTCACCACTCGGCCGGACACCATTTTTGGCGCCACCTACATGGTGGTGGCTCCGGAGCATCCCTTGGTGCAGCACGCATTGGCGAATGCGCCCGCTGCAATGGCCGAGCCTCTACAGCACTATGTGGCCACCGCCCGAGCGCGTTCAGACGTTGATCGCCAGACTGACGCCAAGGTCAAGACCGGCGTTCCCACGGGCCTGCACGCCCTGAATCCGGCTACTGGCGAACGCATTCCGGTCTGGACCGCCGACTACGTGCTGATGGGTTACGGCACCGGCGCCATCATGGCTGTACCTGCGCATGACCAGCGCGACTTTGACTTTGCCAAACAGTTCAATCTTGCCATTCGGCAAGTCGTTCAGGTGCCAGACCAAGAATGGACCGGCGATCACGCAACCTCTGGCGAGGGCGTCAACGTCAATAGCGCCGGCGCTCAACTCTCATTGAACGGCTTGTCAACAGCAGAGGCCAAGCGCTCCACCATTGAGTGGCTCGTGCGCACCGGCCAGGGCGCCACACGCGTGAACTACAAGTTGCGCGACTGGCTCTTTAGCAGGCAGCGATATTGGGGCGAACCCTTTCCCGTGGTTCGTGATGGCCAGGGCAACTACTGGCCCATTCAATCTCACGCACTGCCAGTGGCACTGCCCCAGTTGGCAGACTTTAAGCCTGTGGAGAGCGACTCACCGCAGCCACCATTGGCGCGCGCCAAAGCTTGGGTGAACACAACCGCCGGCGAAGCGGGCGTGGACCCCGCGCTGCTGCCGCCCGAAACTCCGGTGACGCGAGAAACAAACACCATGCCTAACTGGGCTGGGTCATGCTGGTACTACCTGCGATATTGCGACCCCAAGAACGACAGCGCGTTTGTGGGTACGGCGGCTGAACAGTATTGGATGGTGAGCCCCGCGGCTGATGGCCGTGGAATGCACGCCGGTGGTGTTGACCTGTACGTGGGCGGTAATGAACACGCCGTGTTGCACTTGCTGTACGCGCGCTTCTGGCACAAGGTGCTCTTTGACCTTGGCCATGTGAGCACCCCCGAACCCTTTGGCAGGCTCTTTCACCAGGGCATGATCCAAAGTCACGCCTATCAGCGCGCCGACGGTTCGCTGGTGGCCATTGACGCCGTTGAAGAGCGCACCACCAAGGGTTCCAGTCAGCCCGTGTTTGTCGAGACCGCCACCGGGCAACCAGTGCAGCAAATCGTGGCCAAGATGAGCAAGAGCCTGCGCAATGTCATCAATCCCGATGACGTGATTGCTGAATACGGCGCGGACACCTTCCGCTTGTACGAGATGTACATGGGGCCGCTCGAGGCCAGCAAGCCGTGGAACACTCGCGACATTGTTGGAGTCTTTCGATTCTTGCAGCGCACGTGGCGCTTGGCGGTGTGCGAGTCCACGGGCACCCTGCTCCTGGCCGCAACGCCGGACCCCGCCATCGAGCGCCTGCTTCACCGCACGATTGCCAAGGTGGGTGATGACATCGAGCGCCTGAGTATGAACACGGCCATTGCGGCCATGATTGAGTTGGTGAACGCCGCAACGCGACCCAGCGAGATGACCGACGCCACACAGGGTGGTTTGACGCGCAGTCAGTTAGAACGATTTGTGCGCTTGCTTGCCCCCTTCGCGCCGCACCTGGGGGAGGAGTTGTGGCAGCGATTGGGCGGCGTGGGCAGCGTGACACGCGCTGCATGGCCCGAGTTCGACCCCGCGTTGCTGCACGATGACCACGTGGAGCTGGCCGTACAGATTCAGGGCAAGGTTCGAGCGCGCATCATGGTTCCAGCCAACGCTGCCGCGTCGGATGTTGAAGCGTTGACGCTCGCACATGGTGCGGTGCAACAAGCCCTAGCAGGACGAACACCCAAGAAGGTGATCGTCGTGCCAGGGCGAATGGTGAACTTGGTGGTCTAGGGGCGCTTACCAATTGCCCCAAGCGGCGAGCAGTATTCCAAGGTCTGAGCCGTCCACGATGCCGTCATTGTTCAGATCCGCGCAACCGCCCGCCGTGGATCCCCACGCAGCAAGCAGCATTCCAAGATCTGCGCCGTCAACCTGCCCATCGCCGTTCAGGTCAGGGGTGCACCCCTGCGCGCCAGCGAGCGGTCCTCTCAGCCACAAGATCGTGTCGCAGCAAATCGCCAGGTTGGCGTTGTGAATGCTGAGTGGCACCTGCAGTCGCCAGTTTGGCGGCGGCGGAGTGGTGAAGGTCAGCGTCAGTGGACCGACGTTGGTCTGCCCACCTGCCAGCAATGGGAACACGTTCACCACGGTTGGGCTGAATGAGTAATTGGATCCCGAAGGTGGGATCAAGAACATCCACGTGGCCGTGAAGCTGGGATTCAAACTAATGTTGTGAAGCGTGAACGAGACGCTGTAGGTGTAGGTGTTGGGATTGCCATCGTCAATCTCTGTCACCTGCAGATTGCGCACCAAGGCGCAATCGCACGGCGGCAATTCAAACTCCGCCTTGATGCCGCAGCAATTCACCGTTCCGTCATACAGGCCGATCGGCAGTGACACAACATCGCCGGGCATGCCAGTCACCACAACCTTGCGAGTGATGCTCTGACCGCTGAGCAACGGCGGATTCAAGTGCATAAAGGTTCCCAGCGTCGGGAAGAGCAGAAGATTCGCCGTCTGCCCACTGTTGTTGTGAATGGTCAGGGTCACCGAGAACTGGCCTGAAGGAAAGCCGTCCGCGCCCAATTCACACTCCACCGTTTGCACATCTACCGAGCACGAAGGCGCCGAGTAGGGACAGGGCACCGCCACATCACCCTGCTTGGTCTTGTCGTAGGGGAAGGGTGCGTATCCGCCGCTGTAGTCAACGTGCAGGCCAGTGGCATTGCCGAACGCCGTTGTTGGGTCAATGCCAGTCATGCCGTAGACGAGCATGTTGATCGAGGGAGCGTGCACCGCGTCGCCGGTCACCCAAAGGCGACCCGCAGCGCAGGTATCCCACGGTGTGTAGTCGTAGTCACAACCGCCGGACGAGTTTGTGCCATCCGCCGAGGGAACGTTTGCCCCAATCTCATATCCCTTGCCACCGCGGAAATTGGTGGGAACCCATGATCCAGCGCCGGGGGCGTACTCAAGGGCGCGAGCCGAGTGGGCCAACGTGCAATTGTCTCCCGACACATCGCGCTCCGCGAGCAACATGCGGCACGTTGGTGAGAAGCTGATGTCAGAGACCGGGCTCGAGAACTGCACCACACTGAATGGCGCGTGCCCGTTGCCAGGGTGCACCGGAACTTGCAGTTCCTGCTGCCTGCTGCCAGCCACAAAGTTGCCGCCAGCCCCAGCAGTCAGCGCGATGGACCACACGCGATTGGGGGTGGTGCCGGTCACCGACGATGGCGGAAAGCCATTCGGATTCTGGCCCCACACGCTGTAGTACAAGCGCCCGTTGTGAGCCTTGACAGCCCACACGCGCTCGCCCAGAGGCACGAACTTGCGGTAGTCGGTGGGCGCGGGCTCGGGTGTGGCGCCCAACCCAACCGTGTTGGTGGCATGGTCGTACCACCCCAGCACGGTGCCTGCAGGACTCACGCGGTAGATGCGGCCGTCGCCAAAGTGGCTCACAAAGAACTCTTCGTGCGCGCAGTCATACGCGATGTTTCCCAACCCCGGGTCAGCTGGATCGGCAGACCCGCCAGGGAGATTCACAAACACCGAAGGCGCGCCCGAACCCGATGCGAGCTGATACACGGACGTGGACGAACTGCCGGGCAGATTGCCGATGGCAGTCGCGGGCCCGCACCCTCCAGGCCCTGCAAACAGAATGCCGTAGAAGGAGGCGTGCGTGACAAAGATGTCCCCCTGATCGTCAAGCGTCACACCAAAGACGCTTCCCAGTTCATTCTTGGTCCAGTTGTTTTTGGAATACCGGAATGCCGTCGTGGGCGGCCCAGGTACTGGATTCCACTCGGCGCCCGGCACTGGCGGCGGCGCGGAGCACTTGAGATTAAAGATGGTCACCACATTTGTGGCGCTGGGTCCGAAGGCATCGTCGTTGCCCGTCATCACGGCCACTTGGCCCGTGTAGTTGGCGGAATAGAACGGATCCTCGTAGGTGGGCTTTGAGCCGCAGCAGTCCTCGCAATCACCTGCGGCTGGATCCGGGCACTCTTGGCCCATGCAATTGATCTTGAGCGTTCCGTACCCGCCAGGCGTTCCGGGCTTGGAGCCCAATCGAATCAAATACTGGTGTCCGCACTGAACATCAATGCGCACGAAGCTGGACAAATCGCAGGTGTTGCCAAGTTGCGCGCAGGTGTCGTCACAGCATGCAATGGGCTGCGTGTTGCCCGTGGGGCATGGCGTGTTGTAGATCGCCAGCACCGTATCCACGTTGCATTGAGGTGCGGGGTCGGTCTGCACGCCAGTCTTGATTTCGGCAACGCCGTTGCAGGTGGCCGTCCACAGGAACCACATGTCATTGCTGATTCCCTGGAAGGGAAGGCTGCACGTGCAATCAGTGCAAGACGTGAGCGGGGGTCCACCCGTAGTGAGGAACGGGGAACTTGTGTCGAATGCCCACGCGCCGCTACCCGCAATAGGGGTTGCGTTGGCGCAATTGTCATTCGGCCAGATCACGTTTGACTGCGCCTGTGCGGAGGCGGCCACACAGAGCGCAACGACAGCGACGCGGATTGCTCCAATGTTCATTCGCAGCCCCATTTGTTTACGGCTCCTCAAGCTGAAAGGAAATCAAGCCAGACCCCTACACGCCAGACGCGAGTAAAGGCTACTACCGAATCTTGCCAAGGCAAAGCATGAAACGGGGGAAACCGTATGCACCCGGCCGGGTTACAGGTCCCTACCGTTCCTGCAGGTACTTCATGGCTTCACCCACCACATAGAAGCTTCCGGTGATGCAGATGAGGTCCTCTCGGCTCACCGCTCGAATAGCCATCTCGATCGCTTCAGGAACGGTTCGGGCCATCTGGCTCATCTTGCCACTGCGTTCCTGGAAGAGCTTCTGCAAGTCGTCCGGTGCAGCGGCACGCGGTGTACTGGAGGCGCGAGTAAAGATCACCTTGTCTGCACCCAAGTTCACCTTGTCCAGCATCTCGCCGATGTCCTTGTCCGCGCAGCATCCAAAGATGCACACCATGCTGTCGTAGGGAACGTGCGCTCCCACACAGCGCATGAGCGCGTTCATCGCGGCGGGATTGTGTGCGCCATCGCAAAGAATGCGCGGGCGTTCCGCCACCACATCCATGCGCCCCGGCACACGAGTGGAAGCCAAGCCCATGGTGAGTTTGTCTTCGGGCAGTTCAAAGCCGTAACCCTTCAGGATGTCCACGGCAGCAAGGGCCAACCCGCAGTTGGCTGCCTGGTGCTCACCCGGCAACGGCACAGGCAGATGCTCAAGCCGGCTGGTCTTGGTGTACATGCACACGCGGGTGTGCGGCCCTAAATCTGGTGTGACGCAGAAGCGGCTGCTGAACTCAATGTCTTTGTTCACGATTCGCAGGTCCGCCCCCACTGAGGCGGCAACTTCACGCATGACCGCGTCTACTTCGGGGTCCTGTTCAAAGAATAGCGCGGGAACACCCTTCTTAAAGATGCCGGCTTTCTCGCGTGCGATGGCCGCGCGCGTGGCACCGAGCAACTTGGTGTGATCAAGGTCGATGGAGGTCACCACACTCACCAGCGGAGTGACCACGTTCGTGGCATCCAATCTTCCGCCCAGCCCCACTTCCATGACTGCGATGTCAACCGCTTGCTTGGCAAAGTGCTTGAAGCAAACCGCCGTGACAAGCTCAAAGAATGTGGCTTCGTCGCCCAACTTCACTGACGCAAGCGCCACTTCCTTAAGAATCTCTGTGAACTCCTGCTTGCTAATCGCTTGCCCGTCAATCTGCACGCGCTCTCGAATATCCACCAAGTGGGGGCTGGTGTAAACACCAACGGCGTATCCACAGTTGCGCAACATGTTGGCCACCATCGCCACGGTGCTACCCTTGCCATTGGTGCCGGCCACATGCACCACCTTCACCTGCTGGTGAGGATTACCCAGCGCTGCCAAGAGCTTTCGCATGCGATCCAACTTAAAGTGCGTCTCGTCGTACTTCACAGTACGCAGACGTTCAAAGTCTGGTCGATCACTCAGAAAGCGAAGCGCAGCATTCATCGTGGTGATATCCGCTGGCTTCACGCGCTCCACCACGCGATCCGCAGGGCGCTCCACGGGACGATCGGTCACCTTGGGCTCCACCACGTTGCGAGAAGCAGGCTTGGACGCCGACTTGGCTACCGGCGCTGACTTGGCTACGGGCGCTGACTTGCTCGTTGGCTTGGGCGCGGCCTTGGCTGCAGACTTGGTCGTTGTCTTGCTTGTCGGCTTGCGCTGACCTTCTGCGCCCGACTTGCTGGGCGAGCTCTGAGGAGCGTTCTTGAGGGGATTGGCAGCAGTGGACGCAGTCTTTGAACCACGAACCGAGGTCCGCGGAGAGGCAGGTTTGGCCATAGGAGGAACATTGTAGTAAATCGCCCCCTAAAACGCGAACGATTGAATGCAAGTGCCTTTGGCAGCCGTAGTTACGTTACGTGCACTTACCGCCATTCGTGGCGTGGGTAACGCCTCTTGAGCCCTTTCTTTACTTCGGGGTAGAGGCGCTCCCAAAACCCCGGAAGGTCATCGGTGATCTGAATCGGGCGATAGTTGGGGCCGAGCAATTCAAGCCGAATCTTGACCCGCCCATGCGCCACGGTGGGATGCCCCTGCAGGTCGTAGAAGTCTTGAATCTTGGCTCGCCCCGTTGGTGGCTTGCCTGGTTGATACTCCAGCTTCATGCGGAAGCCCTTCGGCAGCAACACGGAATCTGGTGCGGCTCGCTCCACCACCTGCTGTTCTTCCCACGAGAGTGCGCTGCGAACAATCTCCAGCACCGGCCGCGCATCGATGTCCGACGCTCGTGCACAACCCTGCGTGATCTCTTGCGCCAGCACGCGCATGTCTTCTTGGTCATAGCAAATGAGCTTGCGCTCCGGCATCCATTCTGCCACACAACGCACTCGCGCCATCCATTGATCCACACTCTCGGTCCAAGAGGCGGGCCGTAACTGCCCACTCGCCACTCGTTCTGCCAACTCTTGGTGCGCGGCTTCTTGCGCCGCATGCCCCCGAAGTGGGCGCACCGTTTGTTCAATGACGGTGGAGTCAAACAATCGCTCTTCAATCTCGGCCGCGGCGCCCAGCGTGTCGCTGAACTGCGTGCACGTGCGCGTGCTAAACCGATGGGGCAGCGTTCGTTCAACCCACGCACGTTCTAAAGGCGACACCATGGCCAACGACTGATGCGTGTGATCGCCTCGACCACCTTCGGCAATGCGCAGCGCCAGTACAAATCCCGCACCCTGCTGAATGGAGCCCTTCTCAATACTCACTTTGCGCCGGCCTTCCATGGCGCAGTGCGGGCGTTGAGCGTCCATTCGCCACGCCACGTGATCGGGGAACCCCGCGATCATGGCGCAGGACGCCGCTTCAAACGAATCGATCTTTGCATCGCGCTTTTGCGGCGCCGCGCTCGGCTGATTCCTTGCACCCGACGCCACCGCACGCTCCATTTCTTGAGCGGCAGCAAACACCTCTCGGCACGCCGGCACTGATGCTTCCACGCCTTGGTGCCTAGCGGTGCGAAACCCGCTCCCCGCCACCAGCAGCACCAGCGCTTCGCGCGCGGCCACATCGCTGGGAGGTTCGCCATCGGGGGTGAGGCGCACCAAACCTTGCGCGCTTCCCGCCTGCACCACTTCTCGCTCAGCCGCCAATGCGCACCATCGCGCGGTGCGGCTCAGCACACCCAATTCCGCAGCCGCCATCAATGATCTCGCGAGCCTAGGGTGCGCGGGCACGCGCTCAAGCTGCCGCCCCAATGGGGTGACGTTTCCAAGGCTGTCGGTTGCACCCACAAGTGCAAGCGTTTGCTGCGCGCGAGCCACTGCTGCAGGCTCCGGCGCGTCCAGCCAGGGAAACTCCTGGAACTTTTGGGGGCCGCCAATCATGAGCATGGCTTCCGAAAGATCCACGCGCCGAACCTCGGGCGTTTCATTGGCCGCGCGTTGGGCGTGCTCCCGTTCGCTCCACAATCGAATGCATATACCTGGCGCGGTGCGCCCCGCACGCCCCGCGCGCTGATCCGCACTCGCGCGACTGATCGGTTCAAGGCGCAGCACGTTTAGGCCCCGTAGCGGGTCTGCTCGGAACACTCGTGCCAGACCCGCGTCAACCACCGCGCGAATGCCCGGAATGGTGATGCTGGTTTCGGCCACATTGGTGGAGACGATCACCTTGCGGCAACCCGCCGATGCAGGCGCCACCGCAGCATCTTGCGCCGCCGCGCTCATACGACCATGCAAGCCCACCACCTGAATAGAAGCGCCGCCTGGCAGGCCGCGAGCAAGGCCGCGTAACTCGTCAATCGTGCGGTCAATCTCATACGCGCCAGGCATAAAGACCAGCACGTCACCTTCTGCTTCGGCTTCAAGCGCTGTTCGCACCGCATCCGCGGCCTGCTCCCACACGGGAACGTCCGCCCGCCCAGGCTGGTATGAGATTCGCACCGGAAAGGCCCGCCCCACCACTTGCAACGGCGGCGCGTTCAGGTAACTCGCCAGCGCGCCAGCATCCATGGTTGCGCTCATCACGCACACGGCCAGCGCTTGCCCGCCGCCACGACGGACGGCCCGCGCGCGGCTCACCATGCCAAGCGCGATATCCGCAAACAAACTGCGCTCATGAAACTCATCAAGCAGCACCGCCCCGATACCTTTGAGCATCGGGTCGCGCTGGGCCTGCCTTAGAAACACGCCATCGGTCACGAAACGCACGCGAGTCTCTGCGCTCACCGCGCGTTCAAAGCGCGTCTGAAACCCCACCACACCACCGAGCGTTCCACCCAACTCCTGCGCCACGCGCGCGGCGGTCATGCGCGCCGCCAATCTGCGTGGCTCGAGAATAACGATCTCCCCCTGCACGCACCCAGATGCAAGCAAGATCTGCGGCACCTGAGTGGTCTTGCCGCTTCCGGTAGCGGCGGTCAGGGGCAGAGCACCGCCATCCGCAAGCGCGTTCACAATCTCTTGACGAGCGCGCAGTACCGGAAGCTCTTCCCGCGCGGCCCAGCGACTTGCCCCCACTACTTGCCCTTCATGATCATGTGCTTGCGCATGTCGTCCATAAAGCGGGAGATCTGCCCCATCTCTCTGGGTGATGCCGTGGGCTCCACCTCGGACTGCCAGAAGCTCATGAACCTGTCCGCCCCCTTGTCGCTCAAGCTGCGTCCTGACATGCGCGCGCTCTGACGCACTTCATTGCGTTGCGCCTCTGCGGTGGCGTTGGAGACGATCTCCGCATCGGTTCGCTTGCTCTCTTCGCCAGTGGCCATGGCCTCTGCCGTGCGCACCCAGTCCGCGATCCATTTGTCAATGAATGCGGGGCGCTCCGCTTCAGGCAGGTTGACATACGTGGCGGCTCCCTCGGCCAAAATGTCCTTGGCCAACAAGCGCACGTTTTGCGTCAGCTGCTCGCGAACCTTGCCGCTGACACCCGCCAGAAACGCAGCAGCAACAACGCTGTCTTGCTGACTCATATCGCGGAAACGGGCCACAAACTCCTGCACGTACTTCATGCGCTCGCGCATGGGCAAGCGATTGAAGTCAGGCGTGGTTAGGTAGCTCAGCACGCCGTCCACAGGAGTGTCAAAGATGCTGGGCGGGGCCACCCACCGCACCGCGAACCACCAGTAGGCCCCAGCAGAAACCCCAAACACCAGCACCAAGGCCACCGCCGCGGAAGCCAGCTTTCCGCCGTGCTCACGCCAGAGATCTCCAAGATCGATATCGCGATCGCGAATGGCACTCATGAAACTCACGTGGGGCCTCCAGGTGTTGGATTCTCCGGCGGCGGATTGGCGGGGCGAACGCTGCCGTCAAAGTAGGCCCCATTGCGCTTGGAGCCGCCGCGAATGTGGCGATCCGCAGAATCAAAGAGCAACGGATACTTGTCTGGATTGGACCGGAAGAACGTGGTCATCAACCGGGACTCTGAATCCAACCGGGCCTGATTGAGTTGCTGCACCGTCATGCTGCCAGGAACAAAACTCATGAGCAGCGTGGTGACTTCTGCCTGAATCGGCGGCGTGTAGCGCAACAGCCCTGGCGAATAGATGTAACTGCAACCCGTGGAGAGCGAATCCTCATTCAAGTCGCAAGGGCACAGCCAGCATTCGCAGGTCTGCTCAAGGTGCCCACGAAGCAGAAAGGGCAACCCGCCATCGGGACCATTTTCAGTAACCACCGGAATGAACTCACACATGGGCAACATGTCCTTGTGGGTGCCCATGTACGAATCCATCGCCGCGTACGTCTGGCGCAGATTCACCAAACACTGCGTGTCCTGGCTCGCACGCTGCACCATGCGAACCCCTGGCAGCGTAATGCCAATGAGCAAGGTGATGACCACAAGGACCACCAGCAATTCAACCAACGTGAATGCCCGCGCTGCCCGCATGACCAAAGTGTAGACGGGCATCACTCGGTGGCAAACATTGCTTCAACAAAGGAGTCGGGATCAAATGAATGCACATCGTCTGGTGTTTCGCCCACACCCACCAGCTTGACGGGCACGTCCAGCGCATCGCGAATGGCCACCACAATGCCCCCCTTGGCCGTGCCGTCCAACTTGGCAAGAAAGATGCCGGTGACATCTGCCGCCTGCTTGAATGCGGCCGCCTGAAGCACCGCGTTCTGCCCACTGGTGGCATCCAGAACCAACAGCGTTTCATGAGGCGCGCCTGGAATTTTTTTGGCCAGAACCCCGCGGATCTTGGCCAGTTGCCGCATCAGATTGTCCTGCGTGTGCAGGCGCCCGGCGGTGTCCACCAGCAATACGTCAACACCGCGCGCCACGGCAGCTTCAGCAGCGTCAAAGGCCACTGCGGCGGGGTCCGCCCCCGCCGAGCCTTTCACCATGTCCACACCCAGCCTGCGGGACCACTCTTCAAGTTGCGCCACTGCGCCCGCGCGAAAGGTGTCCGCCGCCGCCAACAAGACGGTGCGCCCCTCATCACGAAGGCTCTTTGCAATCTTGGCCACACTGGTGGTCTTGCCGGCGCCGTTGATCCCCACAACCAGAACTACGGTGGGCTTGTGCGCTGCGGTCACGATCTGCGCACTGCCCACGGACATGCGTTCCTTCAAACGCGCCTTCAGGAACTCAATGGCATCTTCGCCGCGCGGTGCACGGCCAGCGCGGAACTCCTCACGCAATCCCGCGATGATCTCCCGCGCCGCCTTGACGCCAACGTCTGCAGCGATGAGCGAGTGCTCGATGTTGTCGATCATTTCTTCGCTAAGCGTTCTGCCGCGCAGCATTGAACGAACGCCCGAGCCAAAGGCGCTCGCGGTCTTCTGCAGTCCTTGCTTAATGGCCTGGATGGCCCGCTTAAAAAACACTGGCCCTTAGCCCTCCACCGCAGAGGCGCCCTTCCACAGGCGGTCGAGCACGGCATTGACAAACTTGCTGCTTTCAGCGGCGCCAAACTGTTTGGCCAGTTCCACGGCGTCATTGATGACCTTGGCCGGCGGAGCGCTCGTCTGGCGAATCTCATACCAGCCCATCCGGAGCAGGCTTCGATCCACCACCGGTTGACGGTACGGGGGCCACTCTTCCGTGAGCAGCGCAATCTCGGCGTCTGCCTGATTTCTAAACTCCCACGCCAGCGCTGCCAGCGCCATGCCACGCTCGATGGCATGCGCGTCTTCGGCGTCTCCATCGTCGGCGATCACGCCAACCAGCCAATCGGTGGACGCACCCGGCGCGCTTGACGCCGCCTGCCCCGCATCCAATTGATAGAGCGCCTGCAGCGCACAGCGGCGGTCGGAGAGCGTGAGTGCGTCCGTGGACTCCTTGTTCACGTGCCCATCCTTGTCAAAGCGTTGACTGCCAGCAGAACTGCGTGCATCGCGTCCTCACCCTTGTTTCCCTGCAAGCCGCCCGCCCGCGCGCGCGCCTGCTTCAGTGAGTCAACCGTCAGTAGGCCATAGCCCACCGGCTTGCGCACGGTGACACTCAATTGGGCAAGCGCGTGTGTCACTGCCGAGTTGATGTAACGATCGTGGCGGGTCTCACCGGCGATCACGCATCCAAGCGCAACCACGGCAGCGCAATCTGCTCGGGACGCGCATGCTGCAGCGATCACTGGTAACTCAAAGGCACCGGGAGCTTCCACCACCAAGAGATCTGCGGGCTGGCCGCCGGCGGCCGCAAAGGCTCGGCGCGCACCATCTTCTAGCGCTGAGGTGATCTCCCGGTGGTACATGCTCACCACGACGGCCACACGCACGCCGCGCGCATCGGGCGCAGCAGGCGTCGCAGGCTTGGTGGGCGATGTTTGTGAGCGTTCCTTCATGAGTTGAGTTCATTCCGCGCTTGCGATTGACGCATACGGGGAGGGAGATGGTAGCACCCATCGCGCGCGCATTTGCCCGCGTCAACCCCTCTACGATGCGCGCATGCGCCCACTGGCGGCACGCATTCTTGACGCCTTTCAACTCACAAGACTCTCACTGGCATTCGGTGCGGTGAGCGAGTTGTGGCTGGTTACGCTCATCACCCGAAGTGATCCGCGGTACAAGGATCTTGACGTTTACAACATGCCGCTCTGGGCCGCGCTTGTGGCAACTGCCATAGTGGCGGTTGGGCTCTTTGCATTTGCAGCAAGTTTGAACGATCTGCTGGACGTACGCCACGACCGACAATTCAGCCCCGAGCGCCCTCTTGCTGCGGGGCGCATACGCGCCAGCAGCGCGGCCGTGCTGAGCTTTGGCTCATTCATGCTGGCGGTGGTGGCGGCAAGCACGCTGGGTGAACCGGCACTCATTGTGACGGTGATTGTTGGAGCGGCCATTCTCTTTTATGACGCCGTAGCGAAGCACATTCCCAGCGCGGGCATTGTGACCGTGGGTCTTGTGCACGCCGCGCACATGCTCATCCCCAACTACTCCTTTACATTCACGCTTCCCATTTGGGTGAGCATGTCGCACGCTGTGGCCATTGCGGCAAGCGTGCATCGCTTTGAAAAAAAGCGACCCTACTTCGGCCCAAAGCAGATCCTTGCCGTGACTGCAGGCTGGCTCTTTTGGAGCGCCATCCTCATCGGAATGGGTGTGCGTTCCGGAGACAGCGACTCATTCTGGCCACAGGTGATCGGGCCGGATGGCACGTTGGTGCGTGCCGGGCCGCAAGGGCTCATTTGGCCCGTGCTGGCGCTGGCAGGCTTTCTGTTGGTCGCCCGCATGAAGGTTGCGGGGTTGGGCGGCGGCACCGCGGCGGCGGAAAAACTCCGGCGCTACGGTGCCATGTGGCAGGCCGTCTACGCGGCGGCTTGGCTGATGTGCGTGGGGCTGCACACCGCAGCGCTGGCGATGGCGCTGGTGGCCGTGGGTGGATTGGTTGTCATGACGCTCATCAAGGAAGTGAATGGCCTTTCGGGCAGACCCATCGGGTGGCGCTAGGCCTCCGAGTTGCTAGGACGGCGGTACCCTGCCCCGCGTGCGCGCTCTGCTGCATTCCAAATCTTGGTCCGCACGCGCCGCGCGGCTGGCACTTGCAGGCGTGTTGGCGAGCGTGGGCCTGCCCGTTGCCAGCGCACAGATCGAAGGCGTGCCCATACGGGGGGACCGGCTAGGTGGATTTGTCATCCCCATCGAGCCCGGCGATTGGAACGGACTCTTTAAGGCCACTCGTGCAAACACCTGGAAGGTGGACAGCACTCAACGGCTGTATCTGGACGGCCAAGTCAATGTTCAACTTGGTCAGTACGACTTCTACGCAGAGCGCGCCGTAGTGTGGGTGGAGCGAATCCCCAGCTCCAAGGGGGTCATCACGCAGATCGCGGTGTGGTTCCCTCACACCACCGAGCCCACTAAGGCCGCAGGAATGGGCGCCAGCGGTTCCAACCTGCTCATTACGGCAAGCACCATGGGCGAGACCACTCTCCGCGCGGTCTTGGTTGAGCCTCAAGCGCCTTCGGGCAATTCAACGGTGCGCAGCGGCGAAGCGCGTGTGCAGGAGTATCTCCGCGGACTTGCAGAGAAACCCCACTCGCTGCGCACGCTTCCGGATGTTCGGCAGCCGTCACCACCACCGCCGCCACCGCCGTTGGTGGTGGGTGGTAGCGCGCTGCCTGCCAGTACAGGGCCAACCACCGTTGCCATTCAGCCGCCCACAAGCATCCAGCCTCCCACAAGCGCCGAAGAAGAAGCGCGTTCACCCATCATTTCTCCCAAGAGCCTCGTGGCGTTTGTTGCAGACACCGTGGTGATTGACACCAAGAATGACACGGTCACGCTTACGGGAGGCGTCACGCTGGACGTGCTGCCAAGTTCACCCGGTTCCGACACGCGCATGCTTCAGATGCGCGCGGAACGCGCGGTTGTCTTTCTAAAGCCCGGCACCACCGCGGGCCTGAAGGGCGATGCCGGTGAACAGGTGAGCGCTCAATCCGTCACCGGCGTCTACCTGGAGGGGGACATCGGCGTTACCGACTTTGACTACACCGTGCGCGCCAAACGTGCGTACTACGACTTTGCACTCGAGCGCGCCACGCTCATCGACAGTGTGCTGCGAACCGTCGACCGCAGCGGCTTGCCGCTCATCGCGCGCGCGGACGAGTTGCGCCAGTACTCGCAGGACCAATGGCAGGCGGATCGTCTGACCATCAGCACCAGTGACTTCTTTACACCCCACCTGAACGTTGGCGTTGAACGCGCCACCATCACGCGCACCCTGAATGATGAGGGGCGCGGACAGACACTGGTTCAGGGCCAAGATGTGACCTTTCGTGCGGGGCGGGCGCCATTCTTCTGGATTCCTGGGTTTGAAGGCTCAGGGGAGGACATTCCGCTCCGGGGCATCGGCCTTGGATTCTCGGGCGACTACGGCACACGCATCACCACGCGATGGAACCTGCTCACGCTGCTCGGCATGGAGCGTTCCAAGGAGACTGACCTCACGCTGTACTCCGACGCATGGATCAACTGGGGTGCGGGCGCGGGCGTGAAGGGCAAGATTGAAGAGTTTAAGTTTGACCTCTTTGGACTCTGGGACTTTGGCAACGTGGAGCGCACAAGCGCGGGCGTCAACGTTGTATCACCTGATGACTTCCGGGGAATCTTTAGTGCACAGCGCACCTTTGATTTCACCAGCACCACCAAACTCCAGGTCCAGGCCAACTATGTCAGCGACGAGAGTTTCATGCAGATCTATCGCCAGTCTGAGTTCACTTCCAAAATGCAGCAGGAGACCAGCGCATATCTGGTGAGCACCGGCGAGCACAGCGAAATGAGTCTGCTTCTGAGCTACCCCACCAATGAGGTCATTACCAACAGCGGACAGTTGGCCGCACGACCCTACCAAGTGGCCAAGTATCCAGAAGGCGCCTACAAACGGTGGGGAGACAGCCTGTTTGGCGACACCATGACCTGGACGCAGGAGTACAGCGCCAATCTCATGGCGATTCGGTTTGGCGAGGGGAGCGAGAGTTCCACGGGAGTCCTGGCCAACACGTTCAACTTGCTGGGGCAGACTCTCCCCAATGGTTCAACATTTACCAGGACCACCAACCTGAAAGCCCTGTATCAAGGCAATGGTTACGCAGATGACACGTACACCCGTCTTTACACCCGGCAAGAACTGAGCATGCCACTCGGTCAGGGAGGGTTTCACCTCACCCCATTCAGTAGCGCTGCAGTCAGCGGCTATGTGAATGGCAATCCTGGTGACTACAACCCGCAAGCGGATCGGTTGCGAGGACTGCTCACCTTTGGCGTGCGCACCAGCGCAGACATCATGGCCAACTATGACAGCGCTGAGATTCCATTGCTGGACGTCCATCGTCTGCGGCATGTCATTACCCCTTACGCCAACGCGTGGTACGGCTGGGACAGCGCACCAGAAGATGCTTACGCCATTTACGACCAGGACATTGAGGGCGCATCGGGCGGAGCCGTGGTGCAGACGGGAGTGCGCCAGCGATTTCAGACCATGCGAGGCGGAGCGGGCAATTGGCAGAGCGTTGACTGGCTGGTTGTGGACTTGGGCGTGACATGGGACGACGCCAGCGACACCTACGCTCGCACGTACACCAGCGGAGCGCGCTACCGCCAGAGCCCGTTTCCGCAGTTCTTTGCGTGGCGCCCGGAGCTCAGCCAGTGGGGGCGCACTGCATACGGCAGCTTTAAGTGGGCAGCAAGCAGCAGCCTGAGCTTTAACGGCAATCTCACCTACCTGCTGGACAGCGACTTGCCCTCACTGGGCCAAGGGCCATTTGGTATCAGCAATGCCGCGCGCGGAATGATCGGTGCGCAAATGCAGCACTCGCCGGATGTGAGCACGTTCATTGAGTATCGCGCCATCAACAACAACTCACCGGAGTCCATCTACATCTCCGACCAGTTGCTGGCGGGTGGAATCAACTATCGAGTCTCGCGCACGTATGAACTTGGGTTTACGCCCACCTACGACCTGCAGCAAAACAACTTTCGATCCTTCAATGTAGATCTAAAGCGCGAAACCCCCGACTTTACGTTGGTAAGTACCTTTGGGTACGACGTTGTGATCGGCGAGTACTACGGCGGGCTGGCCATCAGGATTGGAGGGCTGGACGCCCCCAACCTGCGAAACCTACCCTTCACTCCATAACGGCAGGCCCTTGAATCCGCGCGCTTGAGCGGTGATCTGCCGCCCTTGCCGGGTTCGCGCCAGGAATCCAAGTTGGAGCAAGTACGGCTCCACCACGTCTTCGAGCGTTTGTGCATCTTCACCCACCGTGGCGGCGATAGCCTCCAGCCCGGCGGGGCCACCGTTGTACGTCTCAGCCAGCACGCGCAGGTAACGGCGGTCGAGTTCGTCCAGCCCCAGTGCATCGATACCTTCGAGCGCGAGTGCCCCATGGATTGCCGCATCGTCCAGCGATCCACCACCACGGACCTGGGCAAAATCACGCACACGGCGGAGCAACCGCAACGCCACGCGCGGCGTGCCACGACTCCGCGCGGCCAATGTGCGCAAACAGGGAGTGGTGGCGCCTTCCACCCTCATCAGCCGTGCCGCGCGATCCAGAATGGCCACCAAGTCATCCTGCGGATAGAAGCTCAGATTGTGCACCACGCCAAAGCGGGTACGCAGCGCCTGAGTGAGCAGCCCTGCGCGAGTGGTGGCGCCGATAAGGGTGAATGGCTTGAGCGCCATGGTGACCACGCGCGCGTGCATGCCGCTGTCCACCGTAAAGTCAATCTTAAAATCTTCCATCGCGGGATAGATGTATTCCTCAACCGCCACCGGAAGCCTGTGGATCTCATCGATGAAGAGCACGTCGTGCGGCTCAAGTTTGGTGAGCATTCCCATCAGGTCAGCAGCCTTGGTGAGCCCGGGGCCACTGGTGACATAGGCGCGGCTCCCCATCTCAGCGGCAATCACATGCGCCAAGGTTGTCTTGCCAAGGCCGGGCGGCCCGTGAAGCAAAACATGCTCCATGGCTTCGCCACGCTCCTTCACCGCCTGCAACGCAATGCGTAGCCGCTCCACCAAGTCACGCTGGCCAACGTACTCGTCAAGAACTCGTGGACGCACAGCGCCCGCCGACTGTTCGGCGTCGGCGCTCTGCTCCACTGCACTCACAATCCGTTCGCGTGGCATGTCGCATCCTTGCGGGGCCGCGCGTTAGAACTGCACCTGCGGCACATTGCGCTGCGCCGCTTCGTCGATCTCAAAGAACGGCATGGCTTGGAATCCAAACATTCCCGCAAGGATTTTGTCGGGGAACACTGCAGCCCCAGTGTTGTAGGTCTGCACTGCGCCGTTGTAACCCGTGCGTGCGCCTGCAATGCGATTTTCAATCTGGCTGAGCTCGCCCTGCAACTGCAGAAAGTTTTGATTGGCCTTCAATTCAGGGTACGCCTCGGCCACAGCCATCAATCGTCCCAGCGCGCCCGTCAAGCCCTTCTCTGCGGCCAATCGTTCGTCCATGCTCTGATTGGGTCGCACGGCTGCGGCTCGCGCAGAGATCACACCCTCAAGGGTGGACTTTTCATGCGTGGCATACCCCTTGACGGTGTTTACCAAGTTGGGCACCAAGTCATGGCGACGGCGCAACTCGACATCAATACCGCTGAACGCGCCCTGTGCATTGATGCGATTCCGGGTGAGACGGTTGTAAATGGAGATAGCCCAGATGATCAAGATGACCACCAACGCCACCAAACCACCAAGCACCAGCAGCACTAACAAACCAAGTCCACCTGCAACCATGGTTCCTCCACGCTTCCGCCATCGCGGCGTGCTGCGCTACGTCCTAGGCGCTCCGCGGAATACTTGCATTCTCAAGGGCATCGAGAAACGCATGCAAATCCGCGTAGCCAGCGAGCACCGTGCTCGCCCCTTCCTGACGCAGCGCCGCGACCCGAGGGCCTTGGGCGATACCCACAAAACGATACCCGCTGCTGCGGCACGCACGCACATCCCAGACGCCATCTCCCGAATACACCACAGTGGCGCTCAGGGCAGCGGTGTGTCCAGCGGTCTCCCCCGCCAGTGCCAGAGCGCGCTGCACGGCACGACCGATGATCCCCTCGCGGGGCCACGCATCGTCTGCAAACGCCGCGGCCAGCCCTTGGATGGAGATTCCAGCCGATTCCAACTTCAGCAGTGCGCTCTTCCGCCAGCAGCCGGTGGCGATGGCCGGCAGCCACCCGGCGCTGCGCACCTGATCCAAAACGCCCAGCGCACCGGGCACCGGCTTCACGCCCCCCCGGCGTTCCAATTCCTGGCGCAGCACTGCGAGTGCGCACTCTTGAAACTCATCCACTTCCGAGCGCGTGGCTTTCCGCCCACGTGCTTGGGAGATCAAATGCGCCGCGATGGAGTCATCGGTGGAATGGGGATAGGTTGACCAGTCAAGACTGATCTGCTCAAGGCCCAGAAGTTCCCGGGCGGTGCGCATGAACATGCAATCGTCACAGTCGCTGCTTTGTGTCAGGGTGCCATCCACGTCAAAGACAGCCACGCGCCTCATGCGCAAACCCTTCGCACGGCCAGCGCACGCACCCACCCGACCGCTCGGTAACAACTCAGATCCTCCAGCGGACTCTGATCTGACTGCAGATTGACCGTCCAGCATTGAGTCATAAGCCATCTCCAGTTGGGGGAAGACCCACCGAGGATATGCTCGAACCACGTGATTGCCCTCGTGCTCATCCACTTGCTCGCTGCGGAGGTACCGCCCGCCAAGCCCGCGCCTGCGGCGCCTCCGCCAAAGATTGTGGCAGCCGCCAACCGGCAGAGTGCAGAAGATGCGCAATTGCGCGAACTGCTGCCACCGCCACTCGAGGATGCCGCCATCCGCGCTCTAACCGCAAAGTTGGGCGCCAGCAAGGATTCAGATGAGACGGTTCAAGCGCTCATCGACCGGTATCGATCAAGAACGCAGGATGCCTATGAGAAGGCAGTGGCATTTGTGCGGCCTCGTTTGACCGCGGCATACCTCAGCACTCCCGCGGGCACCATTCAGCCCACCGCGGGCCCCGAGCTGGTTTCGGTGCTAACGCAGAGCCACTCATGGAGAGCCACGCTGGCACGCGCAGACACTGAATTGCTCCAACAAATGGTGATCGTGCGCACCGACGCGGCAAGTGCTTCGCCCGCGCTGCTTGAGTTCACTCGTGCAGCAGAACGGGACGACATGACGTCGCTTGACCCCGCAGCCGGCATTCGTCTCCCCGCCCTGCTGGACGCGGCCGGGCTTGAGTTGGCTGACCGTCGCCGCGTTGAAGACGCGCTTGAACGCCAGTGGACGCGCACCGCAGCCGCTATCTCTGCACGGCGTGCGGGCCAGCAGGCCATTGAGTTGCAGCGCGCTCAGTTGCTAGAACAGTGGGGCCCCGCGTGGGCACTCACCGCCACACCCACGCAAATGCAGGCTTATCAACGACAACTGTCCGTGCTGGACGCTCGGAGCCGTTCGGCCGAAGCAGAGCTGAGAACGGCAGCCCGTGAGTCCGCTGTGCAGTTGTTGCGCGTCTTGCCGCAGGATGCCGCAACCCGAGTTCGCGACGCGGTGGACTCGCTCATGTGGCCCTCACTCTTTGTGCAAGAAGAACTGCTCAAGCAAGCCGTGACTCGCGCCGCTCAGGGCGCGGAGCCCGAGTTGCTCTCCGCCATGCAGGCCGCACTGCACGAATTGCACCGACGGCTCGAAGGCACCCGAAGGGATCTGTCGCGCAAAGCAAATCTTGCTGAAGAACTGGATGCGGTGGTGGCCAGCGTGGAACTTGGCGCACCAGATTCCTATGCGTTGGAAGCGCTGCAAGCGCAGCTCGACTTGTTGACGACCGTCGATCGCCGACGCAAACTCATACGCGCCGCAACTGAGCAATTGAGCCACATGGCAGAGGCCAGCACGGCACCCAACGCCTACGTGCTTAAGGAGCGGCTCACCGCCATCGACGCGGATGCGCGCTCCGCCGAGTGGCTGCGACAAGGGCTTGAAGAGCGAATTGCGCAACTCCAAGAAGGCGGCCGAGATCGGCCGGATAGTGATTCCCCAGATTCCCCCAACTCCCCAGATTCCGCCCCGGGAACAACCCCTGCGGGCTCCGCGTCTCTTACGGACACACCATGATTCACTTAGCACTTTCCCTAGTCATTTCGCTCTTTGTGACTCCGCAAGTGGCTCCCCCCGCACCCAAGGCGCCGCCACTTCCACCGGCCACAGCGCCGGCAACTCCGCCGAGCACCACGCCGCCCAACTCGACGCCGGCTCCTGCGCAACCCGCACCGCCGCCTGCTGCCGCCGCCGACGAACTTCGTGCGGAGATCTACACCAGCAAGGGCAAGTTCCTCATTCAATTGCGCGTGGCTGAAGCTCCAACGGCGTGCGCTAACTTTGTGAACTTGGCGCTCAGAAACTATTACAACGATCAGCCAGTCAACAGTTGGACCGGGGTCATTCGGCAAGTCACCGGCCCGGTGGGGTTGATCAGCGCTGGCTATGGAATTCGCAGAGAGTTTTCACCCAAGCTCTTCTTTGACGCACCCGGCCGCGTGGCCTTGCAGCGCATGATTGACAGCGATCAAGCACATCCAACAATCTTTGTGGTGACCACTAAAGCGCAGGCGCGGTGGAATCTTGACATGCCCATCTTTGCCCTAGTGATTCAGGGGCAAGAGGTTGTTGACGCATTACGCCTAGAGGACAAGTTTGAAAAAGTGGTGATTCAAGGAGACGCCGCCCCCCTGCTGAAGCGGTTTGAAGCAGACATCAAGAAGTGGAACACCGCGCTTGATCATGTGCTGCAAGGGGTCAACCGCGCGAGCCCAAACACACCTGCTGCGCCGCACGCGCCCGCTCCGCCGCGCACACCCGCGCCGCCACGCACCCCTGCTTCTCCAGCTCCACCCACCCCCTAATTCCAGGCCAAACCCTTGGGCCAATCGCAACTGCCCTGCTGCTCCGCCGCAGCAAGCAGGTGGTCGATGGCCACCAGCTCGTCGCGCACCAAGCGCGCTCGTGCCAACGCTCGCGGTTCGGCCAGCATCTGATAGCGCCGTTCAGGATCGCGAACAAATGCGTAGGCCGCCAACTCGATGGCCGCGTGCGTGGGAACATCCGGGCGGTCGATCCATTCCAGCAATGGGCGAGCGCTCAGCAGTTTGCTCAGGCGCCCGCTTGAGAGCAAGTCACGAATCACCCGTCGCGCTTGTTTCATGGCGGGGCGCGCGCCAAGCGGTTGCTCCAGTGGCGTGAGCCGTGCTTGCCGATAGAGCCGTTCACCCCTGGGTTCGATCACTTCTTGAATGGTGGCTCTGGCGACACCGTGCAACACAATGTTGTGCTTGCCATCCGCCAGCAGCTGGTGCTGCACAATTCTGCCCACGCACACCACTGGCCTCAAGGGCGGACACCCCGGAGCGCCGTTCGTTGGCGCGATGGTGGCCATGGCGATGGGTGCCGCATCCAGAATCTCGCCACCAACTCCTGCGGCTCGAAGAGCGTCTTCAACCATGTGTCGGTAGCGCACCTCAAAGATGTGAAGCGGCTGCAGCGTGTGCGGAAGCAATGTCACGCACGAGAGCGGGAACAGCGCAATGGGGCGCCCATAGTCCACGTCATCCAAGTCACTCACGACACCCAATCCTAGGCCTCCCGCGGCGCATGGGGCAATCTGCTGAACTTCTTCCATGCACACGCGCTACGGCGTCCTGGTGCGCAGTTCAACGGCTTGTCCCCCTTGTTCTCGGCGTATCTGCCTACGCCGGGCCACCACATCGCGCCACGCCTCAAGCAGCGGGGTTTGCAGAAGTGAGGCCACCACGGTCTGTCCCAGAATGTCGCACTCCGCGGTGGGCACTCCGCCGTCACTCAGCACCTTGAGTCGTCGCCAGAGTTCCCGCCGCTGCGTTCTGGGTGGTGTCGACGCATCCGACAGTCGGTCCCGCTGCGTCACCACCTGCCCATCCACGATCGCAAACGTGGGACTCTCCAACACTGATGTTCCCAGCGACGCCCACTCCGATGCAAAGGCGGCGAGGTCTGCCACGGTGTCGCCGCGGCGTTGCATGCGCGGAATGACAAAGGGCAACCCGAAGAGGTCCGCGTCGCACCCAGCCGGTGCCGAGCGCAATTGCAAGACACGGCGGATGTTCGCCATGCAGTCTTCAAAGCGATCGACCCCCATGGTGGCGCGATATGTTTCGCGGCAAGCGGCATGCACTTCAACGCTCACCACGTCAACGCCCGCTTGCAGCATGGCTTCAATGGCACCGGTGGGCGCAAGCAATTCGGTTCGCACATGAATCGCTCGCGCGCCCGCTTGGCGCGCCATGCGTATGAACGCGGGTAGGTCAGGATGGCGCATGGGGTCACCAAGCCCAGCAAAACTCACGCACACATCGCGGGCGTCTGCAATCTGAGCCAGAATTCGTTCGAGCAATGCAAATGTCATCGGTGCGCGCTGAATGGTTCCGTAGCGATGCGGGCTGGCCGTTCCGCTGGCATAGCGCCCTGTGCAAAGCTCAACCATCAGGTGTTGCGGGCTAAAACTGGGCAAAATGCTGTATTGCCGTTCCAATGCGGGCACGATCTCGGTCCACGTGGGGCGCGCCGACCCTTCTGGGGGCAGCAGCGGCTCCAACCCGCGCCGCATGCGAATCTTGGCACGAGGGCTGTCAAAGACTGATCGCACCGTGGCGATGCGCGCAGCAAACGGGGCACGCACCACCCAGTTGGGTGCGCCGCGAAGGTCATAAGCCCAGCGCCCGCGAAGCCCCGCCATGGCACCCACGGTTGCGCCTTGCCCACGCTCTGCCAGGAATGCAGCGGCGTCGCGACCAATGCAACACGGAGAAAGCCCAGGTGGTGCATCGCCAAACACCACACCCCGCCGCCCCATGGCCGCAAAGCGTGCCACCACGCCTTCAATTCCTGCGTCGCCGTCAACCAGCACCATCGGCCAGTCGCCCCCCACCACCACGCCATGTTCCACGCCGCACTTGTCCATCGCGGCCACCAGAGCGCGTGGGGCGATCATTTCATCGAACACCGTGGTTCCACCCAAGCCACCGCCCCACATGCTGTCCGCCCACAATCTGCTCACCGCGATAGCGCCCGCCGCCGAGCCGCGAAAACTGCCGGGTACTTGAACCAGTTCCACCGGCACGCTGGTGCGAACGGCGCCCAGCGCACCCACCAGTTGATTACCTTCAGGCGCAACCACCACCACGCGCTCAACACAGGGAGCACTTGCCACACGTTCGATGGTGCGTGCCAACACGGGCCGTCCGCCGAACTCGCTGTCCAGTTTGCGCGCCACTCCGGTTCCGCCCACCTCAGGATCCGCCATGACAAATGCGGTCATCGAGGGCAACAGTGGCGCCACGCGTTCGTCTTGCACCACGGCCACAGGTCGCGCCCTGCGCGGAAGCGGCAACGGTGCGCGGACCACCGCGTGTCGATGCAACATTTCTCCTACTGGCATTTCATCAGCTTCAGCAATGGTTCCCCCTGCCACGTCTATCACGCGCAAACCGGCGTCGCGATCCGCGCTTACAAAAGCACGCACCCGGCGCATGGCGGCATCGTGTTGATCGCGCCGCGCAGTGCCCAGGCGCCACTCAAGCGTGGCAAGCGAAAGAAACGGGTTCAACTGCGCGCTCCACGCGCTGTCCAATGCCGTGCCGCGCGCATGCCACACGCCGTCGCTGCCCAAGGGGTCCACGCCTACCAGCGCCACGGGGTCGCACCCAACGTGTCGCAGCAATCGATGCGCTCTCTCCTCGGCGCGGCCTGTACCCAGCGACCCCAGCCCCTGCGAGGACTCGCCGCCGTCGCTCGACAGCCGCAGGTGGCCCGTCCACCACCGGCGCACGGCGCCCTCCAACACCGCGGGCGCGATCAACGTCGTGGAGCGCAACTTGCGCAGCGGTAGATCCCCGAGCACTGCTTCTAAGTCCGGCTCGTCAACGCCTAACACCACGGCGTCGGGAGCGATGCCCGCTGCAGCGATCGGCCGTAGCGCGGTGGCGGTGCTCACCAACACATAGCGCTCACGAACATCCGGTTCCCCCATCGCTGGCAGGGCGTGCGAGAGCGATGGGCCCTCCGCCGCCAGAATGCCCAGCGCCCCCTGACAAACTCCGGCGAGTTCGGCGATTGAGGCTGGCTGCAGGGACTCGTACGCACCTTGGGGCATTCTGCCTAGGCTACGGAGTGTGCGCACCCAGATGCGCTCACCCCCCAATGGATCCCACCCTTCCCGCCTCACCTTTCTTCACCCGATTCTTGGCGGAGAACCCGTGGACTCCCGCCACGCTTCTTCTGCTCTTGGGTGGAGCGCTGGCGTGGTACGGCGCGCACAACGAGCGGGCACGCTTCATTCTGGCAGGGGTGGCCTCACTGCTCCTTGCCGCCGCGGTGCTGGTGGTGGGCAGCATGTGGCAGTCCCCCGGTGAAGCCGCCGCTGAGGCCGTTCGCCGCATGGTGGCCTGCGCAGAACACGCCGATACCGCGTGCGTGGCCAGCTCATTTGCGCCGGACGCCACCATTCAGTTTGGCTCCAACACCGGCATTTCTCAGGATTCAAGCAGCATCATGCACGCCGTTCAGACCTTGGATGGGCGCAATCGCATTGAGTCAAACTCCATCACTCATCTCTCCTATAGCACGGTGGATTCCAACACCGCGCAGGTGCTGCTCGGTTGCTCAACTGCCACCGCGAGCACGGGTGCCTTTGGCGCATTGCCCACCAGTTGGTGGCTTGAACTCACCAAGCAGCCCGACGGCGAATGGCTGGTGTCCAGAATCGCCTTCTTACGGTTTGCCAATCAAGCGGCCACCCGAGGAACCATCTAAGCCATGCCCGCAGCCACTGTTGATCTTCGCTCAGACACCGTCACGCAGCCCACTGCCGCCATGTGGGACGCCATGCGTGCCGCCCCCTTGGGCGATGACGTTCTTGGCGACGAGCCCACCGTTCATGCGCTGGAAGCCAAGATTGCCAGCCTTTTGGGCAAAGAAGCCGCCGTGTTTGTGCCAAGTGGTGTCATGGCCAACCAACTGGCCATTCGCGTGGTGTGCGGGGCGGGCGATGAGATCATCGCGCACAAAGACAGCCACATCATCCACTATGAAACGGGGGCGCCCGCCGCACTTTCCGGCGCCATGATTCAAGCGATTGATGGCCCCGCTGGAGTGTTTGATGCCGCCGCCGTTCACGCTGCCGTTCGCACACCCAATGTGCATCACCCCAAGAGCACCATGCTGGTGGTTGAGAACACACAGAATCGTGGAGGCGGCACTGTGTGGCCAATGGAACAGTGGACTGCCGTCGCCGCGGCTGCGCATGAACATGAACTACACGTGCACATTGACGGTGCGCGCCTCTTTAACGCATGCGTGGCCTCTGGGTACGCGGCGGGCGCCTTTGCTCGCCACGCCAATTCTGTCAGCGTGTGCTTTAGCAAGGGGCTGGGCTGCCCCGTAGGCAGCGCACTTGCGGGTTCCGCGCCGTTCATTCAGCGGGCTCGGCGCTTTCGCAAACTGTTCGGCGGCGGAATGAGGCAGAGCGGGCTTCTGGCGGCGGCAGCCATCTGGGCGCTTGACCACCACGTGGCACGATTGGCTGTTGACCATGCCAATGCTCGCGCACTTGCGCAAGGCCTATCGGGGCTCGCTGGTATTCAACTTTCTGTGCCGCCGGATGCCACACCCACCAACATGGTTTTCTTTACGGTGGATCCAGCGCTGGGCACCGCACAGCATCTGTGCAATCACCTGGCAGAACACGGCGTGCGCATGATCGCCATGGATCCGCAACGCGTGCGCGCGGTCACACACTTGGATGTCGACGCTCAGGGAATTGAACGCGCCATTGCCGGAGTACGAGCCGCATTGGGGGCGTACCATGCTCGCCCCCATGGACGCGCGCTACCAAACTCTTGCTGACGTATTAGTTCGCCACAGTTGCCAGGTAAAGCCCGGCGATCACTTGCTGGTTGAAACGTTCGACGCTCCTGACGACATCGCCATCGCGGTGATTGAGGCAACACGTCGCGCGGGTGGACACCCGCACTCTGCTCAACGCTCAAACCGGGTGGTACGCGCCCTAAACAAGCTCAGCGGTGCCGACGGGCTACGCATCTGGGGCGAGTACGACCTGGAGCGCATGAAGCGCATGCAGTGCTATGTGGGTATCCGCGGTGCAGCAAACGTAAGCGAAATGAGTGGCATTCCGCCGGAGCAAATGAAGTCGGTGGGCAAGCTCTACGCCAAGCCCGTGCACTTTGAACAGCGCGTGAATCACACACGTTGGGTCGTTCTGCGCTGGCCCACCCCAAGCATGGCGCAACTGGCGCAAATGAGTAGCGACGACTTCGAACAGTTCTATTTCAACGTCTGCTTGGTTGACTACGCCAAGATGGATCGCGACGTGCAGCCACTCAAGGCGCGCATGCTGGCCACGGACAAGGTGCACATTAAGGGGCCGGGCCCCACTGATCTGCACATGAGCATCAAGGGAATCCCCGTCGTGCCCTGCAGTGGCGAGCGCAACATTCCCGATGGCGAGTGTTTCACCGCACCTGTGCGCAATAGCGTTGAGGGGGTGCTTCAGTACAACACGCCCACACTCTTTAACGGCATTACGTTCACCAACATCCGGTTGGAGTTTCAAAAGGGGCGAATCGTCAAGTGTTCCGCTGACCAGAATCAAAAGGAACTGGAAGCCATCTTTGACACTGATGAAGGCGCGCGGTACATCGGTGAGTGGTCGCTGGGCTTCAACCCGCACATTCTGCACCCCATGAAGGACATCTTGTTTGACGAGAAGATCGCAGGCAGCTTTCACTGCACTCCCGGGCGCTGCTATGAAGAGACGGACAACGGCAACAAGAGTGAGATTCACTGGGATCTGGTGTGTATTCAGCGCCCCGATTACGGCGGCGGCACCATTCACTTTGATGGCGAACTCATCCGCAAGGACGGGCTCTTTGTGCCAGGCGACTTAAAGGCGCTCAACCCGGCTAAGTAGCGCCGCGCCTATCATTTGCTTGTGCTTCGCTCCGCTGCAACCATCACCACACTCTTGGGCTTCGCGTGCATGGCCGCAGGTCTTGGCGGATGCGGCGAGATGAAGCCTCGCCCCGCAGCGGATGTCGCGGTTGCTCCACCACCGCCGCCGGTGCCGCGTGCCACCAAGGATCCCAACTCGCCGGAGATCGGCCACAACAGCGCCAGCACCCTAGGCAAGGCGCGCGATGCAGCCTCTCGCACCGTGCAGCGCGCAGAGAAGCACTCCGAAGATGTCGGCAAGCAGGCTGACGAAATCTTCAAGACCAAATAAAGCGCGGGCGCGCTCCCTAGGGAGCAACGCCCGCGCAGTGAATCATTGGAACTTGGTTCAGCGGGGGGTCTGTGAACTTGGCACGTTCATCACCTCAAGCAGCTCCACGTCAAAGACCAGCGTGGCCTTGGCGGGAATCGGTCCACGGCCCTTTTCGCCATACGCCAACTTGTAGGGCACGATGAGCTTGCGCTTGCCGCCCACCTTCATGCCGCCCACGCCTTCTGTCCAACCTGGGATCACGCCACTCAAGTTGAACTGCGCAGGCTCGCCGCGCTTCACGCTGCTATCAAAGTCTTGACCATTGGTGAAGTACCCGGTGTAGTGCACCTTCACCACGGAGCTTGGCTCCGGTGCTGCGCCGGTGCCTTCCACGATGTCAACGTACATCAAGCCGCTGTCTGTCTCCTGCAATTCGCCGGTGAAGTTCATGCCAGGGAATCGCGACACCAGCGTTTCACTGATGATGGACCCATCCACGGCATTCACGATGATGTCGTAGCGCTGGTCCTTCTTAAAGATCACCACAGAATATTGCGCAGGGTCCGCGTTAAAGTTGGTCACGGCATCCTTCACTTTGCCGCCGCCTGTCTTTTCGAGCGCCTTTCGCACGGCGCTGGGGAGCGTGAGCATGGCGCCGGTCACTTTGCCGGTCTTGCCATCTACGGAGACCTTCTTCTGCACACCGTTGGAGATCACCACCACCTCATAGACGGGATCGCCACCATTCTGCGTAAAGCGGGCAAGCAGGGAGATCCCCTGCATTTCCTTCTCGGCGGCTGCAATGGCCTGCTCCAGCGAGATGGGCGCGGAGTTCAATTGCGCTTGAACCTGGCTCGGCTCGGGTGGAAGGCTCTCAAAGTCCTGGGGCGCAGCCTGTTGCGGCGCGGCGTTCAGTGCGAGAGCTGCAGTGGCAGCAGCAAGTACGGTCAATACAGCGACGAATCGCATTTGGCAATCTCCTGCGCGGATCGCGCATGTGTGTTGGTTCCGAATATCACTCAGGACGTTCGTGCGTTTGAACGCGCCAGGCCGCGGAACTGTTCGGCATGGCTCTCAATCTCAAGGACCTTTTGCAGGCGCCGCGCGTGCCGCGCTTCGCCGGTAAAACGTGCGCCCAGGAAGGCCTGCACCAAGTCCGCGGCTACCGCAGCACCGGTGGTTCGGCCCCCGAGTACCAAAACGTTCATGTCGTCGTGCTCAACGCCTTGGTGGGCGGAGTAGTGATCCATAATGCAGGCAGCGCGAATGCCGGGAATCTTGTTGGCCGCCACGGTGATTCCCACGCCGCTGCCGCACACCAAGATGCCGCGCTCGGCCTCGCCCCGCAGCATGACTTCCGCCGCCTTTACGGCGTAGTCGGGGTAGTCCACCGGAGTGGTGTCGTGCGTGCCAACGTCTTGCACCTGGTGGCCAAGCGCTTCAATCATGGGCACAAGTTCTCTCTTGAGCTGAAATCCGGCGTGGTCGCTGGCCATGACGATGCGCATTGGGGCCGCAATGCTACGCTTTCACGCACCCACCCCTATAAGGAGAACCCATGCTTCTTTGCACTCTCGCCCTGCTGATTGCCGCTCAGAGCGCGCAGCAACCCCAGAATTATGGCTACGGAAGTCAGGGCGGAAGCCAGAGCGGAGCCCAAGGCGGTTACAGCCAGTCTGGGCAAGTGCACGGTGGCTACACACAGGGCGGAGAAATGAGCGCCGCAGCGTCAGAGGCTGCCGCACTGGCGCCTGCGTATCACATTCATGTTGCGGGCACCACTGCCGCACAAGCCGTGGGAAGCGGAGGCGGACCACCCATCGCGGCTGGCTCACCCCAGCCGGGATATGTGCAAGCCAAGTATGTGATGCCCACGGGGTCGTCGGCGGTCTTTCACCATTACGGCAATGGCATGCCCCCACCGCTTGGCGAAGGTGGCCCCAACGACGGCAACCCGGCCAATAGCAACTACATCGCCAACGGCACTGTGGCGGGCAATCCCGGTTTAGTGAATTGGGGAACGCTGCCCGCGTATGAGCGAGAGGAAGCCGGCAAGTGGGCGGGGCTGGGCAACCAGGCCAGCGCGAATCCATTGCCGTACATCGGTGGGTTCAACGACTGAGTCTGCCGCAAACTATGTGTAAAAACCCAGCGGGCTCCCCATGTTTCCACAGGGAGCCCGCGAGTTCAGAAAAGGGACTGGAGTTCCGTCCACCCACGGAGCTCCCGTCCGAATGGCGAGTACGACTAAAAGCCGCCCTTTCTCCCTCTCGTCGGAAGCCGTGCCGCCGGAGTACGCACGCACACAACCCAACACCGTGGCGCACGCGGCCGACACATGCCTCTATATTCAGAACCCTTTTCTTGGCCAGAGCGTTAAGCCCTGACCTTTCCTCAACCTCTGCGCCCACAACCTAGCCCACCCCCGCCACGAGTCAACCAAAGGGGTGAGTTTCTCTGCACTGAACGCCCGCTAACTGCCCCTAGGGGTGGAGAAACGAAGGTTTTTGAGGCATAACGGGTGCATTTGTGGGGGGGGAGGCGGGGTTCGGGGGGGATAGGGGGTGGTGGGGTGGCGGTGGGGTGAGTGAGTCAGGGGTGTGAAGTGTTGACTGGCGGGTGGTGGGTTCGGGGCTGATGCGGGGAACTCGCGGGCCTCCGTCAAAGTTGCCGGGAGCCGTGTCGTTTACAGAGCGGGCGCGGAGAGATGCGGCGTTGCGAACGCGTGGCGAAGGGCTCGCGTTCTCTGTTTGTGGCGAGAGTTGGGGGTGGAGAATGGAACGTACTTCGAGAATTGGCAATGCCGCAGGTCTATGGGAGGCGATTCATGGTCCCCACCTGTGGAGAGCCACACGGGAGGGTCGAGCCCACGGTGTGCGGTGATCATCAGAAGTTCACAGCGCCAAGGATCGTTTGCCCCTCTACGCAGCCCATTCTCGAGCGCTTGCGGGCACTATTCTGTTATGCCACCTGCGGCTCCCGCAAACTGCGCGGAACAGCCGAAAGATAGTTTGACCAACGCCATCGGGAGCCTGAGTGCCAAGTCGATTCTTCTACGTCTACGCTCTCAAGGATCCGCGGACGACCCCGGCGCGCACGTTCTACGTCGGCAAGGGCACCGGAAGTCGCGCTCATGACCACCTAGTCCGACCCGATGAAACTCCCAAGTACAAGCGCATCCGCTCGATCTACGACTCCGGACACAAGCCGCTTGTTACGATTTTGGCAGATGACATCGATGAGGCACAGGCGCTCAAGTTGGAATCAGAGTTGATTGCGGCTTTCGGAACTGAACAGACCGGGGGCCTCCTGACTAACGCAGTCATCCCTGCGGGAGTTGGAGGCAAGTCGCGAGCGGGGCTGGTCGTTCCCGATGGGGGCATTGAGCGAGCCCAACTCGGCTTGCAACTTCTCAAGTCTGCCGTCACGGAATTCGTGGAAGCGAACGCCCAAGGTGTGACGAACGCGGATGTCGCGAGCACTCTTGGCCTCCGTTCCGACTATCAGGGCCGCCAAAAGGACTATCTCTCCTACAGCGTATTGGGGCTCCTCATTCGTGAGGGCAAAGTGGCCCGCACGAAGCGGGGCTCGACAGTTCGACACACTCGCAAGACTTAACTGTGCGCAGGCTTCAACACGCGGAACGGACGAGCGATTGCCCGGGAGCATGGCCGATGCGCTCCGCGCCACCGGACCAATCGGCTCGCTGCGCTTGGCGGGCTTAGATACCTCATTCCCATCGCACTCGAGATGGACTTCATGAAGGTCAGTGAGGTCGAGTTAGGATGTGTTCACTCTGGCGCGGCCAGTCCAATCTCTGGGGTCAAGGCAGTCGCTACACCGGCTTCGCGGGGTACGTAAACACGGTCAGGTGCGTCGAAAGTGCAGAATGGGTTGCCTTGCCAACATGCAGTCCGTACTTCGGACGCCTCGCTTTGCCATCTGCGTTTCGCTGCCCGACCTGCATGGTCCCCTTCATTAGTCCAGCACGCACGGCATCATCGAGCGCTGCCTTGCTGTCAACCTTCACAATCAAGAAGTGCGTGCATTGAAACGTCACCTTTCGCGGACGACTACGCGCCCCGCGGCCCTTGCGCGCAACCTCATAGGCCGACATCGGCCCCTTCAGCGAATCGTGCCACTCTTTGAAACTCCCATCGAGGTCGTACGTAGCGTTACCCATTGCCACCACCCACCCGATTGATCCTATCGAAATCACGCAACTATCTACCGCCTCCACATCATTCAGGTACATCCAAGCATCTCTGGGCTTGATCGGATGAGACTTAAAATCCCACGGTTCATTCTCGACGGAAAAATCAAACGAGACGTTGCCAAACACCGGCCCCTCCTGCCCACCGAGCTTTTGCTTCAATATTTGCTTGGCACGCAATTCAAAGTACCAACCAATCCATTCCATTTGCTTCCACTGATAGTCGTTGTCTTTGAGAAACTTGATCGCTTCTCTTCCATCCCAAACGCCAATCAATTCGCTAGCCAGCGCATGAACAATGCGGAGTGCATTCGCATTCCTTGGTTCCACCGGGGTACTCCTATCAAACAGCGACTTCAAAGAGGGAGTCGGTCACAGCTTGAGTGCGCGTCCCACTTCTCAATTGGCGCCGAACTGGCCTGTTTGCCGACTTCGGCAAAGGAAGATCGATGCCCATTAGCGCGCGGGCGGCTAGGGCCACCACCCCAACATTCACGCCATTACCCAACTGCTTGTACGCCTCGCGATCTTCGACGCCCGCAAGCGCAAATGTGTCGTCAGGAATCCCTTGAAGTCGTGCAGCTTCTCGCGGAGTCAATCTGCGATACTCGCCGACCTTCCCAACCTTTGGACCCAAGATTGAAGTCTGCGTGATTGCAACGAGTGCGGGCAGGTATGTTGCGGGCTTAACACGAATCCCGCTCGGTCGCATTTGGATAACTAGGTCCTCAATTGTCCGCCCACGCCGAGTCGGATGCGCCTTCCTCGCCTGCCACTCGAAGGCGCGCCGTGACCGGGGAAACTCCAAAACCGACTGCTTGTTCGGTCCCCACTTCATTTTGAGCCACCGATTGATCTCCGCCCGATGCTCGATGTAGAACGCAGAATTCTTAACTCGGAAGTTTCGCTCCCAGTCAGGCATGTCCACTTTCAACCGCGGCCTCGCATCGAATGCGTCAACCCAGATTGGAAACCCTGGCAAGCGGTCGCTTGGTATCTCGCGGACAAATGCATCCCACGCATCAAGCCATGCGCGCTCGACCGGCCGAAGGCAATACGCGTCGAAAGATGACTTGTCAGCATCGCCGTCGATCAAGTCTTCGATCCGCCACGAATCGGGATCCCACTCGCCAAACCAATCTCGCCGAAGTAGCGGAGGTGGCCGATCGCTAGCGGCACTCTTGCCGACATGCATTCCTAGGATGAACACCCGATCTCGCACCTGCGGAGTGCCGCCGTGCTCCGGCGGAATGAGGTGAGGCGACAGGATTAAGGGCTCGTCGCTAACTCGGTAGCCCGCTTCTCGTAAGGAACCAATGATCGTGGCCCAAGTCTCGCGATGGCGCGGCCCCGTGAGATTTCGGACGTTTTCAAGCATGATGTAGCGGGGTTGCTTGGCGCGCAAGATCTCCAGAATGTCGAAGAACAGAGTGCCCCGCGTGCGGTCTCGCACGCCAGCCTGTGCGCCAGACTTGGAGAAGGGCTGACACGGGAACCCCGCGCAGAGCAAATCATGGTCTGGCACCAATTCTTTGATCTCGCGCGCCGAGCGGCTTGATGCCTCGTCGTCAATCTCGCGTCGAGTTAGCGTTCGGATGTTTCCGATGAGCCGGCGCTTCGGAAGGCCCGGAAAACTCGCTTCGTAAACAGCCCTGCAGGCTTCGTCCAGTTCACATGCGAGCACACACCGGCCCCCCAGCAATTGCAGCGCGTGGTGGAAACCGCCAATACCTGCGAAGAGATCAATGAACTTGAATGATCGACGCTGCACGCATCAAATGCTAACGCGTCCCAAGTTACGGCTGCCACACTTCCGCCAAGTTTCGCTCTCTGTGGCGGAGTGGACTGACGGCACACAAGGCGGTGCGTCCCTCGCGTCTCCAGCAGCAACTACCCCCCCAAAACCACCGTCCACTCACCCAGCAGCAACCCCAGATCAGCGCCGTCAACCAAACCACTCCCGTCAAGATCTGCAGGTCCGGCGGTCATCCAATCGCCCAGCAACAGGCCCAAGTCCGCGCCGTCCACCACTCCATCTGCGTTCAAGTCGCCAACTGCCGGACCTGGCACGAAAGTCAGAAAGAGCGGAGCTTGCACGCCGGGGGTGCCCGTTTCGATCACGATTTGCTTAAAGGCGCCAGTGACACCGTCGTACCTGTAGACCCGGTCCTGTGAACCAGAGGTGACGTACAAGTCTCCATCGGGGCCCTTGGCCAGACCCACCGGCAGATCCAAACCTCCTGCACCCGCGGCAATCTTGTATCCGTTGGGGGCACCCGTCACGGCGTCAAAGCGGCGGACACCATCGCTGGTTTCGCTGGTCACCAGAAGATCGGGGCCGTCCCAAATCAACACGCGAGGTCTTGACACTGATGTCACAAACGAACCCATGTAGAGGCCTGTGGAGCCGTTGAACCGAAGGATGCGATTGGTGTAGTAGCTGGGCACGTACAAGTGGCCATCTGGGCCGAATGTGGTGCCGTTGTCAGGCCCGTTCAGAATGGCCACGTTGGCGCTAGCAAAGACATTCATGTACTCGCCAGTGGTTCCGTGAAAGCGAAGCACCGCGTCATTCTCAAAGCCGGCCACATACAGGTTGCCGTCGGGGCCCCATGCCAACGATGCGGGCGCGTTCAAACCACCTGCGCCCGCTTGCACAAAGACATCCACCAATCTGCCGGAGCAAGGATCGAAGCGCAACACCTGGTCGGTGGCCTCGCTGGCCACGTAGAGCAAACCGTCAGGGCCGATTCGCGCGCAAAGCGGCGCGGACACACCGGCACCTGGCCCGAAGGCAGAGATCACCTGCCCCGTCTCTGCGTTCACCCGCACCAACGCACTCGACGTGAAGTTGGTCACCAAGAGCGTCGCACCCTGCGGGCAATGAACCGCGTCACTGGAACACGCCGCAAGGTTGAGGCACGCAGTGAGCGACGCGAGTGTGGCGATGAGGGCTTGCGTTGTGGGCACCATGTGTGTTCCTTGTCTCATTCTGCTCATGCGTTAACTAGGGCGACGCGACACTTGAGGACTCGCGCTGCGATACCGCTGGCGCATGTTCACCTTGCCAGCACTGGCAGGGTTCTCAAAGGGGGAGAGCTTCTTCAGCGCGCTGGCGATTTGCTTTGGCGTTGCGCCCTGGCCGAGTTGCGTTCGCACGGCCGCCAGCAGCAGGTCAGAGCTGTGACCGGTGTAGTGAGTCCACACCACCAGCGGGTTGCGCGTCCAACTGGCGGTGTGCAGTTCGCGCGCGTGGGTGTCAAACAGGGCCACCAAACACTCACGACCATCTGCGTTCACAACCAACCACGCACCCGGAGAGGTTTCAAGCGCGGGCGCGCCGCGCGGGTCCACCACAACCACCACACCTGGAATGGCTGCCGGAACAAAGACCTTCAGCGCCACGGGAATTCGTTTGGCGCTGGCCTGCAGTGCGGGGCTGAGTTCCGGAACAAGCGCGGGCGCCGCGGTGACAATGACAAACTGCTGCGCGCTTTGCAGCATTGAACGGCAGCGTTCGAGCACTTGATCGCGATGAGTCAATCGGTAGAGCGAGTCGTCAAAGCTCTCCTTGTCCGCAGAAGACGCCACGGCCTTGGATGCAACGGTGCACGCCCGCTCGAAGGCCTTACGCCGTGCGCGCAACCACTCCTGCATAGGAATGGCCGCTGCGGTGCGATTGCCACCATCATCGGAGGTGACCACCGCCCCCTTGCCCTCCAGCGCTTCGACGGTCTTGTAGATGTTGCCCACCGGCTTGCCCATGGCTTGGGCGATTCGGTACCCCGTAGACCCCGGTTCTGAAAGCAAGAACCGATACACCCCAGCCTCCAGCGGGGTGAGCCCCAACTCCGCCAAAGCCTCTTCGGCGGCGCCTGCGGCAGATGAAGAGGGAGGCGGCATGTTCTTCCTGTACGGGAAGAATACCGCCCCCGGTTGCACGGATCTGTTCCGGGTCAAAAATGACAGCGCCCCAGGCGAGAAACCTGGGGCGCTGCATATATCAAGGAAACAGTTGGGATGCCATTTGCAGACCGTTGCCGGTTTGCTATCCGATTGCTCGGACGAGAACGTGTAGACGGATTCCATCGGGCCAGATCTCTCTGCACCGATGTCTAAATTATCCCTTAGAAAGGAGGTGATCCAGCCGCAGGTTCCCCTACGGCTACCTTGTTACGACTTAGTCCCAGTCACCAGCCTCGCCGTGGGCACCCCTGAATCGAGGCGACTTCGGGCGCTACCAGCTTCCATGACTTGACGGGCGGTGTGTACAAGGCTCAGGAACATATTCACCGCGGCGTAGCTGAT